>NZ_LZLS01000023.1 GCF_001673365.1 Mycobacterium asiaticum
CAATCACCACCGCGGCCACACAGCACTCGGCGGTCAACCACCAGCCAGCCGTGTACCTAACCTCTCAGGTCAGTACATCTAGCCACGCGAAATATTATGGATCCGCGCGAGGACCAGACGGGCGGAGCGCATGTTGTTACCCTTTAATCGGCTATGGACTGGCTAGCTGCAGGGCTTTGGCGAGGTCAGCGCAGCCGCACTGGTTCTCGATGAGGCCGATTTGGGAGGACAGAGCCTGTGAGCTTTTTCACGCTGCCGCCGGAGATCAACTCGCTGCGGATGTTCCTCGGTGCCGGGAGTGCGCCGATGTTGGAGGCAGCGGCCGCCTGGGACGGGCTGGCCGCGGAATTGGGCTCGGCGGCCGACTCGTTCGGCTCGGTGATTTCTAACTTGGCAAGTCAGGCCTGGCAGGGGCCGGCGGCAGCGGCGATGGCCGCCGCGGCGGCGCCTTATGCGGGTTGGCTGGCAGCGGCTGCGTCGCAGTCCCTCGGCGCGGCCGGGCAGGCGCGCACGGTGGTCAGTGCGTTCGAGGCTGCTCGGGCTGCCACCGTCCACCCGGGTGCGGTGGATGCGAACCGCAACGCATTCGTGCAGCTGGTGATGTCGAATCTGTTCGGTCAGAACGCGCCGTTGATAGCGATGGCCGAGAGCATCTACGAAGAGATGTGGGCGGCCGACGTGACCGCCATGACCGGTTACTACGCGGGCGCCGCGGCGGCCGCCGCGCAGGTGGTGCCGTGGCAGACGGTGCTGCAGAGCTTCCCAGCGCTGACCGGCGGGATTGCCGGTGCAGTCGGGGCGCTCGCGAATTCTGCCGGTGCCGGCACGGGTGCCGGAGCCGCGCCCGTCGGGCCTGTCGGTGCCCAGGGTGGCGGCGGTGGTGGCGGCGGTGATGCAGCCGGCGCGGCGGCAGGTGGTGGTGGCGGAAGTTCCGCCGGTGGCGTGGCAAGCGGTGGTGGCGGTGAATCGGCTGGCGCGGCGCCGGTGAGCTACACCAACGGCTATACCGGCGGCGGCGACGCGGCCGGCGCGGGCAGTGCCGCTGCCACGACGGCCAACACTGGCGTCGGTAGTCCCGGAGTTGTCAGTCCCGGGGGCGTCAGTCCCATGGCCGGCTTGGGCATGTTGCCGATGGCGATGGCTGGGCTAAGTCGTGCCGGTCTGCTTGGGGACAGCCCCTCGATGCCGGTCCCCGCCAAGGCTCAGGAGACCGAGAAGGAAACCGAGGAAGTCACTCCGGACGAGGTCGTCGAGGCTCCGGAAGCCGAAACCCCGGAAGTCGAAGTGCCGGCCATGAGCGTATTGCCGTCCGCCGCGTCCGACATCGCGGCGAAGGCGGCCCCGGGCGAAGAAAGGCCGGCCGCCGCGTCAGCGACTACCGGCGCAACCGGAATCCCGGAGACCGGCCTGCGCGCTGCCACGCCGGCACAGGAAACCGAAGAGGTTTCGGAGGCCGAAGAAAATGTCGCGACGCTGCGCCCGAAGATCGCACCCGGGGAATTTCATTCGCGGGGTCCGGCCGCAGAGGAAGAGGCCCCGAAGATCCAGATCCGCGGCGGCTAGCTCGCAGCCTCGGTACGGGCTAGTGGGCCGGGGCGCGCAGCAGGCTCAGCACCGTCCGGCCCAGCACGATGGGGTCCAAGGGATGCGGCACCGCGGCTTCAGCCCGTGACCAGCTCGCCAGCCATGCATCGTCGGGACGTCCGGTAAGCACCAGAATCGGCGGGCAGGACGACAGTTCGTCCTTGAGTTGCTTGGCGATTCCCATGCCTCCGGTCGGCGTGGCCTCTCCGTCGAGAATGGCGAGGTCGATGCCGCCTTCGTCCATCGTCTTGACCACCATCGGACCGGTGGCTATCTCCACGTAGTTCAACTCGGGCAGGTCGGGGTGCAGCCGTTTGCCCAAGGCCTGCATCACCTGTTCGCGGGTTTGGACGTTGTCGCTGTAGACGAGGATCCGAAGTGGGCTGCTGTCAGGCACGTTGCAGATGTTAATTCACGCGCTGTTGGCGGGACGCACGAAGACGGTTTCAGCCGACACGGTCACGGTGTCAGACATCACGCCGAGTTTGTTCCAGTCCAGGTCAAACCGGGTGCGATCGATTTCGCCCTTCCCCGATATCCGGACCGAACCGTCGTCGAGTTCGGCAATCGTCACCAATAGCGGCACCGGTTGGGTGACGCCCTTGATCGTGAATTCGGTCTGCAGCTCGGCCGCCTTGCCGCCGTCCGGAGTCAGGCCGTTGACGACGACACTGATCTGCGGGAACCGTTGGACATCGAAGAAGTCCTCGGATCGCAGATGCCGGTCACGCTGGCCGATGCCGGTGTTCAACGACGCGGCCTCGATGTCGACGCGGCCCGAGACGGTGCCCGCACCGGTGAGCTGGCCCTGGCCGCTGAACTCGGTGAATTTGCCTTTGACCGGTATCAGGCCCCACATGTTCTTGATCTTGAAGCCGATCTCTGAACGATCGGGAGACAGCGTCCAGGAGCCGGCTGTCTCGGGATCGGTGAGCAGAGTTTCCAGTGTCGTCATCGTTGGTCCCCCTTGTCTGCGGAGGTGTCGAGTAGGGGCGCCAGGTCGGCGGGATCGAAATACTCCTCGATTCGGTTGATAAGACCTTCTTTGTCCAACTTGATCACGATGCAAACCCGCATCGCGATCGCCTCGCCGGTGTGGCCGGTGGCGTGCAGTACATGCTGTTGGACGAACCCGTCCTCGAACAGTTGTCGGTCCAGGGTTTCGTAGCTGCGTTGCGCGGTGGTTGAGATGAACCAACTGATCACGCGCAGCGCGCGGTGCTTGTTGTCGTATCTGGTGGGCCCGCCGCGGCCACCGGTTCGCCACACCGCGATGTCGTCGCTCCACATCCGCTCGACCGCTGCCTGATCGCCCTTCTCGATTGCGCTGAAGAGTCGATCGGCGATCTCGGTGACAGACATGGGTGAGCTCCTACTCGTTGTCGTATCCGGGATGGGCGGCCGCCAACCGATGACGTACCAGGGTGCGCAGGCATGTGGTGAGCTGGTGTTCGCGGTCGCCACCATCGAACTCGCCCGCGCGGATGGCGGCGGCAAGCGCGGCCTCGTCGGCGAAACCCAGGCCGTCCAGGGCGGCACGGACCTCAGCTTCGCCGGGATTCTGCAACTCCCGCTCGATCATCCGTAGGGCATTGGCGGCCACCCGGGAGTGGAAGTTGACCTGCCCGGTGGTGGCCTCCCGGACGTCGCTCTCCAGAAATTCCGCGACGGCGGCGACGAGTTCGGCCGCGGTCGGTCGGCCATGCAGATTCACGACGCGGCCCCTTCGAGCAGATCAAGCAGATCCCATTCGTTCTCGCAGACCCGGCGGCCGATCGTGGCCAACTCCACCGAGCGGGTCTGGCCACTGAGGTGGCGTTCGGCCTGATAGCGGCAGATCACCCCCCAACGCAGCGTGGCCAACACCAGCCACCAGCGAAACGTGGCCCGATCGAGGGTAGTTGCGCTGGCTTCCTCGTAGGCCTGCAGGAAGCTCTCGATACTGCCCAGGCCGCCAGCCGCGTGGCTGGCCGGCGCGCCGAACCGCCACGCGCGCACGCAGAACCAGGCCAGGTCCTCATAGGCCGCACCGGTGTGTACCAGCTCCCAGTCCAGGACGGCGGCAAGGTCGGATCCGTCGACGATGAGGTTGCCCATCCGGTAGTCGCCATGCACCAGCACCACCGGCGCCGGGTCGGGCTGGTGCGCGACGAGCCAGCGGAAGGCCCACTCGAAGGTTGCGGTGGTGTCGCCCATGCCGTCGAGCCGTTCGCGCCACTGGCCGATCGGGTCCTCCCGGGTGAGGCCGGGGTCGGTGGCGTCGGCGCGGTGGATCGCGGCGATGGCCTGCGCGCACTGGCGCAGCAGACGCTGCGGGTCGTCAAGTTGACGATGGATGCGCCGGACGATCGTCTCGCCCTTGATCTCTTCGCAAATCAGGAACGGATTGCCCAGTGTGGCAACGGAATCGTCGGCGATCAGGACATGGGGGACGGGAGCCCCGGCGGCCGCCGCCGCGGCTTGGACCCGTGCCTCGAGTTCCATGCCGGCGTGCACGTCGTCGGGTGGTCCGGTACGCAGGATCAGCGCTCGTCGGTCGGCGCCGGTGACCGCGTCGAACGCCCAGGTGGTCCGGCTGGCACCGCCGGTGAGCGCTCGCAGGTTGTCGATCGTCACCTGTTCTTTCAAGACCGACCCCAATAGCGCGCCGAGGTCCGTTGCCAGCGTCACCTCTTGCCGAACTTGAACAGCCGCTGGGCAACCCGGCGGATCTGGATCTCCTCGGCACCCTCGGTGATCCGGTAGCGGCGGTGGTGGCGGTAGATGTGCTCGAGCTGCTCGTGCCGGCTGTAGCCGATGCCGCCGAGCACCTGCATGGCCCGGTCGGCCGCCTCGCACACCAGCCGGTTGGCGCGATAGTTGGCCATCGAAACCTTGTCGGAGACCTCCATGTGGTGGTTGGCGTCCAACTGGGTGGCCGCGTAATACACCAGCAGCCGCACCATTTGCGCTTCGGTCTGCAGTTCGACCAGTGGCCACTGCACCGCCTGGTTCACCGCCAGCGGTTTGCCGAACACGATCCGCTCACCGGCGTAGGCCACCGCGCGATCGATGCAGTATTGCGCGGCCCCCAGGCTGCTGGCCGCTTGACGAATCCTGTTCTCGTGCAAGAACGTTTGGCCCACTTCCAGGCCGCGGTCCACTTCACCGAGCACCGCGTCGTCGGGCACCCGGACGTCTTTGAGTTCCACTTCACCGTGGTCGGTGGGCATGTTGAACGTCCACCAGTAGTACGGCACGGTGAAGCCAGGGGAGTCGCACGGCACCAGGAATGCGGATATTCCGCGGGCCTGTCCGGGTTCACCCGATGTGCGGGCGAACACCAGATCGTGCGTGGCTCTATGCACCCCGGTGTTGAATCGCTTGGCGCCGTTGATAATCCAGCCGTCGCCGTCTTTGACCGCGGTTGTCTCCAGCCAGGTCGCGTCGGAGCCGTGGTTGGGCTCGGTCAGACCGAACGCCATCGAGCGTTCGCCGGTGATCAGTGCCTCGGTCCATTCCTTTTTCTGCGACTCGGTGCCGAACCGGTCCATCATGATGACTTGCGGGAAGTTGCCGACTATCGACGATTCGTCCTGCAGGTCGTTGTGCAGCCCGAGTCCCTTGTGCGCCAAATGTTCCCGGATGACGGCCATGTCGATGTTGCTGCCGTCACGACCGCCGAACTGCGACGGCAGACCGTAGCGCAGCCAGCCCGCTTTGTCGGCCCGGCGGCGCATTTCGCCGAGCAGGTCTTCCCACTCACGTCGAGGGATGCCGCCGTTGTCCCAATCGGTGCGGGCGTTCTCCCGTCGATGGTCGAAGTACTGGATGTGTTCGCGTTCGAGCGGCTTGATCTCGGCGTCGATGAATTGGTCCATCTCAGCGAGTAGGCCCGGAAGGTGTTCTGGGAGACTGAAATCCACGTTGATAGCTCCTATTGGTCAAGCATTGGTCAAGCTTTGGTCAAGCACCGTACAAAGTTTTCTTCCAAATCCTGGACAGCATGGCAATGGCGTCCTCGTCGCTGATCGTCACCCCCAAATCCTGCTTACCGACGAAGACAGTGGTGAAATTCTCGAACAACAGCGCGATGGCCGCCGCAGTGTGTTCCGGGTTGAGCTCGGTGCCGTAGCCCTGCTCTTGGGCGCGGAGAACCGAGGCGGCCACGATGTTCATCCCGAAGCGGCGAAACTGGTTCTGCACAGCGGCGAAACGCTGTTGGGTGGCCGCCAGTTGGGCAACGGCGATCATGATGCCGATGTTCTGTTTGAACATTCCCCAGTAGCCGGTCACCACGGAGGTGAAGAATGCATCGTCGGCGGGGGAGTCGGGCAGGTGGACGCTGAGCCCGGATGGTTCTACGACGTCGTGCAGGAACGACTCGGCCAGAGCGGCCAGCAGATCTTCCTTGTCGGTGAAATAGCGGTAGAACACCGCCGAGGACTTGCCCGCAGCCGAGGTGATGTCGGCCAGTGTCGTTCCGTGAAATCCCCGCTCGGCGAACAGCTTCCGGGCAGCCAGTTCGATGGCCTGGCGGGTCTGCCGGCCTTTGGCGCTCACCAGTTCAGCGGGCATCAGGTTCTGATCCGGTCTCCTGCACGCAGTAGCGCGCTCGGCAGATCATGGCCGACGGCCACTTTCGCGACCTGTGCGGCCGCGATGGCGGCCTGCAGATCCACGTCGACCTCATATCCGCTGTCGGTGAGGAGGTACACCAGGTCTTCGGTCGCGATGTTGCCGGTGGCCCCCGGCGCGAACGGGCAACCCCCGAGCCCGCCCACCGATGCGTCCAGTCGGGTGACGCCGGCGCTCACCGCCGCGTAGGCGCAGGCCAGTCCGGCGCCGCGGGTGTTGTGGAAGTGGCCGCCCAGCGGCAGGTCCCCGATCACCGGACGCAGTTGCGCGATCAGCGAACTTACCCGGCCCGGGGTGGCGGTGCCGATGGTGTCGGCGATGGAGAACCGGTCCACCCGCTGCTCGAGGGCGGCGGCCCCGATGTCCAGCACCTGCAGCGGGTCAGTGGGTCCGTCGAACGGGCAGTCCCATGCGGTGGCGACGATGATTTCGACGGCGGTGTCGCTGTCGTGGGCGATGGCGACGATCTCACCGATCTGGGCGGTGGCTTCGGCGCTGGAGCGCCCGACGTTGGCCCTGCTGAACGCGTCGCTGGCCGCCACCACGTATTCGATGGATCGCAGCCCCGCGGCGACGGCGCGCTTTGCGCCGTTGGGACTGGCGACCAACGCGGAGAATTCGATGCCGGGGAAGTTGTGCAGTTCGGCGGCCAGTTCGGCGGCATCGGCCATCGACGGCACTTTCGACGGCGAGACGAACGCGGTGGCTTCCACCTCGCGGACCCCGGTGGCGGCTATCGCGGCCAGCAATTCCAGCTTGGCCGCCAACGGAATTGGCCGCTCGATCTGCAGGCCGTCACGAAGTGCTACCTCGCGAATATCGACACGGTGTGCGTTCACAGCACCTCCTCGGCGACGAGTTGCGCGATCTCGTCGGCGGTCTTGCCCAACAGCCCCGTGTAGACGTCCTCGTTGTGCTGGCCCGGGCGGGCCGGGCCGGCATTGCGCACGGCGCCAGGGGATTCCGAGAGCACCGGCACAATACCCGGCCCCAATACGTCGCGGCCGACACGTTCGTCAAAGTGCGGCACCAGCATGCCGCGAGCCCGCAACTGCGGGTCGTCCACCACCTCGGCGACGGTGTTGATCGGTCCAGCGATTACGCCTGCGGCCGAGAGGGTTTCGATGATCTCTGCGGGCTGACGTTCGGCTGCCCAGGCGCCGATGATCTCGTCGAGTTCGTCCTGGTTGCGGCCGCGAGCGCCATGCGTGGCGAAGCGGTCATCGGTCACCAGTTCGGGACGTCCCATGGCCGTACACAGCCTAGCGAACACGGTGTCCTGGTTGGCTGCGATCACCACCCAGGATCCGTCGGCGCTGCGATAGATGTTCGATGGCGCAATGCCCTCCAGCCGGGTGCCGGAGGGCCCGCGGATCACCCCACCAACGTCGTAGTCTGGGATCGTGGATTCCTGTACGGCCAAACAGGATTCGGTCAGCGCGACGTCGACGACCTGCCCGCGCCCGGTGACACTGCGACGGTAAAGCGCGGCAAGTGCGCCCTGAGCGCCGAACATGCCGGCCAGGGTGTCGCCCAGGGACAGTGCGAGCCGCGGCGGCGGACCGCCCGGGAAACCGTTGAGGTGACGCAGCCCGCTGGCCGCCTCGGCCACCGATGCGTAGCCGGCCTTGTGCGCGTCCGGACCGGTCTGCCCGTAGCCGGAGACCCGGACCAGGATGATGCCCGAATTGCGTTCGCTGAGCACGTCGTAGCCCAGGTTCCACTTCTCCAGCGTGCCGGGACGGAAGTTCTCCACCACGATGTCGGATTTCTCGACCAACTCGAGGAACAGTTCGCGACCACGAGGCTTGCGCAGATCAAGGGTGATGGCGCACTTGTTGCGCGCGTGCACCGTCCAGAAGACTCGATGGCCGTCCACCTCGGCCTGACCCCAGGTGCGCAGCGGATCCGGGGCACCGGGTGGTTCCACCTTGAGGACTTCAGCGCCCATGTCGCCGAGCAGCCTGCCGACGAAGGGGCCGGCGATCAGGGTGCCTAGTTCGAGCACCCGGACACCGTCTAGCGCTCCGCTCACTCAACCCTCGCGAAGTCATGCCGGACCAGCCAGTCGGTGACGATGTCGACCGCTTGGCGCAGCTTGTCGCGCTGGTCAGGTCCCGCGTAATAGTGTGTGGCGCCGGGGATTTCGTGCATCTCCTTGTCCGGGTGGCCGATCGCCTCGTAGAGCCGTCGGGTATGGCTGGGGGTGCAAGCGTCGTCGCCCAGGTTACCGATTACCAGGGCGGGGATCGCCAGGTCCTGCCCGCACGCTACGCCGTCGCCGCGCGCGTCGTCATAGCTCCACTGAGATAACCAGCCACGGAGAGTGGAGAACCGCGCCAGTCCAACGGGGCTCATGTTCACCACCTGCGGATCACCCAGGTAGCAGGTACCGGGCGTGCGTTCATTGGGGTCGACGGTCGGATCCAGCCAACGCGGGTCGGCCATGGTGCCGTGCACCACGAAGCCGAACTCGTCATCCGGGCGGCCGGCAGCGGCCAATTCGGCCAACTTCTCCTTGACCCACGCCGTAATGCGCCTGTTGCGGTCGATCTGCGCCTGCCGATACCGGGTCAGGAACTCTTCGGAATAGGGCGGCTGGTTCGGGTTGTCCGGGTTGTACAGGTCCAGTTCGGGATCGCGCTTGGTGGGATCGGATTCGTCCAGAATGGACGCGTCCAACCATTCGGTCAGGGTGCCGTGCCTGCTGATGTGCGCGGCCAACAGCATGATGCCGTCGGCGGCCGGCAGTTCGAGCTGAGTCAGGTCGGGTCCGTCGCCGGACGGGCTCGATGTGATGGTCGCGTGCTGGGCCTGCTGTTGGTAGAACACCGACAGGGAACCGCCGCCGCTCCATCCGGCCAGCACCACCTTCTGGTAGCCCAGCCGGTTCTTGGCGTCCTTGATGCACTCGCCGAGATCCTCGACCACCTTCTCCATCTGCAGCGCGGAGTCGGTGCCCCGGAATCGGCTGTTGCAGTAGATGACATGGTGACCGGCGCGCGCCAGCGCATTGATCATCGGCAGATACGCCCCGCCGCCGATCGGATGCATGAAAACCAGAACGGTGTCAGATGGTTTGTCTTTGGGCTTGAGCAGATAGCTTTCCAGCACGGTGATTTCGGCCAGGCCGCCATAGACGTCACGGACACCGGAATTGTTCTGGAAGGCAACGAGATAGGGGATGCGGTCGTAGTCGTGTTTCACGGTCGCCGTTGTCATGAATGTTGTCCTAGGTCGTGGGCCAGTACCTCAGCGGACGGCGTCAGCCGCCGGCGCGTGTCGATGGCGATCACCTGCCAGTCGACCCGCGAGTAATCGTCGAACTTGCGGCGGGCACGCTCGCGTGCCTTCTCCGGTGCTCCGTGGTGAATTCCTTGCGGCGCATGCGAGATCAAGCCGGGCGGCATTGGTATGCCGTACAGCGAACCACCGTGGAAGAACGCGATCTCGTCGTAGTCGACGTTGCGGTGATACCAGGGGGTGCGCTCGGTGCCGGGCACTCCTTCGGCGGGCTTGGGCAGGAAGTTCATTACATAGACACCGGTTGCCTGCATGAATAGGTGCACCGTAGGTGGCAGGTGCATGCTGTCGGAGGTGACGACGTTGTAGTCGGCGATGTTGAAGGTGAACGCGAAGTTGTCGCCCCGCCAGCCTTCGGTGTCGATCGGATTGTGTTGGTAGTACAGCGTTGTCGGGCCGTCTTCCCCCATCTCCCGGTGGACGAGTCGAACCTCGTACTCGTCGCGTCCGTCGTCTTCGATCGGTGCGGGATCGGGGATAACTGCCTGGGACGGATCGAACGGGAAATGCCGTCCCAACGGTCCGGGCGGGGGTACCCGGAATTCGTCGGTGGCCTCGATCATCAGCAAAGTGGTTTGGGCGTCCGGTATTTGGCGCCAGGTGCAGGCCTTGGGCAGGTAAATCCAGTCGCCTGGCCGGTAGCTCAGCGGTCCGAACTCGGTCTCCAGCAGGCCGGCGCCATCGTGTACGAAGCACAGTAAGTCGCCGTCGACGTGGCGCGCGTAGAACGGCATCTCGTCGGTGCGGCGACTCAGCAGCACCCGGCAGTCGGCATTGCTGAACATCAGCAGTGGGCCGCCGTTGGCGTCGGCGGCGTCGCTGGGTTTGAGTTGGTCGGCCAGCACGTCGACCGGACGTAATGGCCCGACCGCCCGGAAGGCGGTGGGGTCGTTGCGTCGGTAGATGTTGGCGGTGCGTCCGGTGAAGCCACCGCGACCCAACTCGTCGTCTTTAAGACCGTCAAGATCGGCGTGCACACGCCGCGGCGTCCTGCCTTTGCGCAGGTGGATGAAGGATTCCATGGCCCGCTTCCGATTGTCAGAGCAGCAAAACTAAAACTGACGTTACTTTTTGTTTTGCTCGGAAGCAAGCCTTTGCCCGCAGGAGTTTTGGATCAGCGGACGCGCAGCACGACCTTGCCTTTGGCGGTGCGATTCTCCAGCGACGCCACGGCCGCCGCCGCCTCCTCCAACGGGAAGACCTCGGGTTCCGGAGCCGCCAATTTGCCGGAAGTGAACAGTTCCTCCAGCGCGGCCCACTGCTGCTCGAGCGCGCCCGGGTGGCGTCCGGCCCAGGCTCCCCAGCCCACACCGACAACGTCGATGTTGTTGAGCAGCAACCGGTTTACCTTCACGGTTGGGATCTCGCCGCCGGTGAAACCGATGACCAGCAGTCGGCCGGCCGGGGCCAGCGAACGCAACGAATCGGTGAACCGGTCACCGCCGACCGGGTCCACCACGATGTCGACACCGCGGCCGCCGGTCAACTCCTTGACCGCGTCTTTGAATCCGTCGACCCGCACCACATCGGTGGCACCCGCGGCCGTGGCGATCTGACCCTTTTCCTCGGAGCTGACTACCGCGATGACGCGCGACGCGCCCAGGGCCGGTGCCAATCGCAGCGCCGAGGTACCGATCCCGCCGGCTGCACCGTGCACCAGCACCGTCTCGCCCTGTTGCAGCCGGCCACGGACGGCCAGCGAGAAGTACACCGTCAGATCGTTGAACAGCACACCCGCGCCGGCTTCGAAACTGAGGTTGTCCGGCAGCTTGAACAGGCGGTCGGGGGCAAGCACCGCAACCTCGGCCATCGCGCCGGTGAGCATGGTCAGACCGAGAACGCGGTCGCCCGCGCGCACGTGCGCACCGTCCGGGGCCGACCGGACCACTCCGGCGATTTCCGCGCCGAGCACGAACGGCGGGTCGGGACGGTACTGGTAGAGGCCGCGGGTGAGCAACGCATCGGGGAATGCCACCCCGGCGGCGTGTACGTCGACCACCACACCGTCACCGGTGGGTTCGTCGATGTCTGCCACCTCGATCGCGTCCGGACCATCAAGTCGAGTCACCCGTGCTGCGCGCATGCCGATCACCCTACTTCCGGGACGCTAACCTCAGTCCATGGACCCATTTCCGCTCGGTCGCGTTTCGGTGTCACGGCTTGGCTTCGGGGCGATGCAACTTCCCGGAACAGGTGTCATGGGGCCGCCGCGCGATCACGACGAGGCGCTGGCGGTATTGCGCCGGGCGGTTGAGCTGGGTGTCAACCACATCGATACCGCACAGTTCTACGGGCCGGACGTGGCCAACCAACTGATCCGCGAGGCGCTGCATCCCTACCCGGCGGACTTGGCACTGGTCAGCAAGGTGGGCGCGCGCCGTGACGACCGGGGCGCTTGGCTGCCCCTGCCCGACCCGGCCGACCTGCGCCGCGACCTGGAGGCCAACCTGCGCACCCTCGGCGTCGAGCAACTCGCTGCGGTCAACTTGCGGATCTTCGAAAGCAAAGAGCCGGACCAGCTCTTCGACGACCAGCTCGCGGTCCTGATCGCCGCCCGCGACGAGGGGCTGATCGGCGGAATCGGGCTCAGCGAAATCACCATCGAGCATCTGCTGCACGCCCTGGAGGGAACTGAAATCGTCTGTGTGCAAAACGCTTTCAACTTAGTGCACCGCGCTGCGGGGCCCGTTCTTGACGAATGCGCCGCACGCGGCATTGCCTTCGTGCCGTTCTTCCCGCTGGGCGCGGCCTTCACCGGCCCAAACAATCCGGTACTTGGACACGAGTTGGTGCGTGGTGCCGCGCAGCGCCTCGGTTGTACTCCGGCGCAGGTCGCTTTGGCGTGGACGCTGAGCGTGGCGCCCAACATCCTGCTGATCCCGGGCACCTCGTCGGTACAGCATTTGGAAGAGAACTTGGCGGTCGCCGACATCGAACTCGACGACAAACTGCGCGCACAGCTGGACGCTGGCTAGTGCTTGTTCGTGCCGCGACCAGTGCCGACGCGAAAGCCTGCGTCGAGATCTACCGGCCGTATGTGCTCGACACCGCAATCACCTTCGAGACCGAAGTGCCGACGGGTGAGCAGATGTCGGCCCGTATCGAGGCCGCTCGTCCGACCTTCGAGTGGCTGGTTCTTAAGGCTGACGACGCCGACGACGCTGTCATAGGTTATGCCTATGCGCACCAACTCAATCCACGCGCCGCTTACCAATGGTCGGTGGAGACGAGCGTGTACCTCGCGCCGGGCCGGGTGCGCTCCGGAGGCGGACGCATGCTTTACGCCGAACTGCTGGACAGACTCGCCAACCGCGGATTCCGGCAAGCATTTGCGGGCATCACCCAACCCAACGACGCCAGCAACGGCTTCCACACATCCTTCGGTTTCGCACCCGTGGGCCATTATCGGCGGGTCGGGTGGAAACTGGGCGCGTGGCACGACGTGCAGTGGTGGCAGCGCGACTTGGGCGCTGACGACGGACCGCCGGCCCCGATCCAACCCTGAGTGCGTCTGCGCGCGGGCTACTTAAGCTCGGAGGAGGACAGACCCAGCAATCGGCGGGCGACCACCAGCTGCTGAATCTGTTGGGTCCCTTCGAAGATATCCAGGATCTTGGAGTCCCGTCCCCACTTCTCCAGCAGCGTCTGCTCGGAATAGCCAGTGGTGCCGGCCAATTCAACGGTCTTGAGCGTCACGTCGCTGGCCATCCGGCCGGCCTTGGCTTTGCTCATCGACGCTTCTTTGGAGTTGGGAATGTTGTTGTCGGCCTGCCATGCGGCGCGCAGCGACAGCAGATAGCTGGCTTCCCAGTCCGATTCCATGCGCAGGAACTCGGCGGCCGCCGCGCTCTGGACGTGAGACGGCCGGTCGTAGTCGATCTCGACCCCGGCGTCGGTGAGGATCTTGCGGATCTCTTCCAGCGCGGCGCGACCAATCCCGACGGCCATCGCCGCGACGATCGGACGGGTGTTGTCGAAGGTCTCCATTACCCCGGAAAAGCCTTTGCCGACTTCGATTTCCGGGTTGCCCAGGATGTTGTCCTTGGGGATGCGGGCGTTGTCGAATCGGATCACCGCGGTGTCGGAACCCTTGATGCCCAGCTTGTGCTCGAGTCGTTCGACGGTGACGCCGGGGTGCTCGCGCGGCACGACGAAAGACTTGATCGCCGCGCGCCCGACCGACTTGTCCAGCGTCGCCCACACCACGATGTGAGTGGCGCGGGAACCGGCGGTGACGAAGATCTTCTCGCCGTTGATCACGTATTCGTCGCCGTCGAGGCGGGCGGTGGTGCTCACCGCCGCCGAGTCCGAGCCGAATCCTGGTTCGGTGATGGCCATTGCGGCCCACACCTTGCCCAGGCGTTCCAGTTGCTCGTCGGTTGCGACAGCGGAGATGGCCGCGTTACCGAGCCCCTGATACGGGATGGACAGCATCATCGCGACGTCGCCCCAGCTGGCTTCGAGGGTCTGCAGCAGCGCGGCCATGTTGGCGCCGTTGTGGTTGTCCTCTTTGGCCGCGCTGCCGCGCAGCTCATCGGCCCCAGCGAAGCTGAACGACTCTGACGCTCCCTCAAAGAGATTGATGAGCGTGTCCAGTTCGACCGGGTAGGCGTGCTCCTTGAGGTCGTACTTGCGGGCTATCGGCCGCACCAGTTCGGCGACACCTTGGTGGGTCTTGGTGATGACCGCTTGCAACTTGCCCGGAAGCTCCAGATTGATTGCCATGATTGATCTCTCGCTTAGAAGTCTGGTCTTAGATGACGTCTTAGATGAGTACGACACCCTCGGCCACGCCGATGGCCCGCAAGTCGCGGTACCAGCGTTCGACCGGGTGCTCTTTGGTGTAGCCGTGGCCGCCGAGCAGCTGCACCCCGTCCAGACCGATCTGCATGCCCTTGTCCGCGCCAAAACGCTTGGCCAGCGCCGCTTCTCGAGCGAACGGCAGACCTTGCTCGGCGCGCGATGCCCCGCGCCAGGTGATCAGGCGCAGGCCGTCGAGTTCGATGGCGATGTTTGCGCACATGAACGCTACGGCTTGACGACGGGCGATCGGCTCACCGAAGGCTTCGCGTTCCTTGACGTAGGGAATGACGTAGTCGAGCACCGCGTGGGAGGTGCCGACCGCCAGCGCTGCCCAGCCCAGTCGCGACAGTGCGATCGCCTCGGAATAATCGGCGTCGGTCGCTTGGTCCTCGCCCAGGCGTGCGCTCAACGGCACCGAAACCCCGGCCAGCTCAATCTGTCCCAGCGCCGCCGCGCGGATTCCCATGCTCGGGTCAGGCTTTACGGTCAGGCCCTTGGTCGAAGATTCCACGATGAACAGCGCCGGCTTGCCGTCGAGCTGAGCGCCGACGATGAAGAGCTCGGCCTGCGCCGCCGCGGGCACCAGCGACTTGACGCCGTCGAGCCGGTACCCCGATGGGGTGCGCACCGCGGTGGTCTTGAGGCGGGTGGGGTCGAACAGCGGCTGGGGCTCCGCGATGGCCACACAGGCCTGCGGGACGTTTTCGCCGGCGAACTCCTTCAGGTACGTCGCCTGTTGGTCGGCGCTGCCCCAGTGGGTCAGCGCGGACGCCACCCCGCCAGGCGCCAGGATGGGCAGGGCCTGGCCCATGTCGCCGTACGCCAACGCTTCGGCCACCAGCACATTGGTGACGGTGGAGCGATGTTCGGCGATGCCGTCGAAGTCCTCGGGGATGTTAAGAGCGGTGATTCCCAACTCCGCGGCCTTCGCGATCAGGCCGTCCGGGTAGCTCGCAGCCTCGTCGGCGTCATGGGCGGCCGGACGGAGTATCTCGGCGGCGAACTCCTCGACGGTCTCGACGATCATCTTCTGGTCGTCGTCGGGGGTCAGGTCGAAGTAGTTCTTGCCGCTGGACTTCAGCCGCGTCGGCCCGCTACCTAGGCCCTGCACCCGCTTGAACTGTCGCGTAGCTGCGGCGGTGGTGGAGAACACCTTGGCCGTGCCGTAGCGCAGAGTCCGGTTGAGCGGGTCGCGCAGCTTGTACTTGTCCAGAAATTCCTGGCCGACGAGCGGCGTGATCAGCGCGATGGCCACGTCGACGGCAGTGCGCTTGTGTGGTTTCATCCCGATCGCAGTCTGGCCATCACGGCCCTTCTTGGTGCGTGAGCGGGTCCCGGCAGCGGGAAGTGTGTCAGTCATATCAGCAGCCTCGGTCGTTGGGCGATGCGTTTAACCGTATCTTACTCCGGAGTAAGATCTACAGGGCTGTGTTAGCTAATTCACATCGTTGTGCAGGCGTTTCAGCACCTGATCGTGCAGCAGACCGTTGGTCGCCACGGCGCTGCCGCCGTGCGGTCCCGCGTCGCCGTCCAAGCTGGTGAACCGCCCTCCGGCCTCGCGCACCAGTACGTCGAGCGCGGCCAAATCCCACACCGATACCTCGGGTTCGGCGGCGATGTCGACGGAACCTTCGGCCAGCAGGCAGTAGGACCAGAAGTCTCCGTAGGCGCGCACCCGCCAGACGGAATCGGTCAATTCGACGAACCGTTCGCGCAATCCCAGCTCGAGCCATCCGGACAGGCTCGAGAACGACAGACTCGCCGAATTCAGTTCTGCGACAGCCGAAACCGAAATCTGACGCGGATCGCCGCCGTCGACCAAGGCGAACGCGCCCTGCCCGCGCGCCGCCCACCACCGCCGCTGCAGGGCGGGCGCACTCACCACGCCGACGGTCGGGACACCGTCCTCGAGCAACGCGATCAGGCTGGCCCACACTGGTACCCCGCGCACGAAGTTCTTGGTGCCGTCGATCGGGTCGATGATCCACTGCCGGCCGCGCGCGGTAGTCGTGCCGCCGAACTCTTCGCCTAGGACGCTGTCGTCCGGGCGCTGAAGGGCGATCTGCGCGCGCAACTCGGTCTCCACAGCCTGGTCGGCGTCGGTCACCGGGGTCAGGTCGGGCTTGGTATCGATACGCAGGTCCAGCGCGCCGAACCGGGCGCGAGTCACCGCATCCGCCCGGTCGGCCAGCGTCAAAGCGAACTGCAGATCGGTTGGCGTCATGGCAGCAGTCCTACCATGGCTCTATGTGGGAATTCATGGTGCTGCTCTTGCTGGTGGCGGTGCTGGCGGCGTTTGTGGTGCCACGGTTCATCCGGCCCGGCCCGCGCGGCGCCCTGGCCAGCGGCACCCTGCTGGTGACCGGGGTCAGCGGCGGGGCAGCTGACGGCGATGAAATGGCGGGGGAGCGGTTCGTGACCATCTCCGGCGTCATCAATGGACCGACGGTCAACGAGCATGCGGTGTACGGGCGCATGGTCGTCGCTGCCGGCACGCCGTGGCCCACAACCGGACAGCAACTGCCCGTCGTGTATTCGCCTAACAATCCGGACAATTGGAGCTTTGCGCCACCTGAGGAACCGGAACCGCTGGACGGGTGACGCACGGGATTCAGGCAGGCCTCAACCGTGGTGATTGATGTTGTCGATCGCGGTGCGCAACGCGTCCGGATTGCGCAAGAACGGCGTGATGATGTCCACCGGAAGCGGGAACACAACCGTCGAGTTCTGATCCGCTCCCAACTCCAAAAGGGTTTGCAGATAACGCAACTGCAGTGATGCCGGACTCTTCGAGAGGGTCTCGGCCGCTTGGCGCAACTCCTCGGAGGCCTGCAACTCGCCACGAGCGTTGATTACCTTCGCGCGGCGCTCCCGTTCCGCCTCGGCTTCGCGTGCCATCGCCCGCTGCATCGACTCGGGAATCTCCACGTCCTTGATCTCGACCACCCGCACCTGCACTCCCCACGGCTCGGTCATCGTCTCGATGATCGTGCGCAGGTCGCTGTTGAGGTCCTCACGGTGCGCCAGCAGGGTGTCCAGATCGGCCCTGCCCAGCAGCGAGCGCAGCGTCGTCTGGGCGATCTGCGAGGTTGCCACGGCGTAGTTCTCCACGGCCAGAATCGCTTTCAGCGGTTCGGTCACCTGGAACATGACCACCGCGTTGACTCGCGCCGGCACGTTGTCTCGGGTGATCACCTCCTGCGGCGGGATGGTCAGCGTCACCAGTCGCTGGTCGACCCGGATCATCTTGTCCACCAACGGAAGCAGGAACCGCAGACCCGGCTGGTAAAGCGGACGCACGTGGCCCATGCGGAACACCACCCCGCGCTCGTACTCGCGAAGCACCGACAGTGACACCACGGCAAGCACGGCCACCAGCACGATCACGACGACGACAACACCGATGACAGTGCCGGTCATGCTTTGTCCTCCTTGCCTTCCCAGCCGCCCCAGCGGGTGGAATAGCGGTCGACCGCCGCGGCCACCTGATCCTCTATCGCGGTGCGGTGCGGCAGATAGTCCGGCGCGTTGGCGGGGGTGTTCCACAGGTGACGGGCAAGCGGTAGCCCCAGTAGCGCGACGATCACGACGGTACCGGCCAGGATCAGCACCTCGGCAGGGGAATGGTTGGCGACCACCATCGCCAACGGCAGCACGATCCCGAAAGCGGCTACGGCGCAAGCGATCCCACGGTGGAAGCGGCCCGCTTCCGAATGCGGCCACGGATCGACCTCGCGGCTGATCTCGCGGCCGTGATCGGAGGTAGTGCAGGTGGACTTGACCGGACAACTGTTGCACACCACCGGCAAAGCCCGATACCGCATCACCCGGTGCTTGGGGTCGAACGACGTCGGCCACAGCCAGTGATCCTGGGGACAGACCCAGGCGTCATGGTCGGGACGGTAGTTGAATTGGCCGGTGCGCCAAGTCGCCGCACGCGCCGAAGCGTGCCGGGCCATCAGGTCGAAGCACCACCCGATGGCCAGCAGCATCAGCGAATATCCGGCAATCAACCACACCGTCGTCGCGGGCGCGGCCACAGGTCAGTCCTTCGCCTCCGCTGGTACCACCGCAGGGTTCTCGGTGTACAGCGGATGCTCGGGTAGCTCCTCCACGGTGGTGCCAGAACGGAAGTGGCGCAGCGCGGTCAAAGCGATCCAGACGAAGGGCAACACGCCACCGACGATCAGGATGATGTCACCGGGCATACGCAGCCATTCGAGCACCGCATTTCCGGGTTTGGTGATGTAGCCCAACGAGCGTGCCTCGTAGTAGCCATCGTTGACAGAGTGGAACAGTTGCATCACACCCAGCGGCAGCAAGGTGACGAAGACCATCCAGGCCAACCCGATGTTCATGCACCAGAACGAGATTCGGGCCCACTTCTCCGGCCACTTGTCGGCCGGAATCACGTAGCGGAACGCGAACATGGCCAAGCCCACGGCGAGCATCCCGTACACGCCCATCATGGCCGCGTGGCCGTGGTTGGCCGTGAGCGCGGTGCCGATCTG
The DNA here is from genome assembly GCF_001673365.1 of Mycobacterium asiaticum. Classification (GTDB taxonomy): domain Bacteria; phylum Actinomycetota; class Actinomycetes; order Mycobacteriales; family Mycobacteriaceae; genus Mycobacterium; species Mycobacterium asiaticum_A. The sequence goes on from NZ_LZLS01000023.1 coordinate 18,819, forward strand.
GTAGTAGGACACCACCGGAAGGTTGATCAGGAAGCCGAAGATCCCGGCGCCCAAGAAGTTCCAGAAGCCCACGGCCACCAGGAACATCACTGCCCAACGGTGCGGGAACGGATTGGCGTCGCCGGTCTGCTGGCGCGCACCGAGCTGCAGGAACGCCCATGCCTCGACGGTCAGGAAGGTCAGCGGGATGACCTCGGCCGCCGAGAAGAACGCGCCAAGTGCCATGTGCTCCACCGGGGTTCCGGAGAAATACAGGTGGTGCATCGTGCCGATCACGCCGCCCGCGGAGTAAAGGATGACGTCCAGGAAGATCACACCCAGGGCGATGCGTTCGCGCACCACACCGAGCAACACGAACATGTAGGCCACCATCACGGTGGTGAACAGTTCGAGGAAGTCCTCGACCCACAGGTGCACCACCCAGAATCGCCAGAAGTCGGCGACGGTGAAGTGAGTGTCACTGCCGGCAAGCAAGCCCACGGTGTAGAACACCGGAATTGCCAAGCCGGAGAAGAAGAACAACCACGGCATGTTCATCTTCGACTCGCCTTTGAGTCTGGCCCGCATGCCGCGCCAGATGATCGCGATCCACACGAACATCCCGATGATCAGCAAGACCTGCCACAACCGTGGCAGGTCCAGGTACTCCCACTGCTGGGAGAACAGGCCGCCCTCGGGTATCACACCGTAGATGGACAGTGCCTCGGTGATCATCGAGCCGAACACCACGAGCGCAACCGCACCCAGCAGCACATAGGCCAGCAGGGCCTGACGTTTGGGCTCCCGGCGGGCGATGAACGGCACCAGGAAGATGCCGCCGGCCAGGAAGGCTGCCGCGGTCCAGAACAGGGCCAGCTGCAGGTGCCAGGTGCGGGCCAAGTTGTACGGAAGTACGCGGGCCAGGTCGAAGCCGAAGAAGGTGGACAGATCGGCCCGGTAGTGCTCGGCCGCCGCGCCCAGCAGCGTTTGCAACAAGAACAGCACCGACACGACGGCAAAGAACCAGATGCATGCTCGTTGTGCCGGGGTCAGGCTGACCTCGCCCGGCTGTCGGAACGACAGAGTGGACGTCTCGGCGCCGTGCCACCCAACTTTCTGGCTCCACCTCCCGTAGATGGCGAACATGATTCCAATACCGCCCAGCAGAGCAATCAAGGACAACGCCGACCAGACGACCACCGACGCGGTCGGGCCGTTGTCGACGCGCTGCTCGGCCGGCCAGTTGTTGGTGTAGCTGTACTTGTGTCCGGGTCGCTCAGCCGAGGCCGCCCATGCGGTCCACGCATAGAAGGCTGTCAACTGCCGGATTTGCGTTTTGTCAGTGATCAAATGCGGCAGCAAGCCGTACTTCGTGGAGTTCTCACCGAAGATCTCGGCATAGTGGCTTTGGATCCGGTCGAAGGCCGCGCCCTGCCGATCGGTGAATACCAACGTTTTGGTGTCGGCGTTGTAGCGGTTGGTGCGGAACTCTTTGACCACTTTTTCGCGCGGCTCGGCGACACCCTCCGCGCGGAATTGATTGGCGACTTCGTCGGTTGCCATCCGTAGGTAGTCGGCCGTGTAGTCGGGTCCCAGGTAGGCGCCGTGGCCGAGCACCGATCCGTACTCCATCAGCCCACGGGCCTGGAAGAGTTCTTGGCCCTTAGTGATGTCGTCCGCGGTGAACAACACCTGGCCAGATTCGGTAACCACCTTGTCCGGCATGGGCATTGCCGCGGTATACGTGCGGTAGGCCAAAATGCCCATTACCAAAAAGCCGAAGATCATGACCAGGGCGACGCCCTGAACCCACCCTCTACCGATCAGTGGTTGATCTGATTGGTTGCTGGGACTCGGCGATGCAGGATTCGAGGACGGACTTTCCCGTAGGGCCATTCAGATCTCCTGTCTAGGCGGAAAGTTGGGCTATGGGTTATGGGCTATGGCTGTGTCACCGGGCGCCGGACATCTGACCCGCGTGCGGCCCCCGCAACTATCCAATTCGGGTTGTCCCGCATAAGCAAGATTAGATTTCGCCCACCTGGATTTTCCTAGGGACTTATGGCCCTAGAGCCGGGACCAACGCCTCTGGGTCCGAAGGATGACGGGCAATAGCGTGGAACGTAGTCAGAAGGTCTAGGTAAGGGAGACCGCGATGAGCACCCGCGAGTCAACTCCTGCAGTCGTAGTTGGTATCGATGGATCCAGGGCGGCAGTGCAGGCGGCCCTGTGGGCCGTGGACGAGGCCGCCGATCGGAACGTGCCGCTGCGTCTGGTTTACGTCGTCGATCTTTCGAAGCTCAGCGGTGGCGTCGAGCAACGCCAGGCAACCGCCCGCACGGCACTGTATGACGCCTTCCGCGCGGTCGAGGCCACCGGCAAACGGGTCACCGTCGAAACCGATGTGCTGTGGGGCAAGCCGCTCAACAAGTTGATGGAGGAATCCAGGTCAGCGGCCATGATCTGTGTTGGCTCGATGGGCCTCAACCACGCGCGCAGCGGCCAGGGCTCGGTCGCGGGCACACTGGCCGGATCGTCGCTGTGTCCGGTCGCGGTGATCAACCGGTCGCCCGACGCGGCCGACGCCGCTCGGACCCCTAGGGTCCAGCGGGTGGTCGCAGAAGTGGACAATGGTGCCGTGCTGCGACACGCATTCCGGCAGGCTCGGCTCCGTGGCGTCCCGCTACGTGCCGTCTGCGTACAGGCGGCGCCGGCACTGGTGGCCGCGGGCGGTGAAAGTCGGACGGAGCCAACAAAATTGGATCGGCGGCTGAGCCGGTGGACGCGACTGTACCCAGATGTGCCGGTCGAGCAGGCCGTCGTCCGCGGCCATCCCTACCGCTACCTGGCCGACTGCGCCACACCGAACCAACTGTTGGTCACCGACTCGCATACCGCCCAGGTGTGCAGCGTGTACAACGCGGGATCCTCGGTATTGACGGTGCGGTGTGGCAACTTGTAGGGACTGACTTCGGAGGGTGCGTTGGTAAAAGTCTTCTTGGTCGACGATCACGAGGTGGTACGGCGCGGCCTGATCGACTTGCTCGGCGCCGACCCCGAACTCGACGTTGTGGGTGAAGCCGGTTCGGTAGCCGAAGCGATGTCCCGAATCCCGGCGGCCAACCCGGATGTAGCGGTTCTCGATGTCCGGCTACCCGATGGCAACGGCATCGAACTGTGCCGTGATCTGTTGTCCCGGATGCCCGAACTGCGCTGCCTGATCCTGACTTCCTACACTTCCGACGAGGCGATGCTCGACGCGATCCTGGCCGGCGCCAGCGGGTACGTCGTCAAAGACATCAAAGGCATGGAACTGGCCCGCGCGGTCAAAGAGGTGGGTGCTGGCCGGTCGCTGCTGGACAACCGTGCCGCAGCCGCCCTGATGTCCAAGCTGCGCGATGCCACCGAGAAGCCGGACCCGTTATCGGGCCTCACCGACCAGGAGCGAACCCTGCTCGGACTCCTCAGCGAAGGTTTGACCAACAAGCAGATCGCCGACCGGATGTTCCTGGCCGAGAAGACGGTGAAGAACTACGTCTCCCGACTGCTGGCGAAGCTGGGGATGGAACGCCGGACCCAAGCCGCGGTATTCGCAACGGAATTGAAACGCTCCCGGGCACCCGGTGACCGTCGATGAGTTCAGACGACGCCGGTCTGCATCCGCTGCGCCAAACGCTGTCCCAGCTGCGACTGCACGAGCTGCTGGTCGAGGTGCAGGATCGGGTCGAGCAGATCGTCGAGGGCCGGGACCGCCTCGATGGCTTGCTGGAGGCCATGTTGGTGGTCACCTCGGGTCTGGAGATCAACGAAACCCTGCGATCGATCGTGCACTCGGCCACCAAACTCGTCGAGGCCCGATACGGTGCGCTGGAAATCCACGATCGGGACAACCGGGTATTGAACTTTGTCCACGAAGGTATCGACGAAGAAACCGTGCGGCGCATCGGCCACCTTCCCGAGGGGCTCGGCGTCATCGGTCTGCTTATCGACGAGCCTAAAGCGCTACGGCTGGACGATGTTTCGCAGCACCCAGCCTCGGTGGGTTTTCCCACCCACCATCCGCCGATGCGGACGTTCCTCGGGGTGCCGGTGCGGGTGCGCGACGTGGCGTTCGGCACGCTGTACCTGACCGACAAGACCAATGGACAACCCTTCAGCGATGACGATGAGGTGCTGGTGCAGGCGCTGGCCGCCGCGGCAGGTATCGCAATCGCAAATGCGCGGCTCTATCAACAAGCCAAGGCGCGCCAGTCGTGGATCGAGGCAACCCGCGACATCGCCACCGAACTGCTGTCAGGCACCGAACCCGCGACGGTCTTTCGGCTGGTTGGCGAGGAGGCGATCAAGCTGACCGCGGCCGATGCCGCGCTGGTAGCGGTACCGCTGGATGAGAATACCCCCGCCGCCGATGTGACCGAGCTGCTCGTGATCGAAACGGTTGGCGTCGATTCATTGACTTCGCTTGCCGGGCAGACCATTCCGGTAGCGGGCACCGCCTTGGGTGAGGTCTTCGCCAACGGCACGCCACGCCAGATCGACCGGCTGGACCTCGACGGCATGGCCGGCCTCGTCCCGGCGGGGCCCGCGTTGCTGCTGCCACTGCGCGCCACCGATACCGTCGCCGGAGTTGTCGTGGTGCTACGCCACGGCGGACTTGGACCTTTCACCGACGAACAGCTCGAGATGATGGTCGCATTCGCCGACCAGGCGGCGCTGGCCCTGCAACTGGCGACCTCACAGCGGCAGATGCGCCAACTAGACGTGCTGACCGACCGAGACCGCATCGCCCGAGATCTGCATGACCACGTAATCCAGCGGTTGTTCGCGGTGGGACTTTCATTGCAGGGGACTGTCCCGCGGACGCGTGAACCTGAAGTGCAACAACGACTTTCAGAGGCTATAGACGACCTGCAGGCGGTCATTCAGGAGATCCGGACCACCATTTTCGATCTGCACGGGGCATCGCAGGGCATCACCCGGTTGCGGCAACGAATCGATGAGGCCGTCGGCCAATTCGCTGGAGCGGGGTTGCGCACCACCGTGCAATACATCGGCCCGGTGTCAGTGGTCGATGCCGGGTTGGCCGATCACGCTGAGGCGGTGGTCCGGGAAGCGGTCAGCAACGCCGCCCGTCACGCACGGGCCGTGACGTTGGCGGTGCGGGTCCGGGTCGAAGACGACTTGTGCATCGAGGTCAGCGACAACGGTTGCGGCATGCCCGACGATTACACCGGCAGTGGCCTGATGAACCTGCGGCGCCGTGCGGAAGAAGTTGGCGGTGAGTTCACGGTCGAAAACCAGCCCGGTGGTGGAACTTTGGTGCGTTGGTCAGCGCCGCTCCTGCAGTAGTGACTACTCAGTGACTACTCGGGCCACTCGACGACCCGGGTTAGCCGACGTCGCGGGGTGGCCGGCAGCGGATCGGCGTTGACCGGGGCCCAGCCCACCCGCAGCAGCATCTGCGGGTAGCCACTGGCGCCGAATACGTCGGCGCGAACAGCAGCACGGGTCTCCGGGATTTCCAGTGGCTCGCTGATCGGACAGCAGGCCAGCCCCATTGCGGTGGCGGTCAGCAAGACGATGCTGGTGGCCTCGCCGGCGCGAAGTTGCGCCAGCGCATCGTCGTTCTCGGTGCCCAGTGCCAGGATCGCGGCGCTGTCGTCGGCGGGCGAGATGCCCGACGGCTGGGCCAGACTGGGATCCGCGAACAAACGGCCCGGGAACGGGGAGTTGACGTCCGACCGTGGCGCGCTGCGAGCCGGAACACCGGCCACCGAACCGTAGCGTCCGCTCCACGTAGTGAGTTCGCGCATATATTCGGCGTCAATCGCGTGACTCGAGACCGCCGTCACCGCAATAGCTTTCATTCTCTCGATGGCATCGACCTGACGCAGCATGACTCCGGCCCGAGCCGCGCGGGCGGCCATTTGTGCGATGTCTCCGCCGGGGACCGGCCAAGAGCTGTAGGCACGCCGGTCGGTCCGGCGCCGCGGGATGGCCGCAGCCAGCGCGATGTCCGCCTGATCGGGAACCTGAGGTACCACCTCGATGGCGGCCAGGTGGCGGGCATCGGCCGGGTCGGGGAAGCGACTCACCTTGGCGTGCCAGCCCATCGACGCCAGCGCGACGACGCAATGATGTAGCGCGATGCCGCAGCTGATCATCAAGTCACGCCCGTCCGGGTCGGTGCTCTGCAGCTGCAGCTCGGGTTCTGCGAACAGATCCAACTGCGCGGCGCCCACTCGCCATCGCCACGGCTGAGTGTTGTAGATGGACGGCGCGCGGGTAGCCAGCGTGAGGACCGTCCGCAGCGTGTCGGCATCCGGGAATTGCGCGTTCATGGGCGCCGAGCCCTTCTTGTCGATGACGGTGATCATGCATTCCAGGATCGTCCGCTTACCGGTGCCGTGGCAGAGCACGAAGCCCTGGTACCGAGGGACCTTTGGCCCTGCTGTGGACCACCCCGGCGAGGGGATAGTGGGACTACGAGTAGCAGATAACTTCCACCGTGATGCAAGGGGCGTTTGTCATGGACCAGCTGACCACACTGGATGCCGGGTTTCTCAAGGCCGAAGACGTGGATTCGCGGGTCAGCCTGGCCATCGGGGGCTTGGCCGTGGTCGAAGGACCGGCCCCGCAACAGGAGGCGCTGGTTGCGGCATTCGGACAACGCATCCGCAGCTGCCCCCGGTTCGGACAGCGGCTAAGGTTGCACCCGTTGGACCTGGGCGCCCCCGAGTGGGTGGACGACCCCGACTTCGACATCGAGAGGCACGTGCGGCGTGCCGCGTTGCCGCAACCGGGCGACGAGCGCGAGCTGTACGCGCTGATCGCCGACGTGATGGCCCGCCGTCTGGACCGCGATCGGCCGCTGTGGGAGGTCTGGGTCATCGAGGGCCTCGCGGAGGACCGCTGGGCGATGCTGACCAAGCTGCACCACTGCATGGCCGACGGCATCGCGGCGACACATGTACTTGCCGGGCTGTGTGATGACGGCATCCGCGGCAACAGTTTTGCCCACCACGTCCAAAAAGCCCACGCGAGCAAAAAGGGGGCCGACAGCGCCAACCAGAGCCGGGGGTTGCTCGGCGGGTTGTGGGCCGCTTCGGCCGCGCTGACCGCGGGCATCATCCAGGCCGCGCACGGCGCCGGCGAAATCGCCGCGGGCCTAATGAACCCAGGGGGGTCGTCGCTGAACGGCCCGCTCAGCGACCTGCGTCGCTACAGCGGGGCGCGGGTGGCCATGTCCGACATCGAGCAGATTTCGAAAAGCTTCGATGTCACCGTCAATGATGTTGCCTTAGCAGCGATTACCGAGTCTTACCGCAACGTCATGATCGAGCGCGGTCTCAAGCCCCTGCGTGATTCGTTACGGACACTGGTGCCTGTATCGGTGCGTTCGGCCGATGCGTTCGAAACTGCCGACAACCGAGTGTCGTTGCTGCTGCCCAATTTGCCGGTGGACGAGGAGAATCCGGTGCAGCGGTTGCGGACCGTCCACGACCGCTTGAATCGGGCAAAGTCCAGCGGTCAACGGCAGGCGGGAAATGTGTTCGTATCCCTGGCAAATCGTGTTCCGTTCGCGTTGAGTGCCTGGACGGTGGGTTTGTTGATGCGACTACCCCAACGTGGGGTGGCGACCGTGGCAACCAACGTGCCCGGGCCGCGCTTGCCGTTGCGGGTGTTGGGCAAGCAGATAGTTGGGCTGTACCCGGTGCCGCCCCTGGCGATGGATTTACGGACCGGGGTGGCAATGCTCAGCTACGCCGATGACCTCTTCTTCGGGATACTCACTGACTACGACGTGGTCGTCGACGCAGACAAACTGGCACGGGGAATTGAGGCGGCCGTGGCGAGACTGGTGAAAATCAGTGAGCGGCGCCAAAACCCGCCCCGGCGTGGACCGCTGTCCCTGGTGGTATGACGTGAGCCGACCTTGCGCGGATTTGGCTGATCGTGAGGACATTGCGGCCCTGCTGCAACACTTCTACGGCATGGCGCTGCAGGACGAGGTTTTGTACCAGCCGTTCAGCGACCTCAGGGCTGCCGGGCTCGACGGGCATATCCCGACGATGTGCGACTTCTGGGAGACGGTGTTGTTTCGCGCCGGCCGTTATCGAGGCAGTGCGCTGACGGTGCACCGGGCACTGCATGACCGGACGCCATTGGCGGGCCGCCACTTCGTCCGGTGGGTGACGCTGTGGCATGCGGCCGTCGACGACATGTTTGACGGACCCGTTGCCCGGCACGCCAAGGTGCAGGCCGGACGAATCGCGTGGTCGATGCACCGACGGCTTTGCGGCGCTGATGCCCAGGCACCTGAGCTCGATGCGCTGCTGGTGCGCTGAGACCGCTTACGAAACGGTTTCGTTGCGGTCGGGCTCCGGCCCGAAAACGAAACGGCGGCCGGTGATATCGGACGGAACCACCCGCACATAGTTGGGCTTGACGGTCGCGATCCACGGGTACAGTCCGGCCCGGTCGGCTTCGGCGATGTCGGCGTCGGTCTTCAACAGTTGGGCGCGGCCGCGCACGATCACACTCCAGCCCTGCTCCACGGTGTGGTCGTCGGCCTCGAAGAGCACCGTGCGGTTGGCTATCGCCGAGAACAGCTTGGTGCCGGCGGCCGTCCGGAACAGTATCGAGCGGTGTTGGACGACATAGTTGACTGGGAAGATCTCCGGTTCACCGGCGAAGTTGGTCACCAGCCGACCGAGCGTGGCGGTACCCAGCAAGTCCCAACTCTGGCTTTCGGATAGGACGGTGATCGGTTCGTCGGTCATCGGCTCAACCTTTCATGGCGAATTTCCAGGACAGTCTCAAGGGGTCGGCGTGGAGTCGGAGCCGGAAGTGCCTCCATCGCGGGCGTTATTCCCACGCGGATCAAGACTTGCGGTTCGCCGCGTCTGCCGATCAGTTCGCGGACGATGTCGCGACTCTCGCTCGATTCGATCAGGTGGGTCAAGGTGCAGGTCGCCATTCCGGACATGGTGCATTCCAGTAGCACCGTTGAGAGTACTTCGCCGCACCGCAGTACATCGGCTCTTGTGTCATCCGGTGTCGACAACACCAGAATCTTCGAGCAGTCCGAAGCTACTTCCGGACGCCGATCCTGGTGGCCGCGCACCGGAAATTCCCGGGCCACGCCGACCCGCGAACGTTCGGTTTCAGACAACAACGCCGAGGGCGGCATACCTTCGGACAAGGTGAATTGCGAAGTCCACCAATCTAGTTCGGCGTGATATGACGCGTCGTCTCGGCGCAGCGCCTCGCTGAGCTTGGAAGCCGCAACGAGGTCTGCGCGGTGATCGTTGCGCAAGACCTCAACCGTTGCTATGTCGTCAGCGATCATGGTGCGCAGCACAGGTTCGAACTGGCCCCAGAAGCTGGGCCGGTCGAAGGGCAGCCGATCGGTGCGGCGCTGCAGAATCGCCGCCGCCCGGGTGTGCTGGGCCGAGGTTACGTGGTCGAGCTTGCTGAAGTGCAGCGTCGCCAGATGCGCGGGATTGTTCGGATTTGGGAAACGGTCGGTTCCGGCCCGCCAGCCCGCAGCGGTCATCGCCACCCGAAAGTGGTCAAGTGCGGCGCCACAGCTCAGCAGTGCATCGCGCCCGGAATGATCTGTGGCGGGCACGGTTCGGTTGCGATCGGCGAAAAGATGAACCGCGTCGTTCTCGACAACCCATCGCCACGGTTGGCTGTTGTGCACTGACGGCGCCCGGCAGGCCACGAGGATTGCGCTCTTGACGACCTCGATGTCCACGCCAACGACGTTACGGATTCGGACCGTGGATCAATAGGGACTTCGGTCCTCACCATCCCTCGCAACCAAGAACGCCGTATGTGCTCAGCTGCGGCGGGCCTGGCGAAATGGGATGTCGCGGTCAGCCTCGGGCTCTTTGGGCAGACCTAGGACTCGTTCCCCGATGATGTTGCGTTGGATCTGATCGGTGCCACCACCGATCGAGGTGAAAAATGCGTTGAGCGCAAGGAAGTTGACGTCGTCGGCTTCGGGATTCTCACTGCCGGCAAGCAGCGCTGAGGCCCCGATCAGCTCGGTTTTCAGCCGCGCCTCGGCGTGCAGGATTCGTGACATCGCCAGCTTGCCCAACGACATGATCGAACTCGACGTGCCCTGCGCGGCGGTGGCCTTGGCTCGAGCGTTGTTGAGCGCGTTGAGTTCTCGCATGGCCACCACATCAGCCAGCGACTGCCGCACCGCGGGATCTTCGAGGCGTCCGTGCTCTCGTGCCAGAGCGATCAGGTCGTCCGCCCGAGATCGGTTGCGGGAAGCGCGCCCGGTGTCACCCATGATGGACCGTTCATAGGCCAGCGCGGTCTGCAGTGCACGCCAGCCGTTGCCCTCACCGCCGAGTAGATGATGCTCCGGAACGGTGGCGTCGGTGATGAAGACCTCGTTGAAATGAGATTCGCCGGTGATCTGCACCAGCGGACGTACGTCGATGCCGGATTGCTTCATCGGCAGCAGAAAGAAGCTGAGGCCCTTGTGTTTTGGTACATCCCAGTCGGTACGGGCGATCAGCAGCGCGTAGTCGGCCGTTCGCGCACCCGATGTCCACACCTTCTGCCCGTTGACGACCCAGTGGTCGCCCTGCTCCACCGCCGTGGTGCGCACGGCCGCAAGATCGGATCCGGCGCCAGGTTCGCTGTAGAGCAGACACGTACGGGCGCGCTCGGACAGGAAGTCCCGTAGCAGTTGCTGTTTGAGCGCCTGCGAACCCAGCTTCAGGATGGTGTTGGCAGGGATGTTGTATTTGTCCTGACCCGCCCCGGGTGCCTTGACGGCGGCGAACTCCTGACGGATGACCGCCGCCAAGTCGGTGGGATACCCACGGCCAAACCACTCGGCGGGATAGGTCGGTACCGCATAGCCGGCATCGAGGACCTGCTCGAGCCACTCGATGCGCTCTGGGGAACTGCTCCACGGGTCATCGTGTTTGGGCAGACCAGTCCAGTTGTGGCGCAGCCAGTCCCGGACTTCGACCCGGAGTTGCTCAGCGGTGGGCAACGAGCTTTCCGACATTTCACGCGCCTTTCGAGACGAGGTAGCGCTCGCGGTAAAGCGCCGGGGCGCCGAACAATTGCATGCCGGTGCGGGCGCGGCGCAAGAACAGATGCGCGGGGTGCTCCCAGGTGAACCCGATGCCGCCGTGCATCTGGATGGCGTGCATGGCGGTGGACTCATAGGTCTCGGCGCACACGAATCCCGCCAAAGCCAGTGCCTCGTCTGCTTGTTCGTGTCGCGAAGCATTCATCGCAGCCGCATGGTGTGCCGCCGACATCGCGGATTCGTTCTCCAGCAGCAGGTCGGCGGCCATGTGTTTGAGGGCCTGAAAGCTTCCGATCGCTCGGCCGAACTGAACCCGTGTCTGCAGGTATTCGACGGTGATGTCGAAGATCCGGCGGGATCCGCCGACCTGTTCACCGGCCAGCGCGATCACGGCCGAGTCCAGCGCGTCCTGGACCGCTTCCCAGCCCGCGTTACCGAGCCGACGCGCTGGGGTGTCGTCGAAGGTAAACGTCGAGAGCCGCACGGTGGGGTCGAAAACCGTTGCTGCGCTGCGGGTGAACCCTTGGGCGCTTGGCGCGACCTCGAACACACCGGGGCCCTCTGCGGTGTCTGCCACGATCAAGATGACGTCGGCCAGCTGGCCCCAGGTGACGTAATGTGCGCTACCCGACAATGTTTCGGTGGGGCTGGCCTGAACACCAACGTCTTTCGGAGTCCAGGTGCCGCGAGCACCGGTGATGGCGACCGTCCCGATCGACGTGCCGTCGGCGAGACCGGGCAGCAGCCGTCGCTTGTCCTCCCGGGATCCGGCGGCCCGAATCAGTGCGACGGTGAGCACCGCGCTCGATAACCAGGGGGAGGGGAGCAGCGCCGCACCGATCTCCTCGGCGATCGCCTCGACCTCGAGTGCGCTCAGACCGATGCCTCCGCAATCGCTGTCGACCAACACCCCCGTCACACCCTGCTCGGCGAGCATCTCCCACAGTTCGCGATCGAACCCATCGTCAGTGCCGATCACGCGGCGCACGTCTGCCTCGGTGCACCGTTCGTGCAACAGCCCGCGCACCGCCGCCTTCAACTCGGCGCGCTCGTCGACACTGATCGTCATTCTGGTCGCCATCCCTTCCGGCTCGTCGTGTCCATACTCGCTGATCCGCATGACGGGTTGCATTGTGGTGCTCACCTGGCATTCTGAACGGATGGCAGGCAAGGAAATCGACCCTATCCGCGCCAAGAGTGCGTTGGCGGTGCTCAGGCAGAACCCCGGGATCGCCCTTTTCGCGGCGTCGCCGTTTCTGGCGCTGATCGTGGTCACCTGGGTGTTCGCCGGCACCGGATGGGGAATCGTGCTCACCCTGGCGCTGGTGCTTGCGGCAGGCGCACTCGTTCTCCTCAAGCGCTGATAACTGCCCCCGATGCGTTCGTGGTGGGGCTGGGGCACGCTCGAAGAAGCCCTGACGGAGCAGGAGACGAGAGACCTCGTCGCGCGCGTGTCGGCCATGCTGCCCGGACACGACCTCACCGACCACCGACCGCCGGACCCGAATGCGCTTGGGTTGCCAAGTCCGCGGATCGCCCCGCCGGCTTCGTTGTCCGCGTTGTGCTCGTCGGATGTCGTCGACCGGGCCGGTCACGCGCGCGGAAAGGCATTCCGCGACGTCGCGCGCAACCTGCAGGGTCGGCTCGATCACCTGCCGGACCTTATCGTGCGTCCGCGCCGCGAGCAGGATGTGGTCGATGTGCTGGATTGGTGTACGCGCCAACAGATTCCGGCCATACCCTATGGCGGCGGCAGTTCCGTGGTGGGTGGGGTAGAACCTCGATTCGACCAGCCGGCAATCACTTTGGATGTCAGCGCGATGAGCGCGGTAGTGGAGGTAGACCAGGTCAGCCGGGCGGCCCGGATTCAGGCAGGCGCATTGGGGCCGTGGATCGAGGACCAACTGCGCCGGCACGACTTGACGCTGCGCCACTTCCCGCAATCCTTCGCGTTTTCCAGCCTGGGCGGCTGGCTGGCCACCCGCGCGGGCGGACATTTCGCCACCCTCTACACCCACATCGACGACCTGACCGAGTCGGTGCGCGTCGTAACCCCCGCTGGGGTCAGTGAATCTCGCCGGTTGCCGGGTTCCGGCGCCGGGCCGTCCCCGGACCGGCTCTTCATCGGCTCCGAGGGCACGCTCGGCGTGATCACCGAGGCCTGGATGCGGTTACAGAACCGCCCGCGCTGGCAGGTCACGGCCTCAGTGGCGTTCGAGGACTGGTCCGCGGCCGTGGCGGCGACCCGCACCGTTGCGCAGGCCGGGTTGTTCCCGGCTAACTGCCGACTGCTCGACCCCGCCGAGGCGTTCTTGAATGCCGGAACCCCGGTTGGCGGTGGCTTGTTGGTGCTGGCCTTCGAATCGGCTGACCATCCGATAGACCCGTGGCTGCACCGAGCGTTGGAGATCGCCGCGGAACACGGCGGCAGGGTTATCGCGCAGCGCAGCCGCGACTCTCAGGGCGAGCGAACGGAAGCGGGTGCTGCGGACGCCTCGGAGAGCTGGCGCTCGGCCTTCTTGCGAATGCCGTATCAGCGCGACGCGCTGGCCCGTCGCGGCGTCATCGCCGAGACGTTCGAAACCGCATGCACCTGGACCGGATTCGACGAGTTGCACGCCGCGGTCACTGGTGCGGCGCAGGCGGCGATCGCAAAGATTTGCAGCGCCGGGGTGGTGACCTGCCGGTTCACCCACGTGTACCCCGACGGGCCGGCGCCGTACTACGGTATCTACGCCGCCGGGCGGTGGGGCTCGCTCGACGCGCAATGGGATGAGATGAAAGCCGCTGTCTCCGAGGCGATTAGCTCCCACGGTGGCACCATCACCCACCACCACGCAGTCGGCCGCGACCACCGTCCGTGGTATGACCGGCAGCGCCCCGGCCCGTTCGCCGCCGCACTGCGAGCCGTCAAGCGCGAGCTGGATCCAGCCGGAATCCTCAACCCCGGAGTGCTACTGGGGTAGTGGCGGCCCGCTTCGTCCGGCCCCGGCCGGGCTCAGCCGTGGCCGATCTGCAGTAGCTTGGCCAGGTTCGCCAACTTCACCCGGGGGCGGCCGTGCGGTTCGCCGGCCGCGCGCTCGAACTGGTCGATGGCGTCCCAGTGCGCCGAGGTGACCACCTTCGGCTGACGCTCGGTCAACCAGCCGAGGAGCTTGTCGGCGTGGTCGTCGGGAAAGTCCGATAGTTCGGCAGCAGCCAGATCAGCGAGCAGGGTGTTGACAGTGTCTTGGGAATCGGATTTGTTGGTACCGATCACCCCGGTGGGACCGCGCTTGATCCAGCCGACGACGTATTCGTTGCGGCTGCCTTCGATCCGCCCGTCGCTGTGCGGGATGGTGCCGCGCTTTTCGTCGAAGGGCAGTCCGGGAGTAGGAATACCGCGGTAGCCAACCGAGCGGACCACCAGTTGCGCCGACAACTCCTCGCGTTCTCCGGTGTCCTTGGCGGAAACCCAGCCGCTTTCGTCGGTCACGAGTTCGTTGCGGCCCAGCACAATCCGTTCGACGTTGTGCTCACCCTTGATTTCGATCGGAGATGTCATGAATTTGAAGACGATTCGACGATGGCCGGGCCGTGGCTCGCGCTCGCTGTAGCCGCGCAACACCTTGATGTTCTGCTTGGTGGTCTTGCCCGCGGCCTCGGCGTCCTCGTCGGTGATGTCGGCGAATTGCGCCGGGTCGACAATCACGTCGACACCCTCGAGTTCGCCGAGCTCACGCAACTCCAGCGTGGTGAACGCGGTTTGCAGCGGGCCGCGTCGGCCGATGATCACCACCTCGGCGACCCCGCAAGGACGCAGTGACTCCAACGCATGGTCGGCAATGTCGGTCTGTCCCAACACATTGGGATCGGTGACCAGAATGCGGGCAACGTCGATGGCGACGTTGCCGTTGCCTACCACCACCGCTCGGGCGCCGGAGAGATTCGGTGTCTTGTCCTCGAAGTGTGGATGCGCGTTGTACCAGCCCACGAAATCGACGGCCGAGATGCTGCCGATCAGGTCTTCGCCCGGAATGTTCAGCGGCTTGTCCGACTGGGCGCCGACGGCGTAGATCACCGCGTCGTAGTTCGTGGCGAGTTCGGCGGCCTCGACATGCTCACCGATGACCACATTGCCGAAGAAGCGGAACCGCGGGTCCGCGGCGGTCTTCTCAAACTGTTTGCTGATCGACTTGATCTTGGGGTGATCGGGTGCGACGCCAGAGCGCACCAGACCCCACGGCGTCGGCAACATCTCCAGCATGTCCACCGCTACGTCGATGTCTTCCGACGCAGCGGCGGCCTTGAGCAGGGAGGCGGCGGCAAAGAAGCCCGACGGCCCAGAGCCGACGATCGCGACATGGTAGGGACGCATACTTACCTTCTGTTCGGGCCCGGCTGCCACGCGGACGGAGCTAAGCGTCGCAGTCACGGGGTGCACCTGATGGTCTCTGATGCTAGACGGTGCTGCCGGTAACGTGGTCGCCTGTGGAACCTGATCGTCAAGCAGATATCGCCGCCCTTGACTCCACCCTCACCACGGTGGAGCGGGTGCTTGACGTCGACGGCCTGAAAAGCCGCATCGAGAAGCTGGAGCAGGAAGCCTCCGACCCCAACTTGTGGGACGACCAAGCCCGCGCCCAGAAGGTGACCAGTGAGCTGTCCCACACCCAGGGTGAGCTTCGTCGCATCGAAGAGTTGCGGCAACGCCTAGATGACCTGCCAGTGCTCTACGAACTCGCCGGCGAAGAGGAAGGCGCGGAGGGCGAAAAGGCGCTCGTCGAAGCCGACGCTGAACTCAAAGCCCTGCGCGCCGATATCGAAGCGACTGAGGTCCGCACTTTGCTGTCGGGTGAATACGACGAACGTGAGGCGTTGGTCACAATCCGTTCCGGAGCGGGTGGGGTAGACGCCGCCGATTGGGCCGAGATGCTGATGCGGATGTATATCCGGTGGGCTGAACAACATAAGTACGGCGTTGAGGTGTTCGACACGTCCTATGCCGAAGAAGCCGGAATCAAAAGCGCCACCTTCGCCGTCCACGCGCCTTTTGCCTACGGCACATTGTCGGTCGAACAGGGCACGCACCGACTGGTGCGAATCAGTCCATTCGACAACCAAAGCCGACGTCAGACGTCGTTCGCGGAGGTCGAGGTGCTGCCCGTGGTGGAGACCGTCGACCACATCGAAATCCCCGAAGGCGACATCCGCGTCGACGTCTATCGATCCAGCGGTCCGGGCGGCCAGTCGGTCAACACCACCGACTCAGCGGTTCGACTCACTCACCTGCCAACCGGTATCGTGGTCACTTGCCAGAACGAGAAATCGCAACTGCAGAACAAAGTTTCAGCGTTACGAGTGCTTCAGGCAAAGTTGTTGGAGCGCAAGCGTTCCGAAGAGCGCGCGGAGTTGGATGCCTTGAAAGGCGACGGCGGCAGCTCCTGGGGAAACCAGATGCGGTCTTACGTACTGCACCCCTATCAGATGGTCAAAGATTTGCGCACCGAGTTCGAAGTGGGTAATCCGGCGGCTGTCTTGGATGGGGACATCGACGGATTTCTGGAAGCGGGAATCCGGTGGCGTAACAGGAAAGATGACGACTAATACAACGGTTCTTGCGACAAACGCGCTAGCTTCCGCAGCGCGGCAATGGCATGACTTTTGGCACGGCCATATCGGTGAATGGATCATCAACAAGGGCGTGCGGGTCGCGATGCTGGTGATCGCGGCGGTGCTGGCCGCGCGGTTCGTCAACTGGGTGGCTCAACGCATCACGCGCAGTCTTGACGAGGGCTTCGCCGAAAGTGACGCGTTGGTCCGCTCGGAGGCCACCAAACACCGCCAGGCCGTTGCGTCGGTCATCTCCTGGGTGTCGATCGTGCTGATCTCCATCTTCGTGATGATGCAGATTCTCAGCGTGTTGCAGTTCTCGGTGGGGGGCCTCATCGCGCCCGCGACAGTGGTCGGCGCGGCGCTGGGCTTCGGTGCTCAGCAGCTAGTCAAGGATTTGCTCGCGGGATTTTTCATCATCGTCGAGCGGCAGTACGGCTTCGGGGACCTGGTGTCGTTGACCGTCACGGGCGTCGCCGCCGAGGCCCGCGGCACGGTGGAGAACGTGACGTTGCGCGTCACCAGGCTGCGCTCCTCGGATGGCGAGCTGTTCACCATCCCCAACGGCACCATCGTCAAGACGATCAACCTGTCGAAGGACTGGGCGCGCGCCGTCGTCGACATCCCCGTCTCCACGAGTGCCGACCTCAACCGCGTCAACGAGGTCCTGCACCAGGAATGCGAGCGGGCACTGGATAATCCGTTGCTGGGCGAATTGCTGCTCGATGCACCAACCGTGATGGGCGTGGAAAGCATCGAGGTCAACACCGTCACGTTGCGGTTGGTGGCCCGCACCCTGCCAGGCAAACAGTTCGAGGCCGGACGGCAACTACGGGTGCTGGTCATCCGCGCTCTGGCCCGCGCCGGCATCGTCACCGCTGCCGACGCGACGGTAGGGGTTGTCGACGACGGCGGCGTCCCTTCACCGGAGGCTGGCGAGGTGACTGGCGCAGACAAGGGTTCGGTGGCGCAACGATGAAATTCGAACTGAACCTTTTGCAGCGACGTCGCAAGAATGAAGAAGGCCGCAAGCCCAGCCACCTGTTCGGCGGGCGCGTCCGCACGTCGACACTGGTGTTGATCGTGGTGTTCGTCGCGCTGTGGTGGACCTACGAGACCTACGGTCCGAGTCAGGAGCCGGCGCGCAGCAACACGCCGCCGTCTCAGGTGGTGCCGCCGGGCTTCGTCCCCGACCCCAACTACACGTGGGTGCCGCGCACGCGGGTGCAGCAACAACAGCCGACCACGCCCACGCCGACGCCGACACCGACGACCACGGTGCCGCCGACGACCACCACGACGACACCGTCTCCGTCGCCGCCACCGTGCCTGCTGCCGCCACCCTTCTGCCCGGCCAGCTCGACCCCGACCAGCCCACCGTCGTCGTCGCCTCCGGGCCCCGGCCCGACGCCCACCACGACCCCGGCGCGCTGAGTTTCGCCTCCCGGCGAACCACCCGGCTACACTGGCGTGCCGTGATGATCACCCTGGAACATGTCACCAAGCAGTACAAATCGTCGGCACGTCCGGCCTTGGATGACATCAACGTCAAGATCGACAAGGGTGAGTTCGTCTTCCTCATTGGACCCTCGGGGTCGGGCAAGTCGACTTTCATGCGGTTGCTGCTAGCTGCGGAGACACCGTCATCAGGTGACATCCGGGTGTCGAAGTTCCACGTCAACAAGTTGCGCGGACGCAATGTGCCCAAGCTGCGGCAGGTGATGGGCTGCGTCTTCCAGGACTTCCGGTTGCTGCAGCAAAAGACGGTCTACGACAACGTCGCTTTTGCGCTGGAGGTCATCGGCAGGCGCGCCGACGCCATCAACCGGGTGGTGCCCGAAGTGCTCGACACGGTGGGCCTGTCAGGCAAGGCCAATCGGTTGCCGCACGAACTGTCGGGCGGGGAACAGCAGCGGGTGGCGATCGCGCGCGCGTACGTCAATCGGCCGCTGGTATTGCTGGCCGACGAGCCCACCGGCAACCTCGACCCCGATACCAGTAAGGACATCATGGATCTTTTGGAGAAGATCAACCGCACGGGGACGACCGTGCTGATGGCCACCCACGACCACCACATTGTGGACGCGATGCGGCAGCGGGTGGTGGAGTTGTCGCTGGGCCGGCTGGTCCGCGACGAAGAGGGTGGCGTCTACGGGATGGATCGCTAAGTGCGCTTCGGATTCCTTCTCAACGAAGTCCTGACGGGCCTTCGTCGCAACGTCACGATGACGGTTGCGATGATCCTGACCACCGCGATCTCCATCGGACTGTTCGGGGGCGGACTGCTGGTAGTCCGGTTGGCCGACAACTCGCGGGCCATTTATCTCGACCGCGTCGAAACCCAGGTGTATCTGACCGAGGATTTGTCGGCCAACGACCCCACCTGCAGTGGTGATGTGTGCCGGGCACTGCGCAACAAGATCGAGACCCGGCAGGACGTCAAGTCGATCCGTTTCGTCAACCAGCAGGACGCCTACGCGGACGCGATCAAGAAGTTTCCCGAGTTCAAGGACGTTGCGGGCAAGGACTCTTTTCCCGCGTCCTTCATCGTCAAGCTGACCAGTCCCGACCAGCACACCGAATTCGCCGCGGCGATGGAAGGCCAGCCCGGGGTGCGCGGCACGCTGAACGAGAAGCAGCTGATCGACCGGCTGTTCGCAGTGCTCGACGGCTTGAGTAATGCGGCGTTCGCCGTGGCGCTGGTTCAGGCCATCGGGGCGATCTTGCTGATCGCCAATATGGTCCAGGTCGCGGCGTACACGCGGCGCACCGAGATCGGCATCATGCGCTTGGTCGGTGCCAGCCGCTGGTACACCCAGCTGCCGTTCCTCGTGGAGGCGATGTTGGCCGCGACGGTGGGTGTCGTCATCGCCGTCCTGGGCCTGATCGGGGTGCGTGCGCTGTTCCTGGAAGGCGCGCTGAGCCAGTTCTACCAAGCGCATCTAATCGCCCGAGTCGACTACGCCGACATCATCTACATCTCGCCGATCCTGTTGCTGCTCGGCGTGGCGATGTCCGGCTTGACGGCATACGCGACGCTGCGCCTGTACATACGGCGGTAGGCGTGGCGAACAAGCCGCGCCGGGACGGCAAGCAGATCATCGCCAGCAATCGCAAGGCTCGGCACAACTACTCGATCCTCGAGGTGTTCGAGGCCGGGGTGGCGCTGCAGGGCACCGAGGTCAAGAGTTTGCGGGAGGGACACGCGTCTTTGGTCGATGCGTTCGCCACCGTCGACGACGGCGAGATCTGGTTGCGCAACGTGCACATCCCGGAGTACCGGCACGGAAGCTGGACCAACCACGAGCCGCGACGCAATCGCAAACTTCTGCTGCACCGACGCCAGATCGACAGCCTGATCGGCAAAATCCGCGAGGGCAACTACGCGCTGGTGCCGCTCTCGATGTACTTCTTTGAGGGCAAGGTCAAAGTCGAACTGGCGCTGGGACGCGGTAAGCAGGCCCACGACAAGCGTCAGGACATGGCCCGTCGCGACGCCCAGCGCGAAGTCGTGCGGGAACTGGGGCGCCGGGCCAAGGGCATGAACTGATGGGTACCGGGGACGAGGACCCCGTCATCAGGGAACTATCGGCGGCGGTGGAACGCAGTCCCGACGTCGTCGAACTGCGGGTGCATCTGGCGAGCCTGCTGGTGGACAAGGGGCGCTACGCCGAAGCACTCGGACACTGCAGTGCGGCACTGACCCGCGACGCGGCCAACGCCGCCGCGCTGAGCTTGCTTGGGCGGTGCAGCGCCGCGCTTGCCGGCGGGCCGGCTCCCGCTGCGCACGCTGACTTCGACTGGTCCAGTGCTGAAAAACAGGTCGCCGACATTATTGAGCCTGCGTTCGTCGAAGATGCCGCCGACGTTGTCGCCGAGGGCGACTTCGACGTTGTAGGGCGCAGCAACGTGCGGCTCGCCGATGTGGCCGGTATGGCCGATGTCAAACGGCAGCTTGAACTTTCGTTGCTGGGCCCGATTCGTAATCCCGATCTGATGAAGGCGTACAAGATCTCAGCTCGCGGCGGCCTGCTGCTGTACGGTCCGCCGGGTTGCGGCAAAACCCATATCGCCAAAGCGATTTCGGGTGAGCTTGGAGCCAATTTCTACCAGGTCGGCATTGCCGACGTGCTGCACCGCTGGCTGGGGGAGAGCGAACGCAGCATTCGCTCGGTGTTCGACAACGCCCGTCGCAACGCGCCGTGTGTGTTGTTCTTCGACGAGGTCGACGCGCTGGGGCACCGGCGTTCCGCACTCAGCGGCAGTTCCGGCATGCGCACGGTGGTCAACGCCCTGCTGGAGGAGCTCGACTCGGCCGGTTCGGTCAACGAGGGGGTTTATGTGCTCGGTGCGACTAATGCTCCGTGGGATGTCGACCCCGCAATGCGGCGCCCGGGACGCTTCGACCGGACGATCTTCGTGGGGTTGCCTGACGCCGATGCCCGAGCCGGAATCGTCCGCTATCACCTGAGGGATCGGCCGGTGGCAGGTGTCGATCTGAAGACTGTCGCCGGGCGCACCGAGGGCTTCTCCGGGGCCGACCTCGCGCATGTCTGCGACAGCGCAACGCAATTGGCGATGGCCGACTCGATGCGCAGCGGACAGGTGCGGCCCGTGTCGATGAACGACGTCACCGCTGCGGTCGCCCAGATCCGTCCCAGCACCGGGCCGTGGTTCGAAACCGCGCGCAACGTCGTCGAATTCGCAAACAGCGACGGTACCTACGACGAGCTGGCAAAATACTTGCGGCGCCGGAAAATTCGGTAATGGCAGGGTCCGGCCCCGAACCGGTGGCCGAAGCCATCGTCGTTGCTGAGGCGTACATCAACTCGAAGAACTACGAGCGGGCGCGGGACGTGCTACGGGGTGTGCTGGCCGAACACCCAAGCGATCCAACGTTATTGGCACACAACGCACGTGCCGAGTACCTAATCGGCAACCACAACGAAGCCGCGTTGAGCGCGTACGCCGCGCTGTCCGCCGCACCCCTGGACGAACTGGCCATGCGGATTTATGCGCTCTCACTGGACGGGCAGGGCCGCGGTCAAGAGGCGCTATGGATGGCGTGGCGCACAGTGACCACGCACCCCAATGAGGTTCTTTCACACCGGCTCTACGCCAGAGTGCTGCAGAAGGCGCACCGGCCGCGCGATGCGCTCATCGAGGTAGACGAGGCGATGCGCCTGGGTCCCGCGGACGTCGACACGCTGGTGCTGCGGGGATCCATCCTGCACGACCTGGGTCGCCTCCCCGAATCGTCTGCGGCCTACGAGCAGGCGTTGGCGCTGGACCCGCGCAGCGCGGAGGCGCTGAACAATCTGGCGGTGAATCGGCTGCGCGGCGGCAAGTTCGGCCACGCGCTACGCGGTTTTCTCGGCGCGGCCGGTAGTGACCCGACATTGGGAAACCTGTTCCGCCGCAACATCGGTGCCGTGGTGACCAGGATGTTGCGGATCGTGACACCGGTTGCCGTCGGGCTCAGCGTGTTTGTCGCGTTCGTCGGCTCGGCGCACAGCGACGGTCATTCGACCGTGGTGCCGCGCGTGCTGACCGGGATTGTCACTGCGGTGCTTGTTGGCATCCTGGTGTGGTTGTTTCGTTCTATTCCTCGTCGAGTATTGGTTTCAGTGTTGCGCGACCGCTTATATGTCGGCGCTCGACTCGTCCACGCGCTACTGGCGGTGGTGCTCGGGGTTGTGGTCGTCGCCTTCGGCGGGTCGGCCTGGACGATCGTTGCCGGGGTTCTGCTGGCCGTCGTCGGTTTGTTCCTGGTGCGCTACGGGCTGGCGTTCGGTCTCTAGGCTCCTGCGACCCGCTACGCGGCTCTTGCGATCCCCACTAGCCCCATGGTGGTGACCCGCTGCGACCCGCTACGCGGCTCTTGCGATCCCCACGGGGCCGATGGTGGTGACCCGCTGCGACCCGCTACGCGGCTCTTGCGATCACCACGGGGCCGATGGTGGTGACCCGCTGCGACCCGCTACGCGGCTCTTGCGATCCCCACTAGGATCCGACCATGGCAGCTGACCGGCCCGTAACTCTGCTCGACAAGTCCGAGGTGCTGACGGGTCTCTTCTCCGTCTGGGACGACCTCGATGGGCTTTTAGACGGCCTGTCCGAAAAGGACTGGGAAACGGCCAGCGCGTTGCGCGGCTGGGACGTCAAGGCGGTCGTGTCGCACATCATCGGCACTGAGTCATTCCTCCAAGGCGTCTCCGCACCCGAACCGGACATCGACGTCAAGGCGCTCGAGCACGTGCGCAACGACATTGGCGTGATGAACGAATGTTGGGTCCGCCATCTCAGTGCCGAGTCGGGATCTCAAGTTCTGCAGCGGTTTCGCGAGGTGACCGCTACGCGCCGCAAAGTGCTGGAAGGCATGTCCGAGGACGAATGGAATGCGGTGTCGTTCACCCCGGCAGGTCCGGACAGCTACGGACGGTTCATGCGCATCCGAGTGTTCGACTGCTGGATGCACGAACAGGACATCCGAATCGGCTTGCGCCGCCCGTCATCGGACGAGGATCTGCAGGGTTCGGCGCTGCGTTTGTCCCTCGATGAGGTCGCGACGTCAATGGGGTTCGTCGTGGGCAAGCTCGCCAAAGCACCCGAGGGATCGCGGGTGCTATTCGAGCTGACCGGCCCGCATAGCCGCGAGATCCGCGTCAGCGTCGACGGCCGAGCACAGGTGGTCGATGACTTCGGCGGACCGGGACCGACGGCGACGATCAGGGTCGACGCGCTGCAGTTCACCAGGCTCGCAGGTGGGCGACCGTTATGCCCCGCGCGCAGCCAGGATGTCGAATTCGACGGCGACAAGGAACTCGCCGGTCAAGTTGTCCAGCGCATGAATTTCGTGATTTGACAGCCTGATTCGTCGCGCGCACCGCCGATTGCGACCTACGTCACAAATCCGGGCGGACGATGTTGATCTACCGGGCGAGATGGGTAGCCGACCTAGTACGGGCGCATATTGCGTCGATCCCCGACCCACTAGGAGGCCGAATAATAATGACTGCACCGGATACGACCAGATTGCTCGCGCAGCTTCGCACTCTGCTCGATCTGACGAACACCGAAGTTCAAATCGCCGAAACCCGTCTGGTTCAGGCACGCACCGACGCTGTGCGGCGTGAACTCAGCCGCAATGCCGAAAATGGCCGCGAGCGGGCCGAAGCCATCCAGTCGGCGATACGGAAGCTTGGCGGGTACCCCGACGTGCTCGGTCCATTGCTGGGCCGTGCCGCTGCGGCAGTCAAGGCGCTGACCGAGCAGGCCGAACCATTCGAAGAGGCGCTACTGGGCGACCTGGCCCTCGAGGACCAGCTGCTGGACCGTGCGCGCTACACCAAGGCACTGGCCGTCGCGGCCAAACAAAAGGACGTCGAGAACCTGGCCGACCGACTGATCACCGCGCACTCCGCGACGGTGGACTGGCTGACCACTGTGCTCGCCGAAGACGCGCTCGGCGGTCCGGCAGCGCTGCGCCGCACACCGTTGCAGGTGGCCACAGGCACGGCGGTGAAGCTGGTCAACCTTCCGGTTGCCTGGTCGACCCGTGGCCTCGACAGGGCCGTTGAAGCATTGCGCTCCAGCGGGCCGGCGTTCAACGAGCTGGTCCAGCGCGGCGGCAACGCCACCGAAATCGCAACGAAGGCCCTCGCCGCTTCGCGCGACGCGGCCTTAGGTGCGGCGGAACGGGTGACCCGCAGCGAAGGCGCCGGTCGGGTAGCGAATGCGTTGCACACAGGACGCAGCGCCGCTGGCGTGTTGGACGCCTCCGAGCTGCCCATCCCCGGCTACGACGAGCTGAACGTCACCGAAGCCGTCGCCGCGGTGAAGGAACTGACCGCCCCGAGTGACATTCGGGCGATCATCGCCTACGAGGAAGCGCACAAGGATCGCAAGAGCATCGTCTCGGCCGCGCAAACGCGCGTTGCTGCGATCGCGCAGGAAGTCGTTGGCATCAGCTAGCGCAGCACATTTCGAGCACCCCCAGTCGTTCCCCGGCTGGGGGTGCTCGTCTTTGTGGCGCGCGGGAAGAAAATTGAGTTGCCCGTTGTTTATAGCGGCGTACCATGGGATGTCCTGCCGAGCAATCGGCGGGGATGCGAGGGGCTGAACGGTTTCGACTTCGCGCATCGAATCAAGGGAAGCGTGCCGGTGCAGGCAAGAGACCACCGTAAGCGTCGTTGCAACCATATAAGCGCCGATTCACATCAGCGCGACTACGCTCTCGCTGCCTAAGCGACAGCTAGTCTGTCGGACCGGGAACGCCCTCGCCCCGGACCCCGGCATCAGCTAGAGGGATCCACCGATGAGTTCGGTCGCGGGACTCATCGGGACACGAACAGCGACTGGGATCGTCATCCTGGCTAGTTCGCGTGACCAGGAGATCCAAGTAGAGACATAGCGAACTGCGCACGGAGAAGCCTTGAGGGAATGCCGTAGGACCCGGGTTCGATTCCCGGCAGCTCCACAAGAGAACATGCAGTTCAGTGGGTACTTTCATCCCCAGATTCGACCCGCATGGGCACACTTTGGGCACACTTTGCGGACGGGTCGACTAGTTGGTCCATCTTGTCGGCCACGTCATCAAGATCATCGGGGAACAGATGCCCGTACTGATCGAGCGTCATGGTCGCCGTTTTATGGCCTAGCTGAGATTGCACCGTCTTGACGTTCGCACCGCTGGCGATCATGAGCGAGGCGGCCGTGTGCCTAAGCTCGTGCACGGTCACCCGAGGAAACTTCGCATCGACCGCCTGGCACCGCCTGACCGCCGCGCCGAACCAATGCGTCGTCGTCGGAGGCCGCAACGGCTGCCCATCTGCGCGGCACCACAACAGCTCATCGGGGGACTTGCCGAACACGGCCGGGGCCAGAAGCTTGAGCACCGACGCGGACACCGCTACCGAGCGTGCTGCGCGCGTCTTGGTGGTGCCGATGACCGTCTTGGAATTCACCTTGGACGCTGACCGCTCGATGCGGATTCGGCCACGCCCGATGTCGATGTCGCGTACGCGCAGCGCGGCCATCTCGCCCCACCGCAGCCCGGTCGTCCTCGCCCCACCGCAGCCCGGTCGTCGCGAGCAGCAGCACGATGTCAGGGTGCTTGGATTCGTCGGCGAGGGCCGACACCTGCGCTGCGGTCAGGTAGCTGCGGGGCTTGGTAATCGTCTTCCGGGGTAGCTTCACGCCGCGAGCGGGGTTCGTGGCGAGACGGCGGTCAACTACCGCGTCATCCAGAATGCCGGCCAGCACCGTATGCGCGTGAGCCACCGACGAAGCCGAGAGTGTCAATTGTGATACCCATGTTTGGATTTGGGTTCGTCGGATGTCACCGATACGGCGCTTTCCCCACGCTGGTTCGACGTGGACCCGCCACACTGATTCCAGCCGCGCCGACCAACTCGGTTTGTGATGGGCCTGGCGGGTGAGCCATTCTGCGCCAAGGTCACCTACGGTAATCTGGCCGAGCGCGGGCGCAATGTATTTGCCGGTCATTTTCTCGACTTCGACGGTGGCGGCGAAAACTTCTGCGTCCCGCTTAGTGGTGAAGCCGCGCTTTTTGGTCTGCGTGTGTTGTGGTGTTCGATATCGAACCATATAGCGCGTCACCGGCTTTAAGGCCTTGCCGTCTTTGCCTTTGCGGGGCAGCAGGTAGCTCTCAATCGTTGCCACGGTCGTCTTTCTCTGACTCGGGCAGTTGTTGTTCGCTGCGGCGTACCGAATATTTCCGGCTGTGGGACAGGCCGCTCTCGACCAGCTGGTAGTCAGTCCCCAGTGCCCAGTCCGGCACCGACCGCGCGACGAACGCGAACACTTCGGAGGCGGTGTCGGCGACCAAAGGCGTTTCGGCGGTTAACCATCGCCACAAGCGACGGGCAGTCACCTCCCCAACCGTCGCGTCCGTCGTCTCGTCAGCGTTGTCGGTCAGCGGCATTAGTAGCGTTGCCGGCGAGACTCCAAGCGCGGCAGCAAGAGCTATCAGGTCGTCCACGTCGACCCGCCTCGCGCCGCGCTCAATCTCTGAGATCGTGTTGTGCCCCATTGGTCTGACCACCTGTTCCATGCGGTCGGAGAGGTCGCGCAGAGTCAGTCCAAGCTTCGCCTCGACATGCACGCCCGCGTATTCACCCCCGGGGCCGGCCCGGCCGACACGAACCGTCTTGCCAAGGCTTCCCCGCACGTATCGTGGACGGTGGCGGTTGACCTTGCAAGGTCGATGACACCGCCGCCACCAAGGCGCGCAGCCTTCGGGCCAAGGGCATCGCGGCCACCGACATCGCCAAGATGCTGGGTGTATCTCGCGCCACGATATACCGCCATCTCGCCGACGCTCTGTCATTCAGTGAGTAGCGGAACCCACTTTCGCGTCACACGAGCTGCCGAACCCCTCAGCCCATCGCTATCGAGAATTCGTGACCAAATCGTTGACGCGCCCGGCACTGACAAGATAAAACAGACAAGTCTGTTGGTTTGGCGGAGGAGCTGAGTTCTCGTGGCGACGACGGGCCATGCAGTGGTGATCGGGGCGAGCATCGGAGGGTTGTGTGCTGCGCGCGCTCTGCAGACTCGGTTTGCCAAGGTCACGATCCTCGAGGCCGATATGTTGCCATCCGAACCCCAGGGGCGGCGGGGCACACCGCAGGCCTGGCATAACCACTTTCTGCTCGCCGCTGGGCGCGAAGCGATCGAGAGTCTGTTCCCCGGATTCACCGAACAGTTGATGGCCAACGGGGGCTGCGAGATCGATCCCGGTATGCAGGCCGCCAATTGCCTGATCAACGGCTGGGCTCCGCGGTCTAGGACAAAGATGCGTGTTTATTTCGCGTCGCGTCCGATGATCGAGATGACGATCCGAGAGTTCGTAGCGGCTGACGCGGACTTGACGATCCTGGAGGGTGTTCGGGCGACTGACCTGGTGTCGAATGCGGAGCTGGACGGCCACGTTGTCACGGGCGTCAGGTACCTAGACGTAAACGGGCGGATTCAAGATCTCGCGGCGGATTTTGTGGTGGACGCCGGCGGCCGAGGAAGTAAAGCCGCCACCTGGATGAAAGAGCTCGGCCAGGACGTTGAGGTGATGACCCTCGATGCGAAGGTGAGTTACTCCTCGCGTTGGTACCGGTGGCCAACCGAGAATGTGCCGTGGTACCGATTCCTTACGACGTTTCCGGATCCGAATCCCAAAGCTCCTGAGCCGCACCAGTATCTGTGTTCGATATTCCCAATCGAGAACGACTCGTTCATCGCGGTCATGGGGTCGTGGGGACTTGACATGCCGAAGGATGTCGAGTCGTATGAGGCCGCGGCACGCAGGACTCGGACCCGCGAGTTCGCGCGGATTCTTGATGCTTCGCAGCCGCTCTCGGACGTCCATCACACTCGGTCTACGCGCAACGTGTGGCGGCGCTTCGATCGGTTGGAGCGTCCGCCCCGAGCATTTATAGCTATTGGTGATGCCGTGTGCGCCTTCAATCCGATTTATGCGCAGGGCATGTCTTGTGCTTCGACAGCGGCTTTGATGGCGCGCAGGCTATCCGAAAGCATGGATCCGCGGTCGGCAGAATTTCCGAGAAGCTTTTACGCTGAACAGGCGGCCTTCCTCAAGGGCGCCTGGACATTGGCTCTGTCTCGCGACAGCGGCTACGAGCACGCCTCGGGAACGGAGGCTTTGCCTGACGGTTTCAGGAAGCGGTTGATGCGCAAGACCACCTGGCCGGTCTTCCATTTCGTATCTCAAGCGTGCTGGGAAGATGAGGTCGTCCACACCCACTTCGACCGTGTCTACAACCTGCAGGAGACCGTGTTCGAGCTTTCGAAGAATCCACGGGTGATCGCCGGGCTGGCGCGCTATGGGGTGAAATCGGCACTGAGGTTGAGCAAGATCCCACCGCCGATCCCGCCGCATATGGATCCGTCAGAGACCGACTACTCCGACTTGCGCGACAAGGTCCTGGGTAAAACCATGGTACGGCAATGAGATTCAACAACCCCCTCGAAATCGGATGGCAACTCCATGCGCTCGACGCCATCATGATCCTGATCAACGTTGTCGCTGTGTTGTACTCAATCCGGCAGTACCGGTGCGGGCGACCCACCTATCTGGTTTTGTGGTTATCGGCGCTGTTCTACGGGATCATTCTCGAATTCACCACCGGCATGCTGATTTCCAGAAGCTACATCCAAGGTGAGTTCACCGCGATGCTCACGACGGGCAGCATCCCCGGCTACAAGACCGACATGCCGTTTTACATTCTTCTGTTGTATCCAGCGATCAATTTCCTCGGCTTCAAACTCATCGAATCGTTCGGCATCAGATCGATCCTTGCGCGAGCGATGTCAGCCGGCGTTTTCGCGATTCTGATTGATGCGCCCTACGTGGTCAACGGCCCGTTGTCAAATGTGCGATGGTGGCAATGGCTGGACTGGACGCTCGGCGGCCGCCACATGTTCCAGTACTGGTATGGATGGCCGATGGCCGACGCAATGTGGGAGCTGACATGGCCTCCGCTGCTGATGTGGCTGGTTTGGCAGTGGGAACGTCGGCGGGCGGAATCCACCGCGGAAATCGCCACGGTAAAAAGGTCACCGCTCAAGACCCTGATTGGCTTCCCGCTGTTGATCGGTCTTCTGGTCAATACCGGAGGTATCCTCCTGAGCTTCCCGATCGGCATCGCAATTGGGTTCGACCTCCCGCATTACCCGTTCGTGCTCGCGGTCGCATTGCTGCTCTTGGTCGTCCTGCTTTATAGCGACAAGCAGCCAGTCGGGCTCGATCGTGTCGGCTGGATCCTGTTGGCAATTCACGTCGTTGGGTACGCAATTGTCACGGTCGCGAACTTCGCTCATCAGCCGGTTCCCGCAGGCCAAATTGTCATCGTGACAATCGCATTGGTCGTCACTGCGATTCTCGCGAGCTATCCCGGGTATCGATGGCGACGTCAGGGTTCAATCATTGTTGGTCTAGGGTCCGCAGAAATGGGCCAGACAGCGCCTAAGCGTGATCCGGACACCGCACGGGTGGCATCATGACGCAGGTGGCGCAGCAACGCAGAGGGGGCCGCACCACCAAGCTCGGCCGTCCGCCCGGGAGCTCGGGGGAGGAGACAGTTGCGCGCCTCGTCGAGGCGGCACTGATCAACTTCGGCGATAAGGGATACGCGGGCGCCCGAATGACCGAGATCGCCGCGGCCGCGGGCATATCGCACTCGTCGATCTATCAGTACTTCACGTCTAAGCAAGAGCTCTATGGTGCCGTCTTCGACGCTGCACAATCGGAACTATTGCCCGAGTATCTTGCCGCAATGGCAGAAGCGAAGACCTTCAAGGCTCAAATCGGGGCGATCTTCCGGGCGTCCGCACGGGTCCACGAGCGTCGTCCAGCGATCACCCCATTTCTCGCGTCGATGCCGGTCGAGCTGCGCCGGCACCCCGCTCTGCTGCCGTCCCTGCAGGCTGAAGGCAGTCCGATGGTGGGCGCGCTTCAAGAGATGTTCGGTGATGCGCGCCGTCGGGGCGAAATCGCGTCGACCATCAAGGACGACGACATGATGATCGCGTTCATCGGGTCGGCCATGGGCGTAGGTCTGTTGAGCCACGGCA
Source organism: Mycobacterium asiaticum (assembly GCF_001673365.1). Classification (GTDB taxonomy): domain Bacteria; phylum Actinomycetota; class Actinomycetes; order Mycobacteriales; family Mycobacteriaceae; genus Mycobacterium; species Mycobacterium asiaticum_A. The sequence continues at coordinate 49,072 of NZ_LZLS01000023.1, forward strand.
TGTCGAACGGACGCATGAGCGCAGCGGTGGATATCTTGCTCGACGCTTTCGGCGGACGCTTCTTCAATAACTCCGTCGAGGATTGAACAGCCGTCGCCGCAAGGATGCCGACCTTTCCCGGTCGCGGCGGGATGGCGAGGTCCTCACACTGAAGGTGGTCAGCAGTAGGCGGTCATGATGCGGAGCGGCGCCGAGAACGTTGGGGCAGTCCGACTTTGGTGACCGAGTCCATCGCCCCGGCGAACCGCGGGTAGACGACGGCGGGACCGACCCAGCGGGCCAGGAATGTGCGCAGTTCTGCGCCGTTGCGCGGGTCCTGGTGGCTGTCAACGAGGTACGAGTACAGAATCCGAAGAAGGAACTCGGACAGCTCGCCGAGGGCGTCCTCGTCGAAACCGTTTGCTTCCCAGTCGACCTCGTACCGGTGGAGCATTGATCGACTGAAGGTCAAAGCGGTATCGGATGCGAGCGAGGGCGCGACCTCTCCACGCGACCGCTTGCTCAGCATGTAGACGATGCGATCGTCCCTCGTCAGCTTCTCGATGGCGAAGGCCAAACCCTCAATCACCGCGGTGACCGCGTCGGTCTCGCTGCCGACGTGGTTGGCCAGCTGTTCGAGAAAGCCGTCGCCAGAACGCATGACGGTGGCGAGCAGGAGTGCTTCGGTACCGGGAAAGTAGCGGTACACCGTTTGGCGCGTAACACCCAGCGATCGCGCGACATCGGCAATGCGCATCGCCGAACCACGCTCGGCGATGATCTCGTCGGCCGCGTTGAGGATTCGGGTGATCGCTTCCTCGTCGCAGGTCGGTGTGTTTCCCGACCAGCCGTGGCGGCGTGCCATTATTCGTTCACCCGCGCGACCCGCATGCCGCCATCATATCGGCGGCGTCCTCGCCCACAGTTGCGCTGCTACCTGGCCGCGCCGATCGAATACCAGCGGGCAGCGCATTTCGGCTCGTGCTCGTACCTGTCGAACCAGCGTCCGGCGAATGCCGGAAGGTCCTCGTAGGTCGGGTCGTGGCTCGGTCCCTGTGATCGCACCAGTCCGGTCAGCATGGCAAGCATTTCTCGTTTCGGTACGCCGGCGTATGTGGCCTGTCCCCGTTCGGTCAGCCGTCGGGACGCGAGTATCGCGGAGATCAGGGACCGCGGCGCCAAGCCGCTGGGAAGGAGTTGGCCGAGATTGCCGCCGTCAGCCGCCGGGACGTGCTTCTGGAACCCGCGAGAAACGATCGAAAGGACTTCGCCGATGTGCTTGACCACCGCCCCGATCGCCCTCAATCGGTAGGGGAAGTCGCCATGCACTGCGTCGTAGACCATCAACGCGGAACTGCGATGCTCGATCTCCTCGACGAAGTGCCAGAGAAACAGCGACGCGACGCGCTCATCGCCCGGTTCGAACAGCTTGTCCTCGTGATCGAGAAACACCTTGAAGTACGGCGTGAAGGTGTTCTCGATGACGGCGGTATAGGCAAGTCGCCACGCCAAAGGCTTTGTAACCGTGAGCCGATCGTAGGAGGCGATGACCTCATCCATCGTCTCCTGCAGCCCCGGCCAACGCCGCACGAGCGCACGGAAATGGCTCATGTGTGCCGCGGAGTGCTGCGCCTCCTGGCGCAAGTAGTCGTTGGCTTCCTTCGCTTGGCACGGATCGCGCATGAGCGGAATCGCCTCACGGGTGGCGTCGACGATGAGCTTCTCGAAACCAGGTGCGAAGAACGTGATCAAGTTGCACTGCATCGCGAACGCCGGCCGCGTCGGATGCCAGTTGAACGGCACATCATCGCCGGCGAGATCGAACCGGACGCGTCGCACTTGCAGATTCGTCAACTTCGACGGACTCCTCTGGTCGAGTGAATCGGTTTCTCTGACCATACGCCTGTCTGATTATGTATGGTAACCGAATGGGATACTCAGCGGTAGACGAAGCAACATTCCGCGGTGCGATCGACGCATTGCTCGGGCTACCGTTCGATGACCCCGACGAGGTCATCCGTTGCGCCGTCGCCGAGGCGAGCGTGCCGGCCCTGTTGATGTCGATGGTGCACATGACCGGTGACATCGGCCTGCTCGACGAGCTGCCCGGGCCATACGCGCTCATCGCGATGGACCTTCAAGGCGCGATGAGCGAGCCCGACAAGCAGAAGGTGCGTGACCGCGCTTTCGAAGTGATCCGCAATTATCGGGATCGCGGGTGCCCACCGCCGTTCGTCCCGGACGCCGAGCAGATGCGGGTGATGTTCGCCGTGATGTCCGCAGGGACGGTGACCGAGGAGTTCGTCGACTACGTCGCCGCGGACTTGCGGTTCAGTGATGCCGATCAATGTGGACCGGTGTTGGCGTCGACACCGGAGCAGCGCAGCGACTTTCCGGTCGTCGTCATCGGGTGCGGCGAGGCGGGGCTGCTGGCCGGGATCAAGCTCAAGGCGGCAGGCGTGCCGTTCACGATCGTCGAGAAGCAGCCTGCCGTTGGCGGTACCTGGCTGGCCAACCGCTATCCGGGATGTCGCGTCGACATCGCCAATCAGTACTACGCCTACTCGTTCGAACCCACGGATCACTGGACGCACTACTACTCCGAGCAGCCTGAGATCCTCCACTATCTCCAGGGCGTCGCCACCAAGCACGACATCGTTTCCCACGTGCGCTTTAACACCGCGGTGACCGGTGCGGCTTGGGACGAGGACTCGGCGACCTGGCGGGTGACGATCCAGGGGACCGACGGCCGAGCCGAGGTCCTGACCGCGCGCGTTGATCTGTGCAGTCGGACAATTCAGTAACTCGGTAATTCCAGATATCAAGGGCGCCAGGAGCTTCGGCGGGCTGTCGTTCCATACCGCGGACTGGCGCGATGACGTCGACCTGAACGGCAAGCGAGTCGCGGTGATCGGCGCAGGCGCCAGCGGATTCCAGCTGGTGCCCGCCATCGCGGATTCAACCCAGCAGGTCGACGTCTATCAGCGAACTCCGCAATGGATGGCGCCCAACCCCATGTACCACGACGTCATTCCCGACGGGGCCAGGTGGGCGATCCGCCATCTGCCCTACTACGGACGGTGGTTGCGGTTCGTGTCGTGGTGGCCGATCGCCGATGCGCTTGACGAGCAGGTGAGGATCGACCCCGAATGGGACAACGGCGGTCTCTCGTGCAACGAGTCGAACCACGCTATTCGGGAGATGTTCATCGCGTGGATGCGTGTCTTCTGCAACGACGAGGAACTCTTGGCCAAGGTCACACCGAATTACCCGCCGATGGGCAAACGGACGTTGCAGGACAACGGGACCTGGCTCACGACGCTGCAGCGTGACGACGTTGAACTGATCACCGAAGGCATTGCGGAAGTCACTCCCGATGGCGTCACGACGGTCGACGGCGTGCACCGCCGCGCCGACGTGCTGGTGTGGGCCACCGGCTTCGACGTCAACCATCAACTCGGTCCGATCAACGTCCGCGGGCTCGACGGGATAGAACTGAACACTGCCTGGGGCGATTCCGCGTATGCGTATCTCGGCATCACCGTGCCGGGATTTCCGAACTTCTTCTGCATGTACGGTCCGGGCACCAATGGGGTGAACGGTGCGAGCATCATCTACAACTCAGAGTGCCAGATGCGCTACATCATGGGGTGTATCGACATGGTGATGGCGGGCGGTTTCGGCTCGGCGATGCCGCGAGTGCAGGTGTGCGACGACTACAACCGGCGTGCCCAGGAGCGGCTGAGCCAGATGGTGTACAGCCACCCGGCCATCACCAGCAGCTACTACAAGAACGCTGCGGGCGAGTTGCCCACGTTGTACGGGTTTCGCATCTTCGACTATTGGCGATGGACCAACCGTCCGAACCCGGACGATTATGAACTGCGGCCCAGGGTGGCGCCGCTCGGACAGGAGCTGGGATGACGGGACGATTAGCGGGCAAGGTCGCGCTGACCTTTTGACGTCAGCCGACCTTCCAGGTACTCGAGGATGGCTTTGCCGACGGCCTCCGGCTGATCGACCTGCAGAAAGTGCCCGGCGCCCGGAATCGTCTTGACTCGACTACCCGGTGGCAGCGCGTCGATGACCCCGTCAAAATAGCCGACCTGAATCGCGCCGTCCTGCTCACCCTCCAGCACAAGCAATGGACCGCGGGGGAGCTTGAATCTGAACCGATGTAGCCCCGCGTATTGCGGTGCGGCTCTGGTGAATCGGACCAGGGAACGGTAATACGAGACCGCAGCCTTGCGGTATGTGAGGGAGGGCAGCGCGGCCAACGTCGTCGCCACGCCGTCTCTGACATCAGCCCCCGGTGGTGACCAGTCCTTCCAGAGCCTAGGGATCACCCGAGGCAGCACCCGTTCCGGCACGAATGGCAGCTGGAAGAACAGCACGTACCAACTCCGCCGCAACTGGATCGCTGTCATCCGCAGATTCTGCGCAAGCCCGCGCCTGGAGTTGTCGAACGCGGCCATCGGAGGGATGGACATCGCGATGTGGGCGCCGAATGGCGAACCGGGGTACGCGGCGAGCCCGTTGGCAGTGAACGCGCCCCAGTCGTGCCCGATCAACACGGCGTCGTCGGGTTTCCCCAGGTGCGCATGCAGGTCGATGAGATCGCTCATCAGCGCACCCAGGTGGTAGTCGCCATCCGGTGCCGGTTCTGTCGGCGAATACCCCCGAGTAAACGGAGCGACAACGCGAAAGCCGCTGGCAACCAACATGGGTGCGAGAGCCCGCCAGCTGTGGGCGCTGTCGGGAAAGCCATGGACGCACAATGCGAGCCTGCCGTCCTCCGGTCCCCAGGTCAGTGCGGTCATCCGCAGACGGGGAAGTTGGAATTCGACGACTTCAGGCGCGGCCACACCTTGACCATACAATATTGTATAAGTGTATTGTTACGCTACGGGCCCTGGACAAGGAGCGGACTCCCGATGAGCTTCGACGTGGTGATCGAGAACGGTCGGTACTTCGACGGCACGGGTGGTCCGTCCGCGGTGCGAAATCTCGGGATCCAAAACGGCCACGTCGCCGAGATCACCGAGGAACCGATCGACGGTGTCGAAGTGATCGATGCGACGGGAAAATGGGTGGTGCCCGGTTTGATCGATATCCACACGCACTACGACGTCGAGCTTCTCAATGGCCCAGGTTTGTCCGAATCGCTGCGACACGGCGTCACGACCGTGGTGGTCGGATCGTGCTCGATCTCCACGGTTCACGTCGACGGTGTCGACGCAGGCGACCTGTTCGGCCGCGTGGAGGCCATCCCGCGCGATCACGTCATCGCAGCGGTCGACCAACACAAGACCTGGTGCAACGCCGAGGAGTACGTCCGCGCCGTCGAGGCCCGTCCGCTCGGACCCAACGTGACTGCGTTCATCGGCCACTCCGATATGCGCACTGCTGTCATGGGACTCGAGCGTGCGACGACCAAGGAGGACCAACCGACGAAGGCCGAGCTCGCGCAGATGGAACGGTGGCTCGTCGAGGCGCTGGACGCCGGCTTCATCGGTTTGTCATCACAGCAGTTGCTCTTCGATCGACTCGACGGCGATTTATGTCGGTCCCGCACGCTGCCATCGACCTATGTGAAGCGGCGGGAGATGCGCCGGCTCACCGGGCTGGTGCGCAAGCGTGGCCGTGTGCTGCAGAGCGGGCCCGACATTCAACACCCGCCGAAGGTCGCGGCACAACTCGCAAGATCCATCGGTGGCCTTCGTCGCTCGCTGAAGATCAGCTTCCTGGCTGCCGCGGATGCCAAGTCGAACCCGATCGGATACAAGTTTCTGACCGGCGCCGCCCGGCTCATCAACGCGCTCGGCGGCGACTTCAGGTGGCAGCACCTACCGGTACCGTTCGAGGTCTACGCCGACGGCATCGATCTCGTGATCTTCGAGGAACTGGGCGCCGGTGCCGCGGCATTGCATCTGCGCGACGAGGTGGAACGCAACGGCTTGATGCGCGACGAGACGTACCGGCGTCAGTTCCGCAGGGAGTACGACAACAAGTTCAAGATCGGGGCCTGGCACCGCGACTTTTTCGACGCCGACATCGTCTCCTGCCCGGACGTTTCGTTGGTCGGTAAAACGTTCGGACAGATAGGACTCGACCGCGGGCTTCATCCAGTGGATTCTTTCTTGGACCTTGTCCTCGAACACGGCCGTGCGCTGCGGTGGCGCACCGTAATCTCCAACCACCGGCCCAAGGTGCTCAAGAAGCTGGCCGTCGACCCCGGCGTCCAGGTCGGCTTCTCCGACGCCGGGGCTCATCTGCGCAATATGGCGTTCTACAACAGCGGGCTGTGTCTCCTACGCCACGTTCATCAGAGCGCCGAGGCCGGCGCCGAGTTCATGACGATCGAGCACGCTGTGCATCGACTGACCGGTGAACTGGCCGACTGGTATTCGCTGGACGCGGGGTACCTGCGCATCGGCGACCGCGCGGACGTCGCGGTGATCGATCCCGCGCACCTGGACGAATCGTTGAGTGCGTACGCGGAGGAAACCGTGGACCAGTACGACGGGTTGAGCCGCATGGTCAACCGCAACGACGACACGGTCACGGTGGTCCTCGTCGGCGGCCGGACGGTCTTTCGCAACGGGTCTCCTACCGATCTAGTCGGAAACGTGCGCACCGGCAGCTTTCTGCGCGCCGGAAGAAAAATTGCGGCGCCTGCCGTTCAGTCGGCGGCGGCGATCGGTGGGTGACATCGACTACGCGCAGTTCGATCCGGAACTTCGGAGGCTGGCGCGCTTACTGCCGAAGGGCTATGCGCTGCACCGCGGTTTGACGTTTCCGCGCGCGCTGATGACCCTCGCAGGATGGGTCGGGCGGGTACACGGCGTGGAGGTAGACAACGTCAATGCAGATGTCACCGTCCGAATCCACCGCTCCACGAACGTGCCCGAGCCTGGGCCCGCGTTGTTGTGGATTCACGGGGGCGCCACATTGATGGGTACCGCGGCACAAGAGGACCGCTTCTGCCGCAAGCTGGCCAACTTCACCGATGTCACTGTGGTGGCAGTGGATCACCGTCTCGCTCCGGAGCATCCGTATCCGACACCACTCGAGGACTGCTATGCGGCCCTGCAATGGCTTTCGCGTCAGAACTGGGCAGACCCAGCGCGAATCGCCGTCGGCGGGGCAAGTGCCGGTGGCGGACTCACCGCCGCCGTGGCGCAGGTGGCCTACGACCGCGGTGAGGTCAAACTCGCGTTGCAGATGATGGTCTACCCGATGCTCGACGATCGGACGGGGGCAAAACCGGAGTCACGACGGCGCGTGATGTGGAGTGCGGGCGACAATCAACTCGCGTGGCAGTGGTATCTTGCCGGCGCCGATCCGGAGACGGCCGCACCGGCGCGGCGCGCCGACCTCTCCGACATGCCGCCCGCATGGATCGGCGTCGGCACCCGCGACCTCTTCTACGACGAATGCCGAGTCTACGGCGAACGACTGCGGAAGGCGGGGGTCTCGGTCCACGAGGAGATCGCCGACGGCGCCTTTCATACGTTCGATCTCGTGGCCCCGAATGCTTCGGTGTCGCAACGCTTCTTTGCCAGCCAATGCCGCGCCGTCCGGTCCGCGCTCGTCGAAACCAGCTGAGGTTTGCTATGCCCCGTCAAGAATCCTTAGAACTGACCCGCAGGGTGCTCAAGCACTTCGAAAACGACACCCTGGACACCGTCGACGACCTATGGCGGGAACCTCGGGCGGCATTCGTCGATCGCAAACGGTTCGATGCAGAGGTCGCCATGCTGCGGCGCGTGCCTCACGTGATCGGTTGGGCTGGAGAGGTCGCCGTGCCCGGCCAGTACACCGCCAAAGAAGTGATGGGCGTTCCCGTCCTCGTGGTACGCGGAAAGGATGGGTCTCTGCGGGCGTTTCTCAACGGTTGTGCACACCGCGGCGCCCAGGTCGCCGCCGGCTGCGGCATGACGAGGCTGTTCACTTGTCCGTACCATGGATGGGCGTACGGCTTGGACGGGCGTCTGGTGGGCGCACCCGCGCGCAGGATGTTCTCTGGCGCCCTGGACGACAGGCGATTGACGCCGCTGCCGGTGAGCGAACAGGCAGGTCTCATCACTGTCGGTCTCACACCGGACGTGACGGTCGACGATCCATTCGGTGCGATCGCAGAGCCCCTGGGGCAGTACGACTTCGCCAGCAGACATCACGCTGAGACGAGACGGTTCGTGATCGCGGCCAACTGGAAGCTGGTCGTTGACGTCAACTTTGAGGGGTATCACTTCCCCTATGTGCATCCCGACACCTTGGATCCGATCGCCACCAACAACTCTGTGTTCGATGTCTACGGCTGTCACAACCGGTGGGCCTTCCCATTCCGCGACATCGTCCAGTTCCGTGACAAGCCTGAATGCGATTGGCCGGACCAATTCTTCGGCACCGTGGTGTACGGCCTGTTCCCGGGTTGTGTGCTCGTCGAGGCTCCGGCGTCGTATCAGATGTTGCGGATCTATCCGGGGAGCAACCCGGCGGAGAGCATCGTGTACATGACCTATGGATCGCCGAACCCGATCACCACAGAACAAGAGCGTGAGTGGTATCGCCTGTCTATGGATGCGGTGTGCAACGTGTTGTGCAATCAGGACTTTCCCATGGCGCAGGCATGCCAGCGCGGGCTAGACGCTGGCGTCGTCGAGGTCCTGTTCGGTCGCAACGAGCCGATCTTGCATCACCTTGCAGCGTCCCGCCGTCAGGCACTCGGCGCGCAATGATCAGCACTGTACGAAGGTTCTTTCGCCGACTACATCGTCGTTCAGCTCGTCGTCTTCCCGTCGCCGTATTGCGCACGGCCCACATGATTTCAGGGCGACGGGAACCGCCAGCTGGACCTTCTCGTCGTCCTCGCCGTTGCAGTTAGGGACTGTTACTTCGCCGAGCGTGCTATATGGGGACTAGGTTCCTGCCATCGCAAAGTCCTTCGGCTGAGACTCGCCGTCGTGTGCAAATTTCAGCAGGCCCGGCCGAAGGCCCGGTCTAGTAGAGGGCTAGTACGGCGAAAACGGCGTTGCGCTTTTGCGGCCAGCGGAGACGCCGACGTAGTACTCGCCACGACGCTTAGTGCGGAGCTTGGCCCCGACGTGCACGCCCGCATACTCACCGCCCGGGCCGACACGGCCGACTCGCAAGGTCTTGCCGAGGCTTCCCCGCACATAGTGTGGGCGACGGCGGTTGATTTTGCGTCTGATCCGCTTGACTCGGGTGCTACCAGTCGATGCGAAGCGGCCCCGCTTGTCGCGCTTATAGGTACGTCGTTTGGCCATCAGGTGCTCGCAACACAAGTACAGCGGGGAGGCGGTCAACTGGACTCTGTTCCTCGGAACCAGTCCTATTCATCCCCAGCACCTCACATCTATGATTTCGCTTCTACTCGATTCTATCGTCGAGAGGCACCAAAGTTGTTGAACTACAGCCTATGTCGCTGATGAATGTTGCCCGCCAGCTGGGCACATTTTGGGCACACTTAGTGTCAACAGAGGTCAATTCTGGTGAATCACATTGAATGTCATTCCGCAGCTCAGCGCCGATTCAGCTCTCGGACCAGGAACCCGAAACGGGTTCGATTCCCGGCAGCTCCACGAATGGCTGCACTGATGTTAACCATCAGACGCTTTGTCAAACGATCCCCGGCGGGCGTCCATCCGGGAACGGGTCCGCAGCAACGGCGAATTGACCTTCGCGGTGCTGTTCCGGGTCGATGGTCGACAGTCCTCACTGTCCTTCAAAGACCGCCACCAAGCCGATGGGTTTCGGTCCCCGATCAAGGGCCACGGTGCTGAGCGCGCCCTGGAAATGCACTGCATCGACTCGTCGCCGCGTCAGACTGATGGGTCCGGGCGGATGACGGTCGGGCGGTGGATCGACCGGCACATCGACAGTTTCTCGGGATTTGAACGCAAGACGCGCGCCGAGTGCCGGAGGTATCTGACCCGTGACATCGAACCGGTGCTCGGCAACATCCCGCTGGCGGCGCTGAGTCGGTCGATATTTCCCGGACACTCCGGGCGCGACCAACTACAGCCTTCAAGACCGGCTGCCAATCAGACTCCAGGAACAGGACCCTCAGACCGTGGTCGTCGTTAGGCCCCCAGGAGCGTAATGAGCAATTTCGCTGTTGCAAGACGGGCTCGATGGTGGTTCGTTGCTGCCGCGATACTGCTTGCCGGTTCATTGGTGGCGCTGTATGCGGGTGCATGGCGAGTTGACGCCTGGGTGCGTCAGCTGGAGAGCAATCACTGCGCCACGCCCTGGCCGCCTGCACCAAACCTCACCGCGCCGGGGTGGGCGACCGTCGGGCTTGTTATCCCCACCATGGTCTGCCTAGTTGCTGCGTTAGTGCTAGTCCTGATTGGAGCGCACCGGTGGTGGCTGAAAGTTCCTGCGACACTTGGCGTGTTGGGTGTTCTATTGGTGACGTTGTTTATCCTGCTCATCGGGTACAGCGACGCGACCTTCGGTGTGGACCGGTATACGGTCAGTGGCAGCGACGGGGGGCCGTTGTGTCCGGCACCGGGATAGTTCCTAGGGGAAGATCGAATGAGCGGTGACTTCGTTCAAATCGCACCCGCCGAAGTCAAGAACGCTGGCAGCATCATCGAGACCGAGGCAGCCACGGCACGCGCCGCACTCGTCCCGCTATTCGACTCGGCGCACCGTCGTCACCAACGCCAGCTCGGCGGCCTCGGTCCTGGCGGCGTCCGGCAGAAGTCGGTGTTGCCCTCAGTCACCTTCTCGCCGTCAGAGCTCGATCGTTCCTCGTCCATGGGGGTCACTGTAGGACGCACTGCAACGACATCAAGGCGGTTGGTGAAACTTTCACCACTGCTTCGCGTTTCGGCAGTTCGCAGCCGGTCGTCAACCTTCCCTGCCGGTCTGTTTGGCAAAGGCCAGCGCCGCTAATCTACGAATTCGATTCCCGGCAGCTTCACCATTTTGACCTCCGATTTAGGATTCGTGGCTGAGTGCCACTGGATCACCAGCAGCGGTGTATCCAGACCACCGTCGACGTCTACGGCCACCTCGATCGGCGCGGCGCCCAGCCTGCCCCCGACGTCATGGAGGAATTTTTGGCTCAGTAGGCCCATCACAGAGGATCCCATGCAGTCGCGATCCACATGTCCTCGCCGTACTGTGCAATATCGGACCAGCGTGCGTAACTACCGAACGGCAGATGCTCTTCCATGAAATCCGAGATCGTCGTGTACCAATCGCCGTCGTAATACCCAGTGTCGGCGATATTGATTGCGGCCAGATAGTTTCGGTTGAGCATGAACCGCACAACGGCCAGCTTCTGCCGTACGAGATTGACCTGTTGTCGGACAAGGTCCCATGAACTGGCCTGCTCGAACTGACGACTTCGTCGCGCCAGATCGCTCCACTTCATCACCTGCGTGACAGCTCCTCGATTTGAAGTCGCAGTGGTTAGCCATTCAGGGCCGCAGCGTACAGCGACATACACGTACCGCCCTTCGCTCCTGCTGAATCGCACAACTTCACCATCACCCGGCTCTGCCGGAATCGGCCGCTTGAGGACTGCCATGGGCGCAACAGGTCTGACCAACTGCGCTGCTGAGTTCAGGTCGTACGCTTTCGGGTTTTGCTGGTTCGGATGCAAGCCCGGAAGGTTGATCGGTGCTTCACCGCTGAGGAATTCATCGGATACTTCGTTCGCTTTCATCGCGTGAATCCGCACCTCGGCAGCGACCGCTGAACCGACAATCTCGGCACGGCACACCGTGAGCAGCCCGTGTCGTCTCAGGTGGCGAATCATCGGCAAGAACCGGGCACTGGTCTGCGGGGTCAGTTGACCGATGCGCTTATTCCCAATGCGAACCTCGACGTGCGACTTCGATCTCGCATCTAGAGGTCCCCGTTCATGCAACGTGACGAACAAAACACCGCGACCAGCCTCGGGGACAGACTTGAGCAACACATCGAAATGCTGGTCCACTTTGGTCACTCGCACTGATGAGGACTGAGGCACCAGCGTGTACGGCTCCCGAGGCGGATCATTAAGCGGCACAGCTTCATGTGGCTGGCCAAGGCAAATATACAAAGAGGCTTCGAACTCGTCCGGGCCATCCCAGCTTTCGTAATTGCGTCCCCAGACTTTGCCGTTCGTGCGGGGAACAAAACCAGATGTGACGATCCGTCGAACTACTGTCGCCCACGCGTATTCGATTGTCGCGTCGAGGTAGCCCAGAGTTCGGCCGCGCGCACGAATTGATACCGCCCATTCGCCGCGGGGACAATGCGGTTCGGGAATCAGATCTACTGGCAGTTCGAGCATTTCGCTGCCTTCGAACCATGGATCACTAAACAGGCTGCGAATTGCCGGCAGGTGCTCGGGCTCAACCGCTACTTCGTACTCACACCACGATTTGCCACTCGTCCACAGCGCATACGGTCCATTCATGACAGCTCCCCGGTTGTGCCGGGTGGATACGCTACGCGCGCAACCTTGCCCTTTTGTCCGAATTTACGGATCGTAAACTCCTTGGCGGTAGATCGGCTGCGTCTTACGGATCCAGGGCGGTCGATCGTGCCGACCCGCACCTTTCTGCGCGCCGCGGCGCCGCCCGGCCTATCTCGCCCGCACGAACCCGCTCCGGTGGCCCCCGGGCCGCGTCTGTTCCGTTGGTCAGCTAACCCCTTCGCCCGCAGCGTCAACAGAATGCGCTACGCGCCGAAGAGAGTTTCCTCAGCATGGGCCCACATGCGCATCTTAGGTAACGCGCAGTGCCCGCAAAGGTCAATTCCGTTGCGCCACAACCATTACAACGCTGCCCGCTTACCAACAGAAGTCGCACGAATCTTCTTTAACCGCAGGCGGATTGTCGCCGTCCCACACATCGCTCGGTAGCTGGCCCTTGTACGGAACGTTGCCGGCCGAGTTCTGGACCCAGTACCACGTGTGACATACGTTCATGTCCCATTGGTAGGCGGATCCGGGTCCAGACGACAGGTCGTAGCGGGAGTACACCATGGAATTGCCTGGGCACCACGTGTGCGGCGGCAGGGGTCTGGCCTGGGCGACAGGTGCCAGCCCCAACCCACAGCTAGCCAATACGGCGGATGTCAGTGCTGCGATTCGTTGGTTCATGTTCTGATCTCTCGATAGCTGGTCGCCCCAGCGTGCGCTCGAGAGCTTGCGGAACTCTTGCGTCGGCGAAGTGGGTACCGACTGCGGCCAGAACGGCTAATCAGCGGCTGCCGGGCAGGCGGCGGACCACCCCGTCGTCGAGCATCTGTTGGAAGTGCTCGGTGACGGTTTGCTCGACCGGCCGATAAGTCAGTCCCAGCTCGTCGCGGCTGCGGGCGTTGTCGAATGCCAGCGGGTAACCCATATTGCGGTCGACGAACTTTCGCGTCAGCCCCACAACGGGTGCGACAGCCTTCACCATGATTTTGGGCATCGTGGTCCTAGGGAATGGGTAGAGCTGGCCGTACCGGCTGCGCAATATCTTGCCGATCTGCAGCAAAGTCACCGAATCCGCGTTGACGATGTAGCGGCCGTGGGCTTCGGGGGTGAAGCCGGCACGCAGATGAGCGTCGGCGACATCACGCACGTCTACCACGCCCATGGTCAACGCGGGGGCTCCGGTAAGCAGGGTGCCGTCGGTGAACTGTTTCATCGTGCTCAGGCTGGCCGAGTCGCTGGCACTGGTCAGGGCCGGCCCGAGCACCAGGCCGGGGTGGATGGTGACCATGTCCCAGCGGTCCTGCGCCTCGCAGTAGCGCCACGCCTCGCGCTCGGCCACCGTCTTGGAGTACGGATACGGTTGGTGGTCAACGCTGCTGGTGGTATTCCAGTGCTCGTCGGTGAACACACCGCCGGGGACATCTAGAGATTCACAGGCGTCGCCGTAAATCGCTACCACGCTGCTGGTCAGCACCACCCTTTTGACGGATTGCGTGCGGTTGACCGAGTCCAGCACGTTGCGGGTGCCCTCGAGCGCCGGGCGCACCAGAGCTTCCTCCGCATCCTTGAACCCGGAGAGCAAAAACGGCGATGCGGTGTGCATGACGAGTTCGCAACCACCCATGGCTTCGTCGAAGCTGTCGCGTTCGAGAAGGTCGGCCTTGAACAGCCGGAGGCGACCGGGGTGATCATCTGAGAGCTTGTGCAGATGCTCCAGACCGGAAGCCTTCTGCGGGTTGCGGACCGTGCCGTGCACGGTGCGTCCTGCTTCGAGGAGCAATCGCACAATCCAGCTGCCGATGTAGCCGCTGGCGCCCGTGACCAGGACTGGCGCGTCCACGTCGATCACCGTCGATGATGCGCTCATATGGGTGTTCCTCTCTAGCGGGATCACGTCGACGACGCCTTCTACCGCCCGCCAGCGTATCGCCAGCGGGGTCTCGCCGAGCTGACAAAGATACTCGCAGCCGACACCCAGGACCGCATCACCTCAAGGAGGTGGTCCGCCGCAGCAACATCTGATCAGGCGATAGATTGCTTCTCGTGAGCGAAAATAGAGTCCGCGTGCGCGTCGCCGACAACGGCGTGGCAACAGCAACGATGGTGCGCGCCGACAAGCACAATGCGCTCGACCAAGCCATGTTCGAAGGTTTGGTGGCCGCCGCGGAGCAACTGGCACGGGATGCATCGGTCCGCGCGGTAGTTCTGCACGGCGAGGGAAAGAGCTTCTGCTCTGGCTTGGACGTGGCAAGTTTCATGGGCGGTGAACGTGGCACGGGCGTGCTGCTGACTCGGGACGACGACGGGCCGGCGAACCTGGCTCAGCGCGTGAGTTACGACTGGTCGTTGGTTCCGGTGCCCGTCATCGCCGCAATCCACGGCAACTGCTTCGGTGGCGGTTTGCAGATCGCGCTCGGCACGGACATCCGGATTGCCGCGCCGGACGCGAAGCTGAGCATCATGGAGATCAAGTGGGGACTCGTTCCCGACATGGGCATTACGCAGACGCTGCCGAGGCTGCTACCTATCGACGTCGCGAAAGAGTTGACGTTCACCGGCCGCATCGTTTCTGGCAGCGAAGGTGCCGAGCTCGGCTTGGTGACTCGCACTGCCGAGGATCCGCTTCAAGCGGCCCTGGAGCTCGCGGGCGAGATCGCATCGAAGTCACCGCATGCCATCCGTGCGGCCAAGCGCCTGTACGACGAAACCTGGCTCAGCAGCGACCCCGCGACTGCTCTCGCGCTCGAATCGGAGCTGCAAACCGGGCTGATCGGCTCGCCCAACCAGATCGCTGCCGTGGTCGCTGGAATGTCCGGGGAGCAAGCAGTTTTCGAAAATCCCGACTAGCGACGCTCAGATCAGATCAGTCCAGGTATCAGCGCCTTGCGCTCGGCGGGGTAGTCGGAAAACTTTTCGCGGTACCACTTGTGGGTGGCGAACGCTCGTGGGACCAGGTTGCCGGCCGTGATCAGAAAAATGACCACCCCCGCGAGCGACCAGGTCAACAGGGCGAAGCCGGCCCAGGCGATCAGCTCACCGAGGTATGCCGGGCTAGTGACGAATCGGAACCCGCCGCCGTAAGGGATTTTGTACTCGCTTGCGCCTGGATTCTTCTTGTCGCGCAGATTGCGCACGATCGATTCCGACCGGACCAAGAGAAGGAAGCCGCCGAGGTACACAACCGTCCCGACGAGAAACCGTGGATCGGTCAACCACTCGGTGCCGTACTGGTGCTTGTAATCGTGGCTGAAGAACGCGCCATTGAGGTAGCCGTGCATCGTGGTGATCACCATGCCGAAGGCGAGCACAACGACGTTGAAGCTGCCGACTTTGCCTGGCACCTGCCTGATCGACAAGGGGAAGAACCACCCCCGATTCCCGTAGTGCAGCAACCAGATGGCCGCGAGCACCAGAGGCACGACGTCGAACCGGCGCGGCCCGGTGAGGTAGAACACGACGAACACCACGGTTGCGGGTATCTCCATCAGCCACCAGCCCAGCTTCGGGTTGAGCTTCAATCCGCGCGCCGCGGAGCCGAATCGGCCATAGGGACTCTGCTGGAACAAGCCGCCGATGATCACCAATCCTGCGATGACCAGGCCGAGCGTCAGGACGGTGTCATAGGTGGTGTTGCCGGTGTACCAGTGCATCGAGTTCCCTTCGAGAGCTGACGCGTGAGCGTGTGAGCAGAACCTGCTGCGCCGTCCAGACTCTACAAACCGGTCCTCGTCACCCCGGGGGCGTATCGGCTTCGGCGCCCGCAATCGAGACGGTGTTTTCGACAAGACCGCCCGACGGGACTCGTCGCTTCGTAGAGTCAGCAATAGCTGCGCGCTGCCGGCGTCCTATGCGGTCGTGTACGCCGGCTCGTTCGGAGCTTGTCAGGAGGTGCAACCGTGACGACGGAGGCCGTCCGCCAGCTGAAAGCAGATCTCGTCCGCTTCGGCTACCTCGCCGATGATGGCCTGGCCACTGCCATTCATCTCGCCATCCGGCTGCGGCGTCCGTTGCTGCTCGAGGGTGAGGCTGGGGCGGGCAAGACCGAAGTCGCCAAAACCTTGTCACGCATGTCGGGCGCCAAGCTGTTGCGGCTGCAGTGCTATGAAGGCATTGACGTGTCGCAGGCGGTCTATGAATGGGATTACGCCCGCCAGCTACTGCACCTAAAGGCTGCGGAAACCATTAGCGCAGAAGCTATTTCGGCTGCAGAGGATGAACTGTTCTCCGAGCGCTTCCTGGTTCGACGGCCACTGCTACAAGCCATCGACAATCGCGACGGCGCCCGACCGGTGCTACTCATCGACGAAATCGACCGTGCCGATGATGAATTCGAGGCGTTTCTGCTAGAGATGTTGTCCGACTTCGCGGTAACGGTACCGGAGCTAGGAACATTCGTGGCCGAGGTGCCGCCGCTGGTGATCCTGACCTCCAATCGCACCCGCGACCTGCATGACGCGCTCAAACGACGCTGCCTTTATCACTGGGTCGACCATCCCAACATCGACCGCGAAGTGGCTATCGTGCGGCTGCGCGTGCCGGAGGCAAGCGAACGGCTGGCACGCCGGGTCGCGGAAGCCGTAGAAGCCTTGCGGGGACTCGACCTTTACAAGCCACCCGGAGTAGCCGAGACCATAGATTGGGCCCGAGCACTGGCCGAACTGGGTGAGTCGGAACTGTCCGACATCGACATCGAACACACCCTCGGCTGGGTGCTGAAGTATCGCGAAGACATCGAAAAAACAAGGGCCGCAGGGCTTAACACGTTGCTACGGGTGGCCGGCGACGATGTCTGACGGCGCGGATCGGCTGGCGGTGATATTCGCACGCCGCCTACGCGCGGAGGGAATGGCAGTTCCCACCGGCTCTGTCGCGCTTTTCGTATCGGCGCTAGGCGAGCTGGACCCGGCAGACCGCGACAGTCTGTATTGGGCGGGTCGTACCGCTCTGGTCAAGCGCCCAGAGGACGTCGATACCTTCGATCGCATATTTCGTTCGGTTTGGCTCCGCCAACCAACCGATAACCGCCCCGGCGCAATCACGACAGAGGACTCTCCAGAGCCGGACACCGAAGACGACGCTCAATGCCCCAGCCGAACGCCTACCACCGTTATGCGTTATAGCCCGGTAGAGGTTCTGCGCCGCAAGGACTTTGGTGAGTACACCGCAGCAGACTTCGTCGATGCGCAGCGACTGATGGCCAACTTTCGTGCCAGGGCGGCGATGCGACGCAGCAGACGGCGGCGGCCAGCGAAGGGGCGTCGGCACCGGCACCCCGATATCCGGGGCACGGTGCGCCGTGCGTTGCGCACCGGCGGCGAGCCCATTCGCCGGGCCTGGTACGCCCCGACCCGGCAACCCCGCAGGGTTGTCTTGTTGTGTGACATCAGCGGCTCGATGGATTCCTACTCCCGGGCGCTACTGCGGTTTATGCACGCGGCCGTGGCCGGCCGCCGCCGTGTCGAGGCCTTCACCATGGGAACACGCCTGACCCGGCTGACGCGGGAGCTGTTGTCCCACAACCCCGATCGCGCACTGCGTTGCGCGGGCGCTGCGGTACCCGACTGGTCGGGAGGTACGCGGATCGGGGACACCTTGCGCGACTACAACAATGGATGGGGGATGCGCGGCATGTCTCGCGGTGCCGTGGTGGTCATCCTCTCCGATGGCTGGGAGCGGGGCGACCCAACCGTGATGGCCGACCAAATGGCGCGCCTGTCGCGGGTGGCTTACAAGGTGGTGTGGGTCAACCCACTCAAGGCGTCGCCCGGTTACGCCCCGCTGGCCCGAGGTATGGCCGCTGCACTGCCGTACGTCGACGAATTCATCGAGGGCCACAACCTGAACGCATTGGACGACCTGCTTGATGTCATCTCGAGATGACGTGCCATTTCTCTAAGCGGTGAGCGGCGGGGGAGGCGGTCCCGCGCACCAGGGCCGCCGCCGCGAGCGTGCAGAGATTGCCGCCGACACGCTGACGCAGGTGGCATTCTGCGCACCCTCACGCGAGAGGCGGGCGGGCGAGAGGCGGGCACGGGAGAGGCTGGCGCGCCACAAGCGGGGCGGAGGACCGTACCTCACGCGGCCTATCGGTCGGTGCGTTCAGGAATGACGCCTGCGAGCTCGAGGATCCTGGTCGGCGGCAGGTGCTGTTCGGTGACCCGGACACCGAGGTCGGCCAGCGCATCCTCCACCGCATTGGTGATCGCCGCCGGGGCGCCGATCATGCCCCCTTCGCCGACGCCGCGGTAATTGAAGGCAATGTCCGTCGGCGTCTCGACGTGGTGTATCTCGATTTCGGGAATCTCCATCGTGGTCGGGATCAGGTAGTCCATGAACGTCCCCGTCCTGGGCTGCCCGTCCTCCCCGTAAATCGTCTTTTCGTAGAGCACGGCGCCCACGCCTTGCGCGACGCCACCGCGGATCTGGCCGTCGACGATGGCCGGGTTGATCATCTCGCCGCAGTCCTCCACGACCGCGTAGCGAGGAATCTTCACTTGGCCGGTTTCGAGATCGATTTCGACCCAGCACACGTGTGTGGCCTGCGCCCAACCGCCTTCGCCGCCGTTCCACTCGCCGTGAGTGCGGATAGCCTCATCGCGTCCGGGCCGGTCGGTCTTTCCATTCGGGCCACGCCGCACCGCCTCCTCAGCAACCTCGCGGAAGGTTCGCGAGATCGTGGGCACACCCGCGACGTGGATCGCACCGTCTTGGATGACAACGTCGGCCGATGACGCTTCCAACAGGTCCGCGGCGATATCGACAATCTGCTCGCGCAGGGTGTTCGCAGCGAGCGCAACGGCACCGCCCGCCATCGCTGCCGACATGCTTCCGCCGGTGCCGGTGATGCCGAATGGCGCGAAGTTCGTATCGCCGTACCTCACCCGGATGGTTTCGACGGGTACGCCGAGCTTGTCGGCGGCCACCTGCGCGAGCGTCGTCTCATGGCCTTGGCCATGGGGCACCTGCCGAGTGTGGAGCGTGACGCTGCCGTCGGCTTCCAGGACTGCATAGATCGGCTCGGTGCCTGCGAACGCGGATAATCCCGGCATGACAACGTCGACGTAGTTCGGTGGCCCGGGCGCCGCTTCGATGTAGGTCGCAATCCCGAGGCCGAGGCGGCGGCCCTGCTCCCGAGCCGCCGCTTGATGATCCGCCCAATGTTCGAAATCGGCGATCTCGAGGGCCCGTTGCAGAGTGGTTTTGGCCGACATGCGCACATCGAGGGTCGGACCCGTGACCATCGTCGTCGGGAGCATGTCGGGACCGACGATGTTGCGCAGCCTGATCTCGGCGCGGCTGATCTCCAACTCGCGGGCTATGACGTCGAAAAGCCGTTCGCGGACCCAGGTTTCGACTGCCCAGGGTCCCCGATAGGGCACATAGCTCGCCTTGTTCGATGAGACGATCTCAGTGTCGAACTGCATGGCGTCGAACCGATACGGACCGGGGAACATCGTCTGGATGAAGCGACAGAACAACGGTGCCCCGTACGGGATTGCCGGATAGGCACCCCCATCCATCGTGAGCTTGGCGCGCAGGCCCCGCACCGTCCCGTCGTTCATTACCGCAGCCTCGACAGCCACTTGTTCGTCACGGGCTTGGCCGCCGAGTACGAGGTGCTCGTTGCGGTCCTCGATCCACTTGACTGATCGGCCCAGTCGCAGCGCGGCAGCGCACAAGGCGATTTCCTCACGCAGCACTGTGCCCTTCGATCCGAACGCGCCGCCGATGTCGCCCGTCACCACCCGCGGGAGTTGGTCTTTGGGCGTTGCCATCAATCCGAGCAGCGTCCGGTTGAGGTGGACCATCCGCATTGGATCCCGGGCGATCTGGCGCAGCATGATCGCCATCATCGGAGCTGCGTCCTTCATCATCGTCGGGTGAGCGCGGACGAAGTCGCGGACACCGGCGAAGATGGCTTTCGTCTGATCGCGCTGGCGGAACATGTCGCGCATCGACATCCACACCGGCTGCCGTGCCAAACACATCGCCATGAGCCACTTGAGAACGTGCGCGGCCTGATGGGCCGCGTGCAACGTGAGCTTGCCGTCGGCGTCGATCTCGGCCACCATGCCTCTGGTTTCCATCGGTTGGTTGGCGTGCCGGTGCTGACGGAACGTTTCAGTGATCACCCGATCGGCCCCGGCGAACGCCGCATCGACGTCGCCGTAGGACTCCGACAATGCCCAGACGACGTTGCCGTTGGCCTTCGGCCAGATCGCCGCCCGGCGGGGATCGTGGGCGTGTGCCAACGTCGCGATCGGTTGCAGCTCTTCGTATTCCACGTCGACCAGCTCTGCGGCATCCTCAGCCACTGCGCGTGATGTCGCTACCACGATGGCAACTGGGTCTCCGACCAGGCGAACACGGTCGACGGCCAGCGCCCAGTGCCACGGGTCGTAGAGGCCCGGCAGGGCGAACATCCCGATCAACGGGTTGGTCATCGCAGCGATTTCGGAACCGGTGATGATCGCGTGCACGCCCGGAACGGCGGCGGCACGGGTGGTGTCGATACCGCGGATCAGGGCATGGGGCCAGGGGCTGCGGACGAACGCCGCGTGCGCCATGTCCGGGACGACGACATCGTCAACGTAGTGTCCACGCCCGCGCAGCAGTCGGCGGTCCTCGACCCTGCGGACGCGGGCGCCGACGAATCGCCCCATGATCTGTTCACGCATCGTTCGCGCCTTCCACGACCGCCTTCGCGGCTGATTTGGACATCTTGTCCAGGGCTTCGGCGACACCCTCGAGAATCGATGCGTATCCCGTGCAGCGACAAAGGTTTCCGGAGAGCTCTTCTTTGATCTGCGCCGTCGTCGGTGTCGGATTGTCTGCCAGTAGGCAGCGCACGGTCATCAGGAATCCCGGTGCACAGAAAGCGCATTGAAATGCGTGGCGCTCCCACATCGCCTGCTGGATGAGCCCGAGGCCGTCCCCGTCGCCGAGTGACTCGACGGTCTCGACACTTGATCCCTCCGCCTGCAGCGCCAGCATCAAGCAGGAACGAACAGGCTGACCATCGACCGCGACCGTGCACGCGCCACATATTCCGTGCTCGCAACCGAGATGCGTGCCCGTAAGACCGAGCCGCTCGCGAAGCAATTCGGCCAGGGTCGTGCGACCTTCGACCATCGCGCGTTCGTCCCGATCATTGACCCGAAGATTGATCTCCCGCATCAAACACCCGCCCCTGCTGTGGCCCGTTCGCTGGCTCGCTTTGAGGCCTCGGCAAGCCCGCGCCGGGTGAGCACTCCCGCAACATGCGCCCGGTATTCAGACGATGCGTGGTCGTCGGCGCGTGGCTCCAATGCGCCCGACACGACGCTTGCCGCCTCTGCAAACAGCGCCGGGTCGGGAGCGTTGCCGTCGAGCAAACGCTCGGCTTCCGCAACGCGCACCGGCGTGCTGGCGACACCGAAGAACGACAACGACGGTCGCCGCAACAACTCGGCCTCGTCGACCTCTAACGTCGTCACCAAGCCGACCAACGCGAAGTCCCCCTGCCGTCTGCTTATCTCGAGCACCGACCACCCCGCCCGAGGAGCCCATGCGGGGAAGCGAACTCCTAAGAGCAACTCGTCCTCGGCCAGCGCGGACGACAGGTAACCCTGGAAGAAGTCACCCGCGCCGATCGTGCGCTGTCCGGCCGCGCCGCCCACGATCATTTCGGCACCGAGCGCCAATGCAACCGCCGGCAGTTCCGCTGCCGGATCGGCATGGGCCAGACTCCCGCACACCGTCCCTCGGCTGCGGATCGCCCGATGACCAATGTGCGGCATGGCACCGGCTACCGCGGGCGCGGCGGCGGTCATGACGTCGGACCTCTCGACGCGTGCGTGTGTGACTGACGCTCCGACCGAGACAGTGCCGTCGTCAGTTGCGTCGATCGACTGCAGACCTTGAACCCGCCCGATGTCGATGAGATGCCCGATCTGGGTCAGCCGGAGGGCGAGGATCGGAAGAAGGCTCTGCCCACCAGCTAGCACCTTGCCGTCGCCGCCATAGGTTTGCAGCAGTGCGATCGCCTCGTCGACCGTGTCCGGTCGGTGGTAGTCGAATGGCGACATCTTCACGGCGAGTCTCCCTTTGACGAACAGGGATTTTACGCGCAATACGACGGCAGGTCACTGATGTTGCAGACCGTTTGGAACTCACCGCTCCGGGGTCGCGGGCGGCAAGCTGGGCACCTTGTTGTCTCGCTTGCACTGCCAGCACACGAAAGACGAGTCTTCGATCGGAATATCTTGTGCCGCAGTGCATCTCCCGCAATAAACTTTTCGGGTACCGTGCGCAGCACCGGGTGTGGCAGCAGGAAGCATGGCAATGATCACGATGCCGACGAGGCTGAGCAACGCGCCGATCAGAAACCATCCAACTGCGCTGCGATTCTTCCTGACGGCGATCCCGGCGGCGATGGCGCCGCAGATCAGTGCCACCACCAGGAGCGCGACTCCTTCCACGATCGCCAGTTAACGGGGTTCGCCCGGCGTAGCGCAATGCTGATTGTCGGCGCCTATCGCTAAGCTGCACTTTGGCCCGGCGACTGGAGGATCTGCGGTGCGCGTATTCGTCCGAACGATGGCAGTGTTGCTGGCTGCTTGCCTAGTGCTTGTCGGGTGTGGTCGTCCGGCCCAGCCGTCTGCCAAGCCGAAAGTTGGCGCCTGGGGCGTTGATTTGGCCGACATGGATAGATCCGTTCGGCCCGGCAACGACTTTTTCGACTACGTCGTCGGCACCTGGGTCAAAGGCGCGAAGATCCCCGCGGACAAGGTGTGCGCGGGTGTCAATCTCGACATTCAGAACCAGCTCAATGACGACCTGAAGGCGATCGTCCAGGGCGCAGCTGCCAAACATGCACCAGCAGGGGACATTTCACAGCAGATCGGCGACCTCTACGCGTCCTACATGAACGAAGAGCTGCTGAACAAGAAGGGCGTCGAACCGGTGCGGCCCC
The DNA here is from genome assembly GCF_001673365.1 of Mycobacterium asiaticum. Lineage (GTDB taxonomy): Bacteria > Actinomycetota > Actinomycetes > Mycobacteriales > Mycobacteriaceae > Mycobacterium > Mycobacterium asiaticum_A. The sequence goes on from NZ_LZLS01000023.1 coordinate 72,453, forward strand.
TGCTGTCGTCGATCGAAGGAATCAACGACAGGCCAGCCCTCAACGCTGTCGTGGTCTCGTTCAACGGGAAGACGCGGGTGTCGGATCCCTTCCCTGTCTCAGTAGGGATCGATCCGAACCAACCCACCCGCTACCTGCCCATCATCTGGCAGGGCGGCCTGTCACTTCCTGACCGCGACTACTACGTCAAAACCGATGCCGAGTCGGTCGAACTGCGCAGCAAGTTCGTCGCGCATGCGTCCCGGCTTCTCGGCCTCGCTGGCTACGCCGATTCGCAGCAACAGGCCGAACAACTGCTTGCCCTGGAAACCAAACTGGCCGAGGTCCAGGTGCCGCTCGAGGAAGAGCGCAATGTCGTCGCGACGAACAACATCATGCCGCGCGCCGCAGTCGAGCAACTCGGTGAGGGCGCGCCGTTGCGGGAGCTGTTCGATGCCCTGAAGTTGCCAGCGGTGACCGACTTCCAGGTCGGTATGCCCGACGTATTGCGCAAGACCTCAGGGCTTTTCGCCACGGAGTCGTTAGACGCCTGGAAGTCCTACCTGCGCTACCACGTGCTGGATGCCTACGGTGGCGAGCTTTCGACACCGTTCGCCGACGAGCTGTTCGACTTCTACGGCCGCACGATCTCCGGTGCTCAAGAGCGCGCGCCGCGAGAAAAGCGCGGCGTCTCTCGAGTGAGCAACGGACTCGGCGACGCTGTCGGCGAGCTCTACGTCCACGCACACTTCAGTCAACAGACTCGCGAGCGGGCCCAAGGGCTGGTCGAGAACCTCCGCAAGGCGTACAGCGCACGCATCGAGGGTGCCTCGTGGATGTCGCCGGAAACGAAGAAAGAAGCTCAGGCCAAGCTCGCAGCCATGGTCGCCAAGATCGGCTACCCCGACCGGTGGAAGTCGTATGCGACGGTCAAGATCGACGCGGGCGAGCTCGTCGGCAATCAGGACAACCTGGCGATCTGGTCGTGGAATGACGACGCCGGCAAGTTGGGCAAGCCGATCGATCGCGCCGAATGGAGCATGACTCCGCAAACCAACAATGCCTACTACTCTCCGCGCCTCAACGACATCGTGTTCCCCGCGGCGATACTGCAGCCGCCGAACTTCGATCCCGCAGCCGATGCAGCGGCAAACTACGGCGCAATCGGGGCCACCATCGGCCACGAGATGAGCCACGCGTTCGACGACCAGGGCCGCAAGAGCGACGGCACCGGGATGCAGCGCGATTGGTGGACACCCGCGGACGCCGAGCGCTATGACAATGAGTCGGCAAAACTTGTCGACCAGTTCAGTGGATACGAACCACTACCGGGAAATCGGATCAACGGGAAGCTGACCCTGGGCGAGAACATCGCGGATCTCGCGGGACTGCGCATCGCTTACGACGCCTACAAGTTGTCTCTCGGTGGAAAAGAGGCGCCGGTTATCGACGGGCTTACCGGCGATCAGCGATTCTTCCTCGCCTTCGCGGCGAGTTGGAAGGAGATCTGCCGGCCCCAAACCGAACGCAACCAACTGTTGTCGGACGTCCACAGCCCCGCGAAGTTCCGGGTCAACGGGATCGTCCGCAACATGGACGAGTGGTATACCGCGTTCAACGTCCAGCCCGGCGACTCGTTGTATTTGAAACCAGAGGACCGCGTCCGAGTCTGGTGATCAGCAACGACGGGCCTCTCCGCGTTCGTGGGACCGGTGCGGTCAGCCCGCCGCTTGCAGGGTAATGTCGGAGAGTTCCGTCCGGCTCTCGCCCTTGGTGGTGCCCAGTTTGGAGATCCACACCAGCACATTGGACGTCTTGGTCTTGTTGTGTACCTCGATGCGGTTGCGTCCCGGCTGCAGGGCGGTAGTGGGGGTCAACTCGGTAGTGTCGGACAGTTTGCTCGGCTTGTCCGTGGAAGCCGCACGGATCTGAACCTCGGTGCCGCTGCTGGGCACTTCCAGAGTCACCGCGCTCAACGCGGTCGGCTGAGCGAGATGCAGCAACAGGCCCATTCCGGAGATGAACTTCGGGAAGGGGACGGCGTCCATATAGGTGACGGTCGACCAGCCCGTGCTGGAGTTGCCGTCGATTGCCAGCTTGGCGTCCTGCGGATTGTCCGGCGCACCGTCTGGTGAGAACACCGTTGCACTCACTGGCTTGACGATCGGTCCGGGGCGAGTCGACTGACCGAACCCATGTGTGAACCACACGACCGCGGCCGCGGTCACCGCAATAACCACGAGAGCGGCGGCAACGGCGGCGAGGATGCGACCTTTGCTGCGCTTCGGGGCTTCCGGAGCCTTCTCGCGCGGCGGTTCGGCAGGGACCTCGGACCGACCGCGCTTGGGACGAGCTATGGCCGAAAGGTTGACGACCTTGTCGGCGTCGAGGGTTTCGCCGTCCCAGATGCCGCTGACCTCGACGGCATCCCCTTCGGCGAGCTGTCCCGCGACGAGATCGGTTTGTATTTCCACCGGAACTCGAGCGGGACCGCTCTCCAGCGGCTCGTCGGGAATTACCTGGAACGATATGGTCCCGATTTGATCCTGCGGACCGGCTGCAGTTTGCCGCACGCCGCGAGCAGTCCCGGTGAGGATCAGTTGTTCAAGACGCTGAGTAGCCGGCCGCCCGGCCGTCTCCCGGACCGGACCCGGCTGCGTCAGAGCCCGGGCAAAGTCGGCACAGGTCGGGTACCGCTGGGTCGGGTCTTTCGACAGCGCGCGTGCCAGTACGGCGTCCACGTGCGCGAGGTCCGGGCGTCGCTGCGATATCGGTGGTGGCGGCGTACTGAGATGGTGGCTGACCACGACAGCGCGGTTCGAGTCCTGAAAAGGTGGCGCGCCCGTCAACAAATGAAAGGTTGTGGCAGCCAATGAATATTGATCCGCTCGCCCGTCGAGCGTCTTGCCTAAGAGCTGCTCTGGCGCCACATAACTGATGGTTCCGACCGCGACATTGGCTTCGGTGAGGTTGCTGACGTCGTCGATCTTGCGGGCGATGCCGAAATCGGTCAGTAATACCCTGCGACGGTGCCCGTCGGCCGCTGTCACCAGAATGTTCTCGGGCTTGACGTCACGGTGAAGCAACAGGTGATCGTGCCCGAAATCGAGCGCATCGGCGACTGCCGTCACGATCTCCCAAACGTCTTCTTCCGGCATGCCGCGCGGGTGCCGCTCCCGAACCAGTTGACCTGCGTCGGTGCCGTCGACGTAGTCCATCGAGATCCAGAGCCGGCCGTTGAATTCGCCGCGGTCGAGCACGCGCACGATATGCGGATGCCACAGCGTCGCTGCCAGTTCGGCTTCGCGATTGAATCTCGCGCGGAACTCCTCGTCGGCTGCTGAGGCCACCGACAAGATCTTCAGCGCGTCTTGTCGAGGCAGACGAGGATGTTGGGCGAGGTAGACCTCGCCCATGCCACCAGTGCCGAGCAGGCGCTGAATGACGTAGCCAGCGAAGACCTCGCCGTTGTTGAACGGCATGCCCGAAAGCCTACAAACCGGCACGCTCGGGGAGCGAATCGCGCTGTTCCGGCCGGGGGACTCCGATCGCAGAGTCAGGCGTTACCGAGCACCACCGTGCTGAACAGCGTCACGGCCCAGTAGGCGGCCAGGAGAGTGGACGCAAAGCCCAATAAAGCAACGAAAAGGGGCGGTGTCAGGGCTAGCGCACCCAACTGGATCAGGGTGGTCCAGCCGTTGTCTTCGGCGGGCAGGACCGGCCCCAGCGCCGCTGCGCTGGCGGCCTCCGCGCTCGCATAGGCGTTCGCGCTCCCGTTCAACTGCTGGGTGAACTGGTCATGGAATGCCGCCGCTTGCTCGGCGACTTTCTGGAAATCCTGAGCATGCGCGCCGAACACGCCCGCCACCGCCGTGGAAATCTCGTCGCTCGCGGCGCTGGCGATGTTGGTGGTGGGGGCTGCAGCTTCGAGATGTGCGACTCTCAGGTCGGATCCGATAGATCCAAGATCGCGTGTGGCGGTGAGCAAACTTTCCGGCGCTACCTGCATCTTCGGCAGCCTAACCAGGCAGCCCTAATGTTGCTGCGTTTTCCCGATATTCCCGTTGTTTTCTGGCGGTTCTGCTGACGGCGGGTTTTGCTGCCGATAGATTCCGAATGGGGTTGATGACTTATCGGGTTATCGAGCGCGATTTGACGGGTGGGAGGCTCTCATGTCGGTGATGGTGGTGCCGGAGTGGGTCACAGCGGCAGCGGCAGATGTAGTGGACGTCGGGGCGGCGCTCGGGGCAGCCAACGCTGCGGCCGCGGCGCCGACCACTGGGTTGCTGGCAGCGGCTGAAGACGAGGTGTCGGCCGCGATAGCGGCACTGTTCGCAGCACACGGCCGCGGCTACCAAGTCCTGAGCGCCCAAGTCGCCTCGTTCAACGACGGCTTTGTGCAGGCATTAACCAGCGCGGGCAGAACATATGCCGCCGCTGAGGCGGCCAGCGCCGCGCCGCTGCAGACTTTCGAGCAGCTGGTGCTCGGTTTCGAACAGGGCATCGAGCAATTCCCCACGACTGTGGGCACCGGGTTCAACCGAGTGGCCAACACGATCTTCACCGAGATCTTCGGTGCGACTGCCGACCCGCCGTTCCCCGCAACACAAGCCGGCGGTTTCACCGGCCAACCGTCACTGTTGACCAGGTTCGAAGAGGCCGCGCTGTTTCCGTTGAAACCCCTGCTGAGTTTGTCCGGACTCGAAAGCCAACTGGCTTCGCCTACTAACCCATTTCTCCAACTGGTTGCCAGCGATATTCCGCCGATATCTTGGTTTGTCGGCAACTCGCCGCCACCGTTCTTGAATTTGCTGCTCGGAGAAACGGTGCAGTACACGACATCCAACGGGATGAGCATCGTGCAGATCACGCCGGCGCAGCCGACCGGCGAATACGTGGTGGCCATTCACGGTGGTGCATTTATCTTCCCGCCTTCGTTCCTGCACTGGATCCACTACTCGGTGATGGCCCAGCAGACCGGCGCGACGATCCAGGTGCCGATCTACCCATTGCTGCAGCAAGGCGGAACTGCTGGCGTCGTGGTGCCTCAAATGGCCGGTTTCATCGCCGACCAAATCACTGCGCATGGGAGCAGCAACGTGAGCGTGATCGGCGACTCCGCCGGCGGCAACCTCGCGCTCGCCGCTGTCCAACACATGTTGGTCGCCAACCCGCTCGCCACCATGCCGTCCAGGATGGTCCTGCTGTCCCCGTGGCTTGACCTGGGCATGACCAATCCGAATATCGGGTTCGTTCAGGATCCGCTGCTTCCACTTGGACCTGCACAGATGATCGGCAAGGTGTGGGCAAACGGCCTTCCGCTGACCGACTACCGGGTGAGCCCGCTGTACGGGTCGCTCGCGGGGCTCCCGGAGACCTATGTCTACTCGGGCAACCTCGACATCCTTTCGCCCGATGTGTTCCGTCTGCAAACGTCGGCCGTGAACTATGCGGCTCCGTTCAACTTCGTCCTGGCCAACGGCCAGATTCACGACTGGCTGATTCTCACCTTGGACGGGGTCCGCTACTGGCCGCAGATCAACCAGGAACTGGGTATCGCGGCCTGATCCGTGCGTGTGACGCTTGCTCGTCACACGCGTCACACCCGCCCCGCGGAGCTGACGGTGTGTATGTTTGCCCGGCTCCGAGCGACACCGCACGACGGCTCAGCTGGTTGTCGCTCGGAGTTGGGCAAATATATACATCACCCTCGGCCCGTGACAGTTGTGACGCCTGGGGTTCGATCGGGTTGTGCTCTGCCGGCACCTGAACGTGTGCATGTTTGCCCGGCTCCGAGCGACACCGCACGGCGGCTCAGCTGGTTGTCGCTCGGAGTCGGGCAAATATGTACATCACCCTCGCCCCGTGACAGTTGTGACGCCTGGGGTTTAACCGGGTTGCTTCGCCCGGCGGCGTCAGAACTTCGCGACGGCCCCAGCGTCCACCGGCAACGCCGCGCCGGTGATGTATTGGGCTTCGTCGGAAGCAAGGAACAGCACGGCGTTGCTGACGGCGCGGGCTTCGATCACGGGTTTGGGCATCATGTGGAAATGCCCGATGACCCCGGCGATGTCGTCCATTGTGGGTTCGTCCAGATCCGGCCGTAACGTGCGACGGAACTGGTCGTTGTCGATCATCGGCGTCAAGATGTTGCCTGGATGAATCGAATTCACTCGAATCCATTGGTAGGCAAGCTCATTGGCGAGCGAGTTCATCAACCCGACGACAGCGTGCTTGGCCGATGCGTAGTGGGCCATGTAGCCGCCGCCGCGGATACCCAACATCGAGCTGACCAGGATGATCGATCCGCCACCGTTCGTCATATGCGGTAGCGCGACCTTGACGGTGTGCCAGACCCCGGTCAAATTGATATCCACCATGGTCTGCCAGGCGGATTCCTCGATCTGGGCGGCCGGTGCCGGCGATCCGCTGATGCCGGCGTTGGCCACGACGATGTCAATCGCGCCTATTGCCTCGACTCCCTGCTCCACGGCAGCACGCAGGCTCTCTAGCTCTCGGACGTCGGCTTTGGCGGTGAAGATGCGACGACCCGTCTTCTCCACCAATGCCGTGGTGTCGGCGAGGTCGGCATCGGTTGCGCCCGGATAGGCGACGCCGTCGATGTCTTCACAGATATCGACGGCGATGATGTCCGCGCCCTCCTCGGCGAGACGGATCGCGTGCTCTCGCCCCTGGCCGCGCGCGGCACCGGTGATGAACGCGACCTTGCCGGCGACTCTGCCGAGCTTGTTGCCTGTCATCGCAATCCTTTCCCAGGAGGATCTGCTTCCGGAAACAGTCAACATACAACGCGGCGAGCGCCGCGTTGCGGGTCGGCGGATCCGGGTGGGCGGCCATGACTCGCGGCGGGTCTTTTTGGGTACAAGATCCGCAAGCAACCGAGCGTCCACTGGTCAATTGGAGATTGGACATGGATCGACCCGACACCATCATCGAAATTCATCGTGAGCGCGTCCAGGATCAGACCGCCGAGATGTTCAGCGGAGAGAAGCGCTCCGAGTCCGTCGACGGCACCGGTTACTCCGCGACGGCCACTCTCGATCTGACGCTGGACCGCGTCTGGTTTATCCGTGATGCGCACGAGCGGGCATGGCAGGAACAGCATGACGGCGAATTGCGGTACCCGCTAAGGCATTTCGCGATTGATCTGGTGATCTTCGATTCCAGGATCACCATTGATTCGGTTACCTGTATCCCGCTGGTTGAACTGCCGCCCGCGACGATCACGATTTCGGACGGTCCGCGCGCCGGCGAGTCGCGTGAGATCCCGTACAACGAGATCCCACTGTTCGGGCGGTTGACGATCCACGACCAACTCGAGCCCCACCAGCTAGAGCCCGGCAAGCAGACCATCGCGCTGAACTTCACTACGCAGGACGCGCCCGTGTTGGTCGTCGATCCGTTGGCGGATGAGTACGCGCCGCGATTGTTCGGCGCCGAAGTGGAGCGCAGCGCAGACGGCGTGACCATCTTCAAAGGCCAAGACCCACGGGTTAGCTGGGAACTCGACTACGCCGAGGCGCACTGGATCACGCACAGCATCGCCGGCGAACTGCTGGTGAACCTGGAGAAGCTGCAGCACCCCACCATCTCCGACGACGAGGCAAGGATCAGGGTGCTCGACTCGCTCGCTACGCAGATCGCAGATTCGGTCCGTCCGCAACTTGCCGACATGGGCGAAGACGGCATCCAGGACCTGCTGCCGACGCCGCTCGAGGTCGACGCGCAGGCTCAGGACGACAGCACGATCAAAGCTCTCGACGTCATCGTGCATCGCTTCGAGGTCGGCGAGGTTACCCACGAATCCATGGTGGTGCAGGTGCAGACGCTGCGTGAGCTGCCAAACGGTGAGGAGCTTCCGTCGTCCGTTCTCGCCGAAAACCCAAGAGAGAAAACGGGTTTGGCGGTGACCGGATGGAGCATTCTGCGGCAGGTTCGCGACACCGTGATGAACAGCTTCGGTCTTGACGAGTCTGACTTCGCTGACGCTCCCTGTCTGCTCGACGGTCCGAAAAAAATCAACATCGGCGGCGAAGAACGCTGTCTGGACGCCCTGGACGCCGATATCCTGCCCCGGACCCAGGACGGTCGACTCGTTGTCGACGGCACGGTGAGCGCCGAAACCAAGCTGTACGACTTCAAGGCCAACTTCAAGGTCACCTACGAGATGGGCCTCGACGACATTCCTCGCGACCCGAAGGAGAACGAGCCGTGGCGAGACGGCGTCGAAACCATCGAGGCGCTCGAGCGGGCACTGAGTGAAGCTGCCGACAAGAAGCGCGCTGGTGAGCTGACCGATCAGGACTATGAGGCCGAAGTCAAGCGAGTCAGCGAACGCTTCGAAGAACTTCCGCGGACCGTGGGTGTGCGGCCGACACAGAATCCTGCCGAACCGGAGGTGAGCGCTGATTTCAGTCTGTCGGCGGGTGGAAAGGTCGCCGCGGCCGCAGGGGCTGCGGCGATCGTCGGTCTGCTCGCACTGCCGGTCACCTGGGTCGCCGGTGCCGCCGGGGTAGGCGTTGCGGGGGCGGGCGGTCTGCTGTCGCTGGCCATCGCTCAGTACTTTTCGACCGTGTTGACCATCGACTGGTTCGGCACCGGACTCGGCTCGCGTCAGGTCAAGAAGTCACTGAACGACCAACCCGAGGGCACATCGCTGCCGCCGATCGGAATTCCGGTCGACGTGAATCTCACCCGCCAGCGGCTCGCGGTGTACTTCCGGCCGCTGCCGGCGAAGCTATGGGTCGGTTGCCTCACACTAGGCGCGACCGACGACGAGAAAGATGACGAAAAGGAACCCGACCGCACCGACATCCGGTTGGTCGGTGGCAAATGGCCGACCGACGATCAACCCTGGAAGTTATCCAACGACGACGCCGTGTGGTACCTCGATTCTGAGGAGTTGGAGTTGCTCACCGAACCGGACAGCGCCGGCGGCGAGCTGCCGATCAGGTTTGCCGAAACAGTAGACAAACGAAGGTATTTGCGCGTCGACGGTGATGATCCAGATATTTTGCACCGCCTGCCGGGTTGTTCGGACGCCGGCAAGGCGAGCGAGGAGTAAACCGGCACATCATCGGGGAGGCACCGCCTCGACCGATGAAGTCAACATGTCTTAGTGTCTTAAGCCTCTTACGGAGACTTCGCATGACACGACCGCTGAATCGAGGCACAGACGTGACCGGGTTGCGAGTTGGGTTCGTGGGCCTCGGATCTCAGGGCGGCCCGATGGCCCGCAAAATCATTGAGCACGGATTCCCGACGACGCTGTGGGCCCGCCGGCCCGAATCGCTCCAGCAGTACGACGGTACCGGCGCCGCCTACGCCGCGGATCGCCGAGCCCTCGGTGCCGCCTCGGATGTGTTGTGCCTGTGCGTGGTTGGTGACGCGGACGTCGAGGAGGTGCTGCGCGGCGATGACGGTGCCCTGGCCGGAATGCAACCGGACGGAATCGTCGTGATTCACAGCACCATTCATCCCGATACCTGTCGCCGGCTGCAAAGCGATTTCCCGGGGTTGCATTTCATCGACGCTCCCGTCTCTGGAGGGGGACGCCGGGCGGCGGCGAAGACGCTGTTGGTTATGGTCGGCGGCAACCAGGACGTGGTGAACCGGTGCCGGCCGGTCCTCGACACGTTCGCGAATCCGCTTGTCCACCTTGGTGATCTGGGAGCCGGACAGACCGCGAAGCTGCTCAACAACGCGCTGTTCAGCGCACACCTCGGACTGGCCGCCAGCACGTTTTCCATTGCCGATGAGCTCGGCGTCGACAAGGACGCACTCACCACAGCTCTGTCGAATGGGAGCGCCCGTAGCTACGCGGCTGAGGTGATCGGCCGCCGGGGGCACGACCTTTCGCGGATGGCGCAGCTTGCGGGCGCGCTGCTGACCAAAGACGTCGACATCCTCGCCGACCTGGTTGGGTCCCGGACGCCCGAGGTGCTGCGCGTCGCAAGCAACGCGATCAACGTGATGAACGAACAGGGGAGCGCCGGTGCGCAACGACCAACCTAGCGATCCTGATCGCTGTCCAGCAGCCGCAACGGGTGAAGGCCGTCGACCGCGCCCACAAACGGCGGATGGATGCTGTAGCCGAGCATGCGGCGAATGTCGTCGGAGACCGTTCGGGCGATGTCACGCGATATCGACAAGGTGAAAGCCTCCATCGGCCGCAGCCACGGCTGGCAATACTGGGCGGTGACGGCCAGGCGGTCGCGGCTGGTGGTGTTAGCGCCGCCGCCGTGCCAGAGGGTGCCCACGAAAAATACGCACGACCCGGCCGGCATCACCACAGGCACCGCGCGATCGTCGGGGCCCGGCGGCCGGCGCCCCCAGCGGTGACTGCCGGGCATGAGGACCGTGGCGCCGTTATCGGCGGTGAAGTCGTCGATGGCCCAGATAGTCGCCGCCGCAAGTGGATCGCGTGGCCGTGGGATGGGGTAGAAGCCGTCGTCGTGGTGCGGCAATTGCGCGGTCTCGCCGGGTTGAATGTTGATGGCTTGCAACGCCGATAGCAGATAGTTGGGCATCAGCAAACGATCCAGCACCGCCAGCACCCGCGGATTGTCGACCAGCCGGTCGCAGACGCGCGTCCTGCTCAGCACGCTGTAGATGCGCTGAGTGTGCCGGCCCTCGAAGGAATTGCGCCCGGTGTGCCCCAACCACGGCCCCACGACCGCACGGATCTCCTGGCACTGCTCGGCGCTGAGCAGGTTCTCCCAGATCACATAGCCGTCGCGGTCCAGTGCCGCCATGTCGGCGTCGACGATCGGGCTGTCGACAGTGTTGCCACCGGTTGGTGTCCGCCTGTATCGATGCGCCAGATCGCTCTTGAGGTCCTCTAGCGTGGTGACGGAATCATCGTTGCTCTGCATTGGTGCGCGCCCGTGCTCGTGCTTCTGACCACACCTTAAGCCGTGCCCGCGTCACTGTGGCGTCATCGCGGGTTGACAAGGCGTGCCGACGCACCCAGCATCGTGGCGGGACGACCAAGGGGGTGAGTCGATGCGTCAGGCTATCGCCGCTCTTGTTGTCGTGCTGGCCTTATTGCCGGCCTGCTCGCGTGGCTCGTCGGCACCGCTCGCCGTGACGCAGAGCGCGCCGGCAACTACCGCGACGACGCCGACGGTGTCCTCACCAGTCGAGGTCTCGACCACTGATTTCACCACCGTCTCCAAACTGATCAACGACGCGATCGCGGCTGAGAAGCTGCCAGGCGCTGTGTTGCTGGTGGGGCACGACGGCAAAATTGCTTTTCACCACGCCTACGGCGTGCGCAGACTGGCGAGCGAACCTGCCCTGAATGGATCGCCCGCCCCCGCGGAGCCGATGACCATAGACACCATTTTCGATCTGGCCTCGTTGACGAAAATCCTGGCAACGACCACCGTGGTCATGCAGCTCTACGAGCAGGGCAAGGTCGAATTCGACAGTCCGGTGCAGCACTATCTGCCCGACTTCAACATCGGCAACGACCCTCGCCGCGCGAACGTCACCGTTCGGATGTTGCTAACCCACACTTCTGGTGAGACGGGCGACGTCGAACTCAAAGATCCGTGGGGACTGAGCGGTGTTGACCGAGCCCAAGGCATTCGTCGTGCGCTCACGACGCCGTTGGAATCGGGCCCGGGTGAGATGTTCCGCTATTCCGACATCAACTTCATCGTGCTCGGCGTGCTGGTCGAGAGGCTCACCAGTGAGCCGTTGGACGTTTATGTGCAGCAACACGTATTCGATCCGCTCGGCATGGCAGACACCCGCTACCTTCCGCTGGCGAAAGCCTGTGGGCCGCATACGATCAACGGATCGGCGATCGGGTGGGCTCCTTCGCTCAACGGCAGTGCGCGGGTCACGTGTCCGCCGGGTACCTGGAGCACCGACGTTCTGTCGCGCATCGCACCGACTGCACGTGACGAGGAGAACAGCGGGGAGCCGAGCAAGAATCCCGACTTCAATCATCTGCTGCGCGGCAGTGTGCATGACATGACAGCCCGACGAATGGGGGGAGTTGCCGGGCATGCCGGGGTGTTTTCGACGACAAGTGACGTCGGGATCTTTGCCCAGGCGCTGCTCGACCGGCTCGCCGGACGCCCCAGCCAGTTCCCTTTGGCGCAAACCACTTTGGAGTTGATGACCAGCCCGCAGCAGCCCGGGCACAACGCTGCGCAAGTGAGCGCGGCGAACAATGCCACCCGCGAAGCCATTGCGCGCAAAATGAACACCTGGAATCCTCTGATGGCTCCTCGCTACCCGGCTATCCCAATGCAGAACCTGCGCGGCTTCGGCTGGGACATCGATACACCCCTTTCCGGGCCGCGGGGCATGGTCTTTCCGATCGGCAGCTTCGGCCACACCGGCTTCACCGGAACATCGATCTGGATAGATCCCGCCTCGAACACTTACATAGTGCTGCTGTCGAACTCCATCCACACCCGGGGCAGTCCACCGATGTCGATGCTGCGCGGCGAGGTCGCGACGGCGACGGCCCGCGCGTTGGGTCTCTAGGAGCGTTCGAAGTGTTGGTAGTCGGGAGTCCGCCAGTAGCCACCCCATTGCCAGCCACGATCTGTGAAGACGCGTTCGGCAGGGTCACCACCGTGTATTAGTCCGGGGTCGGTGCGGGTCCGGTCCAGGTACGCGGCCGCGTTACGCGGCTCGAAATACCCGCTGACGTAAAGACACGGATTGATCAGGGGATTGAGGTCGATGGCCCGACCGTAGGCATGCGGCGACCATTCGTCGGTCCCGGGAATGAGTCGGCAGTTGAACGCCGAAGTGTTGTTGTCCTCCATGGACAATTCGTCGTCGGCATCCGGGTACTGGTCGACCGTCCGCATCTTGTCGACGGGATAGCCCTGCTGGTAGAGCTGCTCGAAGATGGCGACGACGTCCGCCGCCAGGTCCTCATGCACGACCAACTGGCCGCGGTGGGTCAGGCCGTCAAAACCCAGGTAGTTGACCTCGACCCGGCGCAACTGTGCCGGCTCGACGGGGCACCCTGCTCGCCATGTGGTGCCGAGTTCGGCGGCAGTGACGGGCTGCACCGTTGCAGCAGCAGGTGACGGCGGTGCGGTGGGCGTCGGGGTCGACGGCGCGGTGGCAGTCTTCGAGGAGTACGGGGTCGCCGGAGGTGCGGATGGGGCCGCCTGCGGTGGCACCTTGGCGGTGCACTGCACCAAGACCGCAATCGCCACAAGCGCATGCACCACTGTGGCCACTGGGCGCTTCATAAGCCACCATCCGGGTTGAGCAGGCCGGGAATGACGAAGTCGCGGAACACTTTCCGGCGGTCCGGGGTTTGCTCGCGCAGTCCTGCGGCGCGTTCCATTAAAAGCATTTGGGCCACCCGCACCAACCAATCCGCTGTCGCATCCGGGTCGAGTTCCGTGCGCAATTCGCCGCTGAGCTTGGCGGCTTGGACATGTGGACGGAGGACGTCGCGGATGCGATCCCGAAAGGCCCCGGACGCCGACGCCGACACCGCCATGGTCAGGCTCTCCGCTGAGAACAGGATGCTCAACCAGCGAGACTCCTCCACGATGCTCAGCGCGCCGTCCAGTGAATCCAGCAGCCGCTCGCCAAATGGCCCCTCACGTTCGAGTGCCGACTCGGCGACCGCGATCACCCCCTCGGTTTCGCGGAGCATGACGAAGGCCAAAACGTCGTCGCGGGTGCCGAAATAGCGGTAGACCGTAGTACGGTGCACGGCAGCCTCTTTCGCGATGTCGTCGACCGTCGTGCGTCCGACACCGCGTCGCTCGTAGCAAATTTCGGCTGCGTCGAGCAGGCGCGACCTGGCCTCGTCGTCGTCGACGGGAGGTCGATCGCCCCAGGGTGTCGGCCGGGTGGGGCGTTCGGAGAGTCGCAACTTGCGCTGCGTCATGCTCGCCCGCTCGCCTCGAAGGTCACGTGCAGCGCGCTTGGTCCGCGAAGTGTCGTGCCGACCTGGCTGGTGATCGCCGAGGATTCAGCATGGTCTGGGTCGAGCGCAAGGCCGGGCAGGCGGTCCAGAAGCGTCCGAAGTGCCACCAGCACTTCGGTATTGGCGAGCCAGTTGCCGATGCAACTGTGCGGTCCCTGGCCGAAGGAAACGGGCGGCATCACGTTGCGGGTGATATCGAAGTCGTCGGGCCGTTGGTATACGGCCGGATCGCGGTGAGCGGCGTTGATGGCGAAGATCATTGGGGTCAGCGCGGGAATTTCGATTCCATGCCACGTGGTCTGTACCGGACAGACCCGCGGCAGCAGACCCACCGCGGGCTCCCACCGCAACGCTTCCCAAATAGCCGGCTGCAGATAGGTTTCCGGATCCGACCGCAGCAGATCGAGTTGGTCGGGGTGGTTCAGCAAGGCCGACAGAACGTTGCCGAGCGCGTAGGTGGTGGTGTCGGCGCCAAGCGGAAAAAGCATGCGCAGGAAGGTAAGAATGGCTTCGTCGTCGAGATACTCACCGTCCTCGGTCCTTTCGGCGGTGAGCAGGGAGATGATATCGCCGCCGGGACTGCGGCGACGCTCCGCTAGCAGCGGGGCGACGTAGGCGGTGAACTCCGCGGCGCTGTCGATCGCGGGCTGGGGATCGAAGGCGTATTCGATCATTGCCTTGGCCCACTGCTGGATTCGCGCCTCGTCGTCGGTGGGGATGCCAAGCAGCCGGCTGATGGTCAACAGCGAGACACGGTGGGTGAACTCGGTGACCAACTCCGCGGACCCGCGGTGCGCGAACCGGTCGATGAGCTCGTTGACAACGGGTGTGATAACCGGATCCACGTAGGCCTGCACTCGCCCGCGTCGCAGCGGCGCGGACACGAGGGTTCGACTGGCGCGGTGTTGCGCGCCCGACATGTTCAACACGGTGTTGCCGAACACGGGCTGGGTGGTCATCGCGTAGACGGGTGCCGCCGGAAACGTCGCCTCGTCCCGGAACGCAGCGCGGACCAGCTCATCGGTGAGCAACAGCACGGCGCTGGTTCCGGCGAACGGCACGATCGCGAATGGTCGGCGTTTACGCAGGCGAGCAAGCGTGGCGTGCAGGTCGGGCTGATCGTCGAACGCGAAGTCGACCCCCGTGATGTCTAGCGGGCCGAGAATCGCCATAGGCGAAAACTCTAGATGCATGCAACAAACTACGCAATATGTCGTACGTATCTTGCAATCAGGTGCGCCCGCCAGCCGGCTCGATCAGCAGCGTCGGTACACCGCACGTACCGTCCTTGACGCTCACGACGCGAGTGCCGGGCTTGCGTCCCGCGCGTACCTCGGAGACATCGAGACCCGCGTCCGCGAGCCGCGCCCGCGCGGCGTCGGCGTTGGGGACGCGCCAAGATAAGCCCCACACCTGGTCGGTCTGACCCGGTGCTTGCGACTCGTGCAGCGGCTGTGCAAGTTCCACCGTGACTCCACCCACGCGCAGGAACACCAACCGCATGCCCCAGTCCGGAAAGCTGCGGTCAAGCGCGAGCCGCAGGCCGAGCCCGTCGCGGTAGAACGCAATTGCGGCATCGGCAGCGGGCGTGCGCACCACCGCGTGGTCGATCCCCGTGACAATCGCCTCCCCGGCACCCAGCGGCGTGGCAGCAGGCAGCCTGTCCGGGGACTCGTGCTCGATCGCGATGACCAGCACACCGCGCGTGCGGGTCTCCGGCAGCAGCACGCTGCGCCACTGCCGGGTAAGTCCCGAGCCGGTGTCGCGGCCGAGGCCGGGTGAAACGGGCGGCGGTTGAAGGCCGTTCGCGGCGAGCTGAGCGTGCGCGGCGTCGATATCGGTGGTGGCGAACGCAAGCCCGATCGCGCCCTCGCCCCGTTGCTCCAAATGCGCTGCGACCGTGTGGCCGAGTGGTCCGTCACCCTGCGGGGTAATCAGTTCGAGGTAAGTGTTGTCGAGCCGGAACAATGCGTTCGCCGTGCCCCAGCCCGGATGTTCCCCGCGCCACGACGGGCGCCGGGACAGCAGCGTGGCATAGCGGCGCGTGGCATCGTCAAGATCGCGCACTGCGAGAATCACGTGGTCGAGTGCGTCGAACATCGACTCAGCATGCCTGAAAAGATTGTCGGCGTCAGTCCCCGCGGCTAAAGATCAACGATGGTGCCGGCCGCCGGGTCGAGGTTGCCGTCGAGTAACTCAAGATATGCCCGCTGGATCTGATCCTCGCTTGAAATACGTTCCACGCGAAGCCAGTTCGATGCCCACTCGGCGAACGGTGTCCAAGCGTCGGCGACGTTCTGGTCGAGTCTTGCGGTGCCCCAATCAGCGCCGCGCTTCTTGATACGGTCTGGCGCGAAGAAGAAGACGGGCTTTGGGCCTGCGAGTTCACTGCTACCTTGCGCCATTCGGGTCCAGTGGGTCATGCCGACCGCGGAGCTATGCGCCAGGCGCTCGCCGTAGTGGGTGTGGACATCGGTCCGGACCGCGCTGTCGCCGGAGATGTCGATGTACACGACTCGATCGCCCGGCAGTTCAGAGACGTTGTCGTACAGGACAACTGAGTCGTAGACGTCCAATCCCGCAACGAAGTCACGGTTTCCGCCCGAGGTGAGGCCCACTACCTCGATGCCCTCCCGCTTGGCGAGCAGGTAGGCCGCGATGATCGCCGTTTTCGACGAGGCGCTGGAGATCACGATGGTGTCCGCGCCGAAGAAGTTCTCGTCGGCCACGAAGTCGTCGATGAGGAAGGACGTGAAGAACAGCGGGAAGAACAAGATGTGCTCGGCCTCGCGGTCGGCCGAGTAGACGGGATCGGTGGTGACGTCGCGGTAGCCCTGATAGGCCGATGGCAACGACACCCGGTGCGGGGCGGCGTCGATGAACCCTTTCTCGTTTATGCGATCGGGTACGACCAACAGATGACTGGCGCACGGCAGGTAACCGTAGACGCGCAGGCCTTGCGCCAGATCGGGGTGCCGCGATTCCTCCACGTGGGCGTAACCCCAGACGTTCAGCTTCCCCCAGTCCGGGTCGGACGCCGGGAAGAAATCCCAGTACTTCATCGCTTCGCCGAACACGGCGTAGGTGATGTTGTTCGACGTCAGTCCGAACGATTCGACGCGCAGCAGCGCCTGGCCGTCCGCCGGTGCGGGCGAATCACCGGATAGGAATCTGGTCTGGTGTAGATCTTTGCGGTTCAACTCGAAGTCCATGTGCCGAAGCCTATGGGCGCCGCCGACGGTGTCCAACACCAAATAGGGCTGGAGACGAACCGGCCAATTGATGTACCATCTGGTACATGATTACCGAGAGCAGTATCGAGATCGCCGCTCCGGCGTCTCTGGTCTGGGACGTGTTCACCGATGTCGAGTGCTGGCCCGAATGGACCGCATCGGTCACCGCGCTGGTCGCCCTCGACGGACCGGGCATCGCGGTCGGCAAGCGCTTTGCGATCAAGCAACCCAAGCTGCCGAAGCTGGTGTGGGAGGTCACCGATCTCGTGCCCGGGGTGTCGTGGACCTGGGCGCAGTGTTCCCCGGGCGGGACGACGTCGGCGCTGCACGTCCTGACGCCGATCGACGACGGTCGGACGTTGGTGCGCCAGGAACTCGACCAGCGGGGCCCGGTGGGCGGGCTCGTCGGTCGACTGATGCGTCGCACCACCCGTCGCTACCTGGAGATGGAAGCCCAAGGCCTCAAGGCTCGCAGCGAGCAACTGCGGCACTCCCTTGGGCCGCACGCCTGACGTCCAGCGCCGCCAGCAGCTACTCGATGCGCTGATCGACGAAGTCGCTGCCGGTGGTATCGGGAATCGTTCGTTGCGTGACCTGGCCGCTGCCGTCGGCACCAGCCACCGAATGTTGTTGCACCACTTCGCATCCCGCGACGAGTTGTTGCTGACGATCGTGGCGGAGGTCGAGCGTCGTCAGATGGGGATCCTCTCCGACTTGCCTGCCGAGCCGGACGCCGGTTTCACCGCGATGTGGGCCAGCTTGTGCCGGCCTGAGTTGCGGCCCTTCGAGCGCCTGTTCTTCGAGTGCTACTCCCGTGGCGCCCAGGGCGAAGAGCCGTTCGCCCGGATGGTGCCAGGCGCGGTCGACGACTGGCTGGCAATGCTGGAACAGCGGGCAACCGAGATCAAGGCCGCGGGCGACCCGGCGCTGATGCGCCTGGGGCTGGCTGTCACGCGCGGGCTGCTGCTCGACCTGGTGGCCACCGACGACGACACCGGTGTGACGTCGGCGGCGCGGGCATTTGCAGAGCTGCTACGGCCGCAGCGTTAACTGGCATAGGTGACGCCTTGGATCGGAGTGGGAATTGACTGAACTGCGCGCCGGAGTGATCGGCTTGGGAGAAATCGGTGGGGGCGTCGCGATAAGCATGGCGCGACGGGGGCGGGCTCCGAGCGTTTTCGACGTGCGCCCGGATGCGGCAGCAAACCTCGAAGGCGTCCCAGCGCAGCTGGATTCGGTTGCCGCCGTTACCCAGGACTCTGACGTGGTACTGATCGCGGTGATCAACGCCGAGCAGGCACGCGATGTGCTGGCGGGGTCGGGGGGACTGCTGCAAGCGGCGCGGCCGGGATTGATCGTGGTGCTGCTTTCCACGGTTTCGATCACGGTGCTGCACGAACTCGATGCGTTGTGTCGCGAAGCGGACGTCACGCTGCTGGATTGCGGTGTCACCAACGGCGACAAGGCGGCCGAGCATGGCATTGTGGCGATGATCGGCGGGCCCGAAGAGCAGGTCGCGCAAGCGCGCCCGGTGCTCGACGATTTCGCCAAGGCCGTCGTGCACTGCGGACCGGTGGGATCGGGCATGACAACCAAGATCGCGCGCAACCTGATTCAGTACGGGTGCTGGGCGGTCGTGGACGAGGCGGCGAATCTGGCTGCCGCCAACGGTGTTTCGCTGCAGACGCTGCTTTCGGTTATGCGCGAAGCGGATTCAGACGGCAGGCAAACTTTGCGTCTGCTCGATGTACGCGCGGCGGGCATCACGGTGCCCTCCGATTACGCCGATCGCGTTGCAGCGCTGGCTGATAAGGATCTCGACGCCGCGGCCGAACTTGGCATGGTGTTGGGCGTGCCCACTCCGTTGGCACAGGCGACGAAGCCGACCATGCGTGACGTCTATACGGGTCACCGCGGCTGATAAGCGCAGGTGCGGGTCAGCGGGCTCACTTTCGATGCAGGAAGCCGTGCAGGCTCGCCTGTACCAGCTCGTCGACGATCGCGTCTCGCGACGGCGGCTTGTCTGCAAAGAAGGTCGATCGCAGGGCCACCATGCCGACAATCATCGCGACGGTGGAGTGTGCCGGTAGATCGGGCTGATCGGAGCGCAGTCCGCGTAATTGCATGCCTTCGGCACTGATTCGGCCGAGCACCGCGATCGCGCGCCGGATATCGGCGATGCCTGCGTCGGCGATGTCCTGTTCGGTGAATGCCTCGGACGCCGCCAACGTCAGTAGCAGACCGCGATTTTCGACGAGCACGTCGTAGAGCTGCCCGACGAAAAGTCGGGCCAGTTCGTCTTCGTCGGTCTGTTCGGGCACAACTCCCTGCCAGGTGCGACCGAATTCGTCGACGAAGCTGGTGAACGGCACCACGAGTGCCTCGCGGAAAAGCCCGGCTTTGGAGCCGAAGTTGCGGAAGAGCAGATATTCGGTGACACCGGCGGCTTTCGCGATCTCCCGCGTGGTGGTACTGCGATAGTCCTTGCGGGCGAACAACTCACGCGCGGCATCGAGCAGGAGCCTGCGGGGCTCGCCCCGAGGCCGGCGCACTGGCGCCGAGGATGAGGCCTGCTTCTTGGTAGAAGAGCGTTGAGGCACGACCATCTACGATAGTCGGCCTTGACCTCCGCTTTAGAATAGTGTCCGCTATTAATATCGGTCGATGGCGAGGGGAGTTGTTGTGGGTGCAGTCATCATGCTCGGCACCTTGTTCGGATTGATCGTGCTGGTGTTCGGCGTCGTCCTGTATCTCGACCCCGAAGCTCGCGGCGGCGCACCGGAAGACCGCGGCTGATGGGCAGCGGTCTGAGCCCGCTGCTGACGGGCGCGGTCATCTTCGGCTGGGGGAGCGGCATCGTCTTCGCGGCAGTCGGTGTGTACCTCAGCATCCGTCGCCGCCGCTTGCACCCGCTCATGCTGCTGTGCATCTCGGCAATCTCGTTCTCCTGGATCGAAGCGCCCTACGACTGGGCGATGTATGCGCAGTTCCCGCCTGAGCTGCCCCGGATGCCGTCGTGGTGGCCGTTGAACATGACCTGGGGCGGGCTGCCGTCGTCGGTACCGCTGGGGTACATCGGCTACTTCTCGATTCCGGCGGTTCTCGGTGCCGCGATCGGGCAACGGCTGAGCGCCCGGTTCGGCTGGCGCCGGCCGATCACGCTGCTCAGCGTCGGCCTGGTGGTGGGCTTCTGCTGGGCCTTCTTCTTCAACGCCTTCATCGGCGCTCGGCTGGGCGTCTTCTACTACGGCTACGTGATCCCCGGACTCGCCGTCTTCGAGGGCACCAAGCACCAGTACCCGGTGTATGACTCCCTGGCGATGGGCGTGCAGATGATGGTCTTCACCTACCTGCTCGGCCGCACTGATGCTCAGGGGCGCAATGTGATCGAGGCGTGGTCGGACAGGAAGGCGAAGAATGGCCTGCAGTCAGCACTGCTGTCCGTCGCCGCGGTAGTGATCATCGGGAACCTTATGTACGGCGCGGTCTTCGCGCCGCACCTCATCACGAAGTTGGGCGGTTGGGTGACGTCCGGTTCGACCGAGCAGTTGTTCCCCGGAGTGCCGAATCAACCAAAGTAGCCTTCTTGCCACTCGCCAGGTCACTTCTTCGACACAATGTCGCAGCAGTCCTACCAGCCGGGATGACATAACGCGACCATTGAGTGCAGCCAACAGGGAGGCATGTTTCGATGCGAGTAGTTGTCCTGGCCGCGTTAGTCGCCGCGCTGTGCGTGTTGAATCCGCTGCCAACACCGGCCCATGCCGACCCCACGTGTGGAGTCAACCTGAACGCCCCGGCCATTGAAACCGCGCTCACCTCGGTGCCGGCGCTGCCGCAGGGATCGGCATGGGATCACAATGTGCGCAGTTTCGACCCGAGCAGCAACTACAACCCGTGCGCGACGCTGTCGACGGTCATCATCACCGTGGTCGGGGCCACCGGCAGTTCGCCGGACCTTGCGCTGATGTTCCACAAGGGCAGCTACGTGGGTGTCGCGACGTTGAAGGCATACGCGTTTACGACGGTGAATACGGCCAAGACGACAGATGACACCGTCGCCCTCGACTACAAGGACGGCAGGGATGTCTGTACGGCATGCCCCGGACCGACCACCACCGTGCGCTATCAGTGGCAAAACGACCACGTTGCGATGTTGGACCCGGCGCCCGTCTGGTGAATTGCTCCCGCTTAGCTCAGCGGCTTGGTTAATCGGTTCCTCACCGGACAAGATGTAGTGCGGAATACCCGCGCGAGCCGTCGACGGCGGCCGCACCCCAGCGTCGAGGTCGTCACTATGAATGCTCGCCACAAAATGCTCGCGAATCGTGCGATGCGTTGCAGCGCAGCGATTTTCGCTGTCCTGATGATCCTTGGAATGGTGGTCCAGGGCTCAGCGGCGGCCAACCCACTGCCCACGGCGCCGGCGTTGGCGGCCGACCCCGCGCTGCTGGCCCGCGATCTGGTCACCGATGAGCTGGCGCTGCGCGACCCATCATCGTCGGAGGCCGTGCTGCAGGCCGCGGCGCTTCGCGAGCAGGCGGCCTACCGGGCAATCGGACGACACCCCGAGTGGGAACCGATCGTGCGACCGGTCATTCCGGCGTCGCTGGTCGGAATTTATGACCTCAACATCGACGCGCGTCACCACCTGGTAGCCCTCAACGGCGGAGACGTGAAATCGACGCTACCCGCGTGGCGGATCGAACAGCCCGCGCCGCTCAGCGAACTCGTCGGTTACTACCAGGCCGCGGAGGCGGCAAGCGGCGTCGGCTGGAACTACCTGGCCGCGATCAACATGGTCGAAACGGACTTCGGTCGCATCTCCGGCACTAGCACCGCTGGTGCGCAAGGCCCCATGCAGTTTTTGCCCTCGACGTTCGCGCCCTATGGCCAGGGCGGCGACATTCACTCGCCGCGCGACAGCATCATGGCGGCCGGTCGCATGCTCGCGGCCAATGGCTTCGCCGGCAATCGCGACGGCGCCATCTACAGCTACAACCACTCAAGCCACTACGTCGCCGCGGTCAACGACTACGCCCGGGTGATTGCCGCCGATCCAGCCGCCTTCGCCGGCTACCACCGCTGGGATGTCTACTACCTGACCACGTCCGGAGACGTGCTCCTGCCGGTCGGGTATGCGGCATCCGAACGGATTCCCGTCGCCGACTACCTCGCCAGCCACCCGCAGTAACCGTTCTCAGGTCATACAGACGTTGGAGAACAGCAGGACCGGCCACGAGACGATCGAGCCGAGATACGACACGACCATGTCGGCGCCCTGCATCTGCTGCAAGTGGTCGGTGTGGGTCGACGACCAGATAACTCCCACAATGAAATACGGGACACCGAGAATGATCGCCACGCCCAGCAGTTCGGCGACGGTCAGTTTGTAGTCGAGCAAGTTGCGAAGTTTGGTCAGCATCTCTGCCCCCATGGTAAGTGACCGCAAGTGCGTCCCGGTCTGCGACGAAACCATAGTATGTTAATGCTGATTCCTTGAGGCAGTTGCCTGGCCAACTCAGCTATGAGAGTCTGGCTAGTAGCTGGTAGCCAGGTAGTTGAGGGTTATCGGCGCACCGATCGTAGGATGGTGGTTAATGTCTGTTTCGCACGGCCGAGACGTTGGACACCAACCACTGTCTATCGACGACACACGTATTCGCGCTACCCGGCAGACTGCCCGTTGGAGCGATCGTCCGGTCGATATCCGCGAGGCGATGGACTTCTGGGCATTCGCGGCCGGAGCGGCGAATGTGATCATGCAACTCTCCCGGCCCGGGGTCGGCCACGGCGTCGTTGAATCGAAGGTGGATTCCGGCAATCTGCTCAAGCATCCGTGGAAACGGGCCCGCACCACGTTCCAATATCTGGCCGTCGCGGTGTTCGGCTCGCAGCAGGACCGCGACGCGTTCCGGGAGGCGGTGGATGGCGCACATCGGCACGTCAAGTCCACCGCCGAGAGCCCGGTTCGTTACAACGCCTTCGATCTCGACCTGCAGATGTGGGTGGCCGCCTGTCTGTTCGTCGGCTTGGAAGACACCTATCAACTGCTGCGCGGGCCGATGAACGACGAGCAGGCCGAACAGTTCTACCGTTCGGCGTGGCCGCTGGGCACCACCTTGCAGGTGCGGGAAGACCAATGGCCGCCGACCCGAAAAGCGTTCGACGACTATTGGATTGACGCATGTGAGCACGTGCGGATCGACGAAGTGGTGGGCGGGTATCTGCACAACCTGATCGATCTTCAGATGATCAATCCGGTACTGAGACTGCCGTTTCACCGATTGCTGAAGTTCTTGACCGCCGGCTTTCTGGCACCCGTCTTCCGCGAAGCACTCGGGGTGTCCTGGAGTGATGCCAAGCAACGACGATTCGAATGGCTTTTCCTGCTAGTAGCATTCGCCAATCGCTTTCTGCCGCCGTTCATCCGCCAGGGCGGCAGTCATCTTTTGTTGGCCGACGTGCGTCGCCGGGTACGACGGCGGCGACCGCTGATCTGAGAGATT
The DNA here is from genome assembly GCF_001673365.1 of Mycobacterium asiaticum. Classification (GTDB taxonomy): domain Bacteria; phylum Actinomycetota; class Actinomycetes; order Mycobacteriales; family Mycobacteriaceae; genus Mycobacterium; species Mycobacterium asiaticum_A. The sequence goes on from NZ_LZLS01000023.1 coordinate 96,116, forward strand.
GCTGCGATGGACCGGCTCCGGCGACTGCTCAATCGCCAGGTCAGCATCTCCGCTCTGGTCGAAGTGGCGTTCTGGCTGGCGATTCCGTATCTATGCATCGGTCTGGTGTGGGCGACCGTGCACGAGAACCAGGTTGAGCGGATCGAGGCACGACTGATGAAGGTGATGCCGGCAGGTGCCGACATTGCGGCGTTCGGCGTGACGGCGCTGTTGTGGCCGGCGTCGCTGCAGATCGCCGATGCGTGCCCGGCAGCCTAGCCGCGCCCGCTTTGACCGCGAGCCGAACCCGGCTGCGGTTTTGGGGTGTCGTTTTAGCTGTGTGGTTCGGCTCGTGGGGGGCGCGGCCGGCCGTCAGCGCGAAAAGCCCGGCCCCGCTTCGGGAGTCACGTTTCGCGCGGTGATCTCCTCGCCGCAGTGGGCACAGATCAGGTTGGGTTCGGCGACCTCGCCGCAAGTGTGGCGCAACACGATTGGCGGACCGCCCGGATGCGGTAAGTGCGTGTCACCCCAGCGCATCAAAACGACTATCGCACCGAACAATTCGTGTCCGGCTTCGGTGAGCCGGTACTCGTGGCGCTCGGGATCCTGCGAATAAGGCACCCGCTCAAGAAGTCCCATTTCCACAAGCATCCTCAGCCGGGACGACAGCGTCGGCCGGGGAATGCTGAGGTTGCGGGCCAGCTGCCCGAAACGCTGCACACCAAAGAAGGCTTCGCGCAAGATGAGCAGCGTCCACCGTTCGCCGACCAGTTCGAGCGCCCGGCCCACGGACTCACCTTCGAAGCGGTGGGACAGATCGTTAGCCGACATAGTTCAATCACTGTACCGGTTCAATGAGTGAACCGCAGGTGGTAACGTGATTGAACCACATGACTACCGGGAGCCGTCGATGAGTCACGTAGCCACCGAGATCGAGACCCTCGCCGAGAAGCTCGCGCTGACCGCCCGCGATATGTGGGCCGCGATCGATCGAGAACGCAGGCTGCCACCCGAGCTGGTATCCCGCCTCAACGAGGCTGGACTGCTGCGCGCCACCATGCCCCGCGAAGTCGACGCGCTCGAGCTATCGCCGGCCACGTCGTTGCGGTGCGCCGAGGCCCTGGCGCGCGGCGACGCGGCAACCGGTTGGTGCGTATCCATCGCGGTCACCAGCGCCCTGCTCGTCGCTTATCTCCCAGAGGGCGCCCGCAACGAGATGTTCGGCGGCGGAAAGGGTGTCGCGGCCGGGGTGTGGGCGCCACGCGGTGTGGCCAAGAGCGTGGACGGCGGTGTCTTGGTCTCCGGGCGCTGGCCGTTCTGCAGCGGAATCACCCACGCGGACTTGATGTTTGCGGGCTGCTTCGTCGACGGCGGCAGCATTCCCTCCGTCGTCACGCTGCAGAAGGACGACCTGCAGGTGCTGGACAACTGGCACACCCTGGGTTTGCGCGGCACGGGCAGTCACGACACCGTCGCAAAGGACGTCTTCGTCCCGGCAGACCGGGTGTTTTCGATTTTCGACGGACCCAGCGTGGACAGGCCGCTGTACCGCTTCCCGGTGTTTGGATTCTTTGCGCTGTCGGTCGCCGCAGCGGCACTCGGTAATGCGCGCGCCGCCATCGACGACCTCGTCGAACTCGCCGGTGGCAAGAAGGGACTCGGTGCCACGCGCACCTTGGCGCAACGCTCCGCCACTGCGGCGGCGGTGGCCACCGCCGAGTCGGCACTGGAGGCGGCGCGCGCGCTCTACTACGAGGCGATCGAACAGGCCTGGCAGGCCAGTCACGAGCCCGGCCCGGTGCCGGTGACGCTGCGCAACCGGCTGCGGCTGGCCGCCACGCACGCGGCCCGGACTTCTGCCGACGTGGTCCGCGCCATGTACGACTTGGCCGGTGGCACAGCCATTTACGATACGTCGCCGCTGCAGCGCCGGTTTCGCGATGCCTTCACCGCCACCGCTCATTTCCAGGTCAACGAAGCATCGCGCGAGCTACCAGGTCGGCTGTTGCTGGATCAGCCCGCCGATACGGCGATGTTGTGAGGAACCTGGAAGTGGTCCTGCCGTTCTGGCTGGACCGCCCCGATCAGGAGGCGATGGAGATCGCGCTGGCGGCGTCGCAGAACGGCTTCGGCGCACTGTGGATCGGTGAGATGGCGACCTATGATGCGTTCGCGCTGGCGACCGCGATCGGCTTGCGCGCACCGCAACTGAGGCTCAAGATCGGTCCGCTCGCCGTCGGTGTGCGCGGCCCCGTGACGCTGGCGCTGGGGGTGAGCACGGTCGCCTCCCTCACCGGCAACCCAGTCGATCTCGCGCTGGGTGCCTCCAGTCCGGCGATCGTGTCCGGGTGGCACAACCGCCACTGGACCCACCACCTCACGGTGATGCGCGAGACCATCGAGTGCCTGCGGCCGATGCTGGATGGTGCGCGGACCAACTACACCGGCCGGTACGTCGGCAGCCATGGCTTTCGGCTGCGCAGCCCCAGCCCCGAAACGCGAATTGCGTTGGGGGCGTTCGGACCCGGCATGATCCACCTGGCGGCACAGCATGCCGACGAGGTAGTGCTCAATCTCGCGTCTCCCGCCCGTGTTGCCGAGGTCCGTAGCGCGATCGACGGTGCGGCCAGCGGCCGGCCCGCGCCCCGCCTCACGGTGTGGGTGCCCGTCGCGTTGAACCCCGATGCCGCCGCGCACACTCAACTGGCCGGGCAGCTCGGGGTGTACCTCGCCCCGCCGGGATACGGAGAGATGTTCAGCGCGTTGGGTTTTGACGATCTCGTCCAGCGGGCCCGCAGCGGAGCGACGCGGCGCGAACTGGCCACCGCTATTCCGGTCGAGCTGCTCGATCAGGTCTGCGCGCTGGGCTCCGCCTATCGAATCGCCAAGCAACTGCAGGCCTACACCGACGCAGGTGCTGACTGCGTGGCGGTAGTGCCGTCCACGGCACAGGATGCGGGCGCCCGCGCAACCCTGGCCGCGCTCAATGGCGGTTGATTGCCCCTGATTGGTTTCGTTTGCCCTGCTGGCGGCTAGTTAATTACGGCACCTTGAGGAGGTCTCGTGAGCAAATACAACGTCGTAGTAGTCGGAACCGATGGATCGGACACGTCTTTTCGCGCTGTCGACCGCGCCGCGACAATCGCCGCGGACTCCGGGGCGAAGCTCGTCGTCGCTTCGGCGTTCCTGGGTGAAGAACGCGACGGAACGGATCCCGATCAACTGCGTGACGAGAAGTATCGGACTCAGGGCAACGCCCCGGTCTACGACATGCTGCGCACCGCGGCGTCCAGAGCCCGCGAGGCCGGTGCCACCGACGTCGAGGAGCGCGCGGTCGAAGGCGCCCCAGTGGATGCGCTGCTGGAAGTTGCCGACGAGGTCAACGCCGACTTGATCGTGGTGGGCAGCGTCGGCACTAACTCGCTGGTCGGGAAAGTCCTGGGTTCTGTTCCCAAGGCCGTTTCCCGTCGAGCGAAAGCGAAAGTCGAAATCGTCGAAACCGAAGACTGACGCTAGCTTCGTCGAAACCCGGTGTGGCTGCGGACCAGTGGCAGCGACGCCATGGTCGCAAATCCGGCGGGCGCTGCGCACACCGCCGGTACCGCGTTGAGGACCTGCATCGCCGTGGCCACATTTGCCGAGCCGACGTGTTCTGCCATGCTGGCCACCCGGCTGAAACTGGCCAGTGCGAAAAAGTGCATCCGCATCGACGGGTCGCCCTCGATCTTCAACGTCCAGCCATGCTCGGGTTTCGGCCAATGTTGCGGGTATTCACCGCCGACCGTCCACAAGGCTTCGATCTCGACAAGAGTTTGCCCGGCGCGCCGCCCAGACCATGTCCAACGTTGGCCGGCGGTGGTTCCGGCGCGCAGCACATGGTCGAAAATCTGGTGGTCGGCCTTGGCCGGTACCGCCTCGACCTCGGCCACCACCTCGTCGATATCGGCGCCCAACTCGTCGGCGATGAACCACACCTGATTCTCGAACAGTGCGCTGTTGAACGCCAGGAAATCGCTTGCGGCGGGGCTGATCTGGTCGACTGGCTGCCCAAATGCCATGTTCTCGAACGTGATTGACGTGCTCTCATACACCGACCAGTCGGCCCGCTCTTGCAGGACGATCTTGTCGATGGTTCGGCTCATACCGGATAACGCCAACGGCAATACGCCCGACAAGTTGCCCGGATTCAGGCCGCTGCCGTGCACAGAGCTGTTGCCGGTTTGGCAGGCGGCGGCGACGCGGTCCCGGTCGGCGGAGGAGATGCGCGGCGGGTGAAACAGAAACGCGGTGGTAGCAACGTTTTTGCCGCTGGCCAACAGCGCGCACACGTCATCGAGGTCGGCGTTGCGTGGCGTGTAGAGCACGCAGTCTGCCTCGACGGCCAATATCTCTTCGACGTCAGTGGTGGCGCTGACACCGATCGGATGCCGCCCGACCAAGGTGCCGAGGTCAACGCCGTGCTTGTCCCCGGAGTACACCCGGGCGCCAACGAGACGCATGTCTTGCCGGTGGTCGAGGATCGTGGTGAGCAGTTCCCGGCCGACAGTGCCGGTGCCCCAAACGATGATGCGGTGCGGGTCCGGCGGCATGCGAGCTAGATTTTGAATCGGCCGGCAAAGCCGCGCAACGGTATGTCGGCACTCGTGATCAGCCCCGGGGAGCTGCCAGGACCGACTTGATGGCGTTGAGCGCCGGTAATCCGGTAACCGTCATGCCGATGGACGCGAAGTTATCGGGGTTGGACAGGTCGACACCCGGCTTGGGGAAGATCATGTGCTTGTTGTAGATGCACGGGTCGCCCTTGATATGAGTTATGTAGCAGCCCTTGATATCCCAGCTCGGATCGGTGTGCGGCGTCATCTGCCACTCCAGGTGCGTTTCCACCCGCGGTATGCCGTTCACCATGCCCTGGTACTTGATGTAGTTGCCGCCCAGCGAACCCTTGGGCAGGGTGTACCAGCCCAGGTCGACATCCTTGGTGCAGGCGCCCAACTCATAGTCGAACTTGACTTCGTCAAGCTTGATGTCGAAGCAGTCGGCCATCATCAGCACGCTGTCAGCGAAGACGCGGGTGTACTTTTCCAATTTCGCCGGTATCGACGGATCGTCCACGGGCAGGCCGTAGCCCACCTCGATCCAGGTGTCCTTGGAGTGGTGGCAGGACACGTCAACCGATTCGATGGTGGTGACGTTCTCGATTTCGGCGACGTCGGCCGAGCACACGACGCCGAGAATCTGGTTGACGCCGGGGTTCATGCCGGTGCCGTAGAAGGTTGACCCGCCCTTGTCGCACGCTTCGGCCAGCAGTTGGGTGACCGGTTTGCCGGAGTGGTGCGGGTGGTTGCGGTCGCGATGCCATCCGGTGATCCAGTCCGCGGTGGTGACGATATCTATCCCGGCCTCAAGAACTTTCACGTACAGATCTTCGTCGGGAAAGACGCCGTGGAAGGTCAGAACGTCGGGCTTCGCGGCAATGATTTCGTCCACGCTGCCCGTCGCCGTGACACCGTTGGGAGGCAGGCCGACGAGTTCGCCGACATCCTTGCCGACCTTCTCCGGTGAGTAACAGTGCACCCCAATGAGTTCCAGGTCGGGGTGGGCAGCGATGCGTTTGACCATCTCGGATCCGACGTTGCCGGTCGCTACCTGGAAAACTTTGATCGTCATGGCGTGGCCCCTTCCAGGGATCGAGTTGAGTCGGTGCCGTCGGGGTAGAACTGCTTGGCCCAGTTGCGGATTGCGGTGAATCCTTCGTACTCGGCTGTCGCGAGCGCGGGTGGATCGGAGTAACGCTGGTGTGCCCAGATGTGCACATCCTGAGTGAACTGCCGGATCACTTCGTCGCCGAACATCCGGGCTTTGTCTTGCGCGCGCTGATCGTCGCGACCCGGGACCCGCCCGATGTAAACCATGAAGCGCACATCGGACGTACGCTCGTCGACCGGCGTGATCGCTGAGATGGTGCGGTTGTCGACCATTCCCCAACTTTTGGTCACGGCAATGCCGAGGCCGCCGTTGATGGCCTCCACACCGCTCTTGACGTCCTCGATGCTCTGCTGGTCATCGCCTTCAAAGGTGATGGTGAAGTCGACATACGAGACCGGTTCGTCGAATTCGTGTCGGGTGAAGATCGGCACTATCGGTGTTTTGTGCACGTACTTGAAGTGGGCGAAGTCCACGCCGTTCTCCAGCACGTACTGCGGATGGAGTTCCAGGTCCCCTCGGAAGAGTCGTTGTTGCGGGTAGTAGTCGGCTGAACCGCTACCGTCGGCGAAGTCGCCAAAGACATCAGGCGCATCGAAAAACGGTGCGCGGCCGTCGATGTCGTGCCAGATATAGACCGACTCATTGCGTTCCACGACCGGATACGTGCGTATCCGCCGTCCCCGATTGGGCCGGTCCTGGTAGGGGATGCAGACGTTGCGGCCCTCGTGACTCCATTGCCAGCCGTGGAAGGGACACTGTAAGACTTCACCAACCACCGTGCCGCCGTAGCCGAGATGCGCCCCGAGGTGTTCGCAGTACGCATTCATCACGCTGAGTTGGCCAGAGTCCGCGCGCCAGGCGACCATTTCCTGGTCGAAGTACTTCATCTTGTGGACGTCGCCGATGCCTATCTCGTCAGACCAGGCAACCTGAAACCAACCGGTGGGTTTCATCGACAACGGCGGCTTGGCCATGCACGCGGTCCTCTCTGTCTGATCATCAAGCACTCTATGAAAAAGTCATAGATGCGTCAACGAAACCGCATTTTCCGCGTTAGGATGCGGAAATGGCGGTGGCGGACAGCGCGGGACGCAGAGCCAACAAGCGCGGGTTGGCCACTCGCGAGGCGATGTTGCAGGCGGCGGTCAGCGCCCTGGCCTCCGGAGATCCGGGCGCGGTGTCGGCCAACCGCATCGCGAAACAGATCGGCGTCACCTGGGGGACTGTGCAATACCAGTTCGGTGACGCCGACGGATTCTGGGCGGCGGTGTTGCACCACACCGCCGAACGGCGGGCACACGTATTTGCCACTCCCGACAGCGGGGCGTCGCTGCAGGCTCGGGTCTCGCAGATCATCGACACCCTCTACAGCGGGCTGACCGCACCCGACTCGCGGGCCATCGAGAACCTGCGCGCGGCGTTGCCTCGTGAGCCCGGCGAGCTTGATCGGCTCTACCCGCACACCGCGGCCGAGTTGCGCTCCTGGGGGCGCGGTTGGCACGCCACTTGTCAGAAGGCGTTCGCGGACTTGCAGGTCGATTCGCAACGGGTCCACGAGGTCGCCACCCTAATTCCGGGCGCGATGCGGGGCCTGGTGTCCGAGCGGCAACTCGGTAGCTATGCCGACCTGGATGAGGCGCGCCGTGCACTCACCAACGCCATCGTGGCCTATCTCTCGGAATCCGCTGTGCGAGTGTGAGATTGGGTCGCGGAAATGTCGCCGTGCTGTCCCGGTCACGATCGGGGCGCCTCGATGGTGGCGTCGGTCAAACCCAGCGCCCGCCCGAGCAGTAGCGCGATGTCTTCCTCGGGAAGTGCATTCGGATTTGCAGCGCGTTCCAGCGCCGCACCGGCAGCACTGGCCTGTAAGAACTCGGCGACGGTTCGAAGCGAAACGGTCGGTTGCAAACCGCTCGATTCGTAGAGGCGCTCCAGTGCCGAGGCGATGCCGGTGATGGTGAGGGCGTGCGCCTCGGCGTAGCGGCGGTTCAACTCGGCGTCGCGCATCGCCAGCGCGCGGAACTCGACCAGCAGGTGCGCCCAGCCGGGCTCTGCGGCGTCGTATTGCTGCGCCGCCCGCAGCAACCGCGCCAACCCGGCCGGGCCGGCGAACTCTGCGGCTATCTGCTCGTTCTGGATCGCCCGCTGTGAGATCCGGCGTTCGAGTAAGGCAAAGAACATGTCCGCCTTGCTGCCGAATTGCGAGTAGACGACGCCGCGCGAGAACCCCGCTTCGTCGGCAATCGCGTCCAGGGTGGCACCGGCATAACCGCGGGCCACGAACACCCGCTGCGCGGCGGCAAGCACCGCTTCCCGATTGCGCTCTACCTGCTCTACCCGCCGTAACCTGGGCATACGCAAGATCGAATAATGTCGTCATTTAAATGTCAAGGGTAGTTGAATGGCTGGTGACTCAACCGTCACGCGTGCGGGTACCAAGAATGCGTGAACTTTGTCGGATCTACTGTTGGTTCTGTTGCTCTCGCCGGTCAGCGACTCGCCGGGCTCTATCGGCGCACGGGCGCTGACCTTCCGTTCGGAGATCCGCTTCCCTCGCACGGCACCGAGATGGAGGGCTGGTTCTGGCGACTGTCTGACGCGGCAACAGGACGCGTCGTCGTCGCTCTGTGCAGTGAGAACCGGCACCCCGACGGCGAGTGGTCGACCGCCGCGATCGCATTGCACCCGGGCGGGGTGGTGCGGTCGGCCGCCGTCGATGGCGTCCGGGCGGACCGGAACCAATTCTCGGTTCAAGCCGACTCGGGCGGCAACGTGATCGATGCGAGCCAAGACCGGCTGAGGATGTCACTCGGTGACACTGAGGTCGACCTGACGTTTCGAGATGCGTACCAGTGGCCGAAGGCTTTCGGCGGCGGGGGAGTGTTCTCGTCAGTGCCTTTCCTGAACCAGTACTGGCATCCCTACCGACTGGGCGGCAAAGCCAGCGGAACCGTAACTCATGCCGACCAGCGATGGGCGTTCACCGATGCCAAGCTTTACTGCGAACGCAATTGGGGCGCGGGGTTTCCGGTGCGCTGGTGGTGGGGCCAGGCCCACGACTTCGGTGAAGCCGACATCTCGCTCGCCTTTTCCGGCGGCCTGCTGGAACTCGGACCGCTCAAACGCGATGTCACCGGAGTCGTTGTGCGCCTGGGGGATCGGGTGCTGCGGATCACGCCGCCGGCGTTGGTGTCGTCGACCTGCGACGTAGAGCAATGGCACATCACCGCCCGTACCGCGCGCTATCAGGTTGAGCTCAAGGGGGAGGGAACCCCGGACGGACCCCACGTGCTGCCGGTGCCGCTGCCGGCAGAGCGCCGCAACATCGACACCGACTACGAATATCTCGCCGGGACGCTGCACTGCACGGTTCGGGAGTGGGGGCGCACCATCTTCGAAGGGACCTCCGAACTCGCCGCTCTAGAAGTCGGCAGCCGACCTTCCTGATAAGCCGGATGAGCCACGCAATGAGTTCGGCCGCACGGGTAGTGTCCAACGCCATGAGGCAGACGCGATGAGCGCGGGTCTGTTCGCGTTGCTGGATGATGTTGCGCTGCTGGCGCGATTGACCTCCGCTTCGCTACGCGACGTCGGCGGTGCCGCCGGCCGCGCGACCGCGAAGGCGGCGGGCGTCGTCGTCGACGACACCGCGGTGACTCCGCAGTATGTCGAGGGAATCTCGGCCGAACGTGAGTTACCCATCATCAAGCGCATTGCGCTGGGCTCCCTGCGCAACAAGCTGTTTTTCATCCTGCCCGGCGCGATGCTGCTCAGTCAGTTCGCCCCGTGGTTGCTCCATCCAATCCTCATGCTCGGCGCCACCTACTTGTGTTACGAAGGCGCCGAGAAGATTTGGAGCAGTCTGCGCGGTCACGATCACGGAACCGAGCAGCCGCGAAGCGAGAGTCAAATGGTGGCCGGGGCGGTCCGGACCGACCTCATCCTGTCCGCCGAGATCATGGTAATCGCGCTCAACGAAGTCGCCGATGCGGCGTTCGTCCCGCGCCTTGTCATTCTCGTCATCGTCGCGCTGGTCATCACCGTCGCGGTGTATGGCGTCGTCGGCGGCATAGTCAAGATGGACGACGTAGGTCTGCACCTGGCCAAAACGGATTCCCGCTGGGGCAGCGCGATCGGTCGTGGTCTGGTCGCGGCCATGCCCAAACTGCTTTCGGTGCTCTCCGTGGTCGGAATTGTGGCGATGCTCTGGGTGGGTGGTCACATTTTGCTGATGGGCGCCGACCACCTCGGGTGGCACGGCCCGTACGGCGTGGTGCATCACGGCGAGGTGTGGTTGCGCGACGCCACCGGGGCGGTGGGCCCTGTGCTGGCGTGGTTACTCAATACCGCGGTCTCCGCGGTGGTCGGATCGGTGGTCGGAGCCATCGCTCTGGGTCTGATGTCGTTGTTGCGGTCGATTCGGCGCCCCCGCAAGCCCGCCGATGCCGCAGCCGATATGCAAGGGTCATAAGTCCCAAATGCGTTGTGTCTCTTGGCTGACCGACGGGTGATGGGTCTGCTGGAAGTTCCGGCCGCCGCGTCGGAAGGTCGCGACTACGGCGGCGGGAACGCCGGGTTCCAGCAGCGGCTCAGAACGCCACTCGCAGTGCCGCACGTGCACCAGATCGACCGCCACGGCATCGTCATCGTCGTCGAAAAAGTACGGTCCGGCGATCCGGCCGAGCCAGTAGAGGCCATCTGGGTCGCGAGTCCATACGAAGGAACCGTCCGCAACGTCGGCAAATCGGGCAACGCGGCGCTCCAGACGGTCCACCGCGCCGGCTTTGTCCACCAGCTGCCCGAACCCACATAGACCCAGCAGCAGGGCACGGTCGAGGGTGCCTCGAGAGTCGACGGCGTCGCTGCGAGAGCGCATGGGTGCGCGGTACACGCCGGGCAAATCGGTCATCGTGCGCGATATGCTGATGCGGCTGAATCGACGGGAGGTTGCACGTGTCCACCTTTCGCCGCTATCTCGTCATCCAACTTATGGTGTTCGTGTGCGGCATCGTCGGGCCGATCTTCTTAATCCTGTTCTTCGCCTCGGACCCGGATCCGCAACTGAAATGGGCGTTCTGGGCCGGTCTTTTCATCACCTACGCCGACATCATGATCGCACTCGGAATCACGGCGACAACCAGTCGAAATCCCCGGGCTCAAGTGCCGCAGAACGTTCGGTAGACGCCGAAGTCCGTGGGTGCCGGAGAGGCGTAGCGGTCCAACCCCGGCCGCTCGACGTAGGGACGGCTGACGGCGTCCAGCAGCCGATTGAGCGGATCGAGCTCGCCGGCCGTAGCCGCGGTCAATGCCTCCTCGACGAGGTGGTTCCGGGGGATGTAGATCGGATTGACGCGGTCCATCCATTCGGCATCCGGGCTCAGCGCCCGCCAGCGCAACGCCCAGTCGTCGAATTGGGCGGGATCTACGAAGTGTCCACGCGCCGAGGCGCTATCGCCGCGCGCGGCGTTGCTCAGGTGACGGAAGAACGACGTGTAGTCGACGTGGCTCTCCTGCAGCAGGGGGAGCAATTCCTCGATCAGCGCCGCGGTGTCCTCCGTGTCGCTTGCCAGGCCGAGCTTGGCGCGCATGCCCGATTGCCAGCCGGAGTGGTACTGATGGAATCCGTCAAATGCCTGTTCCACCAAGCCGACTGAGGCGTTGACATCCTCGCCGAGCAGCGGGAGCAATGTCTCGGCGAACCGGGCGAGGTTCCAGGCGGCAATCGTCGGCTGGTTTCCGTACGCGTAGCGGCCCCAGGCGTCGATCGAGCTGAAGACCGTGTCGGGATCGTAGGCTTCCATAAAGGCGCACGGCCCGTAGTCGATGGTCTCTCCGGAGATCGTCATGTTGTCGGTGTTCATCACCCCATGGATGAAGCCGACCAGCATCCAGCGAGCGATGAGTGCGGCCTGAACCCCGACCACCGCCTCGAACAGTGCCAGGTAGGGTTGCTCGGCGTCGGCAGCCTCGGGATGGTGGCGGGCTATCGCATGATCGGCCAACCGGCGTAGCAGTCCGAGATCGCCTGTCGCAGAGGCATATTGGAAGCTGCCTACGCGCAGGTGGCTGCTGGCGACGCGGACCAGTAACGCCCCCGGGAGCATCGTCTCGCGCGTCACCGAGCGACCGGTGGCGACCACTGCCAAAGATCGCGTCGTCGGGATGCCCAGGGCATGCATCGCCTCGCTGATGATGTACTCGCGCAGCATCGGACCCACCGCGGCAAGCCCGTCACCGCCTCGAGCGAACGGCGTGCGCCCGGAACCCTTGAGGTGAATGTCGCGCAACCGCCCGTCGGCACCGACGAGTTCACCGAGCAGCAAGGCGCGCCCGTCGCCCAACCGCGGCACATATCCGCCGAACTGGTGGCCCGCGTAGGCCTGGGCCACCGGCGCCGAGCCCTCGGGCACCAGATTGCCCACCAGAAACCGCAGCCCCTCGGAACTGCGTAGCCATGCCGCATCCAGACCGACTTCGGCGGCCAACGCCTCGTTGAGGACCAGGAGCTGCGGCTGCGGCGGCACCTCGGCCTGCCAGGACACCGCCATCTCGGGCAACTCGCGAGAAAAGCGGTCCTGCAGGGTGAAGCTCATAACCGGGGTGACACTCACTTCGTTCAGACTACGCAGCGTGCTCAGCCGTCTTCGTTGCCGGCCAAACCTTCCGGGGGAGGGGTGGAATAAGCGGGGTACGCGGGCGGCGATACGACGCTGTCGTCGGCACTATCGTGGCTGGCTGGCTGGCTGGCTGGTCGTCGTCTATCCGTGGTTCGGGGCTGCTCATCGGTCCTCCTAACGAACGGCTTGCTGAATCAGGTCACGGGCGCGGTCGAGCATGGACGCGAAGGGTCCGACGGCGAAATTCAACTTGGCCGATTCGACTCCGGCATGCGGGCGGGTCGGTGCGATCGCCTCGGCGACTTTGACCGCGGTTCCCATGCGTTTCAGGTCGTCGGCGTCGACTTCCCGCTGCAGTTTCGGGAACTCCTCCAGTTCTTCGTGTTCGGCATGCGCGAGCACCGCCTCGCGAAGTTTCGTCAGCTCGTCGATGAACTCCTGCGACGTGACGTCCAGACCTTCGATCGTCGACAGCAACGTCTTTGCCTCGTGCTCTTCTTGCAGCAGCACATCGACAATCGCGTCACCCTCCTCGACCTCGCGACGCAGGCGCGGATGCACCAACATCTCCTCGGCCGTCTCGTGGACGGCAAGCAGCTGGCGTAACGCTATGAAGGGCTTCTCGCGTGCCTCCGGGTCCGACGCGCAGAGGACCTCATCGAACATGTCCTCGATCAGGGCATGCTGCGCTTTGAGAAACGCGACCACTTCTTCCGGCGTTTCGACAATCATTTCGGCCACGAGAAAACACCTCCGTGGAGTTGGCATAGGCGGGCAGTGGGCTGAGCACCGCTAACGGCCGCATACCCGGGCCGGGCGGTGCTGAAACGCCGGCGCAGGTGCGTCTGCTCGCGGCGGCGGGCGCCGCCGCTAGCTGGGGGCTGCGGGCAGTTTGATTGCCGATACATACATTTCGACGATCGGTCGATAAAGGTCGATGTCGTCGAGTTCGCTGCCCAGCATCACCGAATCGCTGGTGGCGACCAGCACGTGCGCGAATGTCAACGGCGGGATCAGCAGGGCCCCGCCGAGTCGGTCGACACCTTGGACGATGAACTTCGCCAGTGCGGCAACGACTTCCAGTCTTTTGGCCGCGACGCGTTCGCGCGCTTCGGGATTGCGTAGCAGGTAGAGGGTGAACTCGTGTCCCAGCGCGGCGTGCTCGGCGCCTCTGTCGCGACCCAACTGGCGCCAGCGTCGGGCGATTTCGTCCAGCTCGCGGGTCCCGACCTGGGTCGCGGTAGACATGACCTCGGCGAAGTTGTCGAAGTAGCGACGCCAATACCGGTCGCTGACCGCGAGGAAAAGCTCGTCCTTGGCGGTGAAGTGCTTGTAGATGGCACCCTTCGTATAGCCCGCGGTATGCGCGATGTCATCGAGAGTCGCTGCCGTGAAGCCTTTTTCGGCAAACACCTCTTCCGCCGCGTCAAGCAGTAGCGATCGGGTGTGCTCGAGGCGTCGCTCGCGCGTCCAGCGCTCCACCATGGCGTGATTGTGCCAAACTACTAGAGATTCTGGTTCGTCTTTCAGATACTGACTGGTATATTACCCGAAATGAGCAATGCGGCGAACCGGGAAAGTTCCACCGTCGTGACTGAGTCGCTCAGCGCGGCTCAGGTGCGGGCCGAGGCTGCGCCGTCGGTCGGGCCGGTCCGTATCTGGGCAGTGGTGGGCGGGGCTGTGTTGGCTCTGCAGCTCTATGTGTGGATCAGCTGGATCACCGGACCGTACTTCCAGCGGGTGCCGTCTGGGCCGAGTGATCCCCCGATGTACATGAAAGTGCCGCTTCTGGCGAACGGGATAATCCTCTGGGTCGGCGCGCCGTTTGCCCTGTGGTGGTTCATCATCAGGCCCTGGCGGCGTGAGAGGCGCATCACCCTTGACGGAATGCTCTTTGGCGCAATGGGTTTGATGTTCTTCCAAGATCCGCTGCTCAACTACTTCAACACCTGGTGCACCTACAACACCTGGCTGTTCAATCGGGGCTCGTGGTCGTCGCATATCCCGGGTTGGGTCTCGCCGGAGGAACCGGGCCGTCAGGTCGCCGAACCACTGTTGACCAACACGCCGGGTTACGCCTACGGCGTCCTGTTGATCACGATCGTCGGGTGTTGGGTCATGCGCAAAATCAAGGCGCGCTGGCCCAACATCAGCAACTTGCGATTGATCGCCGTGACTTACGCGTTCACCGTGTTCTTGGACCTGATCATGGAGGGCTGCATCCTGCTGCCCATCGGGTTCTACTCGTATCCCGGTGCGATTCAGGCTGTTTCACTCAATGCCGGCCATTACTACCAGTGGCCGGTCTACGAAGGACTGATGTGGGGAGGCGTGCAGGCGGCGCTGTGCTGTCTGCGTTACTTCACCGACGATCGCGGCCGGACCGTCGTCGAGCGTGGATTGGACCGGGTGTCCGGCGGGTTCGTCCGGCAGCAATCTGTCCGATTCCTGGCGATCTTCGGCGGCGTCAGCGCGTGCTTCTTCATCTTCTACAACGTTCCGGCGCAATGGCTCGGCATGCACGCCGATCCGTGGCCGCAAGACGTCCAACGCCGCTCCTACCTCAACGGCGGAATCTGTGGCGACGGCACGGACAAACCGTGCCCCAATCCCGTCCTGCCCTTGCCCACCAAACGCTCGGGCTACATCGATTTCGACGGGCGTCTTGTGCTTCCTGACGGGGCGCAGTTGCCAACGAGCGTTCCCTTCGACCGAGGCAAGTGAGGTGGGGCCGTTCTACCGGGCCGTCGGTGACGAAGTGGAAGTCTTCTGTGCGGCGGGCCGTCGCGGTCTGCCGGTGCTGCTGAAGGGACCAACGGGCTGCGGCAAGACCCGGTTCGTGGAGGCCATGGCGCACCGCCTGGGCCGGGATCTGATCACCGTAGCGGGCCACGAGGACATGACGTCGGCGGATTTGGTGGGCCGGTTCCTGCTCAAGGGCGGCGAGACAGTGTGGGTAGACGGGCCGTTGACTCGTGCGGTGCGTGACGGCGCGATCTTCTATCTGGACGAAGTGGTGGAGGCACGCCAGGACACCACCGTCGTCATCCATCCACTGGCCGATCATCGGCGCGAGCTACCGGTCGATCGCCTCGGCACCACACTTTCGGCGGCACCGGGCTTTCAGCTGGTGATCTCCTACAACCCGGGCTACCAGAGCGTCTTGAAGAACCTCAAAGAGTCGACGCGCCAACGCTTCATCGCCATCGAACTCGACTTCCCGCCCGCCGAGATCGAGATCGAGGTGGTAGCTCATGAAGCGGAGATCGATTGGGAGACAGCGCAAGTCTTGGTCAAGTTGGGAAACGCGATCAGGACCCTGGACGGGTCACCGCTGCGCGAGGTGTCGTCCACCCGAATGCTGATCCTGGCCGGAAGTCTGGTTGCCGCAGGGCTCAACCTGCGCAGTGCCGTCCATTCGGCCGTCGTCGGAGTCCTCTCCGACGATCGAGACGTGGGGCGCGCCCTCGGTGAACTAGTGGACGCCGTGCTGCCGGCGACGTGACCCCATTGAGTGCCACTGACTTCCGGCTGCTCGCTTCGTTCGTTGCGGGCAGGTCTGTCGACGTTGCCGAAGCGCCTATCGGCCAACCCGCCCACACCGACGGCGCGGTCATCTTCGTCTCGGCAAGCCAAGACGCCGTGCGGCAGCGCCGCGAGGTACTCACCCAGAGCGCTCTGCTCGGCGCGGGCAGTTTGGATCGGCGCCTCGTCACGGCCTTGCGGGCACGTCCGTCGCTGGCGCGACGGTATCTGGCGGTCGAAGGTTGCCGGGTACTGACCGCACTCGCCGCCCGGCTTCCGCTGGCGGCCGCGCTGTGCCCAGCGACACCACTCACCGCGACCGCTGACGAGTCACTCGAAATGGCCAGGGGCCGAGCACAAATCGACGAACCGCCGGACTGGTTCGGCGTCATCAAGCCTGCCCGACTGCTGAGCACCCCAGCCCAGCCGGGCGGTAGGGCCACTGATCAACAGCTGGAGTTCCGCCGCGCCGGTATCGAAGAAGGCATGGAAGAAGACGAAGACGACGATCCAGCGGGGGAAAGTAAGATCCTCAAGCTGTTTCAGGCTCCGCTGTTCAGTTCGTCGGCTTTCGCCGATTACCTCCGCAAGTTGTTCGGCAGCTCGCGCTCGTCGGGTAACAGCGCTGCCGGCGCCGAGTTAGGGGTCGGCTCGGTGCGACGTGGCGCAGTGTCCGCAGCAACCGCCCGGCCGCTACCCAAGCGGATCCGCTTCACCGACGACGGTAAGCCCGGTGCTGCCGTCGGCGTGGGCGGTGCGCTCTACCCGGAATGGGATGTGCACAAAGGACGCTACCGGCCGCAGTGGTGTCGGGTCATCGACTATCCGCTTGCCGTTGCCGACGTCAGTGCCGTCGCGTTTCCGCGCGATGATGTAATGCGACAACGCCTGCGTCGAATCGGGTTGGGGCCCAAGGTGTTGCGTACCCGACCGGACGGTGACGAACTCGACCTCGAGGCGCTCACGGCGTTGTTCGTCGACCTGCGCTCCGGCTGGTCGCCGCCGGAACACGTCTATGTGGAACGGCGAAAACTCGAACGCAATCTGGGCGTCCTCATCCTGCTCGATTCTTCCGGGTCCGCCACCGATACCGATGCGGAAGGCCGAGCGGTGCACGACCACCAGCGCCGGGCGGCAGGCACGCTCGCCGCAACGCTCGACGAACTCGGGGACCGCGTCGCGGTGTACGCCTTCCGGTCACACGGCAGGCACGCCGTTCATCTGCCGGCGATCAAGACGTTCGAACAGCGCTTCAACGCCGTGAGTCGAGCCCGGCTCGCCCAGCTACAACCGTCGGGCTATACGCGGCTCGGCGCCGGAATCCGCGGTGCGGGCGAAATCCTGAAGACCCAGGCCGGCACCCCGAACCGACTGTTGGTCGTACTGACGGACGGTTTCCCGTATGACGACGGGTACGAGGGACGTTACGCCGAGGCCGACACGTCGAAGGCGATCGACGAACTTCGCCTGGACGGCGTTGGCTGCCTGTGTCTTTCAATTGGTGCGGCCGGGTCCGGCAACGCGCTCGAACGAGTCTTCGGCTCCGCGGGTTATGCCGCAGCACCGAACCTGTCCGACCTCAGCCCGCGGATGGATGAGTTGTTCCTGTCTTCGCTGAAGGAACTCGCCGCGCCGAAACCATTGCGAGGGACCGCATGAAAGTGTTGTTGACGGGCGCGCTGGGCAACATCGGCTCGCACACGTTGGCCGGGCTGCTGGCAGAAGGCCACAACGTCGTGGCCTTCGATCTCGAATCCCGCCGGGCACGCAAACTCGCCGCGGAGTTCGACGACCGGGTGCAATTCGTATGGGGCGACATCACATCTGCCGAAACCATCGAGCGTGCGTTGGCCGGGGTGGACGCAGTGGTCCATCTGGCCGCCATCATCCCGCCCGACTCCGAACGAGCACCGCAGGTCGCGCGACGGGTCAACCTCGACGCCACACTCACCCTGATCGCGCAGATGCAAGCGTCGTCCAGCGCCAAGCGGCTGGTTTTCGCTTCGTCCCTGGGTGTCTGTGGCGACGTCCAGGACCGCCAACCACCGCTACGCATCGACACGCCGGTGTCGCCGACCGACGAGTACGGACGTCAGAAGGTCGCCTGCGAGAAGGCGATTCGCGAGTCCGGACTGCAGTGGACCATTCTGCGACTAGCCGCGGCCTCGCCGATACACCTGCAGCGCCAAGATCCCAGCATCATGTTCGAATTCAGCCCGCAGGCGCGCTTCGAGTTTCTGCATCCCGCCGACGCTGGCACGGCCTTCGCTCGGGCGGTGGCCTGTGCGGAAACGATCGGGAAGACGCTCTACATAGCTGGGGGTGAACGCTGCCGCACAACCTATTACGACTTCACGAACACCTTGATGGGTGCGATCGGGATTGGTCCGATCCCGATCGATGCCTACTTCCGAAGCGATCCTCCTCGGTTCTTCGGTGACTGGGTGGATACCGCCGAAAGTCAGCGCCTTCTGCAGTATCAGACGCGGGGGCTCGATGATCAATTACGGGACATGCAAAAGGAATTCGGCATGCTGGTGCCGCTGATCCGTCTGGTGCGGCCGGTCGCCACCTGGTTCGTCACGCGTAGCTCTGCGTACCTCAAGCAGAACCGCCGCGGGGTGGCGAGCAGACGCTAAAGGACGATTTTCGTGCCTAAAGCGGCGCTTTAGCGTCTGCCCGCGGGAGCGGCGGCGGCGGCCGCTGCCTGCCGGGCAATGCGCTCGTCGTGGATTCTGACCAACTCGCGAAACCCGAGCCGGTGGTACTTGGGCACCGGTTGGATGCCCCAGTCGTCGCGAGCGGTCGGCTTGCCGGGCACGCCCTCCGGGGGTCCGAGCGGCGGGTAGGGGTACTTGCATTCCAAAGTGTCATTGGAATAGCGGACTTTCAACAACTCGCTGCAGATTTCGGTGAGGCTCAGCGTCGGGTAGCCGTAGTAGACAGCCATGAACGGGAGCGTGAAGGCTCCTTCGATGACCAGGGCGACCAGACACACCAACACCGCCCGCTTGATCCACTTGTGCATGCGCGCGTAGTAGGCGGTGGTGCCGGGCGGAAGGTCATCAGCCTGTTCGTCGGTCTCTGGGGTTGTGGTCATGTTCATGCTCCTTGATTCAGTCGGAGAAGATTTCGCGATTCACGGTGTGCAGGTACGGAATCGCGAGAAACGGGGTGATGTAGAAGATGTCGTAGAGCCACCAGCCGATGACTGGGAAGACGACACCGGCGTACCGCACGTCGGCGTACATGGTCATGTTGAACACGTAGGCCGTCCAGATCACCACACCCATCCAGCAGGTGACCACCATCCATTGGTAACCCCAGCGCTTCATCTGCAGGAAGCCGATTGCCGCCGCCACCCGCATCGAGAAGACGGTGAGGATCAGCCCCGCCACATAAGCCTTTTCGCCCGGGCCCGCGGCGCCGCCAACCCACGCCTCGTTGTAGTGCCAGAAGTAGCCGGCGTCGAACATGTTGCCCCAGCCCACCATGAGCACCCGATTGATCAAAGTGTGGTTGGCCACCAGGTCCAGCGCCCAGCCGAGGCTGTTGAGACAGCCGTCGATTAACACCAGGTAGCCGATCAAGGTGACGATCATCGGGCGCACCGAGAGCCCGGCGCGCAACGCTTGGCGCTGCAGCCACACTCCGCGCATGAAGATGGGGAAGCCGATGACGCCGGGCGCCCACATTCCCATCAGCGCGGCACCGACGATCATCCATTTGTCGGCTCGCCGTTGTGCAACACGAGACGCGTCCTCGTGATCTGCAAGGCCGCCCGCCGAACGGCGTTGCAGCAATGGAAGGTTCACAAGTCCCACCATCCCCGGGCGAAGGACATGTACAGCTGGATCGAGAACATGGCCAGCAGGTAGCCGTAGATGAACACCTGAAAGACGATCAGCGCCCGCTTGCGTTTGCGCTCTTGCTCATTCATGGTCGGTGTCCCTTCTGTCTATTGCAGGCTCGCTGCCGCGACTTCACGCAGGCCGTCGGTGATAGCGCCGTCATTGCTCAGCGGTGCCAGAATGCACGCCTCGGCCGCTTCCAGTGCGGATGCGCCCGCGGCGATGAACTTCGCCGCGGTCACCAGTACCCTCGTCGACGGCGGCTCGAAGTGAAATACGTCGTCGGCGTGGCGGATTGCCGTGGCGCAGTGGACAAGTTGCTGTGCGGCCGAAAGGTCGACACCGGATTCGGCGACGATGACCTCGGCCTCTTGAGCGGGCGGGAGGTAGGTCATTGCAAGCGTGGCGAATCGCTGCCGAAACGACGGCTTGAGTTCCTTCAGCGAGCTGCGGTAGGCGGGGTTGTAGGAGCAGACCAGCATGAAGGAGTCTGGCGCCTTGACGACTTCGCCGGCCCGGTCCAGATACAGCGCACGACGGTGGTCGGTCAGCGAGTGCAGGATCGCCAGCGAGTCGTGACGGGCCTCGACGACCTCGTCGAGATAGCAGATGGCTCCGGTCTTTACGGCTCGAGTGAGTGGCCCGTCTGTCCACACCACGTCGCCGCCGGTCACCATGAAACGACCTACCAGGTCCGAACTCGTCAGATCGTCGTGGCAGCTGATGGTGACGACGTCCCGTCCCAGCAGTGCGCCCATGTGTTCGATGAACCGAGTCTTGCCGCAACCCGTTGGGCCGGTGAGCATTACCGGTATGAGCCGGTGGTAAGCCTGCTCGAACAACCGGACCTCGTTGCCGTTGGCGATGTAGACCTCAGTCATGCGGCGACCAACTCTCGGTGCACGTGGGCCAGCACGCGCGGCAACTCCTCGACGCGCCGAATGCGTTGTGAGCGAAGCGGTCCGAACACTTCCGGCAGCGGATCCACCCGGGTGGGGCCGACGCCGATGTAATACACCGACACGCCCGCGCCATTGGCTTCCTCGATCGCGTGGGCGACGTCGGCCCAGGCGTAACGGCCCTCGTAGCCCTCGTCGGACATCAGCCCGTCGCCGATCACGATCATCAACCGCCGCTCTGCCGGTTGTGATAGCAGCCTGCTGGTCAAATGACGAATCGGCGCGCCAAGCCTGGTGTAACCACCGGTGGTGAGGCCGAGACCGCTCGGTGCGACAAAGCGACGGTCCCGAAAGTCCTTCAGGCACCGCACTTCCACGAAGTGGCGGGTGTTGCCGGTGAACACGAAGATGCCGTGGCGTTCCTGCGCGAGGGTCATCGCCCGCGACAGCGCATCGGCGCATCCCAGTTCGAGGCGGAAGATCCGCCCGCCGTGCACGCCCAGTGACGAACTGCCGTCAAGGAGCAGTGCCGTCGCGACATCACGGCTGCTGGGCAGAAGTTCACGAAAGATTCGGGGCGGGGGCGCGGCACCCGTCATCGTGTCGATGTAGTGACGGACGTACTGGTCGACGTCGAGATCGGATCCGTCTTCGAGACGGTTCGTCATTGCCCGGTGGGTATGTTCTTCGAACCACTTGCGTAGATCGGCCGACGTTGACGATGGCCGGCTACCGTGACCACGGCACGTACGTTCCACAACCGCAACATGATCCGGCAGAAAGTCGTTGTTCCACGCGTTCCACTCCGGGTAGGGGATGCCTTGCCGACGGTCCGGACTGATGTCGAGGTCGTTGTCGTCCGGCCTGCTCGGCGGCGGCAGGTTCGGATTACGTACGCCGCCGTCCCCGCCGACCGGTACCGAGTAGGGCCGGGGCCGCCGGCGTTGGGTAGTGGTCCACGGCATTCGGCCGAATCGCCTTGCCACCGTGGCTAATCCGCGTTGGGCCGGATTGTCGCCAGGCAGCACGCCCAGTAGCGGATAGTGGGGTAGCGGCCGGTCGGTGCGCGCCAACTCGATGGCGCTGTCGAGCATCGCGGTCGCATCGGCGTTGGCGTCGCCGGGTTCCAAATCGGGCAACACGCGCCGCATCTCGATCAGTAGCCCGGGCCACCGCTCAGCGATCCAGCCGAGGGCCACGCCTGCCTCGACGAGACTGAGCGCGCGCAGCTCGCGCGCCGACATTTCGGCTAACCGGTAGCCGGCAAGACGTTCTTTGGAGGGTGCGCACTGCAGCGCCAGCCCACACGTCAAGGTCCGTCGCGTCCAGTCGCGGGCGCCAGGATAGGGAACGTGCACCACGCGCAGCGCCGCGTTTAAGCCGAAAGCCCTCTTGGCGCCGGTGATCAACCGGGCGTCCTCGCGGCGCCGGTCACTGAACGCCACTGCGGTCAGCGCGCAGCTGCGTTCGATCGACTGCGGGTTGTCCACTAGTCAGAACGTGCCGATGTTGGAGAACATCCAGTACCAGAACCAGATGATCAGGCCGGTGCCGCCCCACGCGGCTACGTACCGCAATAGTTCCCACCACATGTCAGGACCTCCTCAGTCCGTGAAAATCTCGCGATTGACGGTGTGCAAGTAGGGGATTGCGAGGAATGGGGTGATGTAGAAGATGTCGTAAAGCCACCAGCCGACGACCGGAAGCACCACCCCGGCGAAACGCACGTCGGCGTACATCGTCATGTTGAACACGTAGCCGATCCAGATCACCACACCCATCCAGCAGGTGACCACCATCCATTGGTGACCCCAGCGTTTCATCTGGAGAAAACCGATGCCGGCTGCGATCCGCATGGTGAACACGGTGAGGATCAGCCCGACCTCCCAACCTTTTTCGCCCGGGCCCGCAGCGCCGCCCACCCACAACTCGTTGTAGTGCCAGAAGTACCCGGCGTCGAACATGTTGCCCCAGCCAGTGAGCAACACCCGGCCCAGCAGGGTGTGGTTTCCCACGAGATCCAGCGCCCAGCCCACTGTGTTGATGGCCGCATCGATGATCACGAGATAGCCGAGCAGGGTGATGATGACCGGTCGAACTGACAGCCCTTGCCGCCCCGCCTGGCGCTGCAGCCAGACTCCGCGCAGGAACAGCGGCAGCCCGAAAACACCAAGGGCCGCAGTGCCGATCAACAGGCTGCCGGAGATCAACCACCGGTCTGCCCGGCGCTGTGCGACCCGCGACTGTTCGAAGTGCTCGTCGGAAGCGAGCCCGGTACCGACATCGCCGCCCCGACGCAATTTCACGGGCAGATTCAAGGTTCCTCCCACAGCGCAGCTCGGCCTGTGGCGGCCGCGTCGCCCAATGAGCTTGGCACGGTTTGCTGACTTAAGTCAATGACTTATGGCTGGTGGGACCAAGCTCCGCAGTGTTCTTTTCACGTAGTCGCCGACCATCTCGTCGCGTATCGGCCAACCGGTAGTGGTGGTCAGCAGTGCATACAAGCCCAGTAGGAAGAACACTGCGCTGTTGATGGGATTGACGTCGGGGTCCACCTGGCCACGTCGCTGCGCATCCTCGATCTCTCGCGCCACCGCGACGATGATCGGATGGTCCCGCCCGACTTCGGCCGGTGGGCGCGTCTGCGAAAAGTGCAGCGCGAGAAAGTTCTTGAAAAGCATCACGCCAAGCCGGCGTTCCAGCGCCACCACCAGGCGGACCGACTCGTGTAGTGCCGCGGCCAGATCGTGCTCGGATTCGGCAAAGCGGGTGAACTGGTTGGCGATGCGTTGCTCCTCGCGCTGTTCGAGTTCCAACAGCACGTGTTCCTTGGTGGGGAAGTGAAAGTAGAAGGTGCCGTGGGCGACTCCGGCCGCCGCGACGATCGCCCCGACGTCCGCGTCGGCCATGCCCGAGCGCTTGAATTCCGCTACCGCGGCACCCAGTAACCGCTCCCTGGTCTGCAGGCGCTTGGACTCCCGTGCCGACAATCCCTTGACCGTTGACATGTTCGGTACCTGCCCCTTCGGTGCGCGGAGTCCCATGCTAACCGCTGACTGCAGTCAGTAGTAGGGGTCGTGTGAGAAGGGAGGCGTCCTGTCGTATTTTCGAAGCCGTAGGCTCGATGGCTATGACGGTGCGTCCCAAACTCTCGTTGTATCTGCGTAGTTTCAGCGACAAGCCCACCCAGGACTGGGGCGCGACGCTTGACGCGGCTCGCGCGATGGACGAGGCCGGTATCGACCGGGTGGTGGTTTCCGACCACGTTGTGTTCGGCGAGAACCTCGAGGCCTATGCAGACCCGGCAGCCGGGGGCACCGCGGGTGGCCGACAACCGACCGGCCCGGACGGCGATTGGCTGGAGCCGCTGATTTTATTGACCGCTATCGCGGCGAATACCACCCGAATCCGGCTTGGCACCGGGGTGCTACTGGCCGCCCTGAGACGTCCGGCCGTGCTCGCCAAGCAGTTGGCCACCATGGACGTGCTGTCCGACGGACGTGTCGACCTTGGCGTCGGAATAGGCTGGCAGCGAGAGGAATACGATGCCGTCGGGCTGCGATTCGAGCGCCGTGGACGCCTGTTGGACCACACCCTCGAGGTCTGTCAGGCCTTGTGGACACAGCAGCGGGCCGCCTACCGCTCGCCGGAACTGACGTTCGACGGCATTCATCAGATGCCGAAACCGGTGCAACCCGGCGGCGTACCCATCTGGGTCAGCGGCACCGTCAACCCGGCGGTCGCCCGACGGCTGAGTCGGTTCGGAAACCGTTGGATCCCTTGGGGTCCGGCGATTCGAGACCTCAAGGCAGCGATCCCCGCCATGAAGCGAGCGATCACGGAGTCCGGCGGCGACCCCGGGACATTGCGGGTGCAGGGGTCAGCGGCGCTGGTCAAGGGCTCCGACGGAGCAATCGATGTGCGTGCCTCGGTCGCAGCTGTGCCGCAGATCGTGGCGGACGGAGCCGACGACATTCGCTTCGCCGGATCACTGCCTGCAGACCCGGCGGCGGCCCGAGAGTTGTTGGCGGACTTGGTCGCTGCCTTTCGCAGTATTACTGACTGAGCAGGACGCGCGTGGTGCCGCCAGCGCTCAATAGGCGGCAACGAGCTTGCTGTACTGCGGGCAGTACGCGCGTACCGAGATGGCGACGAAGTTATCGGCTTGCGCGCTGAAATCGGGGCTGTCCGAACGGAATTGCGCTGTGATCTGTTGCACCGTCTGGCCTGCCACCAGGTTCTGGCACACCGTCTTACCGTTGTGGACCGCGACAGTTGGATTGGAGAACTCGATGCCCTTCTCGTTGAGAGCGGCGAGATACCGGCTGTCCTGATCGGCGGTTGACGTGATGGTCGTGGTGGTCGCTGATGCGGATGCGGTCGCCTTCGCGGTGGTCGCCGTCGGCTCGGCCGCCGTGTCAGCGGGCTTGTTCTTGCTGAGCATCCACCCCGCGACCACGATCACCATGGCCACCGCCAGACAGATCAGCAGCAGCGCGCCGGCCCTGGTCCAGGCGGTAGCCCAAGACTGGTCGCTTTCAGCCGATTCGGGAGGCGCGTGCTGACTGCCGCCGAGGTTGCCGCCACCATTTACCGGGTTGTCGCGGACGTCGGGCACCTCGCTGCCGCGCGACCACGCCAGATTTGCCGAGTCCTCGGGGTCGGACATGGCGTCATCCTAGTCTGCCGAGGACGGGCTAAGTCAGGTGACGGTTGCGCCACCGGGATAGGCGACCGCTCGGTGACTGGATCGCCGCCATAACCGAACTCATCGACGATGCGACCGACTTCGTGTGTTCGGCAGGTGCGGAGCCGGGGACAGGAGGCGCGTCGCCTTCCCACCAGCTCGGTTGCAACAGTGCCGACGTCACCGGAATGGCCTTGTCGACGCTGTTGCTTCCCCATCGGCACGCGCGGTCAATGGCGCCGGCCGACGGCGCCAGGTTGATCGGCGACAGCGTGGGCCCAAACCGGACCAGGTGGTCGGCATAGGGCAGATTTCGCAGCATCTGCAGCTGGATGGCCTGCAGGATCGGAGCCAACCACAGGTGTCGCGAATCCCATTGCGGATGGAAACAATCGAAGGCCAGATAGCACGCGTTGCGGGTGCCCAGCTTGCCGTCCCGGATGCGTTTCCACGCCAGTTCGACGGGTACGTTGCTCGCCGCGCCGCCGTCGACCAGCGCTGCAACCTCCCGCTCGGCGAACAGGTCGTCCAACAACGGCAGCATTCGGGGATCGCTCGTCTCATGGTGCAACACACCGGGAATGGCCGACGAGAACGAGGCCGCGTCCAGGACGTCGAAG
This sequence comes from Mycobacterium asiaticum, assembly GCF_001673365.1. GTDB lineage: Bacteria > Actinomycetota > Actinomycetes > Mycobacteriales > Mycobacteriaceae > Mycobacterium > Mycobacterium asiaticum_A. The sequence continues at coordinate 122,000 of NZ_LZLS01000023.1, forward strand.
TCGAGTGCCGGGTTGTCCCCGCAGACGACGATCGGCTTGACCACCCGGAGGTCGATGAACGCGGATACCTGCCACATCCGGGCTGCCACCAGTGGCCCAATCCCTATGCGGCGGAACGGAACCGAACGTCCTTGTAGGGCGGCCAGCTCGGGGCGGCGGAACCTGGACGGCAGCGCGGCATAAGGCTGTCGGCGCACGCCGGCGACCACCACGTCGAAGGGAATCGCCAAATCGGACATGCGCATCCGTTGACCGTCCGCGCGGCTGAGCAGCGCGTGGGCAAACTGGTCGAAGCGCAGAGCAAACAAGCCGGCCATGCCGTGCCGGCGACGCACCCGCTCGGGGCCCAGGATGGCGCGGTAGGACACCGTCTTAGCCCAGGCCACGTACTCCTCGATCGGTACCGGCGATTCGCGTGCCACCAGGCTGCCCAAGATCGACCCGAACGACGAGCCGATCATGTAGTCCGGCACATGACCGGCTTCTAACAGCCGCTGCATGCCACCGATGTAGACGAAGCCCGCACCGCCGCCACCGCCGAGCACGGTGACCAGCTTCTTGTATCCGACTTCGGCGTCGAGTTCGGCCGCGGAGAAGTCGTTGCGGTGCCGGTCGATAAGCACCTGCCGCTGGTCGTTCTGGTCATCGCTCAACTGGTCCAGTAGTTCGCGGGCCGCCCGCAACGCGCTGACTGGGTCCTTTTCCTCACGCAAAGGCCCGTACAAGGCGTCAACCACCCTGGAGCGCCACGGCCCGATTTCGGCCCCCACCGAGATGTCGCCGCGGCCGCGGCTGCCGCCTGGACCGGCGGCGCCGGGTTCGAAGTCGGCGAGCCTGGCGAAGTTGAGGATGTAACGGAGTTTGCGCAGCTCTTCGCTGTTCAATACGGCGTCGTTGGCCAGGTGGTTGCGGACCAACCGGCTTTCCATCTTCTGCAGCAGCAGGGCCGGATCCGCAGACGGCAACTCGACTGTGTCCAGGGCCGCGTCGGTGGCTTTGGTCTCGTCGTCTTCGTGGTCTTCGAGTCCTGGCACCAGGTCGAACGTCGGGGCGGTGCGGGCGCGCCGAGGAAGCCTTGGAGAGGGCCAGGGAGAAAGACTGGGTGGCGTCCAGCGGCCGCGCACCGCCGATGTCCAGTCCGAAGCGAACGGGAGGTCCATGAGGATTTACCCTCTCATGGCCCAATCGGGCGTTCGGCAACCCAGTGGGATGCTTCTGCCCGAACGCGACGAAGATTAGGCTGCGGCCATGTCAATCGACCGTGCCGCGCTCGTCGCGGGCAGCATCCGGCTCGCCTCAGGTATCTCCTTCCTCGTCGACCCCCTCCAGGCGAACAAACTCTGGGGCGATCCGGACGACCAAACGGCGACGGCGCAGCTGCTGTTGCGCTCGATGGGTTACCGCGACGCGCTGATCGGCGGCTTGCTCAGCGCGGCGGCGTTGCGCGGCAACAACACTCGCGGCTGGTTCCTGGCTTCCGCTGGCGCCGACGCGGCCGACCTGCTAGGCGGGTTGAGTGTGCACGGCGAACTCAAGCGGTCCCAGCGGCTTATCGGGCTCGGTGGGGCGATGCTCGGGATCGGCGTTGGGCTGTGGGGTGCGGCGCGCCCGACGAAACGTCCGCTCGCGGCTCAGGCCGCTTAGCCCGACTATGGCCCCTTTTAAGACCCCTTTTAAGACCTCTTTTAAGACCCCTTTTAAGACCAGGGGCCGATGCCGCCGACCTTGTCGATGCGGATGCGGGTGAGGAACCCCGGAGGTGCATCGGCGGGCGGAAACACGTTCGGGTCGGACAGCGTTTGCGCGAGTTCCTTGAGCAGTTGCGGCGCGCCGCCCTCGACGACACGGGCGGTTCCGTTGATGGCAAGGTATGGCCGCATCGCTCCGTGCGGGTCGTCGGTTGACACGACGGTGATGGCAACGCGGGAATCATTGCGCACATTGCGCACCTTCTTGTGTTCACCGAGGTGTGCGGTGACCAGTTCGTCGCCGTCCGGCGTGGACTGCAGCGCGACCCAAACCAGACTGACCTGCGGGCTGCCGTCGGGATTGAGGGTGACCAACGTGGCGTCGGCACCCCCGCCAATGAATTCGCGTGCTGCGTCGTTGAGCTTCATGCGTTGTTCTACCGCGACGGCGCGGAATTAATTCCCACCGAGGCGTGTTCGTGGCAAAGTGGTCGCGACGAAATGAGGAGCAAGCATGCGCTTCGGGGTTCTGACATTTGTCACCGACGAGGGCATCGGTCCGGCCGAACTCGGTACGGCATTGGAGCAGCGCGGTTTTGATTCGCTGTTCGTGGCCGAGCACACCCACATTCCGGTCAAACATGACAGCCAGTATCCGAGTGGCGGCCCGATTCCACGCAAGTACTATCGCGCGCTGGATCCGTTTGTGGCGTTGACGGCGGCCGCCGTGAACACCGAGAGGCTGGTGTTGGGCACCGGCATTGCGCTGGTCCCGGAACGGGATCCGATCGTGACGGCCAAGGAGGTCGCGTCGTTGGATCTGGTGTCGGGTGGGCGATTCGTGTTCGGCGTCGGCGTGGGCTGGCTGCGTGAGGAGATTGCCAACCACGGTGTCGACCCAGCGGTACGCGGCCGGGTGGCCGATGAGCGACTGCGCGCCATGATCGAGATTTGGACTCGCGAAGAATCCGAATTCCACGGCAAGCACGTCGATTTCGATCCGATCTACAGTTGGCCGAAGCCGGTCACCAAACCCCATCCGCCGCTGTACGTGGGCGGCGGTCCGGCCAGCTTCAAGCGCATTGCCGCGCTGAATGCCGGTTGGATCGCGATTACGCCGGCGCCGGAGTGGCTGGCCGGCCCACTGCAGGAACTGCGCGCCCTTGCCGGTGACGACGTGCCGGTGACCGTTTGCCAATGGGGGGATGCGACGGCCGAATTGCTAACGGAGTATGCCTCTTTGGGCGTTGAGCGGGTGCTGTTGGACCTCGATACGGCACCGCGCGATCAGACGCTGCGGCGCCTGGACGAGCTGGCCGAGCTGGCGAAACTGGGTTAGCACCTCAGACCACAATGCGCAGGCGCTCCCAACCGCGCACCGTCGACGTCGGTGCGAGCCTGAGGCTGTCGTAGTCCACTTCCCATTCGGGCCACCGGTTGAGCAACTCGTCAAGCGCCACCCGGCCCTCCAGACGGGCCAGGTTCGCCCCGAGGCAGTAGTGCACGCCCTTGCCGAATGTCAGGTGCGAGATGTTGTCGCGGTGAATGTTGAAAACGTCAGGGTCCTTGTACCGCAACGGATCTCGGTTAGCCGCTCCGAAAAGCAGCAATACCGCGCTGCCGGCCGGCACCGTGGTGCCGTAGAGCTCGAAATCACGCAGCGTGTACCGCCCGACATGGGGACCGGTGGGCTCGAAGCGCAATGTCTCGTCGACCGCACGCGTCAGCAGCGAGCGGTCCTGCTCGATTTCGCGGCGCTGGTCGGGATGCTCGGCGAGCACCTTGGCCAGCCATCCGATCAGCCGTCCCGTCGTCTCGTTACCCGCGCCCGCGACCACCTGGGTGTAGTGCAGCACCTCCTTGCGGTTGAGCTTCCTGGTGACGCCATGCTCGTCTTCGAATTCGACATTGAGCAGCGCGGTCATCAAGTCGTCGGACGGGTTTTTGGCGCGCCAGTCCACATAGTCGGCGTAGATGCGTCCGTCGGCGATCGCGTCGGGATTGGCCACCTTCATCGGCGCGCCGGCCTTGGTGCGCAAGTTGGCGTCGTTGGCGTCGCGCACCCCGATCTGTTCGTCTTCGGGGATGCCCAGCAGCATGCCGATCACGCGCATCGGCATCATCGACGCGAGTTCGGAGATGATGTCGAACCCGTCCGAACCGACCAGCGGGTCAAGGCACCGGACACAGTACCGGCGGATCTGGTCCTCGATCGCGGCCATCCGTCGCGGCGTGAACACCCGGGACATGACGCCGCGCAACATGGTGTGTTTGGGCGGATCTTCGAACATCATCACACCGGGCGGCATCGGAAACTTGGACTGGATCAGTTCCAGGATGTCACTTCGGCTGTTGGAGAACGTCTCCCAATTCGACAGCGCCGCTTCGACATCGGTGTGTCGCGAGATCGCCCAGAAGTTGTATTGCTCGTTGTAATAAAGCGGCGCCTCATCCCGCAGCCGCGCGTAGGTGGGGTAGGGGTTGGCCGTGATGTTGACGTCGTAGGGGTCGTAGTAGACCGCGGTGTCGGCCGTGATCGTCACTTCAGGCAGCTTCCCGCATCCACGGGCAGCGTGACGCCAGTGATGTAACGCGCTTCATCGGATGCCAGGAACAGCACCGCGTTGCTGATGTCTTCGGCGTTCACCCACGGGATCGGCAGAGTGTGGAAGGTCTGGCAGATCGGAGCCAGGTCGTCGGGTCCCGGGTTCTCCAGGTCGGGACGGAATAGGTGAAAAGTCTGCTCGTTGATCAGAAGTGGCGTGTTGACATGGGTCGGGTGTACGGAGTTGACCCTGATGTTTTTCGGGCCTAGTTCGACGGCGAAGGAGCGCATCAGCCCCACCACTCCATGCTTGGCGGCGTTGTAGTGACCGGTGTGGGTGTAGGCCTTGAGCCCGGCGACCGAGCTGGTCAGCACGATCGAGCCGCCACCACCGGAAAGTAGGTGTGGCACAGCGGTTTTGACTGATTTCCAAACTCCGCTGAGGTTGACGTCGATCATCTGCTGCCACAGATCCTCGTCCATCCGGTCCAGTCGGGGGGCGACGGTGCCGATGCCCGCGTTGGCGACCACGATGTCGAGTCGGCCGAGCTGCTCGACGCCGCTGTCGACGGCCGCCTTGAGGGCGTCGTAGTCGCGGACGTCCACTTCGGCGGTGACGATGCGGCGGTCGAAGCCTTTGACGAGATCGGCTGTCTCCGCGAGATCTTCAGGCGTCGACGGGGGTGCCGGGGAGTTGTCGAAAGGCTGGCAGATGTCGACGGCGATGATGTCGGCACCTTCCTGGGCCAGGCGTACCGCGTGGCTGCGGCCTTGGCCCCGCGCCGCGCCGGTGACGAACGCGACCTTGTCTGCAACTCGGCCGGGCATCGTTGTCCTCCTCGTTGAGTAACCCTGTTACAGCAGGTACAGTAACCGCGTTACCGTCCGACGGCAAGGGTTGATGTGGTTAGTGCTGAAGTGATGATCGAGCCGGATCGGCATGACCGCATCCTGGATATCGTCATCGACCTGCTCGAGACCGAGGGTTACGAGGCCGTGCAGTTGCGGGAGGTCGCCAAGCGGGCGCGCACCTCGCTGACCACTATCTACAAGCGGTTTCCCAACCGGGACACGTTGATTCTGGCAGCCCTCGAATCCTGGATGGAGGAGAACCGGTACGCGGGTCTGAGCGCGCAGCGTCCCGCCCCCGACGCGTCGGTTTACGAAGGTCTGATGCGGGTGTTCCGAACGATTTTCGAGCCCTGGGAACAGCATCCGGACATGCTGCGCGCGTACTTTCGCGTCCGATCAGCCCCGGGAGGACAACAGCTGGTGAGCCGTGGACTCGACGCTGTCATACCCGCCACCATGGCCGTACTCGAGGGCGCCGACCCCGAATTGATCGAAGATTTGCCGCCGATCGTGTCCAACCTTGCCTACGGTCTGGTGGCACGGTTTGCGGCGGGCGAGATCGCCATCAACGAGATCTTGCCGACCCTGGACCGCGCCCTGTTTCGCCTGACGGCTAACGCGGAGAAAGGATGATCACCGGAATTTCCCGGTCCGTCCACTTCTGGTACTTGGCGAAGTCCGCATAGAGCTCGACAAGCCGGGGCCAGAGCGTCGCGCGCTCCTCGGGTGAGGCGACCCGCGCGCAAACCTCAAGGTTGCGTTGGCCTTTCACGTGCACGCGGGTCTGCGGATTGGCGACGAGATTGTGATACCACTGCGGGTTCTTGGGATGACCGCCCTGGGAGGCGACGATCACGAGGTTCTCGCCATCGCGCAGGTACAGCAGGGGAGTGGTGAACTGCCGACCGGACTTGCGACCGCGGTGTTCGAGCAGCAGGGTCGGCACCGGGTTCGCGAATCCGGCGCCGATACGCCATTTATTGCCGATCCGCCCGTTCGTCAGTTTGAACACGGCGACGTGCGCCTTGGCCGAGTACTTCATGACTTTGGCCGTGACAGGAGAGGCCAAGCCTTCCGGTGCCTCTTCGGGTAACGAGAACTTCGACATCTACTCGGCAGAACCTTTCACCCTCGTAAGCCTCACCGGCCAGCAATCACGATGCCTTGGCGTACCTGCGCACCATGTCGTCGTCGTTGAACGTGCTGACATGGTCTCGACCATTGGTGTCGCGGCCGAAAAACGTCCATCGGCGTCGGCCTGACTGCGGGCCGCTGATCATTTTGACTGTGTAGCGGAGATGATCGGCATCCACCGTACCGATGGCATCACCTACCCGGATCTCCGACGGATGAATCTCGGGGGCATCCCACCAGTTTTCTATCGCCATGCCCCCCATCCTTGCCTAGATTGCATGATTCGGCGGCGTCCGCGTCAAGAAAGAGTGCATCCTGCCGTTTTGGCGGCAGTCCCGGTGGCGTAGCGTCAACCCCGAGCCGTTTCGTTGTCAGCAGTAGTCAGTTGTAGTCAGCTACGGACTGCGTTATACGGGCAATGTGATTCCTCCGTCGTTCCGCGCTCGCGGACGGTCGATGCAGAGCGTGAAGGAACAACCCGATGATCCACTCGCGGGTGGGACGACGTCAGGCCACCCCGATCCGGCTCACGTTGGCGCGCGAGCTCGGTCACGACATCGACGGAGCGTGGTGGCCTCGGACAGATCGGATTGGCGGTGAGCTGTCGGAATTGGTCGCTGCGCTGAGCGCGCGACTGGGCGAGGTCACCAGCATCGCGGTCAATTGGCCGCCGCTGCAGCGGCCACCCGATCTGAACTGGCAGGGTTGGCAACACAAGCATCAGCACGTGATAACCGCCAACGGTTCGGAAGCGTTTGCCAATGTGTTGATCGTCCCGTACTGCACGAACAATCCGCTCGCGTTGATGATGCTGCGCCGGGCCGCCGACCTACCTGTCGGCGCGGCCCACCGCGACTCTGTGCCGTTCCATACCGCGGGGTCGATCATCTACGCAGCCCGTCAACAACTGGCTCGAGGTCTGTGATTACTGCCGCAACTGGGGCAGCACTTCCTGCTCCCAGGCGGTAAAGAAACCGTCCATGTCGGGACCGATCTGCTGGACATACACCTCGTCGATCCCGGCGTCGAAATACTGTCGGACCTGCGCCGCGTGCTTGTCCGCGTCCGGTCCGCACGTCACGTTCTCGCCGACCTGCTCCGGTGCCACCAGTGACATCAATTCCGCGAAATCTTTTGGGCGCGGCAATATTTGAGCAGTCTGACCGGGCAGTGCCTCGTTGGCCCACAAGCGATGAGCCACTTTCAAGGCCTGCTCGGGGTCCCGGTCCCAACTGACCTTGGTGCCGGCTTGAACCGGTTTGTCGCCACCGCCGCCGTCTCGGAAAGCCTTTACCAACTCGGCTTCAGGCATCGCCAGGCAGTAGCCATCGCCGATGCGTCCGGCCAGCTGCGCGCCCTGCGGGCCAAACCCGGAAACATAGATTGGTACCGGTTTTTCCGGACGCGTGTAGATGCGCGCTTCCTGAACCTCGTAGTGCTTGCCATGGTGGCTGACCTCCTCGCCCTTGTGCAGTAGCCGGATGACATCGATCGCCTCTTCGAGCATTTCCTGGCGCACACCGACCGACGGCCAGCGATCACCCAGGACGTGTTCATTGAGGGCCTCGCCGCTGCCCACGCCGAGGATGAAGCGCCCATCCAACTGCACCGCGGCCGTCGCGGCGGCGTGGGCGACGATCGCCGGGTGCATGCGGATGGTCGGACAGGTGACCGCGGTGGTGACTGGCAGCGACGTGACCTGGGATAGCGCTCCGATGACGCCCCAGACGAACGGGCTCTGGCCCTGTTCGTCGTTCCACGGATGGAAATGATCAGAGATCCACAGCGCGTCGAAGCCGGCAGCCTCGGCGCGTTTGGCTTGATCGACGAGTTCGGCAGGGCCGAACTGCTCGCAGGAAAGGAAGTAACCGATCTTCGCCATCGGGCCGGGTTACCCGTTCGCAGGCGGCTCACACAAGGCAACCGCGTTTATTGTCCTGAGATTGGGGAAAGCGAGGGCGTGCCGGCACCAGAACTCGACCCCGTCATCTCAGCGCCGAGCGAATCACCCTGTCGTGACCACGGTTTCGTTGCGCTGCGCAGCTACGCGCCAATCGGGGACGGGCGCACGGTGGCGCTGGTCGCCGAAGACGGCGCCATCGACTGGTTTCCGATCCCGAACCTGGATTCGATACCCGCATTCGCGGGAGTGCTGGACTCGGCCAATGGTGGTCGGTTGGAGTTGTCGCCCTCCGAGCCGTTCACGTCGCGGCGTCGCTATCTACCCCAGACGAATGTTCTGGAAACCACCTTTGATACGGACTCCGGTCGAGTGCGTGTCATCGACGCGCTCAACATTGGACTCGACGGGCGGCTGCCATGGACCGAGTTGGTTCGTCGTGTAGAAGGTGTCGAGGGCGAAGTGGCGATGCGCTGGCGGGTCGCGCCGGGAACATGCTTTGACACGGCTTCGCCGTGGGCACGGCACACACCGCACGGAACAGTGTTGCGGTTAGCGGATATAAACCTCGGTGTCAGCGTTTCCGAAGGCATGGATACCGAAATGACCGACCAGGCAATCTTCGGCGCATTCACGATTCGCGCGGGTTCGCGGCGAGTGATCGGGGTGGTGGCCACGGCTGGCGAGCCGTTGATGTTGTCGGCGGTGCAAGACATCGATCGCGGACTGGATCACACCGTTGCTCATTGGTCGAATTGGTCAGAGCAATTTGATTGCAGCGGAAGTTGGCACGATGCCGTGCAGCGCAGCGTGCTGTTGCTGAAGTTGCTGTTCTACAGCCCAACCGGAGCGATAGCGGCTGCCGCGACCACGTCACTTCCGGAACGGCTCTCAGGCGGCAAGAACTGGGATTACCGGTATGCGTGGGTCCGCGATACCGCGTACACGCTGGACGCATTGCGGCGCCTCGGTATCCGGGCGGAGACGCACGCGGCGATCAGTTGGTTGCTACGCACGGTCCGCCGTCACGGCGCCGGCACCGGAGTCTTCTACCGGCTGGATGGCTCGGCGGTTGACCCCGTGATCGAACGTCAGGCGCCGGGCTGGCGGTGCATCGGGCCCGTGGTGACGGGCAACCGGGCACACGACCAACTCCAACTCAGCATCTACGCTGATCTGTTCAACACGGTGCGGTTATACGTCGACGCCGGGCACGCGCTGGACACGCCCACCGGCCACCTTTTGGCCGACTTCGCCGATCAGGCCTGCGACGCCTGGCGTAACCGTGACGCCGGCATGTGGGAGTTGGAGGAACTCGAGCACTACACGACTTCCAAGATCGGCTGCTGGCGGGCATTGCGGTGCGCCGTCGGCCTCGCTGAAGACGGCCAGATTCCCGGGGACACGAAGCGTTGGGCTCACGAGGCCAAACGCATCCGCGAATGGGTGGAGCGGGAGTGCTGGTCGGAGGAACTCGGTGCGTACGAGTGGTATCCGGGCAGCGGCAAGTTGGACGCGTCGATCCTGCTGCACGCCGGCAGCGGCTACGACCGGGGCCAACGGATGTCCTCGACCATCGACGCACTGCAGCGGCATTTGGGACAGGGGCCGTTACTGTTTCGCTTCAGCGGTGCGCGTGAGGAAGGCGAAGGGACCTTTGTCGCGTGCTCATTCTGGGTGGTCTCGGCGCTGCACTACGTCGGCCGCGACGCCGAAGCGCGCGACCTGATGGATGAGCTGGTCGGCTTGAGCAACGATGTCGGGGTCTTCGCCGAAATGATCGATCCCGAGGATCATTCGTTCCTGGGCAACCTGCCGCAGGGTCTGAGCCATCTCGCCTTGATCGGTGCGGCGCTGGACCTGCAGTCCTGACCCGAGCTAACGCAGTCGCTCCAACACACGCCGCAGCACTCCCTGTGATTCGCCGACGGGTGGCTGCCGGTTGGCGTACGGCCACGGCTGATTGCGTTCGGGCACCGACAAAGCCCTCGCCTGCTTCAGTTGCATCCGCAGATGCTGTCGCAGTTCGTGCAGTTCTGGCTCGGCCCAACGATTTTCGGCCTCTACCGGATCTGCCGTCAGGTCGTAGAGCTCCCACTGATCGTCAATTGGATCAGTACGGTAGGCTTCGCCGCCAATTCCGTTGGCGGCCAAGTGCCTTACGCCGGGCTCGGTCCAGGTCGCCGGATCGTCGAAAGTGCGGACCAGTTTCCACAAATGGCCCGCTCCGCCGGGAGCATCGTCATCCTCGACGCGCGACACCAAGCCCTCGAAGTTCGACGCCACATGCGCTGGCAGCTTGATGCGAAGCGGCGCAGGAGGATTCACGTCGCGGCCAAGTTGACGGGACAGGGCCGATGCTCCGGTGTCGCCTTCGAGCACGTTGTCGCGTGTCATCAGATACACCGCGCGCGACTCGTCTGCCGGTGCGCCGTCGACCACCGGCATCAGGTCGGACCCGGGCAGCGGATGCACCTCGGAAAACGACTCGGCGAGTATCTGCGCCGTCGCGGCGACATCCACCCCGGCCGCGCCGAGCAGCGTCGGAACCAGGTCCACATGCGATGTCGGGGCGTCGACGGTGCGCGCCACGGTGGCGTTCGCACCGACGCGGGCGATCACGAACGGCACCCGGGTGGCCTCGTCATAAAGGTTGAACCACTTCTGGTGCAGGCCGCCGTGCGCGCCGAGCAGTTCGCCGTGATCGGAGGTGCGCACCAGGACGGCATCGTCAGAACCGCCGTCGGTGACCGCGCGACGAACCCGGTCGATTGGTGTGTCGACCTCGGCGTGCAGCCGGTAGTACAGGTCGCGGTAACGCTGCGCGTTGCGCTTGTAGGTCCGGCTGACCGCCGGGGACGGGCCATAGCCCGAGTAGTACGCCTCGCGGAACGCGATCTGCGCGGCCGGCTTGGTCGACAGATCCTCGTCGGCGGTCGGCGGGGCCGGCACCGGTGGCGGATCCAGCGGCGAAGGCTGCACCGGGCTGCGTCGAGCCCAGGCCGGGAACAACACGATGTCGTGCGGATTGACGAAGCTGGCTACCAGGAGAAACGGGCGCAGCGCCGCGGAATCACCGGCGCGACGTCGCGCATAGCGGTCGTTGAGCCAGGCGACGACACGATCGGCGATCAGCGGATCGCGCCGGTAGCCGCTGTTGGCGTTCCCGGCCCCGTGCGGCTCGGGCCCGACCCAGCCGGAAAAGCCGTATGGGTCGAGCCGGTCGGCGTCCAGGTAGCGCTGCACAGCCTCCGGGTCGACGACACCGTCGTCGTCGTTGGTCGCCAGAGATCCGCCGGTGGCCGGATCCTCGAGATCGGCGTGCGAGATGTGCCACTTGCCGTCGTAGTGGGTGTCGTAGCCGGCCGCGCGGAACCAGTTGCCGAGCGTCGGCACTTCGCCCGGGCGCAGCCAGCGCAACCGTGAGTCATCGAAGCGCTTGCCTATGCCGTCGGTTTGGGTGACGCCGTGCAAGTCGGGATATTGCCCGGTGAAAATCGTCGGGCGGCTGGGAACGCAGGCCAGCGACCCGGTGTAGTGCCGAGTGAAACTCACGCCGTGCTCGTCGAACCAGCGTCGGCCGACCAGGGTCTGTTGCCGCCAGGCGAGCAACTCGGCTGGCTCGTAGGGCGGTGTTGCACGCTCTTCGTCGGTCATCAGGATGACGACGTCGGGGCGATCAGACATGGGTGTTCTCCAATCGTCGTGCCAGTCCGGCGAGCAGCGCGTCGGACTGTTTGGCCAGGACGCGCAAGGCGACCCACTCGGCCATCTGGGCCGTACGTCCGTCGCCGACTTCGACCGTGCTGATCAGCGCGACCGCAGTCTTGGCGCCCGGATCGGCGAGCGGGCGCAGGGTCCAGCGGTTGGCGACTTTGCGCAACCGGGTCGGTAAGCCTTCGATGTCGTAGGCGAGTGCGGTGGGCGGGTCGAATCCGGTGATGCGCTCCACCAATGCGTTGGGACCTATCTGGACGCGGCGGGTGGTGCCGATCGGGCCGCCGTCGGGCCCCTCGTTGAGCACGCATGAATGATCGACCTTGTCGGCCCAGGAACTCAGGGTGCCGAAGTCAGCCAGAACGTCCCAGATTGCCTGTGCTGGCGCGTTGATGGTCCGGCTGCGGCTGATCTCTGCCACGCAGCCATCCAACCACGCTTGCCGCCTAGCGGACTTTGCGCTCGGCGGGGGCTGTGGACGGGTGAAGTGCTCCTGCGCTGCTCGGCGCGTCGGCCGCGTTAGCCGTCTCGGGTGGGGACCTGGTATGTCACGTTGTGCTGTCGCTACGGTTAGGGGCTGTCAACGACGGAAATGAACAGGCGGCCAAGCACGCGATGTATGACCAAGCCAATTACGAGGCGGCGGAACCCGCCGACATCGGCTCACGTATCGATCCGGTTCTGGCCCGGAGTTGGCTGTTGGTCAACGGGACGCACGCCGACCGGTTCGAGGCCGCGGCGCACTCCCGTGCCGACATCGTCGTCTTCGACATCGAGGACGCGGTAGCGCCCAAGGGCAAGGACGCGGCCCGGGACAACGTGGTGCGGTGGCTGTCCGCCGACAACAACGACTGGGTCCGGATCAACGGCTTCGGCACCCCGTGGTGGGCCGACGATCTGGCGAAGCTGGCCGATACCCCGGTGGGTGGGGTGATGCTGGCGATGGTCGAGTCGGTGGACCACATCACCGAGACCGCCAAGCGCCTGCCGAATGTGCCGATCGTCGCGTTGGTCGAAACGGCACGCGGACTGGAGCGCATCACCGAAATCGCCGCCGCCAAAGGGACCTTCCGGCTCGCGTTCGGCATCGGCGATTTCCGCCGCGACACCGGGTTCGGCGACGACCCGTTGACGTTGGCCTACGCGCGCTCGCGGTTCACTATCGCGGCCAAGGCGGCCGGGCTGCCCAGCGCGATCGACGGGCCCACGATCGGCTCCAACCCATTGAAGCTAATCGAGGCTTCGGCGGTGTCCGTGGAATTCGGGATGACCGGCAAGATCTGTCTGTCGCCGGATCAGTGCGCCGTGGTGAACGAGGGTCTGTCGCCGTCGCAGGACGAAATCGGTTGGGCGAAAGAATTTTTCGCTGAATTCGAGGCCGACGGGGGAGAGATTCGCAACGGGTCGGACCTGCCGCGGATCGCCAGGGCCACCAAGATTCTCGACCTGGCCCGGTCCTATGGCATCGAAGCCTCCGAGTTCGAGGACGAACCGGTGCACTCGCCCGCGCCCAGCGACACCTACCACTACTGAAAAACCGGGCGTAACGTCGGCTTCCAGCGGGTTGTCGAGGTGGCGGATCGGTTGAGGCGATGAGTCCCAAGCGTGCGGTGCGGGTAGTGCGGATCTACGACGAGCCCGATCCCGAAGACGGCCAGCGGGTCTTGATCGACCGCATCTGGCCGCGCGGAATCCGCAAAGACGACCCGCGGGTGGGCGTCTGGTGCAAAGACGTTGCGCCATCGAAGGACCTGCGCGAGTGGTACCACCATCAACCCGACCTGTACGACGAATTCGCGGCGCGTTACGAGGCGGAACTGGCCGGCAACCCCGCGCTGGCGGAGCTGCGCACGCTCGCCAAGCGGGGGACGCTGACACTGGTCACCGCGAACCGTCAGGTCGAGATCAGCCACGCCACGGTGTTGGCGAAGCTGCTCAGCCGTCGCACGTGAGACCATTCACGGATGCAAGTGGGGTTGCATGCGTTGGGCATTGGTTCCGGTGCTGACCGGGCGGTGATCGACGCGGTGGCTTCCGCGGCGGACCGCCACGGGTTCACCACCTTGTGGGCGGGTGAACACGTGGTGATGGTGGACCGGTCCGAATCGCGTTACCCGTACTCCGCTGACGGCGTCATCGCCGTTCCCGCACAAGCGGATTGGCTGGACCCGTGGGTAACGCTGAGTTTCGCGGCGGCCGCCTCGTCGCGCATCCGGCTCGCCACCGGCGTGCTGCTGCTTCCCGAACACAATCCGGTGATCGTGGCCAAGCAGGCGGCGAGTCTGGACAAACTCAGTGGTGGGCGCCTGACGCTGGGCGTTGGTGTCGGCTGGTCCCGGGAGGAGTTCGACGCGCTTGGCATACCGTTCGCGCGACGCGCGGCGCGCACCACCGAATATGTCGCCGCTCTGCGCGCCCTGTGGCGCAACGACATCGCGTCCTTCTCCGGCGAATTCGTCGGATTCGACTCGATCCGGGTCAACCCGAAGCCCCCCGGCGATATCCCGGTCGTGGTGGGCGGAAACAGCGATGCTGCGTTGCGTCGAGTCGCCGCGTGGGGCGACGGCTGGTACGGCTTCAACGTCGATGGCTTGGCTGCGGTGCGGGAGCGAGTGGGGAAGCTCGAACAGTTCTGCGCCGATTCCGGTCGTGAGCGCAGCGAACTGCGGCTGGCTGTGGCCCTGGTCAGCCCCGAGGTTGAGGATATCGGCGCCCTCGAGGAGCTTGGTATCGACGAGTTGGTGCTGGTCGCGGCGCCGCCGAATAGCGCCGATGCAGTGCCGGACTGGGTCTCGGCTCTGGCTGAAAAATGGGAGCTAGCACTATGAGCGAAGCCGACGAGCTTTTCCCACGCGCGCTGACCCGTGACCGTGATGGGTTCCCGCCGCCCCCGACGCCAGTGGTGCCGTCACCCTATGCGTGTCGGCTGGTCGATCCAGGCGCAGACGCCGAGATGATCGCGGACTGGATGAGTCGTCCGCACCTGGTACGGGGTTGGGATTCGGCATGGCCGGCCTCGCGCTGGCAGCAGTACCTGCGGGCGCAGCTGGACGGTAACTATTCTCGACCGTTCGTCGGCAGCATCAACGGCGTTTATCACGGGTACTTCGAATTGTATTGGACAGCAATGGATGTCATCGGCACGCGGTACGAGAGCGAGCCGTACGACTTGGGCATACACCCAGCCATCGCCGACCCCGAAATCGTGCACGACGGAATCGCACAGTTCTTGTTGCCACACGTGGTGGCCAGCGTGCTCAACGCCGAGACACAATGTCGCCGAATCATTTTCGACCCGGACCGCCGCAACAAGCCGGCGCGGCTGTTCTGTGAGAGTGGCGGTTGCGTGTTTCTGGGCGAGCACGATGTGAAGGATCGTCGCTTGGCGCTTTACGTGTTGCCCCGCACCCTCGACGACGTACCTCGGCTGCGCGACGTTTGATCAGCCGGTGATCTCGTCCAGCGCGGCCGATGTGTCCAGGTCGGCGTATGCCGCCGAATACCGTTGTGCCAGTGCGATAGCGATGTCC
>NZ_LZLS01000024.1 GCF_001673365.1 Mycobacterium asiaticum
GCGGTCGGTCAAGAACGCGTTCCCGCAAGCCACCGTCTTCAACGGATACGGGATGACCGAGGCCGCCGCGGTTGATGATGTCCTTGATGCGGTCGATGATGTGCACGCGTCCGGCGTCATCCACGCGGACGACGTCGCCCGTGTGCAACCAGCCGTCCACAATGGTGGCCGCGGTGGCTTCGGGCCGGTTCCAGTATCCGGTGGTGATGTTGGCTCCCCGCGTGACCAGTTCGCCGATCAACTGGCCGGAACCGTCATCGAGTGGGATCACGCCGAGATCGACTGAGGGAACCGCATATCCGACCGAGTCCGCGTGCTCAACGGTTTCATGGTCGGGTAGCGCGGTCATCAACGAGGCGGACTCGGTCATCCCGTATCCGTTGAAGACGGTGGCTTGCGGGAACGCGTTCTTGACCGACCGCACCAACGAAGGAGCGATCGGCGCGCCACCGTAGCCGACCCAACGCACGCCGGACACGTCGGATTCAGGAAACGCTTTGTGCCGCAACAGCAACGCATAGATCGCCGGCACGGTTACCATGACCGAGATGCGCTCGTCAGTCAACGTGGCCACCAACTGGTCGAGGTCCAGCGCGGGCATGATCACCGCTGCCCCGCCCAGCCGGGCTGCCGCCAAAAGCTGTGAGTTGCAACCGGTCACGTGAAAAAGCGGCACTGAGATAAGGGTGCGCAGCTCCTCGCCGATGTCGCGAGGCTGATTGAGGCAGCGGACCGCGTTCTCGGTGTTGGTCAGGAATGCCTCGTGGGTGGTCGGCACGCCCTTGGGATGCCCGGTGGTACCCGAGGTGTAGAACAGCGCGGCAACGTCTGTGGGACCGAGTTGCTCGGTCACATAGGGCTTTCCGTCCGGCAACGGTGTGTCCGCGTCGAGATCGATGTGCGCCCCGGCGTCGGACAGCACAAATTCGACCTCGGGTTTGGCTGACCGCGTATTCACCGCGACCGCAATACCTCCGGCCATCACCGTGCCCCAGAACGCCAGCACCCAGTTGGTTCCCGCGGGATAACGCACCGCGACACGGTCGCCCGGTTTCAGGCCGTCCGCGCGCAGCCCACCGGCAACTCGGGCCGCGCGATCCCACAGCTGCCGGTAAGTCAGGCGGCCTGCCCCGAGTTCCACCACCGCTTCGCTGTCCGGCCGGACGGCGACCTGCTCGACCAGCATGTCCAACAGGGTGGCCGGCAGTTCGTCGTAATGAGGAATGCCCTCGTCGTCCAGGGAAATGCCGGTTCGCGGGAATGGGTTGCGGCCGCGGGAAACTTCGATCACAGGGGCCGTAGAGGGCATGCCAGTGCCTCCTCTCCGGTGTCCTATCGTGATAGCGGTGACTATGGAGGATTCCGTCATCATGCCCGAGGCGTTCTTCACTGTCGATGGCGACTCCTACGTGCCAGGCGTGATGACCCGCGGGCCTTGGGGCGCGGCAATGGGCGGGCAGATCGTCGGCGGCCTGCTGGGTTGGGGAATCGAACAGTGTGGGTTCGATCCGGAGCTGCAGCCAGCCCGGCTTACCGTGGATCTGTTGCGTCCGGTCTTGCTGGAACCGGTGCAGATTCAGACCGCGGTGCAGCGTGAAGGCCGGCGCATCAAGCTCGTCGACGGCGCGCTGGTGCAGGGTGGGCGAGTCGTTGCACGGGCCAGCGCCCTGTTTTTGCGCCGTGGCGAGCATCCCGCCGGCGAGGTGTGGTCGGGCTCGGTCCAGATGCCACCGCTTCCGTTGAACTCCAAAGGATTTCCGGACGACATGCCGTTTCTCATCTGGGGTTACGGCGCCACGTCGGAGGGCAGCCCGGGTATCGCCGCCGGCGAGTGGGAACAGTCGCACTCGCAAAAGTTTGCTTGGACCCGGGTGTTCCGGCCAATGGTGCATGGGTACCCGTTGACGCCGTTCACTCGGCTGGCCTTTGTCGGCGATGTGACGAGTTCGCTAACCCATTGGGGCACAGGCGGATTGCGCTACATCAATGCCGACTACACCGTCACCGCAAGTCGGTTGCCGGACGGCGAATACATCGGCTTGGCCGCGCAAAGCCACTACGGTGCCGCCGGCGTCGCCACCGGAGCCGCGACCCTGTTCGACCGGCACGGGCCGATCGGGACCAGTTCCGCGTTGGCGCTCGGACAGCCCGCCGAAGCGTTTCGGCCGGCCTACACCTAATCCATCAACTGCGCGGCCACCGTCGCGCCGAGCTCCCAGCACTGGCGTAGCGCATCTTTGCTGGGCTTACCCGACACCAACACGTACTCGGCGGCTTTCACCCAGCCCAGCCCAGTTGTGATGGTGGTGACGGCTTTCTCGGCCCCCTCGGTGCCCTCGTTGCCGTGCAGGTATAAGCCGAACGGCCGACCTCGGGTGGCGTCCAGGCACGGGTAGTAGCAGATATCGAACGCGTGCTTGAGAGCGCCGCTGATGTAACCCAAATTGGCCGGAGTACCAAGCAGATAACCGTCGGCCTGCAGCATGTCGGTTGGCGACAGGGTCAGCGCGGGTCGCCGTATTACCTCTACGCCTTCGATGTCGGGGTCGGTCGCCCCGGCCACGACCGCCTCGAACAATTCCTGGCAGTGCGGACTCGGGGTGTGATGCACGATCAACAATCGGGACACCAGCGCACCTCAATCCTTCCTGCCGAACATGCGCCGCCAGATCTTTTCGACCTGCCGGGCCGGTAGCAGGCGGTGCATCCACGGTAGCGCTGTCACTTTAGGCCCAATGAGGTACGACGGCTTGAGTCGCTTTGCGCTGATGACTCGTTTCCACACCAGATCAGCAAACGCGTCGGGCGGGATGAACGTGAAATTGTCACCGATCGCCGTCGCGCCGGAAACAAAGTGCCGACGGTAGTGCTCACGCAGTTCGGCTGGGATTGTTTCCCATTGCCGTTCTTCAGCTTCCGGGCTGAGGTCGACCATTGCCGTATCGACCCCACCGGGTTCGAGAGTGGTCACCTGAATCCCGAACGGCGCCAACTCCATCCGCAGGTGCTGACTCACCACCTTCAAGGCCATCTTTGACGACGGGTAGGCGGAGTACATCGGAACGGTCATGTACACAGATGCCGAACCGGTGTTGACGATCCTGCCTCTTGACTTGCGAAGCAACGGGGCCATCGCCTGGATGACGTTGAGCGGGCCCCAGAGATTGACTTCGTACGCGCGGCGGTACTCCGCCATGTCGGCCGCTTCGATCACGCCTTCGTGCGGTGAGTAGCCCGCGTTGTTGACCAGCAGGTCAAGCGTGCCCCCGGTGGCCGCCTCGACGGTGCGCGCCGCGGCCCGTACGTCCTCGAGATCGGTGACATCACATTGCACTGCAACGATATTCGGCTGACCACACCATCGCGCGTTGCCAGGTGGCGAGCTTCGGTATCCGGTGAATACCAGCCAACCTTCGCGCTGGAGCCGTACCGCGAGCGCCTCACCGATACCTGTTGCGGCACCGGTGATGAAGGCCGACTTCATCGTTAAACGGTAACTCCTCTGGGGTCACTGGCGCGCCTGCAACTGGACCGCCGTTTTCATCGCTTCCCGCGCTCGACGCCTATCCCCCGCATAGTCGTACGCGCGGGCCAGCCGATACCAGCGACGCCAGTTTTCCGGGTCGTCCTCGAGTTCGGTGCGAATGGTGTCGAACAAGGCGTCCGCGGCGTCCCGCTGGATGCGCCCGGACGCTCGCCGCGGCAACGCGCTGGTGTCGAGTTCCATTCCGTCGTCAGCGATCAGGCGGGCCAGCTTCTGGTGTGCAAAACCGGCCCGCAGCGTCGCGACCATCGCCCACAGTCCAAGGAACGGCAACACCAGCAGCGCCACTCCCAACCCCACGGCAGCGGTTCGTCCCGACTCGATCATCACCATCGCGATGCGGCCGAGTAGGACGAAGTACACCAGCATCGCCACGCAGAGAAAGGCGATGAGCAGCTGGATGCGCAGGGTCCGCGTCATACCAAATTGAGCAGCGGCTCAATGCCTACGGTCAGGCCGGGACGTTCCCCGATGTGCCGCACCGCCAACAGCACGCCCGGCACGAACGAGGTCCGATCCAGGCTGTCATGACGGATGGTCAACGTTTCACCCTCGGTGCCAAACAGGATTTCCTGGTGAGCGACTAGGCCGGCCAGCCGTACCGCGTGCACAGGGATACCGTCGACATCGGCACCGCGCGCTCCGGGCAAGCTGGTACTGGTGGCATCGGGGTTGGGCGACAAGCCTTTTCGGGCCTCGGCGATCAGTTTGGCAGTGCGCGTTGCGGTGCCCGACGGCGCGTCGGCCTTGTGTGGGTGATGCAGTTCGATAACCTCGACCGAATCAAAGAACGGCGCGGCCTGCTTCGCGAAATGCATGGAAAGCACCGCGCCGATGGCGAAATTCGGAGCGATCAGCACGGAGGTTTCCGGGTTCTTGGCGAGCCACTTTTCGACCTGCTCGACGCGTTCGCCGGTGAACCCGGTGGTGCCCACGACGGCGTGAATTCCGTTGTCGATCAAGAACTCCAGGTTGCCCATCACCACGTCGGGGTGAGTGAAGTCGATGACGACCTCGGTGTTGCCGTCGGTCAGCAGGCTGAGCGCATCGCCGGCGTCCACCTCCGCGGACAGAGTCAGATCGTCGGCGGCTTCGACCGCCCGCACCATCGTCGCCCCAACTTTGCCTTTAGCCCCAAGCACGCCTACCCGCATGGCGTGCAGCCTACTGGGCCTGCGGTTGCGCAACTTATCCCCAGTTGAGCGTTTATCCACAGATCGCGCCGTTGTACCTGGTCAGCGCGTACTGCGGGCATAGAATTAGCACATGTGTTCGATCACGGCACCGGCGGAGGTGGCAGCGCGTTTCGCGGCCCTCGACGCCGCCGTGGCCGCGCTCGGAGAACTCAACCTAGACAGCCTCGAGCCCGCGGTGCGACTGCGCGCCCTGGCACGGCTGGAGACCTCGCGCCGCCTGCAGTCCGTCATCGGCCACGACATCGTCCACGGATTGGCCACCGAAGACCCTGCCGACATCGGCGGACCGGTCTTTAAGGCCGTCGCCGACTGGTGCCGGATCAGTTACGCCGAAGCCCGCCGCCGCATCCGCGACGTCGCCCAACTCTCCCCCCGCCACACCCTGACCGGGCAACAGTTGCCGCCACAGTTACCGGCCAGCGCCGAGCAATGGCGAGCCGGCCTACTCGACACCGAGCACCTGCGCGTCCTGCAAGCTTTCGTGCGCGACCTGCCCGCCGCCACCCCCGCCGCCGTCGTCGAACACGCCGAAGGGCTGCTGGCCCAGCACGCCACCCAATTGCGCCCCGACCAACTAGACAAAGTCGCCAAGCGCGCCGCGGTCCTGATCAATCCCGACGGCAAATACTCTGACCAGGACCGTGCCCGCCAACGCGGCTTCACCTGGGGTCCTCAGCGTCCGGACGGCATGAGCACCGGCACGATAATCGCCACGCCGGAATTGCGCGCCAACATCGACGCCTGGCTGGCCCAATTCGCCGCACCCGGCATGGCCAACCCCGACGACGCGTCACCGTGCCTGGACGGATCCCCCACCGACGAGGCGGCCCAGCACGACACCCGCAGCACCGCCCAGCGCCAACACGATGCCCTCAACGCGCTGGTCCAGGGTCAACTCGGTGATCCCAAACTCGGCCAGCACAACGGCCTGCCGGTAGCCGTCGTCGTCTCCACCACGCTGAACGAACTCCACAACGCCACCGGCCGCGCCGTCACCGCCAGCGGCACAGTGCTGCCCATGGCCGACGTGATCCGAATGGCCAGCCGCGCCTACCACTACCTGGCCGTTTTCGACGACCACACCCAACGTCCCCTCTACCTGGCCCGCAGCCGCCGCATCGCCACCGCCGACCAACGCCTGGTCCTCTACGCCGCCGAACGCGGCTGCACCCATCCCAACTGCGACGTCCCGGCCGACAAATGCGAAGTCCACCACGTCAACCCATGGGCCACCGGCGGCACCACCAACATCGACAACCTCACCCTGACCTGCACACCCCACCACAAACTCATCGGAAACCCCCTCACCACAACCAAACTCAGCAACAACCAAACCGCCTGGACCCGACCCCCGAACCTATTGCGTTGACCTCGGCTTCGGTGGCCCGCCAGTCGTATCGATGCAACCAGTGGTCGACGAGGTTCTTCA
>NZ_LZLS01000025.1 GCF_001673365.1 Mycobacterium asiaticum
CCCCGAGCGCGACGCCGCCAGCTGATTCCCGCGCGCGAACTGGTGGGCGTGTCGCGGGCCTTTACGACTGCCCGGCTGTTGGTATATTACTATTAGTAATATACCGCTTAGGAGTTCCTATGGCCGCCGACTCCGCCACACCCAGCGCCGTCATCGACCGCATCTCGCTCGTCCTGGATGCATTCGACGGACCGGGCCGCCTTACCCTGGCCCAGATTGTCCGCCGCACCGGGCTGCCACGCTCGTCGGCGCATCGAATGCTCGAGCGCCTGGTACAGCTGCGTTGGTTACGCCGGAGCGGTCGAGACTACGAACTCGGCATGCGCCTGGTCGAGCTCGGCTCCTTGGCCGTCCACCAGGATCGTCTGGTGCGTGCGGCCAAACCGCTACTGGCTGAATTGCACCGCGCTACAAGGCTTGTCGTTCATCTGGCGGTGCTGGACGGCACCGATGTCGTATACCTGGAAAAGCTTGGCGACCGGGTCAGCGACGGCCTGCCCACCCGCGTTGGTGGTCGGGCGCCGGCGCACTGCACCGCAGTCGGCAAGGCAATGCTGGCTTTCGCAGGTGAGGACGCTGAAGTAGATCTACAGGCGCGCCAGACCAGGTACTCGATCGCTACCAGTTCGCAACTGGCCGTCGAACTGGCCAGGGTCCGCGCGCACGGCATCGCCTTCGAGCGCGAGGAGTCGCTGCTCGGCTTCGGCTGTGTCGCCGCTCCGATCGGGTCGCCCGGCGAGGCCGTGGCGGCAGTGTCGGTGTGTGGTCCGATGAATCGCATGATGTTCGATCAGCGCCTCGCCGCCCCGGTTCGCATGACCGCGATGGGGATCTGGCGCAACGTCGAAGACGGTCCGCAGCGGGTTGCTCCGACTTTGCAGCCGTTACGGCCGCTGCGCCCCGCATTGCAGTACGCGTGACGCTCGACCCACAGATCGCGGCGCTGCTCGACACGTTGGACTCTGGCTTTCCGCCGGTGCACACCATGACCGGCGCTCAGGCCAGGGCCGCGATCCGGGCCCGGTTTGTCCCCGCCGCGGACCCCGAACCCGTCGCCCAGGTCCGCGACTTCACCGTGCCCGGCCCAGGCGAGGACATTCCGGTGCGCGTCTATCGGCCCGACGGCGACGATTTGCCCGTGCTCGTGTACGCGCACGGCGGCGGGTTCGTGTTCTGCGATCTGGACAGTCACGACGGCTTATGTCGCAGTCTCGCCAATCATGTTCCGGCCGTGGTTGTTTCGGTGGCATACCGGTTAGCGCCGGAACATCGCTGGCCCGCAGCGGCCGAGGACGTCTACGCGGTGATCGCGGCGGCAGCTGCCGGCGCCTTCGGCGACTTCAGTAGCATTGCCGTCGGCGGCGACAGCGCCGGCGGCAACCTGGCCGCCGTGACCGCGTTGATGGCACGGGACCGTGGCGGGCCTGCGCTCGCGGCGCAACTGCTGATCTACCCCGTGATCGCGGCCGACTTCACCACCTGCTCCTACCGGCTGTTTGGTCGCGGGTACTACAACCCGAAACCGGCCATGCAGTGGTACTGGGATCAGTACGTACCCGCGGTTGCCGACCGCACCCACCCGTATGCGGCGCCACTACACGCCGACCTGAGCGGCTTGCCACCCGCTGTCATGGTGGTTGCCGGACATGACCCCTTGCGCGACGAGGGGCTCGCCTACGGCGCCAGCCTGGAGTCCGCCGCGGTACCCGTGACGCTGCTTCAGTTCGATGGCGGTATACATGGCTTCATGAGCATGCCGACTCTTGACATCGCTCGGGACGCGCGGGGGCGGTCTGCCGCGGCGCTGCGCTCGGCTCTGGGGCTCGGCTGATGGCTGACGGGCAGGTCTTCGTGATCGACCGCGTGGTGACCCGGCCCGGTTGTGCGCGCCGGTTCGTAGACGCCTATCTCAGCGAGTACGCCCCGGACGCGCGTGAACGGGGCATGACATTGCGCGACGTCCTGGTGAGCCCGCCGATCTGGTTCGACGATGAAGCCAACACCATCACGATCACCTGGACGTTACCCAATGTGCGGGCATGGTGGGAGATGACGTGGCAGGTCCGGCCGGATCCCACCGTGTCCGAATGGTGGTCGAGGATCAGCGAGTTGGTGGTGGAGCGGTCGCGGTCGTTCGCCGCTGCAGCCGATGACGTCGACGATCTGTGCGATGTATAGCGTCACGCGGCTGCTCGACGTCCACGAGCCCGATCGCGGCCGGGTCCTGAGCGACTTGCGTGCCGTCGCGGCTCATTCGCCGTACTCGATCGTGCAGCCGACGATGCCCGGTTCCCGCAATGGCGGCGACATTCTGGTTCATCTGCGCTTCGCATCTGAATGCGAATGGCGTTGTATCGAGGAAGATTTCGCTGGCGTCGTCGACACCTCGGCGGTGACGCGGATCAACGGCGCCAACTATCTGGGTGGCCCGGTCCGTACCGACGTCAATAGGGGCACGGTGTATCGCACTCTGTTGCTGCGGGTGGTTCCCGGCACCGCCGAAGACACTATTGCTTGCTTCGAGGACGAACTGCGACTGATAGCGCGTTACGTGAACACGATCACCGCTTGGCAACTCAGTCGTGTCGAGGAGGCGGTTGGCGCCTCGCCGTGGACACATGTGTTCGAGCAGGGTTTCACCGACGTCGACGGCCTGGTGGGCCAGTACTTGATGCATCCGATTCACTGGGCCATGGTGGATCGTTGGTTCGACCCCGAATGCCCCGAAGTCATTGTGCGGGACCGGATATGCCACAGCTTCTGCGTACTTCCCGATACGGCGAACTGGGACGACCTGCCTTCGGCCCAGTGACTTGAACTCCGAAACCCCATCTGTCACTTGCGCACCCGGCCTAAGACACATGAATTTTGCCCGCCTCCGAGCGACAACTAACCGGGGCGGCGAACGGGGGCACTTGCCGTCGGCTCAGTGACTCGAACTCCGAAACCCCGTCTGTCACTTGCGCACCCGGCCTAAGACACATGAATTTTGCCCGCCTCCGAGCGACAACAGGTTGTCGCTCGGAGGCGGGCAAAAGAGTAGTCACCCCTGGGGGCGTGCACGAACGTCGCGCTGCACGCATGGTCAGAAACCAGCGGGCGGGATGTTCGGGTTCGCGGCTTCCGGCGGCGGCAACGGCGGCATTGTCGCGGTGCCGTCCAAGCTGCGCACCGAAAGACCCTGCGACCAGGGATAGTGCAGGCTGAACGCGACCAACCCGGTGCGCTGCGCTGCGGGTAACTGACACATTGCCAGCACAGTCTCGGCCAGGTACTCCACCGGCTCGGTGGGAAACGAATCCGGAATCAATTGTGCCGCACCGGGAGTGCGAACCGCGGTCGATGGGCCGACACAGTTGACCGCGATATTCGCATCGAGCAGTTCGGCCGCTGCGCCCTGGGTGAAACGGTGCAGCGCCGCCTTGCAAGCAGCGTAGATGACGTCGCCGGAGGTCTTGTTGTAGTCCCGGAAAGGGCGTACCGGTGCTACGCCGGTCACCGACCCGATGTTCACGATCCAGCCACCACCTTGGCTACGCATATGCGGGACAGCCGCTTTTGTGAGTATGAATGGTGTCCGCAAGTAGTGGTCTACCGTCCGGTCGAAGGTCTGCAAAGACATTCCCTCGATCATCGAATAATCGGCGAAGCCCGCGTTGTTCACCAAGATATCGATCCGGCCGGTACGCCGCACCACAGCACCGATCAGATCGTCGCGCTGGGCAGGATCCTCCAAGTCGGCCGCAACACCGATAGCCTGCCCGCCCGCCGCCTCGATCAGCGCGATCGTCTCATCAATCGTGCCCGGCAGGGTGGCAGGCACGCCACCCCGCACCGACGATGACGGCTCATACGATCTCGCGGTTACCACCACCGTCGCGCCCTCGGCTGCGAGTCGCTGAGCGATCGCCCGCCCAATGCCGCGACTGCTGCCAGTCACCAAAGCTGTTCGGCCATCAAGCAACTGCGTCATCGCAGCTCAAAATGCTCTTCGATCGGCGCTCGGTGTTGGTGCCACAAGTCGACCAACCGGTACGGGCTAGCCACCACCACCCGGCCAGATCCCGACCGGTAGTAGGTGTGTGCATTAGGGGTGTGACACCAAACCGTCCCAGCCATCGTTTCGTCGATCGCGGCAACATACTCGTCGAACGCCCGTCGCGTCACCTCCATCGTGGTCGCACCGCGCAGCGCCATCAGTTGCAGACACTCGATGATGTAGTGCGCCATCACTTCCATCGAGAAATTGGCGCCCGCACCATGCCCGGGACTGTAGTTGGGTGCCGAATTGATGAACAGATTCGGGAATCCCGGAACGGTGCCGCCCCGGTACGCCGCGGGGCTGTCGCCCCACTCGGCGGCCAACCCGACACCATCGCGGCCGCGGATGTCGATCGTGGACAGGAAGTCGAGGTGATACCCGGTCGCGTAAACGATGACGTCCAAGTCGATCTGTCTACCGTCCTGGGTGACAATGCCTTTGGAGTTGACGGCGGCAGGTTCACTGGCCTCGACGTCGACGTGGTCACGGGTCAACGCCGCGTAATAACCCCCCGGATCCCTGATGATGCGCTTGCCGTAGGGCGCGAAATCCGGGGTGACTTTCTTGGCCAAATCCGTCCCCGCACCGAATGTTCGATCGATGTAATCCAGACACATCTGCAGCAGCACGTCGTTGGCGGGCGAGATGGACAGATGACTTGCCGCCCAATCGCGATCCAGCAGAATCACCGGATAGTTATTGTCGGCAGTGCCCCAGTATGACTTCAGCCGATTCCAGTTCGCGTAGAACGGCAGGTGACGCCCGAGGTAGCGGCGGTGTTCGGGAACGTCGTCGGTCAACCGTTTGCGCGGTGCCACCCAATGCGGTTGGCGCTGAAACACTGTCAGGTGCTCGACTTCGTCGACGCAGGCATCCACGATCTGCACCGCGGTGCATCCCGCCCCGATCACCGCGACGCGCCGGCCGGCCAGCCGCAGCGCCGGATCCCACTGCGCGGAGTGAATGCTGGTGCCCGCGAACGACTCTCGTCCGGGCAGGTCCGGCCAGCGTGGCCGGTTGAGGTAGCCGGCAGCAGTGATCACCACGCGGGCATGGCTCACGGCGCGATTGCCGTCGCGGTCCATCGTGTGAATCTGCCAGTGCGCGCGATCTTCGTCCCACCACAGCGCCTCGACCTCGACGCCGAAACGGGCATGTTCGCGCAGCCGGTACGTATCGGCCAGGCCTAGTAGATAGGCCTGGTACTCCGCGCCTTGCGGATAGTAGCTAGTCCACTCCGGGTTCAACTCACGCGACAGCGAGTAGTAGGCCGACGGAGTGTCAACGCCGATGCCCGGGTAGGTCGTGGTCAACCAGGTTCCCCCGACGTCGTCGTTGCGATCGAAGATTTCATAGGCGACTCCGGCATCCTCGGCGGCCAAAGCAGCAATCAAACCCGCCAGCCCGGCGCCGATGATCGCGACCGTCGTCGTCGCTGGAATCGGCGCTGTGCGCGGCAGCGTCGGCTGGGAGCGTTGGAACCCGCCCTGCTCGAGCAGCAGCGGAACAAACTCGTCATCGACGTCCGAACCCAGCGCCAACGGCAACAGGCGTCTGAACAACTCGGTGTCGATTGGCGCAGGTTGGCCGGCTTCGAGCGCCGCGACTACCGCGTCCACCAGCTGGTCGAGAGTGTCCGGATCGGTGACCCCGACGCGTTCGGGCGGGTCGGGGGCGTGCGAAATCTTCGGGCCGAAGGTGTCTACCACTGCCGGGTCGCCGGTGAGTTGAGCCAGCACGGCGACCAGCACTCCCGGGTCGGCCAGGCGCAGGTTCGCCCGCAGTTCCGCCGGTGTCGTCATGCAACCCAGTATCAAAGCTGTCCAGCGTCGGGGCGACCATCCTTTCCTCTGAGCGGGACATGGTGCCTATGTTCGACCTATGCAAGACGTGATCGCCCAAGCCCGCAGCCATTCGCTCGGTGATATCCCCCGCCGGTCGGCTCGGCGGCAGCCCGACAAGATAGCGATCATCGACGCAGACGTCGTCCTGACCTTCGCCGAGTTCGAGCATATGGTGGACCGAGCGGCTGCGGCGTTGCACGACAACGGTTTTGCCCCCGGTGATCGCATTGCACTGCTGGCGCGCAACTGCTGGCAGTACGCGGTATTGGCGTTCGCGACCGCGCGCGCCGCGGTGGTGCTGGTGCCGGTGAACTTCATGCTCACTGCCGAGGAGATCGGGTTCATCCTCGGACACAGCAAGGTCAACGGGTTCATCGTTCAGCAGGAGTTCCTGACAACCGCCGATGAAGCATTGCGCCTAGCCGGCCAGAAAGGCAGCGTCACGATCAAAGCCACCCTGACCGGAAGCGCCCCAGGTTGGGACGAGTTCGCGCAATGGCTCACCACCCAAACCGCTGCGCCACGGCCACTGCTCGACGACGATCAACTGGTCCGCCTGATGTACACCAGCGGCACCGAGTCTCAGCCCAAGGGCGCGATGCACAGCAGTCGCAGTCTGATCTGGAACTACATCAGCACGATCATCGCCGGCGAGAAGTCTGGCGACGACGTGGAGATTCACTCGTTGCCGCTTTACCACTGCGCGCAACTGGACAACTTTCTCGTCCCCGATATCTATCTTGGCGCCACCAGCATCATCCTGCCGCGCCCGGAACCGGAAGTCGTGCTGCGCACCATCGAACGGTATGCCGTCACCAATTACTTTGCACCGCCCACGGTTTGGATCAGCCTGCTGCGCTGCCCGCTGTTCGACCGGGTTGACCTTTCCAGTCTGCGCAAGGGGTACTACGGGGCCTCTGCGATGCCCGTCGAGATTCTCGCTGAGATCCGTGCGCGGCTGCCGAACTTGAGATTGTGGAATTTCTACGGCCAGACCGAGATTGCGCCGTTGGCGTCGGCGCTAAGACCAGACGAACAAGACGCGCACCCGGGCGCGGCCGGACGCCCCGTGGTCAACGTAGAGACGACCATCCTCGACGATGGCGACCAGCCTGTGCCGCCGGGTGAGGTGGGCGAAATCGCGCACCGCAGCCCGCATCTGATGCTCGGCTACCTCGACGACGAAGAAAAAACCGCCCAAGCCTTCAAACATGGCTGGTTCCATTCCGGCGACCTGGGCTACTACGACGAATACGGCCTGCTGCACGTTGTGGACCGCAAGAAGGACATGATCAAGACCGGCGGTGAGAACGTGGCCAGCCGCGAGGTCGAGGAGGTGCTGTACCTCCACAGCGGGGTGCAGGAAGTCGCGGTGTTCGGTCTGCCGCACCCGCAGTGGGTGGAAGCGGTGGTGGCGGCGGTGGTGCCCCGCGCTGGGGTCACGCTCGTCGCCGACGACGTCATCGCGCACTGCCGAGAACACCTGGCGGGCTTCAAAACCCCCAAAGAGGTCTTCTTCGTCGACTCGTTGCCGAAGAACCCGAGCGGCAAGCTCCTCAAACGCGAACTTCGCAAGCGGTTCACCCGAGCGTCCGGCAACTGAAACCCACTCCCTACAGTTGCGGGCATGAGTAATCCTCTGGAAATCAGCGGCACCGGCCCAATCCGGGTATGGACGATCAACCTGCCCGGCGTCGGAAACGCGATCACCGGCAAGGACGTCATCGCCGCTTTCGAGGCGGCGGTGGACAGCGCCAACGCCGACACCGAGATCCGCGCCGTGATTCTCACCGGCGAGGGCAAGATCTTCTCGTCCGGCGGCAACGTCAAGGAGATGGCGGACCAGGCGGGCATGTTCGGCTTGAGCCCGCTGGATCAGCGGCACGCCTACACCGACGGGATCCAGCGCATCCCGCGTGCACTGTCCCGGCTCGAAGTCCCGTTGATCGCGGCGGTCAACGGCGCGGCGATCGGTGCCGGCTGCGACCTGGCGATGATGTGCGACATCCGAATCGCCTCCGAGCGAGCATCTTTCGCGGAAAGCTTTGTCCAACTTGGTCTCATCCCCGGTGACGGTGGCACCTGGTTCCTGCAACGCATCATCGGGTACGAGCGTGCCGCCGAAATGACCCTCACCGGCGACCGCGTCGACGCCGCCACCGCACTGGACTGGGGCCTGGTCAGCCGGGTGGTCCCGCACGACGACCTGCTCCCCCAAGCGACCGACCTCGCCGAACGCATCGCCAAGAACCCGTCGCACGCACTGCGGATGGCTAAGCGTTTGCTGCAGGAGTCGCGCACGGGGTCGCTCGAGTCCACGCTGGGCATGGCCGCGGCCATGCAGCCGTTGGCACACCGCGACCCCGAGCACGAGCAACGCATCGCCAAGTGGCGGACGCGCCAGTGAACCGGCTGGTTCCCCCCGCTGGAATCGACGACGAGGCGACCGCAGACCTGCGCGCCGAAGTGCGCATGTTCGTCCAGGAACAGCTCGCGGCAGGCGCGTTCACGCCTTCTGTGGACGCCTGGTTGTCGCGCTGGGACGAAGCCTTCACCGCGGCGCTGGCGGCGCGGGGGTGGCTGGGCATGACAGTGCCGGCGGAGTACGGCGGGCACGGGCGCTCATTCCTGGAGCGCTTCGTCGTCACCGAGGAACTCTTGGCCGCCGGCGCGCCAGTGGCCGCGCACTGGATCGCCGATCGGCAGATCGTGCCGTCGTTGCTCAAGTACGGAACCGAGGCGCAGAAGCGGCACTTCCTGCCGCGCATCGTGCGCGGCGAGTGTTTCTTCGGCATCGGGATGAGCGAGCCGGATTCCGGCTCGGATCTGGCCAGCGTGCGTACCAAGGCCGACCGGGTCGACGGCGGCTGGTCGCTGTCGGGGACGAAGGTTTGGACCTCGGGGGCGCATCTGGCGGAGGCCTTCATCGCGCTGGCTCGCACCGCGCCGGTAGATCCGAAAAACCGCCATGGTGGGCTCAGCCAGTTCATCGTCGACCTGCGCGCCCCGGGCATCGAGATCCGCCCGATCATCTCGATGAACGGCGCACACCACTTCAACGAGGTCATCCTGGACGGGGCGTTCGTGCCCGACGACATGGTGTTCGGCCAGATCGGTGACGGTTGGCGACAGGTGACGTCCGAACTCGCCTTCGAACGCAGTGGACCCGAACGGTTTCTGTCCACGTTCGTGCTGCTGGCGGCGTGCGCCGACCGGATGGCGGCCAACGCAATTCCCCGCGATCCAAATCTTGGGCGACTTGTGGCGCGCGTTGCGGGCCTGCATCAGATGTCGACGGCGGTGGCCGGCGCGTTGGAGCGGCACGACCCGGCCGACACCCCCGCCGCCGTAGTGAAGGTGCTCGGGACCAGCACCGAGGGCGACATCGCGGAGTTCGCCGACGTCCAGGACTCCCCCGATTCGGTCTTCGCGGCGCTGGTGCACGCCGCCGTGGACCAGCGGCCGGGCTTCACCCTGCGCGGCGGCACCAACGAGATACTGCGCGGGGTCATCGCCCGCGGATTGGGCATGCGATGAGTGTGGATCCGGCCCTTATCGAGATGATGGACGCCGTTTTCGGCGACTACCGGGAAAAGCATGCGTCCAGCACGACGGTCGAACGCGACCCAGACCTCTGGCGGCAGCTCGACGAGCTCGGCCTGGTGCGGCTGACCGGGTCGGAGGAACGCGGCGGCAGCGGGGCGGGATGGTTCGAAGCCGCTGAACTGCTGGCCGCCGCAGCGCGGCACGGAGTGCGAATTCCATTGGCCGAACACGATTTACTGGCGTGCTGGCTGCTTGAAGTCGGCGGGGTGCCGACGGACGACGCAGTGCGCACGGTGTGCGTGTTGAACAAGGACGGCCTCGCTGACGACGTGCCGTGGGCGGGGAAGGCTGACCGCGTCGTCATTGGGTGGCGGGCCGACGGCGGTTACCGCGTTGCCGACGTTGCAGCCGAAGAGCTCACGATCACCTCGGGCGCCAACCTGATCGGTGAACCGCGCGACACGGTGGCCGCCGACGTCGCCGCCCTGCAGGGTATGCCGGTCGCGCTGGGGGTGATCACCCAGCTGCGGCTGAAGTCCGGGCTGGTGCGCTCCATCCAGGTGTGTGCCGCACTGGACCGGATCTTGCAGCTGTGCATCGAGCACGTCGCCTCGCGCGTTCAGTTCGGTCGACCGCTGTCCAAATTTCAAGCGGTGCAAAACCTGGTGTCCGATATCGCCGCCGAAGCCGCGCTTGCCCGCGCGGCGACCGAGGCGGCGTTGGCAGTCGGCGCGACCAGCAACTGGTCGGCAGACAACTTGGGATTCCTTGTCGCAGTGGCGCGTTCGTGCGCTGGGCACGCTGCATCAGTGGTGGTGCGCAACGCCCACCAGGTACTCGGCGCGATCGGTACCACCCGCGAGCACAGGTTGCACGAGTTCACCCGGGCCGCGCTCGCCTGGCGTTCGGAATTTGGTTCGACGCGCTACTGGGACGACCAGGTCACCGATTCGGCGCTCTACGCGAGCGCCGGCGGGTTGTGGGGCCTGATCACCGGGTAACTGATGTTCCACTGACCGGGCAACCCGCACACGATCGGGGCCGTTGCGCGGTTGACTCGAGGCCATGAGCAACGACATCACGCTGGCGGAACTGCAGGAGTTCATCGCCGGGTTCTGGTACCACTACGACGAGGCACACTACGACGAACTGGCTGCGCGATATGCCGACGACATCCGCTATGTGAGCCGAAGCGACAGTGGCGCAAGCCCTTTCGAGGAGTTGATGTCACCGGAACTGCACGGCCGTGATGCTGTCATGGACTGGCTGGCGGCGCACCGCGAGCAGAGTCCCTACCCGTTGCGTCATCACACCACCAACCTGCACCGCATCGGCTCCGAGGGCGAAATCATCCGGGCCCGGTTCTACCTCTTCGTCAACCAGATCGCGAACTTCGTGCCGTTCGCGGTGTCCAGCGGCGTCGCCGAGGTCGGTGTGCGCCGCGGCCCCAACGGTTTAGAGTTCACCGAGATGGACGTCGTCCTCGATACGACCAACTCGGTGCTGCTCTCCGAGCGGCACGCGGAAGCCCCGACCGGTCCGTGAGCGCCCGCGCAACCTTCTCCGGCGGGGTGGCCGTCATTACCGGCGCGGGCGCCGGGATCGGTGCTGGCCTGGCGCGTTACGCGAACCATCTGGGTATGACGGTGGTGCTGGCCGATATCGACGGCGCCGCCATTGCGGCCTTGCGTGACGAGCTATCCGCAGCGATCGACGTGGTGTGCGATGTGCGCAGCCCGGACGCTGTCCAAGACCTCGCCGACCGTACCTACCGCGAGGTGGGTCCGGTGCGGTTGCTGGTGAACAACGCGGGCATCGAGCAGTTCGGCTACCTGTGGGATACGCCGCTGGACAACTGGCAGCGCGTTGTCGACATCAACATCAGCGGTGTCTTCCACGGCGTGCGCGCGTTCCTGCCCAAAATGATGGCAGCCGGCGAGCAGGCGTGGGTGTGGAACTTGTCGTCGGTAGGCGCCGTGGTGGCGATCCCCTTGCAGACGCCTTACATCATGAGCAAGCACGCAGTGCTCGCCATGACCGAATGCCTGCGCCTGGAAGTGGAAAAAGCCGGACACGGCAACCACATTCACGTGCAGGCCGTGCTACCTGGCGCGGTGGTCTCCGACATCTTCGATTCGGCTGGCGGGGTCGCGGACGGCGACTTCACGGCCGCAGAAGCGCAGCGGACCGCCATGCTGGGCATCAAGGCCACGGCGATGGATCCCCTGGCGGCCGCCGAGACGGTATTCGAACAGGCCGCGGCGGGCCGCTTCTACCTGACCACCCAGGAATCGGTCGTCTCGGCCATGAAGCACCGTGCCGAAGTGCTTGCGGCCCAACGTCCGCCGACGCTGAAATGACCTTGGATCCCGATGCCGCCGCGCGGGTCGCCTCGTTCGGTGAAATTCCGCCCATGCGGGTACGGGGTTTGGCGGCGGTGCGTGCCGCAATCGAGTCCGCACCATTGCCCGACGACATGGCGGATATGGCCGAGATCAGCCAGGATGTCATCGCCGGATCCTTACCGGTCCGGATCTACCGTCCGACAACAGGTTCCGACCAACCGGTGCTGGTGTATTTCCACGGCGGCGGGCTGGTCATGGGCAGCAACCACTCATTCGAACCACTGGCGCGCGCCCTAGCATCGGCGTCTGGCGCCGTCGTCGTGTCCGTGCAGTACCGGCTGGCGCCGGAGTCGCCGCCACCCGCGCAATTCGACGACGCCTACACCGCTACCGAGTGGGTGGCGCGCAACGCCCGGGAGCTGGGCGTCGACGCCGGCCGACTCGTCGTGATCGGGGACAGCGCGGGCGGCTC
This sequence comes from Mycobacterium asiaticum, assembly GCF_001673365.1. GTDB lineage: Bacteria > Actinomycetota > Actinomycetes > Mycobacteriales > Mycobacteriaceae > Mycobacterium > Mycobacterium asiaticum_A. The sequence continues at coordinate 12,250 of NZ_LZLS01000025.1, forward strand.
GCTGGCGGCCGGTGTTGCGTTGGCCGCCCGCGATCGGAACGGCCCGCAGATCTTCGCCCAGGTACTGCTCTACCCCGGACTGGATCGCGACATGTCAGCTCCCTCAATCGGTTTGCTCGCGGATGCACCCATGCTCACCAGTGACGACATCGACTTTCTGCACACACTCGCCGACGTCGGAACCGATCCCTACCTCGTACCGGCGTACGCGACAGACCTGACCGGGTTACCGCCGGCCATCGTGGCGACCGCGGGCTGCGACCCAATCCGAGATTGGGGTGAACGATATGCCGCCCGCTTGCGTGACGCCGACGTGCAAACCACCCTCACCCGATATCCGGGGATGTACCACGGATTTGCGATGCGATCCGAGGCGACCGCGCGCGGCCGCTTGGCTATCGCCGAGATCGGCGGGCTGCTACGCGCCAAGTTCGCCCATCCACTTCGCTTCTAGTGTCCCGGTGACCGGAACAACGCCCCTTCGGGATGCACTGACGGCGTGCAGGATTGAGACCCGGAGTTTTGGGAGAAGGAGACAGCTGATGCTCACCGAGGAGCGACGGATCGAGCTTTCCGACGTATTGCGGCCGGCCGCGCCACCTCATGAGGTCGAAGACGTCTACACCGACGACCAACGACTGCGACTGCTGGACGTCGTGCGCACCGAGGGGCCGTGGCGGTTGATCATCGCCCAGCACTTCGCTTCCGCCGAAGAGCTGATCGCTACCATGAGCGGTCTGTTTCCCGAGGGGTACACGCCGTCACTGGATCTGTTCCTCACCCCGACCTTTCGCGGCTATCTGGCCAACTACGGGGCCGTGCTCTACCCGCAACTGCACGACTGCTTCTACAACGAGCGGTTCCTTGATTTGGCCAAGGGCTATTGGAACGCGCAGTATGCCAAGCCGCAGCTAATGCTGTTCAACATCAACGGACCGTGCGCCAATCGCGATCCGGGACACCTGGATGCACCAAGCTTCCGCGGCGTTAGGCACGAGAACGCGCCGACTTGGCTTACCAGCGTCATGGGCAAGTCCGGCCTGTTCCGCGACTATCTGATCAAGACGGCGCAAGTCATCACCTGGTTCTCCCTCGACGGTGGCAGCGGGTTCACCTACTGGCCTGAGGGCCCGCTCGGAGCGCCCAAGCGGGTGCTGCCCCCGATATACAACCGCGGTGTGGTGGTCCAGAACGAAATGATGGTGCATCGCGGTGAAGCCAATGGTCCACTGGAACAACAGATTCCAGCCAGCCTCGGCTTCGACACGGTGTTCACCGGAGACTCCGACGACCATGACCAGTGGCTGCTGAAGAACGGCGATGAGGTGATCGCGCGCCACCACACCGACGAACTGCGATTCCTGGTGCACTGGTCGGCCGAGGTGTTCTCCGACTTCGAAGAGTTGAAGAAGAACATGGAGGGCTCCGACGACTTAACGGTCGACAAAGCCATCGACATGATGGTCGACGACGTCAACGCACGCGGCATCAAGCTCGACATTCCGAGCGAACCACTGCACGACGCGGCGTTCATCGCAGCCCTCAACGGCGCCTACGACATTGGCGGCCCGACCGTATACCCCGAGGAAGCGCCGATCAGCGCCTTCACGCTGTGACGCGAGGTTGCGCGAAGTTGCTCGCGCAACCTACTTCACCACCACCTTGCTCGGTGGGCGCGGGGCGGCCAAGTGCCGATGCGACGGCGGCTGACGACCGTCCTCGTCGGTGATGCCGTACCGCTGGGCCAGTTCCGCCCCGATGAACGTCTGGCCGCTGAGTTCGGCCAGGTCAGGATCTGCGTAGAGTGCGTCGATCAGATACCCAGTGAATTCCGGTGTTTCGGCGTGCTGGGCCGTCTTGGCCAACGCTTCGGGCTGCGCCGCCAAGGCAGCACGGAGCCTTTCAGTGAGCAGGATGCCCATCCAAATCGACACTGTCGCAACGCCCTTGTCGTGGAAGTCGACCGCCATGTCGGCGGCCATCTTATCTACGCCGGCCTTCTGAGCTCCGTACGCGGGACCATGCATGTAGCACACCGAACCCGGCGAAGATGTGAACGCGATCAAACCCCGATCCTGGGCGAGCAACAACGGCGCCGCGTACCAAGAGGCCACATACGATGAACGCAGCCCGACGTCTAACACATCAGCCAGTCCAAGAGACTTCTCCCAGAACGGTTTTGGGCTGACCAATTCGTCGGAGATGACGGCGGCGTTATTGACCAGCAGGTCCAGGCGACCCTCATCGGCGCGCATCCGCTCGAAAAGCGCGGCCACGGCGTCGTCGTCGCTGTGATCGACCTGGACCGCGACGCCGCCCGGCGGCGCTTCGGTGATGGTGCGCCCGGTCGCATACACTCGCCACCCCCGCGCGCTCAGTGCCGTCGCGATGCCGTGTCCGGCGCCACGGCTTGCACCGGTCACCAACGCAATTCGAGCTTGACTCACTTGCCCGTCACTCCGACGCTACGCCGACGACCCCCATAGATCGCGCAAACGGACAGAAGGCCGGTGATTGCGACCTCCACGATCAGGACCGAGGAGTTCAGAAGGTAGCGGTCGAGGCGCGCGTCCATCCCGAAGGACTCCCTTACCTCGCTCACTATTAGGGCCGGTGACGCAAGGCACGAAAGAGCCGTGACGAATGCGACGAGGGCGCATGCGCGCGCGACAAAATTCAACAAGCGCAACCACGTCCCGCCGACGAGGAACACGGCGCTGGCTATCGACGGGGCAAGGATGATCCACCCTGCACTCTTGGTGACGCCTATGTCAGAGCCGAGGATGCCGGGGTACTCGCCGACGTAAATGCCGAGACCGTTCCAATGGACCCGCGGTTCTTTGAAGTAATCGAAACCGACCCACGGCAGCAACGTCAATCCGGCGGACACGACGGCGGCAAGAATGCCCATTATCGCAATCCGTTGCGTCGTTTGCACCGCGCACCTCCGTGTCCTTCTAGCATGGTCCGTCGCTGTCCTCACCCATCGGGCGATCCTTATCGCGGATGAAGATTTGCCACCGATGCTGAATCTGGCGTTCACAGTATTCTTCGATCTGCTCGCGTTCGGCAGCCGGAATCACATTGCCACACTCGGGATGCTCGTCAAGCCAGTCCGCGACCATCTCCTCGAGCAGCGCGTGATACCTCACGCGGAACCGTTCGGCATCCTTCGACTCCCCGGAATCTTGAGGCTCGGGATCAACACCGGCGTCTCCGTCCGACGCCAACAAGTGCGGAAGGATCTTCCCCGTCCGCAGTGCGTACATCACCTCTGGTGGCAGATGCGAAGTATCAGCCACCGCTACACCCCTGGCTGATCGGGCCAACCCGGCGTGGACACAGGACCTTTGTCCACCGGCGGCGGGTCGGTCGCACACTCAGGATCCATCACCGGATACAACGTATTGAACTTACTCGTGTACCAGTCGCCGAACACCGACACCAAAGGTGCACGCGCAACGCCTTTTTGGCTCGCAGGGGGTGCAGCGCCCACCCTTTGAAACTCTATCGCCCGCTTCAAAATGCCGTAATTGTCCGGCAAGGAACCGCTGAGCGACACCTCACCGGCGTAACAAACTACAGCAGTTGCCGAACCCTCAGGCCCAGCCTTAAAGTCGTGCACCCAATTCGTAGAGAAGCCTTTGGCAGGAAAACCGGTGCCTAACCAATGATGGCGACGATCGCGAGCAGCCTTCGCAAACCCGGGATAGGAACCTTCGGCGCGACCGACGTTGTAGTCAGCCACGCGATCCGCCTCGGCGTAGGCGCGAATGTACGTACCCTCGGGACTCATCAAATCAACCGCCGGCGTAGCAACCCAATGTTCGGAGAAGAACACATTGCGCGGCAGCTGATAACCCGCAGGCGCCTCCAGCGAAGTGGTCGACAACGCAGCTGGAGGCTTCGATGACGAACAACCGGCAAGCGCTGGGAGAGCGCAGCCGATTAGGAAAGCCAACGCTGCTGTGGCGCAGCGCATTACCGTTTTGCAGCTGCATATCATCGCCCGGCAGCTGCGAGTATCAGTCACCGCTACACTCCCAGTTGATCGGGCCAACCCGGCGTGGACACGGGGCTTTTGTCCACCGGCGGCGGGTCGGTCGCACAATCGGGATCCATCAATGGGTACCGCGTGATGAAATTACTCGTATACCAGTCGCCAAACACAGACACCAACGGTGCACGCGCAGGGCCCTTCTGATTCACAGGCGGGGACGAACCCACCCGCTGAAAGACCATTGTTCGCTTGAAAATGTTGTAATTGTCCGGAAAGTCGCCACTCACCGACACCTCACCGGCGAAACACACGACAGCGGTTGCGCTACCATCAGGCGCCACCCTGAATTCGCGCACCCAATTCGTGTGGAAACCCTTGGCCGGAAAACCGGTGCCCACCCAGTCATAGCCGCTATCCCGTGCGGCCCCGGCGAAACCTAAATAGGAACCTTTGGCCCGGTCAACGTTGAAATTGGCCACTTGATCGGCCTCGATGTACGCGCGGATGTAGGTGCCCTCGGGACTCATCAAATCAACCGCCGGCGTGGCAACCCAATGTTCGGAGAACATTACATTGCGGGGCGGCTGATAACCCGCAGGCGCTGTCGCAGAGGGGGCCGACGACGCAACTGGAGTCTTTGACGACGAACAACCGGCGAGCACCGGCACAGCACAACTTATTAAGCAAGCCAAAACCCCCGCACCGCAGCGGATTAGCGGTTGCAGATGCATGTCATCGTCCCATGGGTGGGTTGGACACATTCCCGGGATCGAGCAAGCCCACCGAGTCAATCACGATGTTGCGCTGCCCGTACATATAGGATTCGGCCCAACTTCCCGTCTTGAGTTGACCGCTCTGTTCGAGGTCCGAATACGTCTGGATGAACTGTTGCCAATGGCTTGTGATGGCGTTCCAATCTAGTTTCCAGCCGTTGTTGCCGTCGGGCACAAAGAAATTGACCGACCCACTTGGAGTCTGCACGTTCTGGAATGCACCGACGATGGAATGGTCCCGGTTCTCGTAGCCCTCGACGATGCTGTAGTCGTGATAGATCTGGTCGGTGAGAACATTGAACTCACGATCATAGTTGGCCACAGCCGCCGCCACTGGGTCCAGCGGAGCATTCCCCGGCGTCACCGGTGGGATTTCTTCGAGCTTGAGGTACGGGTTGTATCCGTCGATCACCATCTTGCCGAGGAACGACAAAGCGTCCCCGCCCGGCAGCTTGTTCAGCGGCAACGTCCCGAAAACGTCGCTGATCATGCCCTTCTTACTGTCCCAGTCAGCAGATCTCTGGTTGTAATCCAGGATTCGTGCGGTGTCGCCGTTGCGTTTCAGATCATCCATTTCAGCTTGGTAACCACCGTGCAGAGCACTCTCCAATTGCCCTGCGGCACGGGCATACTCGACGTTCCCTGTTTCGCCGTATCGCTCCGCATAGTAGTGATCCCAGGACGCCGCCGCCTCTTTGAGTCCCTCGGCGGAAGCCGGATCCGAGGAAAGCACTTCGAAGAGGTTCTGCATTTGGGTGGAATTTCCGAATTTGGAAATGCCGGTGGAGTCGATTCCCGGCACTTCGATGCCGCCAAGATTGCCGAAGTAGGGCGTGAGGTTGCGGGTCAGTGCCTTCACCAGTTCGGGATCGCGCTGCCCCAGACTTTCGAATCGACCAGTTGCGTCGGTGGCAGCGTCCAGGATCGGGATTCGCCCTCCCAGCAGGTCATGATTGCGTGCGGCCAAGTGTGCTAACGAGTCTGCGGCAACTGCTGCTTGATGTCCCTCAAATCCGGGGGTATGCGCGTTCGGACCGATCCAGTCCAGCATGTCTTTCCAGCCGTGGTCATTCGGTCCGAAGTGCGCGGTGGCCAGAGCCGTGAATGCTTGGTTGTTGTCGAAGTGGTCGCCGTTGACCCGGTCCATCGCCGGGCCGGCGTGCAAGAAATCGGTCACTGCCTGGTGGTCGACGGATGCAGTCGACATCATCGCGCTGACCGTACCGTTGATCTGGGCTTCCGACAGGTAGGCGCGGGAGGTCCCGCTAGTTGCGTCGGGATCGGAAACCAACGCGATCTTCGAATGCTCGCCAGCGGCTACCCGCGACGCTTGGTTCAGCAATGCGCGGTCCACATCCGACCCAAGCGCCAAACCCCGATTGCCTTTGCCCAGCATGTCATTGAGCGCGTTGAACTGTGTGATGGGTATCGACTTAGCCGCCGCGTTCGGGTGCAGTCCCAGCACCGTCACCGGGTCTTTAGTGAGCAGGTCACGCACCTGTGCCGGCAGTGTCTGCATGCCCATGCGAGCCCAGCGCGGTTTGAATGTTGGGATTACCCATCATCCGCAGGCCATCGCCCATCGCCCCTTGCAGACCGTATTTGCCCATCGCCGCATCGATGTCCGCCGCGGATTTGCCGTCCATTGCGTGCATTAACGATGTCAGGTAGTCGTACTGCCCTTGTGGCATGTCGGCAGGCTTGCCGTTGGCAAGAGCCGCTAACTCCTCGGGTGTCCATCGTGTCAACGCCGCCCGAACCCGGGCCACTTGCTGCGGAGTCGCTTTCCCATCCAGGACGTCACTTGCATCATCAAGGGCCTGCTGTCCGCCCACCAGACCGGTGGCCAGCGGAGCAGCGGCGGAGAGATCGTTCTTGGCAGCCTCGATCGCATTCTTGGTGTTCGTATCGGCGACGCCCAATTCATCGGCGAGCCGTTGCAACCGTGTGGTCCCGGCCGCCGCCTCATCACCGCGTTGCTTCTTGAGCTTGTCCATCTCACCCTGGGCGGCCTGCTCGTCCGAGCCGAGCAGCATCAGCACCATCTTGCCCATGTTGTAGTTGTATTTGTCGCTGACGCTCCAGTCCTCCGACACGTCGAAGTCGTCGGCCTCGAAACCCTTGCCCTGCGACCGCAAACTGTCGATCATCGGCTGCATCGCGTTTTTGCCGTTCTCGTAGGCCGTGGCCAGCCCGTTATAGTCGGCCGCGACTTTGCGGTCCTGGGCGAGTTCGCGGTCGGCACGCCCGTTGCAGGCGTTCTGGGTGTCGCCTTTCCAGTTTAACCCGTACACGATCCGGCGGACGTTCTCGGCGGCCTCAAGCATTTTGTGGCCTACCTCGCGGGTCGGGGCAGCCAAATCACCCAACGCGTTTGCGTTCGCGTTGTATACCGTCGTTTTCTGCGGACGTGCCACCCCAATACCTCAGCGATTTGCGGCTTCAGCTGGCCGAATTCATATCACCCAGGGCGGTCATCGTCTTGCCCACCACTCTGGTCAGCACTTCCTGGCGTGTCTGTGGCGGTAATGCCTGATCAGTCAGTTGGAAGACGTTTGCCGCCCCGCGGATCATGCCGCCCATCTTTTCGTAGCGACCCCCGACGACACTTAACGAATCGGCGACCGCCTCCTTCACCCCACCCAATACCGCAGCGGTTTCAAACCCTGCCAATCCGCAGACCGCAGCTCCGGTATCCGGCGAGTGAATTGCCGCCACAACGGTTTTGGACGCGTCGATGCCATTAGCACCCGCCAACACATTCGCGACGTTTACCTCCAGCAGTGGTGCCACGCGCTCCCCTTCGTATGGTCACCGAGCTAGTTCGGTGAAGCCCTATGGCACCGTCGCCGGCGAAACGGTATCAGAACTGTGCTAGCTCCCGTCGACAATGGCGAGTTCTCCGGCCGCGACCGCGGTTTCTATCGAATCCCGCAACGCCGAGCAGACCAGAAATGGCCGGCGATGGTGACCGGCAATCCGGTCGGCATCCTGGCGTTCGATGCACAACGCCGTCGCTTCGCCGTTCCACTGCACGCTGGTCTGATTCCAGGTGCTTTTGCGGGCTAACACCTGCGCCCCGCAGTTGCGGCACACGATGGGCGCCATCGGCATGTCGTCAAGCCGATTGTCGGGGCGCAGCGGCTGAAGGTTAGGCACGGGCGGCCATGTTGGCCTCGATCTGGTTCATCCACGCTTCGTACGGTCGACTCGTGTCGAGCTCAAACTCGAAGCGGTCCACCATGTCTGGCTGCACGTCGGCGACGTCGACGTAGAACTGTTGATACCAGCGCCGCAGTTGGTAGACCGGGCCGTCCTCCTCGACCAGCAGCGGATTGTCAATACGCGCCTTGTGCCGCCAGATCTGCACGTCCTGCTCGAAGCCCATCTTGACGAAGTCACCCAGTCTGATCGCGGTCCGCATTGCCGCGTCGTCGGGCAGCGTCGTAGATTTCTTGACGATGATGCCGTATTGCAGCACAAAGGAATTCGCGTCGATCGGATAGTGGCAGTTGATCAGGATCGTCTGTCGGTCGCCGTCTTGGTAGTGATAGGTCAAGTCGTCGATCATGAACGACGGCCCGAAGTAGGACGCCACTGAAGTCGTGCCGAGCATCCGCGCACCCTCGGTGCCGGCCATGTCCGGCCGGCCCTCGCTGTTCAGATATTGAGTTGCCACATGTCCTTCGAAGATGTTCTTGAAGTACGTGGGCAGCGAGCCGTGGATGTAGAAGAAGTGCGCCATGTCCACGACGTTGTCGATGATCTCGCGGCAGTTGCTACCCACCTCAGTGGTGTACCAGTGCCAGTCGGTCCATTCGTTGCTGCTGGCGCCTTCGATGCGCGGAATGGTGGCTTCCGGTGAGGGCGGGTTGCCTTCGGGGTCGTTCCACACGAACAACATGCCGTCCTGCTCCATGGTGGTCCAGGTGGCTGTGCGCGCCAGTCGTGGCGTGCGCCGCGCGTACGGCACCTGCTTGCAACGTCCGTCGCCGCCCCAGCGCCAATCGTGGAACGGGCAGGCGATCTCGTTACCTTTGACCGAACCTTGGGACAGGTCCCCACCCATGTGCCGGCAGTAGCTGTCGAGCACATTGACCTTGCCGTCCCCGCTGCGGAAGACGACGAGCTTCTGGCCGAACGCGTTGACCGCGTGCGGTTTGCCGTCACCGAAATCGCGGACCAGGCCCAGACAGTGCCAACCGCGGGCGAACCGCGTCGGCGCGGCCTGCGCTTCGATGAGCCGGATTTCGTCGGCGTCCGATTGCGACTGCATAAATTCATTGAACGCCGGTTGGGCACCGTTTGGGGGTTCGGTGTTCCACTGATCAGGAGAAGTCTTCCGCCTCCGCGCGCCGCGGGCCTAACCTTCCCAGATGTGACCACACGCAGCATGACGATCCCGGCCGGACTCCCCGTCGCCGACACGTGCGTCGATCTGCTGGTGGTGGGTTCGGGCACCGGCATGGCCGCCGCGCTGGCCGCGCACGAACTTGGTTTGTCGGTGCTGATCGTGGAGAAGTCGCCCTACGTCGGTGGCTCGACCGCCCGCTCGGGTGGCGCACTGTGGTTGCCGGCCGGCCCGGTACTGCAGGAGGCCGGCGCGGGTGACACCGCAGCGAAGGCCAGCACTTACCTGGATGCTGTGGTCGCGGGTTCCGCGCCCGCGCAGCGTTCGGCCGCATTCGTGCAGAACCTGTCCGCGACGGTCGAGATGCTGCGCCGCACCACGCCGCTTCGTTTTTTCTGGGCGCGCGACTATTCCGACTACCACCCGGAGGAGCCCGGCGGCAGCGTGGCCGGCCGCACCTGCGAATGCCATCCGTTCGACACCGCGATCCTGGGGCAGTACCGCACCCGGTTGCGGCCGGGCGTGCTGGAGGCCGGCTTCGCCATCCCGACGACAGGCGCGGACTACCGGTGGATGAATCTCGTTGCGCGAGTGCCGCGCAAAGGAATTCCGGTGTTCGGCAAGCGAATTGCCCAGGGGGCGGGCGGTCTGCTGATCGGCAGGCGCTACGCGGCGGGCGGCCAGGGGCTGACGGCGGGCCTGTTCGCCGGTGTGTTGCGCGCCGGCATCCCGGTATGGACCGACACATCGTTGTCGCATTTGGAGTGCCACGATGGCCGGGTAACGGGCGCGGTCGTCAGCCATGGTGGGCGGCAGGTGACCGTCACTGCGCGGCGCGGGGTGGTCCTGGCCACCGGAGGTTTCGACCACAACATGGACATGCGCTGGAAGTTCCAGTCGGAGTCTCTGGGCGCGAATTTCAGCTTGGGCGCCGACAGCAACACCGGCGACGGGATCCGGGTGGCCCAGGATGCCGGCGCCGACATCGGTTTGATGGACCAGGCGTGGTGGTTCCCGGCTGTTGCTCCGCTGCCCGGCAAGGCGCCCACGGTGATGTTGGCCGAACGCTCACTGCCGGGCTGTCTGATCGTGAATCAGCACGGTCGCCGATTTGCCAACGAGGCGTCGGACTACATGACGTTCGGACAGCGGCTACTGCAATTGGAACGTTCCGGAGATCCCGTCGAGACGATGTGGATCGTCTTCGATCAGCAGTACCGCAACAGTTATGTCTTTGGCGCAGAACTCTTTCCGCGGATGAAGGTTCCACTGGCCTGGTACGACGCGGGTATCGCGGCTCGCGCCGACAACCTCGCCGACTTGGGCGCAGAGATCAAAGTGCCCGTGTCGGACTTCGTCGAGACGATGACGCGCTTCAACCAAAACGCTTCCGCTGGTAGTGATCCCGAGTTCGGTCGGGGTATCAGCGCCTACGACCGCTACTACGGCGACCCCACCGTCAAACCCAATCCCAATCTGCGCCCGTTGGTCAACGGGCCCTTCTACGCGGTGAAAATGGTCCTCAGCGATCTGGGCACCTGCGGCGGGCTGCGCGCCGACGAGCGCGCCAGGGTGTTACGGGAGGACGGCAGCGTGATCGCAGGCCTGTACGCCGTCGGCAACACCGCCGCCAATGCGTTCGGTACCACCTACCCGGGCGCGGGCGCCACGATCGCCCAGGGCCTGGTGTACGGCTACATTGCGGCGCGCGACGCAGCGAATTAGTCGACAGCGCGCTTGGCCTGGACCTGCTTCTCGATTTCACGCCAATAGCCGGGCGTGGGGCGCGGTTTGCCCAGCCCGCCCTTGCCCGCCTTTTCGATAATGGCGCCCGCTTCGTCGATGTCTTTCATCAACTCCAGCGCGAACTCCCGTTCCGCGGCGTAGTACTTCGCCGCCCAGCGCAACGCCATCACCGAATACGCCCACGCGGGTTGCGCCTCGGCGCCCTCGGCATCCTCGACGGCCTTGCGATAGCGCGCTTCGGCGTAAGCCACGTGTTCGGCCAGCAACTCCTTGAGCCGGGTCGGGTTGCTGAGGTGTCCGAACGTGACCCGCAGCAGCATGCTGTGTTTGAGCACCGGCGGGTCGAGCGGTGCGTTATTGGTCCAGTCGGTAATGGCGGCCATCCCGGCCGGGGTGATCTTGTAGAGGCGGCGACTGCGCGTGCCCTCGTCACGTTCGACGCGTGAGGTGACCAGTTCGAGGCTCTCCAGCTTTTTCAGCTCGGTGTAGATCTGACTGTAGGAAGGGCTCCAATAGTAGAGATCGACGCTCCAATCGATCCATTTCTTCAGGTCGTAACCCGAAATCTCTTCCTCGTAGGACATCATGCCCAGCAGCGCCCAACTGGTGGCGGCCAGCGCCGACTTCACCTTGTCGCTGGTCTCGCTCACCCCGCCAGGTTAACAACCTGGGCCGTGGAGTTGCTTGGGCACGGACCGCTGACTGGGACAAGAACAGCTGCTTTAGGGTGACTGACATGGTGGATTCGTTTGCGTCGATGACAGATTCGCTGCCCGTGTACGAGTCGTTGGCCGCATCGGTGCGGCGTCTGATCGATGCCACCATTCGCACCGAGGCGGGCCATGAGGCCATTGCGGCGGCGACCGCCAAAATCGACAGTGTGACAGCCGAACTCAGTGCCGAGCTGATGCCCGGCACATTCGGGCAACGCGAAATCGACGACGGGCAAGGCATTGCATCGGGCAATGTCGTTATCGGAGTTCGCAATCCGTCGGCTCCCCCGCTGGTGATCCACCACGAGAACGACGGGTCGGTATGGACTGAGTTCACTCTCGGCGCCGCGTACGAAGGGCCGATGGGCCACGTCCACGGCGGTGTCTCGGCCATGATTCTGGACCATGTCCTCGGGGCGACCGCCCATCAGCCCGGCCGGCCGGCCTACACCGGGACGCTGACGATGCGTTATCACCAACGCACCCCGCTGCTGGAGCCACTGCGAGCTGCCGCCTGGGTCGATCGAGTCGACGGAGTCAAGACTTTCGCGGTGGGCCAAATCACCGGTGCCGCAGGCGTACTGGTCTCTGCCGAAGGCATTTTCATTCACCCGCGCAATTGACGAGGCGTCGGGTGATCGCTCGTTGACTCTGCGCACATGGCGACAAAGTGCGAGAAAGCCGCGCCCTCAGCGCAGAGTCAACTGAGGCAGCAGCCAGAGCAACCAGAGGCTCAGGGCCGCTCGCCGTAGGCGAGCACAGCTCCCGCGGCTGCGGGTGCACCGCGAGCGATCACGATCGGCATCGACGTCGACGCATTGGTCCGCAGGATCGTATGTACGACCTCGACGAGATCCTCGACCGGCATCAGCTTGCCCGGCATGCAACCGCGAGACACCCACAGCGGGTAGGCCTGCATGGCCAGCTCGCGGTCCCACCCCACGTTCATGCCAGTCTGCGCATCGCCCTCGCCGCCGGCGCACTCACCGACGATGAGGTTGGTGAAGGCGATATCCGGATGCTCCGCGCGCCACGCCTCCACGAGCCGTTCCAATGCCGCCTTGCTCACGCCGTAGGCTCCGAGCCCGGGCCACGGCGGCCCGAAACTGCCGGCATCTGACGACAGGAAAACCACCTTGCCGCCAGAGGCCGACAGGTGCGGCACGGCGGCCGCCGTCGCCAGCGACGCTCCGATCACATTGGTGTCGAACACGCGCCGCCAAGTTTCTGCGTCGGTCTCGACCAGCGGGACCAACGGACTGATGGCGGGAGCGTAGACGACGTTGTCGATGCCGCCAAGCGCGTCGGCCGCAGCGTCGATCCCGGCGCGGGCGGATTCCTGGTCGGTCACGTCGCACTCCACGGCCACCGCCCCCGAGCCCGCTTCCTGCGCGGCCGTCTCGATGCGGTCCTTGCGGCGGGCCAGCAGCGCGACTCGGTGACCACGCTGTGCCATCCCGACACCAATGCAGCGCCCCAACCCGCTCGAGGCTCCGATTACCACAGTTCTCGCCATATCGACCTCCGCAGCCGAGCATGACATACCCGCAGAAATGGACGAGAACGGGGTTACCGCTTTTGCAGCACGACGTTGCCGAGATGGCCGTTCGGCAGTTTGCCAGCGCGACCCGTGCAGCAGGCGGGACGGCGTTGTGCCTGCGTTTAATATAGGCGCGCGCCGGGTAAGCATATTGATTACGCGACACCCAATAGTTACTGACCAATGGGCCTGGCTAGAAACACTTTTCAAGAGGAGTGAAAGACTTGGACGACTCCAAGACCGACCCGGTGGATCACGACCGGACCACCCGCAAGCATGCCGGCGAAGCGATGAAGAACGGTTCGAACGCGTTCGGCATTCTCGGCGTGGCGGCGGGAGTGATCGCGCTGGTTTTCGGTTTAGCCTCGTTCGCGACCGGCCACGTTGCCGCGGGCGCGGTGGGAGTCGTGATCGGCGTGCTGGCCGGGGCAGCTGGGCTGGTGTGGTTGCGCCACACTCACCAGCAGGTGCGCGCAGCTGAACTTCGATGGCACGAGACGTATTCCGACCGGCCTGCGCCGCCGCCCAGTAGCTAGCCGCTGGCTTGCTGAAACAGGCTGGGGTCGTGGGCGCAGATAATCGACAGATCGGGGTCTGTTCGCCCGTAAAGTTCGGCGAGTCGATTCTGGTTTTCGTGCAACTGTGTGCGGCTGAACGCGAACAGTTCTTCCTGCGCCCGTAGTGCGAACGGGATGCGGGAGCGGTTCAGAGTCCCCTTGTGGTAGAAGGCATCTCCGCAATGCAGGATCCAGTGGCTCGCTGATTCGACCGCCACAGCCGCATGGCCACGCGTATGTCCGGGCATCGGCACCAACACCACGCCGTCGCCGATGATGGGCTTGGCCGCCGCGAATCCACGCCAAAGTTCGCCGCTGACAGCGTGTTCCACCAACTTGGGCCCGTGCGCCCACTGCACGCTGCGGTATCGGAGGCGCTCCCGCAGTGACGGAGCATGAACGGCGCCACGCGCCTCATCCGTCGTGACATGAACGAACGCGTCGGGAAAATCGGAGATGCCGCCGATATGGTCGAAATCGAAATGGGTCACCACGATATGGCGTACGTCAGCGGGACGGAATCCGAGTTGCTCGACTTGCCGGATTGCGGTTTCGGATTGTTGCAACACCGGCCGGATGACGTGGCGGAACGGCCCTATCCGGTTTGGATCAAGACAGTCCTGCATGCCGTATCCGGTGTCTACCAACACCAATCCGTCTTCGGTCTCGACGAGCAGGACGTGGCATACCAATGGGGCACCCGGCGAGTTCATGGTGCCGCAATTCAGATGGTGAACCTTCACTCGTCTTCTCCGTCCGTGGTGACTCCGAAGGTATTGAGAAAGTTGCAGACCAATTGATAGAAGCCGACGGTGATGGTGAAGTCGGCGAGTTGGTTGACCGTCAGGGTTTGCAGCGCGTCGGCACGTTCGGTTTCGCTTAGCGTGTGGTTGTCCAGCAACAGATCGGTGAGCCGCAACAGGATCGCTTTTTGCTCTCCAAGGACATCCGTCGATCCTTGTTCGGCGGCGGCGATTTCATCCTCACGAAGACCCGCGGCACGCCCGAATTTGAGATGTTGGTGTAGTTCGTAGTCGCTGCGGTACCGGAAACCTACCCGCAGGATGACGAGTTCCCGCCAAGTCGGCGGTAGCGAATTGCGTTCCATCACCGCCCCGGCCAGCGCCAGAAACTTCGGCGCCAAGGCGGGGGTATGCATGATCATCCTGACGATGTTCAGCGAACCCTTCCGGGTGGCCAGTTCCCGCAACTCCGGCGGTAACGCGTCGAGGTCGGGGTATGGTAGCGCACTCATCTCTCACCTCATCCCAAAGCCCGGATCGCTTCTGCGCCATCGCAATTCACTGTTCTCGATCACGGCGCCACATTCATTCTGCGTGTACAGGTAGAACTCGACGCCGATGCCGCCTTCCTGGCCGACCGTATACCCGACCGCCAGCGCCCCGACGTACCGGCCCGGGTAATGGACGAAAGCACCACGTACGGTGAGGCGTATGAAATACCTCGAGGTCGATGGAGTCGGCCAGGTCAGTCGTATTGGTTTGGGCACGTGGCAGTTCGGCTCGCGTGAATGGGGATACGGCGACGGCTACGCCTCCGGGGCCGCACACGACATCGTGCAGCGAGCCCGCGCCCTAGGGGTCACTTTGTTCGACACCGCCGAGGTCTACGGCCTGGGTAAGAGCGAACGGATCCTGGCCGAGGCACTCGGCGACGAACGTGCCGAGGTGGCGGTTGCCAGCAAGATCTTCCCGGTCGCACCGTTCCCGGCCGTAATCAAGCAACGTGAACGCGCCAGCGCGCGTCGGCTCAAACTGGACCGTATCCCGCTGTACCAGGTCCACCAACCCAATCCGGTGATCCCCGATTCGGTGATCATGCCCGGCATGCGGGATTTGCTCGACGAAGGCAAGATCGGCGCGGCGGGCGTCTCGAACTATTCGTTGCAGCGGTGGCAGAAGGCCGATGCCGCACTCGGCCGTCCGGTGATCAGCAATCAGGTGCACTTCTCACTGGCCCACCCGGAAGCTCTGGACGACCTGGTGCCCTTCGCCGAACGCGAGAATCGCGTCGTCATCGCCTACAGCCCGTTGGCGCAGGGACTACTCGGCGGCAAGTACGGCGTCGACAACCGCCCGGGCGGTGTGAGGGCGGTGAACCCGTTATTTGGCACGGAGAACCTGCGACGCATCGAACCGCTGCTGCAGACGTTGCGGGATGTCGCGGGCGAGGTCGGCGCCAAGCCGGCCCAGGTGGCGCTGGCCTGGCTTATCAGTTTGCCGGGTGTGGTGGCCATTCCCGGGGCCTCGAGTGTGGAGCAGCTGGAGTTCAACGTGGCGGCCGCGGAAGTCGAACTCCCCGCAGAATCACGCGATGCGCTGACCGCCGCGGCACGTGCCTTCAAGCCGGTGTCAGGCGCTCGTTTCCTTACCGACCTGGTACGCGAGAAGGTCGGTTTCTGAGCAGACCCACTCAGCCACGGATGCGAGACGGGTTTGGCCGACGGCTCAGCGGGGCGGTAAAACCGCCCGTGTCGTCGAAGCCGGCCCATTGCCCGTCGTCGTCGACTTCCATGCGCCAACCCGCCTGGTAACGACCGACGATCGATTCAGCAAACCACCGGTGCGCGTCCTCCGCGTTCTCGAAACACCTGGTCGCGATGATCGCGCCATGCGGATCGATGGCCCGAAACACTGTCATGACATGCGAGTATCCGCTGCCGACGGCTTTCAATCACATTTCAAACGCAGCCACGGCCTGCGACCAGTGGTCACTACACGGTGCGGGTGAGCCGGTCGGCGAGTAGTTCGGCAAACCGTGCCGGATCCTCCAATGCCCCGCCCTCGGCGAGAAGGGCTGTGCCGTAGAGCAATTCGGCGGTCTCAGCGACGGAGGTGTCGTCCGGCCGATCGGCGTGAGCCTGGCGCAGCCCGGTGACCAGCGGATGATTCGGATTGAGTTCCAATGTTCGTTTGCCGATCGGCACGTCCTGGCCCGACGCCTGATACAGACGCGCGAGTGCGGGCGTCATGCCGAACGCGTCGGTGATCAGGCAGGCCGGGGAATCGGTGAGGCGGGTGGACAACCGCACCTCTTTGACGTGCTCGTCCAGGGTCTCCTTGAGCCAGGTCAGCAGGTCGGCGAAGTCTTTCTCCTGCTCCTCACGCTCGGCAGCCGATGTCTCCTGGTCGGAATCCAGATCCACTTCGCCCTTGGCCACCGATTGCAGCTGCTTGCCGTCGAACTCGTTGACCAGTCCGACCCAGACCTCGTCCACCGGATCGGTGAGCAACAGCACCTCGTATCCCTTAGCCTTGAACGCCTCCAGGTGTGGCGACTTCAGCAGTTGCTGACGCGAGCTGCCGGTGGCGTAGAAGATCTGGGTCTGGCCTTCCTTCATGCGCTCGACGTACTCGGCCAGCGTGGTGGGTTCCTCTTCGCTGTGGGTAGAGGCGAACGAGGAGATCCGCAGCAACGTGTCCTGGTTGTCGCTGTCCGACATCAGCCCTTCTTTGAGGACTTTGCCGAATTGGGTCCAGAAAGTGCGGTAATCCTCGGGTCGCTCGGACTGGATGTCCTTGATCGTGGACAGCACCTTCTTGGTGAGCCGACGACGGATCGCGTTGATCTGCCGATCTTTTTGCAGAATCTCGCGAGAAACGTTGAGCGACAGGTCTTGTGCGTCGACGACACCTTTGACGAAGCGCAGGTACACCGGCATGAGATCTTCGCAGTCGCCCATGATGAACACGCGCTTGACGTAAAGCTGCACCCCGATCTTGGCGTCCTGATTGAACAGGTCGAACGGGGCTTGGGACGGAATGAACAGCAGCGCCTGGTACTCGAAAGTGCCCTCCGCTTTCATCGCGATGACTTCGAGCGGGTCGTCCCAGGCATGTGCGATGTGCTTGTAGAACTCCTTGTACTCCTCCTCGGACACCTCGTCTTTGGGCCTGGCCCACAGTGCCTTCATGGAGTTGAGGGTCTCGGTGTCGATGACAGTTTCTTCGGTGGTTTCCTCCGAGCCCTCCTCCACGCCCTCTGTGACGGGCACCTGAATTCGCCGCTCGATCTCCATCCGGATCGGCCAGGCGATGAAGTCGGAATACTGTTTGACCAGGCTCTTAAGCTTCCACTGCGAGGTGTAGTCGTGTAGTTCGTCCTCGGCGTCCTCGGGCTTGAGATGCAAGGTCACCGACGTCCCCTGCGGGGCATCCGCCACGGACTCGATGGTGTAGGTGCCCTCCCCGCTGGATTCCCACTTGGTGGCTTCGCTCTCGCCGGCCTTTCGGGTCACTAGTTCGACCTTGTCGGCGACCATGAACGACGAGTAGAAGCCGATGCCGAACTGGCCGATCAGCTCCTCTGATGCCTCAGAGTTGGCGGCGTTCTTCAACTGTTGCCGGAGTTCGGCCGTGCCCGACTTCGCAAGCGTGCCAATCAGATCCACCACCTCGGCGCGCGTCATACCGATGCCGTTGTCGCGAACGGTAAGCGTTCTCGCATCTTTGTCGACGTCGAGCTCGATATGCAGGTCAGAGGTATCGACGTCGAGGTCCTTATCCCGCAACGCCTCCAGCCGCAGCTTGTCCAGCGCATCGGAAGCATTGGAGATCAACTCGCGCAGGAAGGAGTCCTTGTTCGAGTAGACGGAGTGGACCATCAAATCCAGCAGTTGCCGGGCCTCAGCCTGAAACTCCAACTGCTCGACCTGCGCGTTCATCAGATTCCTCCTGCGACTTTCCGAAGAGTGGCCGGTCCTGAATTTAGCGAGAGGCTCATCACGCCCGCGGTCGGGGTCATCGAGGCGGCGGATCGGTGCAGCACCGGTCGGTTAGGCGGATACCACCGGCGTCCAACGCGCGGCCCGTCCGACAATAGCGACCAGAATTACTCAGCCCGGAAATGGTCGCGCTTGAGTCGCTTTCGCGTCGATGAGCCCGTCGACGACGTCGGCCAGGCACGCAAAGCCAGGCGCCACCGCCATATCGGCCGCAATTCGCCGACTCGCTTCGCGGTAGCAGGGCTGTTCGAGCACCGTCAGGATTTCGCGCCGCAACGCGTGCGGTGCGGGTCGCTCGGTCCGCAACCGGCGTCCGACACCGGCCCACGCCACTCGCGCGCTCACCTCGGGCTTGTCTTCCTTACCGCCGGTAGCCACGATCGGCACGCCGTAGCGCAACGCGTACTGCACTCCGCCGTAACCACCGTTGGTGACAAAGACATCCGTGCGCGGCAGCAGTTCGTCATATGGGAGAAACGTTGCAGCGCGGGCATTTTCGGGCAGTGGTGGCAGTGTGTCGAGCGGACGCCCGCCGGTGCTCACCACGACCAGCACGTTCTCGTTGGCCAACGCCTGAAGGGTCGGTGCGATGGCTTGGCGGTAATCGACGTTGGCGACGGTGCCCTGCGCGACATGCACGACGGGCCGGGTGCCGTCGAGGTCGGACCACCAGTCCGGCAGCGCGACCTGCGCGCCTGCGGCGCACAGCGGACCGGCGAAGTGCAGGATCGAGGGCGGATCCGAGCGTGGATACTCGAACGCGGGAACGGTGAATTGCACGAACGCGTCGACTCCCCCGTACCAGTCCATAAGTGAGTATGGGAACCCATTGCCGTGCACCTGGCGGTACAGGTCATCGCCAACATTGTTGGCACCGCGCAAGATTCGTCGCTGGATTGCGGCCAGCGCGGCGTTGCGGGTCCTGTTGCCCCAGCGTGCCGGCGGCAGGCCCATCCCGAACGGCGCCGTGTCGACACTCGGGATCGCCAGCGGTACGACGCCGCATACGACGAGGGGCGGACGCGTCGGCCGCGGATGCCCCAGGAAAAACGCGCCGCCAAGAAAGACCGGATCGACCAGCACGACGTCGGCCGGACGGGCGGCGTGGGCCGCGAGGAGCGCCTTGTACTGCGGCATCGCCGGACGCACAAAGACGTGTTCGAGATCGAACGCAATCGCCTTGGTTCCCTTCAACTTCGAGCGCTCCGGGAATTGGTCGAGGAAGCTTTCGTCGAAATCGGCGTCCGGGGGTAGCGAGATGTGCGACGCGCCGGTCGCGCTAACCCGATCGGCGAAGCGGGAACCGGTGATGAACCGCACGGTGTCACCGCGTTCGACGAATCCACGGGCCACGGGCAACAACGGTGAGACGTGACCTTGGGCGGGCACACTGCCGATGATTATCGATGCCATGGTGCGCCCCCTCGGCTCACACTTCGCTACGGTGTAGTAGTATTCATTACTGTGGCACAGCAGTCAATATCTAATCGGTCGTCGCGCAGCTATCGATCCGATCTGCGGCAACGACAGGCCGAACAGACCCGGTCGCGGGTGTTGGCCGCCGCCGCGGAACTCTTCGCTCAACACGGCTACGCCCGCACGACGTTGGCCAAGATTGCCGAAGCGGCCGGGGTATCGCCGGAAACCGTGCAGATCCACGGCCCCAAGGCGGCACTGATGGTCGCGGCGGCCGAGTACGCCGGGTTCGGTGTGGCCGGCGAGGAGAACATTCTCAATCTGGAAGTCGGTCGTCGACTTCTCGAGATCGAGGACCGCGACGAGGCGCTCGAGTTCCTCATTGCGGCGCAGGTCGAGGTTCACGAAAGAACGGGTCGGCTGGCCTTGGCGCTGTTCGCCGGCGCCGGCGCGGACGCCGAGTTGGATCGGTACCTGACCGAGTTCACCGCAAGCATCGACAGGAACATGGAGCGGATGCTGAAGGTTGCGCAGGACAAGGGCTGGCTGCGTGACGATCTCCCCTTCGACGAACTACTCGAGACAACGGCACTGATTAGCGGCGTCACCACATTTCTGCGTATCACCCACCGCGACGGGTGGAGCCTGGTCCGCTATCGCGACTGGTGCCGACGCATGCTGGCGGAGAACGTCTTTCGATGAGGGCTGGCGGCCACGCTGGGCGGTGACGAGCGTGCGGCGCCGTGGCGGACCGGAGCCCAAATGCGTAGATTGACTACCGGGTTGAGATTCCAGCCCGAGGAAAAGCGATCGGTGGTGGTCCGATCGATCTGCCGGCGCCGATGAATACGGATTTGATCCCATGACCGACGACTGGCCAAACCCGGCACCGCGGGCCGGCTCGGATCCAGACCTGGTGCCGGCCGGCACGCCCATCGACCTCGACAACTGCGCGCGAGAACCGATTCACATCCCGGGCAGCATCCAGCCACGCGGCGTCCTCGCGGTGCTGCGCGAGCCCGCTCTGGAGGTGCTTCATGTCAGCTCCAACGTCCACGAGCTACTTGGATGCACCGTCGAGTCCGTGCTGGGCAGACATCTGTCTGCGCTGATCGGTTCGGAACAGGCCGACCGCATCCAGCAGGCCGCCTCGACTTTCAGTGATCTCCGCCAACGCAACCCGATCGAGTGCGTTATCGATGTTGCCGGCCAACCGCGGCCGTTCGACGTCATCTTGCACCGTGATCCCGGCCGGATCCTCCTGGTCGAGCTCGAGATCGCCTATGGTGAGCGGCCGTTCTCCTTCCCGAACACTTATCAGGCGGTCCGCGGCTCGGTCGAGGAGCTCAACCGGGCGGCCACTCTGACCGAGCTGTATGACACCGCCGCACGCGCGGTCCGCGACCTCACCGGTTTCGACCGTGTAATGGTCTACCGCTACGACGCGCAGTACAACGGCGAGGTCGTCGCCGAGGCCAAGCGCGAGGATCTCAACTCATTCCTCGGCCTGCACTACCCCGCAAGCGACATCCCGGCGCAAGCTCGTGCCCTCTACGAGAAGAACTGGATCCGCCTGATCTCGGACGTCGACTACACGCCGACGCCAGTCGTGCCCAATATCGACCCCGCGAGCGGTACGCCGCTGGATCTCACCTACGCCACGCTGCGCAGCGTCTCCCCCATCCACCTCGAGTACCTGCGGAACATGGGTGTGCACGCGTCGATGTCAATCTCGTTGCTGCGCCACGGACGGCTGTGGGGCCTGATCGCCTGCCATCACTACGCCGGTCCCCATCTGCCGCCGTTCGGTACCCGGGCGGCGGCAGAATTCCTCGGCTCGACTCTGTCGCTGCGACTGGTCGACCGCTTCGAGGGTGACCTGCTCGAGAAACGACTTGCCGCACAGGCTCTGTTGGTCAAGCTCACCGCCGCAACGCTGGACGATCGCGAGTCGTTGTCGGCGGCGTTGCTCGGCGCACCCGACCTGCTTGACCTCGTGCCCGCAGACGGCGTTGTCGTCGACATCCAGGGCGATCGCCGACAACGCGGGTCGGTACCGCCACCGGAGATCGTGGCTGCCGTCACCGCGTGGGCACGCGACGCGGGCGAGGAGATCGCGAGCAGCGAGTGCCTGCCCGAGGAGCTACCGGCACTTGGTCTCGATCCGCAGTCGGCCGCCGGAGCGCTCGCGCTCAACCTGCCTGACGGGCAGTTCGTCGTCTGGTTCCGCCGCGAAGTGCTGCGGTCGGTGGATTGGGGCGGGGATCCACACAACAAAGCGATCGCGGTCAACGAAGGTGACGAAGTGCGGCTGAGCCCGCGCAAGTCGTTCGACCGCTGGCGCGAGATCGTCCACCAGCGCAGCGAACCATGGGCGCTGAGTGAAACCTCCTCAGCCGAAGCTTTGCGCCGCCAACTAGTCGAGTCGCTGTACCGCCGCACCCGAGGCGCGTTGCGGCTGGCCGAAACCTTGCAGCGCAGCCTGCTGCCCGAGTCGATCCCGACCCTGGCGACCTGGCAGCTGTCCGCGCACTATGAGCCGGCCGCCGGCGACAACGTCGGCGGCGACTGGTACGACGCGTTCGAGCTGCGGGACGGACGGCTGATTGTGCTGATCGGCGACGTCGCCGGGCACGGCATCACGGCCGCGGGCACGATGGCGCAGCTGCGTAACGCCCTGCGCGCGCAGTTGTTCGCCGGCGCGGCACCCGCGGATGCGCTCACCCAGCTCAATGACTTCTGCCTGCACATGTTGCGTACCGCGTTCGCCACCGTGATCGCGGCACGAGTCGATCTCGATTCCGGGCTGGTGGAGACCGCGTGCGCCGGCCATCTCATTCCGTATCTGAAGGAACCGGGGGCGGTCGTCTCGGCACCGATCCGACTGTCGCCGCCCATCGGTGTCCGGGGCGTGACGTACGAACCCAGCGCGTTCACCCTCGCGCCCGGACACGAGCTCGTCTTTTACTCGGACGGCCTGGTGGAACGGCGGGGTGAGGTGATTGACGACGGGCTGGACCGGCTGGCCGAGACCTTAGGCGGGCTGGGCGAAGCGTCAGCGTCACGCATCTGGACGGCGATGGCGCCTGGTGACACCGAAGATGACGTCACCATCATCATCCTGCGGCGGCCGGTGAACTAGCAGGCGTGATCCCGCGACTGCCCCATGGCTTGCAGGGTCTGCGGCGCGCTGGGGTGCACGGTCAGAACGTCACCCAGGCCACACGCGGCAATGATGCGTTCGATAGCGGGATCGACGCTGACAACCCGCAGGTCAACCCCGCGTTCCCGGCACAACTTGGCCACTTCGGCTAACGCTAGGAACGACGAGCAGGACATGAACTCCACGCTGTTCACGTCGACCATGAACAGCTGGGGCGTGGCGGCAAACGCCGCAGCCTCCGACAGCAGCAGCCGCCAAGTGTCTTCGTTGTACGCATCGATCTCGCCACCGACGTAGACGATCACCGCAGCTTCGAAGCCTTGCACGGCGGCGCGCAAAGTGCTTTGTTCGGCACCCAGTTCGGAAACCAGGCGCGGGCTCAACCGTAAGGGGGTGGCAAACACTTCGGCGACCGCAAGGCTCATGCTGCGCTCCTCAACCCACGATTTCGCAAGTCCACTGATGGTGAACTCGAATGCTTGAGCCCCTTTTCTGGAACCTGACGAGGTTTAGCCAGATCCGCCGCACTTGAAACCAAACGAGCCGCGGATGGCCGGATTAACTAGCGTGGCTGAGCACGAAGCCGGTGGGCGGGCAGCCGTGGAAACGAAGGCAAACCGTGGTGCCGTCGCGACCGCCGTCGATGGTGCAGACGTCGGCCAGCGCACGCATCAGCATGATGCCGCGGCCGCGTACGTTGTTGGCTACGAAATTGGGCTCCACCCAGCGGCCGTGGTCGCTGATGCGCACCTTGAGTTCGGAGGTGTCCGGGGAGTAGGAAATCTGCAACGTCATGCTGGGGGGACGATCGACGATTCGGTAAGCGTGGTCGACGCAGTTGGACATTGCCTCATCGGTGGCCAACACGATGTCGGCGAGGCGCTCCTCGTCCAGTTCCAAATGCCTGTCTAGCCAGCCACCGAAACCGCGTCGAAACGCCGAGACGGTATAGGAGTCAGCGGTCCCGGTACGCACATGCCGGAACTCGTCGGCGCCACCGGTGCCGAAGAGATCGCTTGACGGAGTACTGGTCACGAATTTCGGCTACCCGAATGAGCGCACGGATACACCTGATGTGATCGGTCCCGCAGTGATTTTCGGGCACCTGCGGGATATCGTGGCCGGTTCGTTACCAGCTGGGGCGCCAGAGGGGGCGCGGAGGCTCAGTCTTTGGTACCGACGGTGATCAGGTCGGAAAGGACCTGGGTCCAGATCGGGCGCCGAACGCGGTGCTGATCGCTGACTTTGAATCCCGCATCTTCGAACAGAGCCCGCATCTCCTTCGGGGCCGGATTGTGTTGCGGTTTCCACCGACTGGGAATTTGGACGAGCGGTTGCCGCGCACTCAACGTCGCAACAGCCACCAGACCGCCGGGGGCCAGCACGCGATGGAATTCGCGCAGTGCCGCTGGCTGGTCGAAAAAGTGGAAAGCGGAGGTCGTGACGACGGCGTCCAAAGCCTCGTCTTCGAACGGCAACTGCTCGGCCGGCGCCCGCAACCACTGCACCCGAGTGGATTTGGTGCGAGCCTGGGCCAACATGCCGTCGGACATGTCCACACCGTAAATCTCGGCGGGCTGTAACTCTCGCTGGATCCGCTCGCTGAGAATTCCCGTGCCGCAGGCAATGTCGGCGATCCTGCGCGCGTCATGGGCGCGCAGCTGCGCGATCACCTCGTCGTGCGGTGGCCGGTATATCCATTGCTGCAGAAATGGCAGGTCATAGGCGGGCGAAAGCACGCTCCACAGGCCCGTCACGGCGCCATTCAGCGTGCGACGCGGAGCGCTCACTTAGTCAGTACCGACGCGTAGTAGACGGTGTCGGCCATCGACACCGAGTCGTGCGACTGCGGGACGGCCTCGAGTCCCGCAAGTCCTATGTCGGCCAATAACTGGCTCATCTGCGTACCGACCGAGTGCCAGCCCAGGCCGTCCAGATAGATGGCAACGTCCTTGCGCTCCCCCTCAAATCCCAGTTCATCCCAATCCAGCTCGAAACCGTGATCGCGCCACTTGGCGGTCGACCGGCGCATCATTTCCCGGGATTGCTCGAGTTCCCGCTCCGGTCGGGGCGGGATCGCCTCCACGGCCAGCCGGCTGCCGTCGGCGCTGAGTGCGGTGATGTTGTCCATCAGAAGGTCTTGCGCTTCGGGCGGCAGATAGCCGAGTAGTCCTTCAGCGATCCACGCGGTAGGCCGGTTAGGGTCCAGACCGGCTTCGCGTAGTGCGGCGGGCCAGTCCTGGCGCAGATCGATGGCAACGGTACGCAGCTGTGTGGTTGGGGCAGCGCCCAGTTCGCTGAGGGTGTTGGCCTTGAAAGCGATCACCTCGGGCTGGTCGATCTCGAAGACTGTCATGTCGGCAGGCCACTCCAAGCGGTACGCGCGCGCGTCCAGACCGGAGGCCAGAATCACGGCCTGCCGGATGCCGGCTTGCACCGCATCGGCAAAGAACGCATCGAAAAAGCAGGTGCGGGCCGCCATCGCGGCGGGCATGTGAGCCAGTTTCCAGGACGACTCCTCGTCGTCGACGTCGGCGGCGGCGAGGTCGCCGGTGACCCAGCGCGTGAAAAAGTCGACACCGACGGCTCTGACCAGCGGTTCGGCGAACTGGTCGGTGATGACTGGGTTGTCTGCGTTGGTCGCGATCGCGCGAGCGGCGGCCACCATGGTTGCCGTCGCGCCAACGCTGGTCGCCAGGTCCCAGGTGTCGTTTTCTGTCCTTGGCACGAATTGCCTCCGATGTCGAACCGAAATATACTTAGCCAGTTTAACACTTAGCTAAGTTAATAACCGTTCGACGGCGCAGGTGTGAAGCAGCTCACACGGGGCTAATGACGCCCCGGGCCTCCCGGTCCACCCGGGCCGGGTATCGGGTTGATAGTCGCGTGGATCACCGTGATTCTGTTGACTCTGCACCAGA
>NZ_LZLS01000026.1 GCF_001673365.1 Mycobacterium asiaticum
GGGACGTACACATCCGGCAGGAAGTTCATCTCGATCTTGATCGTGCCGTCGCCGGTGCACGCCTCGCCGCGTCCGCCATTGCCCCCGCCCGGGGGAATGCTGCCCTTAAGGCCCGTAGTAATTGCAGTGCCCCCGGTGCCGCCACTGCCGCCGTCGCCGGCGTTGCCGTGACCGCTGGTGCCCCCCGTGCCGCCGTCGCCACCGAGGCCGCCGCGGCCCCCGAGGCCACCGTCGCCGCCGTTACCTCCGGTGCCGGCATTGCCGCCCACCGAGCTACCGCCCTGCCCGCCATGACCGCCGGTACCGGCGGTGCCGGCAACAGAATTCTGGCCGCCTTGACCCCCTTGGCCACCGTGGCCGCCGTCGCCGGCGCCGGTCGCGGCGCCACCTTGGCCGCCCTGTCCGCCGGTGCCACCGATGCCGGTGAAGTTGCCGGTACCGCCGACCCCGCCGGCCCCGCCGTCTCCGGCGTTTCCGGCACTGCTGGTGCCGCCGTTGCCACCGGCGCCGCCGCTGCCGCCATTGCCGTTGATGACGCCCTGGCCGGCTTGGCCGCCTTGGCCTCCTTGACCGCCAGCGCCGCCGCGTCCACTGCCGGTCGCATTACCTCCCGCGCCACCGGCGCCGCCCGTTCCGCCGTTCGTCCCGTCCGGGCCGGTGCCGCCGTTCCCGCCCAAACCACCCGTGCCGGCATTTCCGCCGTCGGTGGCGTTGCCGCCGGCACCGCCGATCCCGCCCTTGCCGCCAGTGGACAGGCTGCCGCCACCAGTGCCGCCTGCGCCGCCTGTGCCGCCCGCTCCGCCATTGGAACCGTTGATTCCGGCGCCGCCGTCGCCCCCGCCCCCGCCGTTACCGCCAGCGGTGCCGTTACTGCCGCTGGCACCGCCATTGCCGCCGTCGCCACCCAGACCACCGGTGCCGGCGGCCCCGGCAACGCCACCGGCGCCGCCCGCACCCGCGGCACCACCGTTGCCACCGGTGCCGCCGACGCCTCCGGCGACCCCGTTGCCGGCCGCGCCGTCGCCACCGTTACCGCCGACCCCGCCGTTTCCGCCCTGCCCGCCGTGGCCGGTTTGGCCGAACAGTTGCCCGCCGGCTCCGCCGGCGCCGCCCGTGCCGCCTGCCCCACCGGCGCCCCCGGCGAACCCGATGCCGCCGGTACCGGCGGTTGCCGAAGCGCCCTGATACCCGGCCCCGCCGTCGCCGCCCAGGCCCCCGGCGCCACCTTGGCTGAACAGCAAGCCGCCCTTGCCGCCGACGCCACCGTTACCGCCGATCCCACCGACCAGGCCCGGCGCGCCGGCGCCACCGGTACCGCCTTGGCCACCGGCTCCACCAGTGCCGTAGAGCAACCCGCCGTTACCGCCAGCCCCTCCGGTCCCACCAGTGGACAGCGTGGTGGTGCCTACGCCACCGGCCCCGCCGGCCCCGCCGTTGCCGAACAGCCCCGCGGATCCGCCCGCGCCCCCAGTTTGACCGGTTGCGCCTGCGGCGCCGTTGCCGCCGTTGCCCCACAACAGTCCGCCGTCGCCGCCCCGGCCACCCGGTGTAGTCGCGTTGGCGCCGTCACCGATCAGCGCTCGCCCGAAGAGTGTCTGCGTGGGTGCGTTGATCGCCCCGAGCACCTGCTGCTCGGCGAACTGCAGCGGGTTGGCGTTGGCCGCCTCGGCCATGCCGTAAGAGCCGGCGCTGCTGGTTAGGGTGCGCAGGAACTGGTCGTGAAACGTCGTCGCTTGAGCGCTGAGTGCTTGGTACTGAGCGCCATGGTCGCCGAAGAACGCCGCGATCGCCGCCGACACCTCATCGGCGGCCGCTGACACCAACTGGCTAGTCGCCGACGCCGCGGCCAAATTAGCCGATCGGACTGCATCCCCGATCCCAGCGAAATCGGTAACGGCAGCGGCCATCAACTGCGGTGAGGCAAACACGAAGGACATCGACGTCTCCTGGCTTAGGTGGTGCTAATCAGACAGACGGTGTCAATCCGGGACTGCGGAAAAGTTGCCCAAACATGGAATGCCCTGCTCAACGGCGGGATTTTCGGCGATACAGCCGCCTTATTGACGGGTCGTCGCGACTGGCGGCGTGGTGGTTGCCTGCGAGACGCTCGACGCCATCGCTGCTGGGCCTTGACCGTCCAGCGCGGCCGACCGGTTTAAAGTGCGGCCATGACAAAACGTGCGGCGCTAGCCGCAGTCGCGGTGTTGCTGTCGGTCCTGGTCGGGTGTGGCCCAGCCAAACCGGTGTCAAAGCCGACGTCGACGCCCGCACAACAGCCGCCCAACGAGATATCGGGCCTGCAGATCCCCGCCGGTCGCATTGACGAGGCCGTCGGCAAGGTCGACGGTCTGGTGGCCGAGCTGATGAAGAGCAGCGGCATCCCAGGCATGGCCGTCGCAATTGTGCACGGTGGAAAGACCCTGTACGCCAAAGGATTCGGTGTCCGTGATGTGAGTAAGGCGGACAGTCCGGACAATAAGGTGAACGCCGACACCGTGTTTCAGTTGGCCTCGGTGTCGAAGTCCGTCGGTGCGACGGTGGTGGCCCATGAAGTGACTGAAGGTGCCATCACCTGGGACACACCCGTGATGTCGAAGCTTCCCTGGTTCGCACTCATGGATCCCTACGTCACCACCAATGTCAGTGTCGCCGACCTCTATTCACACCGCTCCGGCCTGCCCGACCACGCCGGCGACGCGCTCGAGGATCTGGGCTACGACCGTCAGCAGGTGCTGGAGCGGATGAGAGACCTTCCGCTGGCACCGTTTCGGATCAGCTACGCCTACACCAACTTCGGCGTGACCGCTGCCGCCGAAGCGGTCGCCGCCGCGGCAGGCAAGCCCTGGGAGGACCTTTCCGACGAGGTGCTCTACCGACCGTTGGGGATGACGTCGACCAGTTCGAAGTTCGGTGACTTTCTGGCCCGGCCCAACCACGCCGTCAACCACATCAAGGTGGGAGACAAGTGGGAGGCTCGCTTCCAGCGCGACCCGGGCCCCCAGACACCCGCGGGCGGGGTCAGTTCATCGGTCAACGACATGGCGCACTGGCTGACCATGCTGTTGGCCAACGGTACCTACAACGGTCAGCGGATCATGTCGCCGGAAGCGCTGCTGCCCGCCTACACGCCACAAGTGATTTCGGTGGCCGCGAAGAATCCGAAAGCTCGCGCGAGCACCTACGGCTACGGGTTCAACGTGTCGGTGACCTCGTCCGGCCGAACCGAATACAGCCATTCCGGAGGCTTCGGCCTCGGCGCCGCAACAAATTTCGCGGTGCTGCCATCAGAAGACATCGCCATTATCGCCTTGACCAACGCGGCCCCTTACGGCGTGCCGGAGGCGTTGAACGCCGAATTTCTGGATCTGGTGCAATACGGCGAGGTCCGCGAGGATTGGCCGAATCTGTACCGACAACAACTTGCTCCGATGAACAACCCGGACGGTTCGCTGGTCGGCAAGCAACCGCCCGTCAGTCCGGCCCCGGCCAGACCGACGAGCGACTACGTCGGCGTCTACAACAACGACTACTGGGGACCTGCGACCGTGACCGATCGCGACGGCCAACTCCAGCTGTCGCTTGGTCCGAAGAACCAGACGGTCAACCTTACGCATTGGGACGGCGACACTTTCACCTTTGCGTTGTCCAACGAAAACGCGTTGCCCGGTTCGATTTCCAAAGCGGTGTTCTATCCGGGAGCTACCGGCGACGCGCTGAACCTGGAGTACTACGACTCCGACAAGCTGGGCACCTTCACCCGGTGATGAGTTGGTATCGTTTGGGTCGTCTCACGTTCCGTTTGGAGAGCTGGTGAGCATTTCGGGATTGACCGATGCGCAAGTGGCACAACGCATTGCGGACGGCAAGACCAACGATGTTCCAGAACGTGCCACCCGCAGCATCCCGCGAATCGCCGCGGCCAACGTATTCACTCGCATTAACGCGATCTTAGGTGTGCTGTTCGCCATCGTGCTGGTGACCGGTTCATTGATCAACGGCCTTTTCGGTCTGCTCATCGTGGCTAACAGCGTCATCGGCATGGTGCAGGAGATCCGGGCCAAACTGACCCTGGATAAGCTGGCGATTGTCGGGCAAGCAAAACCGTTGGTACGTAGGGCATCCGGGACGCAGCTGTTGGCGCCTGCCGGGGTGGTGCTCGATGACATCATCGAACTCGGCCCTGGCGACCAGATTGTCGTCGACGGAGAGATCGTCGAACACAGCAACCTCGAGGTGGACGAATCACTGCTGACCGGCGAGGCCGACGCGATCGCCAAAGACGTTGGTGATCCGGTGATGTCGGGCAGTTTCGTCGTCTCGGGCGGTGGCGCTTACCGTGCCACGAAGGTGGGGGCGGATGCCTACGCGGCCAAACTCGCCGCCGAAGCCAGCAAGTTCACCTTGGTGAAGTCCGAACTGCGCAACGGCATCAACCAGATTCTGCGGTTCATCACCTATCTGCTGATCCCGGCCGGGTTGCTGACCATCTATACGCAGTTGTTCACGACGAGCGCCGGATGGCGAGAATCCGTGCTGGCCATGGTGGGGGCGTTGGTACCGATGGTGCCCGAGGGGCTGGTGCTGATGACCTCCATCGCGTTTGCCGTCGGTGTTGTCCGACTCGGTCGACGTGAATGTCTGGTTCAGGAGTTGCCCGCGATCGAGGGCCTGGCCCGCGTGGACGTGGTCTGCGCGGACAAGACGGGCACGTTGACCGAAAGCGGTATGCGAGTCTCCGACGTCGAAGAACTCGGCGCAGCCGGCCAGGACATCGGCGACGTGCTGGCCGCTCTGGCTTCGGCCGACTCCCGTCCCAACGCCAGCATGCAGGCGATAGCCGAGGCTTATGACGCTGACCCCGGGTGGACCGTCACGGCGACGGCGCCGTTCAAGTCGGCGACCAAGTGGAGCGGCGTGTCCTACGGTGAGCGGGGAAACTGGGTGATCGGGGCGCCGGACGTGCTGCTCGGTCCGGACTCGGCAGCAGCGAGGCGAGCCGAACGCATTGGTGCCCAAGGGCTGCGCGTGCTCCTGTTGGGAGCCAGCCCCACCCCGGTCGACGATCCCGACGCTCCGGGCGAAGTCACCCCGGCCGCGCTGGTGGTGCTCGAGCAAAAGGTGCGTCCTGATGCCGCCGAGACGATGGAATACTTTGCTATCCAAGGGGTCTCGGTCAAGGTGATCTCCGGGGACAACGCGGTGTCGGTCGGGGCGGTCGCTGACAAGCTCGGGCTGCGCGGCGACACGATGGATGCGCGCCGGTTGCCCACTGCCGAACCCGAATTGGCTGAGGCGGTGGAGTCGCACACCACCTTCGGTCGGGTACGGCCGGATCAGAAGCGCGCCATGGTGCACGCCCTGCAGTCACAGGGGCACACCGTTGCGATGACGGGCGACGGTGTCAACGATGTGTTGGCGCTCAAGGACGCCGACATCGGGGTCGCGATGGGTGCCGGCAGCCCCGCCTCGCGGGCGGTCGCGCAAATTGTGTTGTTGGACAACAAGTTCGCCACCCTTCCCTATGTGGTCGGCGAGGGGCGACGAGTGATCGGCAACATCGAACGGGTGGCCAGCCTGTTCCTGACCAAGACGGTGTACTCAGCGTTGCTGGCGTTACTGGTGGGGGTTGAGTGCCTCCTTGCCGAACCGCTGGGTGCCGATCCGCTGCTTTACCCCTTTCAGCCGATTCACGTCACCATTGCCGCCTGGTTCACGATCGGAATTCCGTCGTTCATTTTGTCTTTGGCGCCCAATAACGAGCGCGCCTATCCGGGATTTGTCCGGCGCGTGATGACGTCCGCGCTGCCCTCTGGACTGGTTGTCGGCATCGCAACCTTCGCGACTTACCTGACTGCCTACCACGGTCGGCACGCGACGTCGGTGGAGCAGGACCAAGCGTCGACCGCGGCGCTGATCACCTTGCTGGTAACCGCGGTCTGGGTGCTAGCTGTGGCGGCGCGCCCGTACTCGTGGTGGCGGTTAGCGCTGGTTGTCACCTCGGGCTTGGCCTACGTGGTGATCTTCAGCATCCCGTGGGCGCAACACAAATTCATGCTCGACCCGACAAACGTTTGGGTGACGACGATCGCGCTCGGTGTCGGGGCGATCGGGGCCGCTGTGATCGAAGCGATGTGGTGGATCAGAGCCAGAATTCTGGGAGTGCAGCCGCGGATTTGGCGGTAACCGATCTCCCGATGGCAACATGTCTTGGCCCCCAAGCCGCCAAGTAGGGTTCGGGGGAGACGACTGGCGGAAGGAATGATCAGCGTGAGCTTCCTGGACAAAGCCAAAAACGTGCTGGCCCAGAACGCGGACAAGGTCGATATGGCGATCAACAAGGCCGGCGAATTTGTCGACGACAAGACCGAGCACAAGTACACCGACACCATCCACAAGGTGCAGGAGCAAGCGAAGAAGCTGTCCGACACCGGCGATCAGCAGAGTTAGCGCGGATGGCGAAACTCTCCGGCTCCATCGACGTACCCCTCCCGCCGGAAGAGGCCTGGCGGCACGCCTCGGACCTGGCCCGGTACAAGGAATGGCTGACCATTCACAAGGTCTGGCGCAGCAAGCTGCCCGAGGTCTTGGAGAAGGGCACCGTGATCGAGTCGTATGTCGAGGTCAAGGGCATGCCCAACCGGATCAAATGGACAATTGTGCGCTACAAGCCGCCCGAAGGCATGACGCTCAACGGTGATGGCGTAGGTGGCGTCAAGGTCAAGCTGATCGCCAAGGTCGCGCCGAACGGTGACGCGTCGGTGGTCAGCTTCGACGTGCATCTTGGCGGTCCGGCGCTATTCGGTCCCATCGGCATGGTCGTTGCCGCCGCGCTGCGCAGCGATATCCGCGAGTCCCTGCAGAACTTCGTCAGGGTGTTCACCCGCCCAGACCCGGGCACCAACGGGGACAGCGTCATTCATCGCTGACAGGTGGCGTGCGGGGCCGTGCGTGACGACATGCGCCGGGGAGGTGCATATACATGTTTGCCCGGCTCTGAGCGACACGTACGACCTTCCTGCACCGACGTCGCGTAGGTGTCGCTCAGAGCCGGGCAAATAGGTACATGGTCCGGGCCCAGGGGCGGATGGGGCGCGTGTGACGAGCACCCGCCGCGATGAGTTTCTCGCGCCACCCGAGTCGGTACGTAGGACAACCCGAGCAACCAAGGAGGACCTCGTGCCCACCCGTGACCACGCCCCGCTGGGCGCCCCCTGCTGGATCGACCTGACCACTTCCGACGTCGAGCGCGCCCAAGACTTCTACGGCACCGTCTTCGGGTGGACATTCGAGTCCGCCGGACCCGAGTACGGCGGCTACATCAACGCCGCCAAGGACGGGCACCGAGTCGCCGGCCTGATGGCCAACAACCCCGAGTGGCAGACACCGGACAACTGGGCCACCTATTTCCACACCGGCGACATCAACGCCACCGTGGCGGCGGTCACCGCTGCCGGCGGGTCCGGCTGCCTGCAACCCATGGAAGTACCGGCGCACGGCTTCATGGCGGTAGCGACCGATCCGTCGGGTGCGGTTTTCGGTTTGTGGCAGCCCCTGGGGCACCGCGGTTTTGAGGTGACCGCCGAGGCCGGCGCTCCCGTCTGGCACCAGCTGACCACCCGCGATTACCGTGCCGTCCTCGACTTCTATCGCGAGGTGCTCGGGTGGCGCACCGAGCAGGTCGGCGACAGCGACGAATTTCGTTACACCACAGCATGGTTCGGCGAAGAACAACTGCTCGGTGTGATGGACGGCGCCGGCTTCCTCGCCGACGGCGTGCCGTCACAGTGGAGCATTTTCTTCGGCGCCGAGGACGTCGACAAGACACTGCAGGTGATCACCGACAACGGCGGTGCAATCCTGCGCGACGCCGAAGACACCCCTTATGGGCGACTCGCCGCGGCCACCGACCCGACCGGAGTGCCGATCAACCTGTCCTCGTTGGACACGCCGCAGAGCTGACCGATTGGCGTGAGCCGGGTCGCCCGACCCGGGTCGACTAACCTCGCAACCATGACTCGCCACCTGCGCCCCGGTTGGCTGGTCGCCCTTTTCGCCGCGCTGTTGTTCGCCAGCACGTGGCTACCGTGGCTGACGACGAAGGACAAGGGTGGCGGCTGGGCCAACGGAATCGGTGGGGCTCACGGCAGCCTGGAACTGCCGCATGGTTTTGGCGCCGGGCAGCTCATCGTGTTGTTGTCATCGACGTTGTTGGTGGCCGGCGCAATGGTCGGTCGTGGACTGTCGGTACGGGCGGCGTCGATTGCGGCACTGGTCATCTCGCTGCTTATCGGCGCGCTGATGGTGCTGTACTACCAGCGCAACGTCAACGGACCGGTCGCCGCGGAGTACGGACTCTACATAGGCGTGGTCGCGGCGGTGTGCGCGCTGGTCTGCGCGGTGTGGGCGGTCGCGGCGGCGGCGTTGGGCGGGCGGTCCGGCTCTTAGCCCGACGGGAACTCGTGGGTGCCCGAGGCTGAACTGGCGGCAGGCTCGTTGGCGCCGTACACGAACGGCGCGAACACCACTTCCCGCCCGTCCGGATCGCGGTAGGTGACCGCGCCATTGGCCTCCCAATAGGGGTGTTGTTCGACGCGCGCAACCGCCGCCTCTTCGAGGCGCGCGATGGCCGCTCGCTGGGCCGCCGCATCCGGGAAATACAGGCACAACTGTTCGTGGTGGTCGACCGCGACGCTGTCGGTGGCTTCGACGATTTCCATCGTCAAATGCGAGCTGGGCAACCCGAAGATGGCGCCATTGCTTCCGTAGCTTTCGCCGAACGTCTCATACAGCGGCAGCCCGACCAGTTCGCGGTAAAAACGCACGGTCTCAGCGAAATTCGTTGAGCGGCGGGCAAACCGGATCGCGCCGATGGAGGACATCCGCTCGGGCCAGCGGGTGATGCGTCTGGGCGCGTCCATGGTCACAGCCCGACGGCGCTGGCTGCCGACTCGGCGTGATCCCAGCGGCGCAACTCCGAACCCGCCACCCATGTCGAGTGTGTACCGCTGGAAATGCGTTCCGGTAGCGCGAGTTTGCACACCGGACCGTCGCCGACCCGGGCCGCGTCGAACACCAGGCAGTACGACGCGTCGGCGTTCATGTCCGTGGTCAGCGTGACCAGATAGCCGTCGTCCTCGCCGGTGCTGCCGACCCGGGGGGCCATCGCCGACTCGCTGCCATAGACACCGTCGCCCAGGGAATAACGTTCCTCGTTGCCGGTGAACAGGTCGTGTTTGACCAAGCCGTCGAATAGGAACCAACCGGGCTTGCCGGTAGCGGCATAGGTGTAGCGGTACTTACTGGTGGCGTAGTCGGCGTTGATGGTGCCGAACTCGGTGATCGAGTCCGACAACGGGCCTTCCCTCACCTCGCCAGTCACCAAATTCAGCCGCCACCGGTGCAGCCTGGCTTCCATCCGATCCAGTGCCAGGAACCGAAACAGCTTCTCCCACTTGCCGGTTGGCCCGGCGCCACTTTCCAGCGGTTGGGGTGCGCCCTCGAAGAACCCGTCCAGCACAATCTCGTCGCCGTCCTCGTAGGCGTTGGTGAAATGCAGCACGAACGTCGGATCGGCTTCGAACCAGCGGATGTCGGCCGTGTCGCCGCGGCGTGGAATGACTGCGAAGCGCGACGGCATGTCCGGGTAGTAACGCGGCAGGTGCACCTGATGCTCGAGCAGTCGGGGATCCCAGAACAGTGGAAAGTCGTTGAGGATGGCGTAGTTTTCGGTGAACGCCATATCGTGGGGCAGGCGCGGCCCGGGCAGGGGGATGTCGACGTAGTGGGCGAGATCGTTGTTCTCGTCGACCACGCCGTAGCGCATGTAGGGGTCCTGCTTGCTGTAGTTGAAGAACAAAAGTTCGCCGGTCTTGTTGTCCACCTTGGGATGCGCTGACACACCCCAATCGGACGGGAACCCGCCGTTCCAACTCTCCTTGCCCAGCGTGCGACCGGAATACGGATCGGCGCGGTACAGATCGCCACACTGATAGAAGCTGGTAAGTGCGATTCCGCGGTGCACGATGACATCGGTGCTGGAGGCGTCCTTCATCAGCTCACGAACGCCCCAGCCCTTTTCGCGCTTGGCAAACTGGACCGGTTCGGCCAGGCCGGGCCAAAGCGGTTCACCTGCTTCGTTTTCCGCCAAAAAGCCCTCGGTTTGGACAAACCGGTTGCGGTAAAAGGCTTTTCCGTCGCGGAATCCGACGACGTGCAGCATGCCGTCACCGTCGAACGGGTGATAGGTCTTGAATGCCGGGTGCAGCGGGTTCTCGGTGTTGCGCAGGTAGATGCCGTCCAGGTCGGCCGGGATCTCGCCTTCCACCGCGGTCAGGTCATCAGCGTCCCACTCCGTGGTTTGCGGCCGCCACGGACCGATCCGGTAGGGATGGTCGTCGTCTTCGGGCAGCGTCGAGAGGTACTTGGCGACAACTTCGACATCCATGATCAAACGCCCTTACTGACAACGAAACTGACCGTGGTGGCGGTGCTGCCGCCGAAGTTCAACGTGCCGAACTTGCCCGCACCCTCGACTTGGTAGTCGCCCGCCTGGGCGCTGACCTGCTTGGCCGCATCGAGCAGCATCCGCACCCCGGATGCCCCGACGGGGTGCCCGCCACCGATGAGGCCGCCGCTGGGGTTGATCGGCAGCCGGCCGCCGATCTCGATCTCACCGTTCTCGATGGCCTTCCAGGATTCACCCGGGCCCGTCAGCCCGATGTGGTCGATTGCCAGGTATTCGCTGGGCGTGAAGCAGTCGTGCACCTCGAACCCGTCCATGTCATCGAGGGTCACCTGTGCGCGCCGCAGCGCGTCCAGCACCGCGGACCGTACATGCGGCAGGACGTACGGATCGTTGGAGGCGCGATCGAGCTTCTGTTGCAGCCCGAGCCCGACCGTGCGGTGTCCCCAACCATCAATGCGGCCAATCGGCCGCGCGTCAGGGTGCTCCCGAAGGTAGGCATCGTTGACCAGGACCACCCCAGCCCCGCCGTCGGTCATCTGGCTGCAGTCCAACCGGCGCAACCGGCCCTCGGTGATCGGGTTGGTCTCGTCGTCGTCGCTGATCGGGTCGGGCACCGTCCAGCCCCGGGTCTGCGCGTTGGGGTTGCGGCGCGCGTTGGCGTAGTTGATCGCAGCGATGGCCCGCAGATGCGTGTCGTCCAAGCCGTAGCGCCGGTCGTATTCGTCGGCGACTTGGGCGAACATCGACGGCCACAGGTACCGCGCTTCGGCTCCCTCGTGGCCGGTCCAGGCGGCGGCCCCCAGGTACTTGGCGGCGGTATCGCCGGGCACGGTCTTTTCCAGCTCCAAGCCGACGACGAGCGCGCTCTCATAGGCGCCGGAGCGCAGGTCGGCCATCGCCGCAAGCACCGCCACGCTGCCCGAGGCGCACGCGGCCTCGTGCCGTGAGGCGGGGGTGTCCCACAGGTCGTCGCACACCGTGGCGGGCATGGCCCCGAGGTGACCTTGTGTGGCGAACATCTCACCGAAAGCGTTCGCCACATGAACCACTCCGATGGCCGCGGCGTCAATCTTGGCCGCCCCCAGTGTGCCGTCCGCGACCTCCGCGGTGAGGCTGGCGAAGTCGCGTTGCTCGCGGCTCAGGTTGCGCGCGAAGTCGCTCTGGTAGCCGCCCAGAATCCACACACCAGTCGATGAGCCATCCATACGCGGCACGGTACTCCCAGGTTGGTCCGCTGTTGGCGGCATACGGGGCAACGAGTCACGACGCGTCGAACCGGCCCAAATTAGAGCGGTCCCGTCGGCTCTCGGGCTGAACCGACGGGACCTGGGTGGGCATATAGGCCGGCCGATACGCCCACCTCCGTTCCGGCATTGCCATCCCGGGCCGTTGACAAACATCTGACGGCGATCGTTCTTGACACGGCTGCGTCACGATCCGCCGAATAGGGGCCCAGGACTAGGCCACACAACGAAATTCGTGCGGGTCGGCTGTTGACACTTTGTTGGTTGTCGCAGAACTAGGAGCGCGTGGGCGACGGGCCCGACCCCGACGGTGGTTGCTGGATCACGACCACGGTGGGTTTGCGTTGGGACGGGTCCTCGTCACCGGTGGCGTTGTCCTTGGTGGACGACCCGCCAGTCGTGGCCGCACCGCGACCCGCCAAGCTCGCCAGAGCCATTCCGCCCAACAGCGCTGCCGGCGCTGCGCCCAGGTTGGTCGGGGCGGGTCCGGCCGAAGCGCTGGGCAGCGACTCGACCGCGAGCCTGATCTCCGGCGCGGCCACTGTCCAGCTGTGTGGCACCGTCAGCGCCCCGACGAGTGCCGCGTGCCCGACACTCGCCGAGGCTGCGCCTGCCGCAGGGGTGTCGCCGAGTGGTGTGGCGTGCGTCAATTGCTCGGCGCGATTGTCCAAGTTCTCGTCGACACTGGTGCCCGCGTAGCTGAAGATCCACGGCCGGCCGGTGTTCACGATCCCCAGGGCCATGCTGACCGTCGAGGTAATCGCGAAGTACGCCGCCAGCACGTCCAGCTCCCCGATGGGGGTGGGAATGCCGGCGGCAGGGCCCGCCCGGCCCAACGCTGAGTCTGGTGACAGCAGCGCGGCCAGGCCCTGCAGCGTCTGGGCGGTGATCGGCGACAAGCTTAGGGCCGTCTGCGCCTCCGCGCTCGCTCGACCCGTCGGGCCCGTGGGATCGGCAGCTTGGGTTGGCGCCGTGAACGGCGGCAGCGTCGAGGCGAGCTCCGATGACGCCGCGTAGCTGTACATGGCGGCCGCGTCTTGCGCCCACATTTCGGCGTACTCGGCCTGCATAGCCTCGATTGCCGGGCTGTTCTGACCCAGGATGTTGGTCGTGACCAGGCCCATCACCTGGTTGCGGTTGGCGGCGATCAAGGGCGGAGGCACTGTCATCGCGAACGCCGCCTCGTACGCGGTCGCGGCCGTGCGGGCTTGGGCCGCAGTCTTTTCGGCTTGTATCGCCGCCGCACCCAACCACCCCGCATACGGTGCGGCTGCGGCGGCCATCGTCGCCGACGCCGGCCCCAGCCATGACTCGACCGCGAGACCCGCGATCACCGAACCGTAAGAGATCGCAGCAGAGTTCAGCACACCCGCCAGGCCGTCCCAGGCATTCGCGGCAGCGACCATCGAACCCGCTCCGGGGCCGGCATAGATCCGGCCCGAATTGATCTCTGGCGGTAACAGCCCGAAGTCCGTCGGCAACGCGCCTCCTACCCGGCCGCCACAGCGTTCGCGGCCTCGGTGATCGCATAGGAGCCGGCACTGGCCGCGAGTGTGCTGACGAACATGTCATGGATCATCGCCGCCTGCGCGCTGAACGCCTGATAGCTCTGGGCGTGTGCGCGAAACCGCGCAGCCGTCATCGCCGAGACCTCGTCAGCGGCCGCCGGAACCACCCCGGTGGTGGGTGCGAATGCGGCGACGGTCTGTGCCGTTACCGCCGAACCGATCCCCTGCAGGTTGCCCGCTGCTGTCGTCAGCGTCTCCGGCTGGGTGACCACAAACGACATCCGATCCTCCTTGCCAGCGGTAGCAAAGCGAAAGTTCCTGTGCCAGAACCGGTTAGCCTTCACCTGAGTGTTGGCGGCCCGACGGCCGGGTACTTCCTAGCCAGAAGGGTACTTCGTCACCCCCCGATCGGACTCAGGTTCGGCCGCGATCGGCCGCAGCGGTTTCGACGAGTTCGGCGCCGGGTGTACCGTCCAGGCCCAGCGCGATGGTCAGCTCCAGCACGGTGCGTGGATCGCTGAGCCGTTCGCCGTACAACTCACGCAGCTGGCTCATCCGGTAACGCACGGTTTGGGCGTGGATGAACAGATCAGCGGCCACCGCCTCGCGCCTCCCTTGGTGCAGCACCCACGAGCGCAGGGTTTCGGTCAGCTTGTCTACGGTGTTGGGCGGCAGTTCAGCCAGCGGGGCCAGCGCCCGGGCGCGCAGGTCGCGGGCCGCCTCGAGATCGGCGCCAAGTACCAGTTCCACCAGGTGGTCGTCGGTGTCGACCACGTTAATTATGTTGTCACCCAACAGGTCCCGGGCTCGTAGCGCACGATTGTAGGACGACCGGACGTCGGTCCACGGCCGGGTGGGACCCACCACGGCCTTCCGCGCCGCAAGGGAAGTCAGCAGCTGGCGCCGCCCTATGTCCGGCACCAGCAGTACTGCCAGCGCTTGTGCTGCGTCAACCCCGGGCAGGTCCTCGGCCAATTGCAGCGTCGACTGCCCGAATTGCGCTGCCAGACCCCGTGTTTGAGCGAGCGGCAACAGCACCGCGGTCAGCGTGTCGGGCGGTTTCCAGCCCACCTGCTCGGCGTCGGTAAGCAGGGTCGCGACGGGCTCGCCGGCCAGCAGGTCCAGGCTCAGCCGGTCCAGGTAGCGTTGCCGGGCCCGTCCGGTGGTTGCCAATTCATCGGCGTGGCCGGACACGCTGGACGCCGACAGCTCGTCGATGTAGGCGAACACCAACTCGGCGAACCTGGCGATCGTCGACGCGGGAAGTCCGGCCGCGACCGCGGTCGCGGACAGTTCTTGCCACGCCACCCGTGCGCCCACCCGAAAGGCCGCCAACAACGCATCGATGGTGCGGCCCTGCCGGGCTTCGCCGCGACCCAGCTCGTAGGCACCCTCGATGGCCGGAAACAGCGTTCCAGGATCGGCGTCCTCGGGGCGAGTCGCCAGTCGCAGGAACGCACGCAACGACGTCTGCACCGCATTCTCGATGATCTGACCCATGTGACCGCTGAACGCGTCGGTGTAACTCGGGACCTCGACGGTGATCGCGGTCACTGTTCGCTCTGCCATTGCCGGCAAGATTGCTTCCAGCGCCTTGACCACGGGTTCATCGAGCTGCAGTCCAGTCAATCGAAGTGACGGCTCTGACAAAATTATCTCTTTCGAACAATTCTACGTAATTTTTTCACGCTGATCGGTCAAGACTTTACACTCACGGACAACCACCATGGAAGTCATGACCACCGCCGTGCTTCGCCAGACGTCTCGACCCAACCTCGTCGGCGCGTTGCTCGAGGGGTTGCCTAGCCGCGTATTGAAGTTTGCCGAGCGGGTCACCACACCATTGGTCCCGACCGACTATCTCGACATCTTCGACCCGCTGCGCTCCAGCACCGACCTGCGCGGGCGCATCGTCGCGATCCACCCCGAAACCCGCGATGCCGTCACATTGGTGATCAAGCCGGGTCGCGGCTGGCGTCCGCACGTGCCCGGCCAGTACGTACGCATCGGCGTGGACGTCGACGGCGTGCGGCAGTGGCGGGCCTACTCGCTGACCTCCAAAACTGCGCGCCGCGACGGGTGTATCGCCATCACGGTCAAGGCCATCCCGCAGGGGGTGGTCAGCAACCATCTGGTCCGGCGCGCCACCGTCGGCACCGTCATCCAGCTTGACCAGCCCGCCGGTGATTTCACCCTCGGCGACCGACCGCCCACCAAGATGCTGTTCCTCACTGCGGGCAGCGGCATCACCCCGGTCATGGGGATGTTGCGCAACCTGGCCGGTTTCGGCGGTCCCACCCCGGACATCGTGGTCGTGCACTCCGCGCCCACGGCAGACGACGTCATCTTCGGCTGGGAGCTGCGCATGCTGGCGCGTGAGGGACGAATCCGATTGGTGGAGCAGCACACTGACGCCAACGGAATGTTGGATGTGGCCTGTCTGGCCGACGTGGTCCCCGACTTCACGCAGCGCCAGACCTGGGCGTGTGGTCCGGCCGGGCTGCTCGACACCCTCGAAAAGCGTTGGGCCGACGAAGGAATCGCCGACCGGTTGCATATCGAACGTTTCCGGCCGGCCGTCGTCACCGCCGGTGAAGGCGGCGCCGTGACATTCACCAAGTCCGGCAGCGTGGTGGAGGCCGACGGATCCCAGACCTTGCTGGACGCGGGGGAGTCCGCAGGCGTGTTGATGCCGTCGGGCTGCCGGATGGGGATCTGCTTCG
This sequence comes from Mycobacterium asiaticum, assembly GCF_001673365.1. Classification (GTDB taxonomy): domain Bacteria; phylum Actinomycetota; class Actinomycetes; order Mycobacteriales; family Mycobacteriaceae; genus Mycobacterium; species Mycobacterium asiaticum_A. Next base: position 15,941 of record NZ_LZLS01000026.1, read on the forward strand.
GATGCGTCGTTCCGTTGCGACAAGGCGTAGTGCGCGACCTACGCAACGGCGAGCTCACCACCGCTTCGGCCGGCGACAACGTGAAGATCCAAACCTGCATATCCGCCGCGGCGGGTGCTTGCGAACTCGACCTCTAAGGAGCCCGAGAATGACTACCGCACAATCAAATCCCGCCGGCCACCTGTCCGACGAGGACATCGAGAACCTGGGCCGCGAACTCGACGCCATCCGCGAGCACGTGCTGGCCAGCCGTGGCGAGCGCGACGCCAACTACATCCGCAAAGTCATCGACGGTCAGCGCCGGCTCGAACTCGCCAGCCGCGCACTATTGCTCTTCTCGTTGTTCCCCCCGGCCTGGGTGATCGGTACGGCCGGGCTGTCGATCTCCAAGATCGTCGAGAACATGGAGATCGGCCACAACGTGATGCACGGGCAATGGGACTGGATGCGCGATCCGAAGATTCACTCGACCACCTGGGAATGGGATAACGCCTCGCCATCGGAGATGTGGAAGCACTCGCACAACGAGGTTCATCACACCTACACGAATGTCCTTGGCAAGGACCATGATCTGGGTTACGGCATCATGCGGGTGGATGAGGATCAACGCTGGAAGCCGTTCTATCTCGCTCAGCCAGTGTGGAACTTCATCAACGCGTGCTTATTCCAATACGGCATTGCCGCATACGATCTTGAGATCGGCAAGCACCTCCAGGGCCGCGGCGATAAGGACGAGTTCCGTCGGCAGGGCAAGAAGGTGCTCGGCAAAGTCCGTAAGCACGTGATGCGCGACTATGTGCTGCATCCGTTGCTGTCCGGGCCCTCAGCGGTTACCACGGTGACGGCGAATCTAACCGCCAACCTGATACGCAATCTTTGGACGCATTCGGTGATCATGTGCGGGCACTTCCCCGATGGTGTGCAGACGTACGAAAAGACCTCTATAGATGGGGAAACGCGCGGGCAGTGGTATCTGCGGCAGATGCTGGGCTCGGCGAACATTTCCGGAAACCCGTTCCTGCACTTCATGACTGGCAACCTGTCCTTCCAGATTGAGCACCATCTCTACCCCGACCTGCCCAGCAACCGCTACCAGGAGATTGCGCCAAAGGTGCAGGAACTCTTTGAGCGCTACGGCTTGACCTACACGACCGGGCCGCTGCCGCGTCAGGTCGCCTCTGCATGGAAAAAGGTGTTCCGCCTGTCGTTACCCAATGACTTCGGGCGCAAGGCGACTGAAGCAATCCGGCCCGCTGCCATCAAAGATGTAATCTTCGCCATACCTCGCCGCGAAGCACACGCGGCCTAACTTAGGCAAGCTCTATGACTTAGGTTTCGCGACGGGTGGTCGCGGGGCATCCGTTGTTAGTGTGGCGAAGAGTTGCCCGCGATTATTGTTAAGCAAAAGTAAGGTAGGTACCGACTCAAGATGCCGCTGCGGAAACTTCCGGCCCGTGGTGGCGAGAAGCCTGCGCGCAAGTTAATCCTCGGCTACACCGGGATTTTGGCATTGACCGCTGGTTTCGTCAATGCGGTCGGCATCCTGATCCTGGCTTTTCCGGTCGGGAACGTGACCGCCGTCACCACCCAGCTAGGCATGAACACAGCAAACCCGTTGCTCTACCAGGGGCACCTGCTCGCGGCGATCATCGGGGGATTCCTACTCGGAGCGGCCGCGGCCGGAGCAATTCTCGCCTCCACCAAGACGCTGCTGGGAAGACGTCAAGCCCTCGTGCTGATTCTCGAGGCGCTATTGCTGCTGCTGGTCGCCACGGGGATGGAATTGCCGACGCTGCAGGCGCCGATCGTCGCACTCGGTCTCGAGGTGAATGTCGTCGACGCAATGTTCGCTGCATTGGCCCTCGGCATGCAAAACGCGCTTACGTCAAATTTCCGCGGAATGGCGGTACGTACCACCCACTTCACCGGAACCATCACCGACCTCGGGCTGATGCTCGGCCGCAGCCGCAAGCATGGAATCGAAAAGTGGAAAGCCGCGGTGCTCAGCGTGACGTTCGTGCTGTTCCTCTGCGGCGGAGTTGCCGGGCTGCTGCTCGGTGCGCGGTTGGGCGGATACGCGCTGTTGCTGCCGGCCGCGACCTGTCTCGCCATCGCGGTGGCAGTGCTAGTGCGTGGACGTCGAGGCCGGTCGGGGGCCGAACCCGACGGGGCCGCCGCCGACTCGGGACACGCCGAGCCCCGACGCGCCGCCGCGTAAGCTGCCCAACCCGGCCGGACGCTAGCTCCTACCGTCGCTGACACCGGCGGCACGTCCGTGAATCTGCTCAGGCTCAGACCCTCGCCAATCCACCGGACGCGATTCGAGTAGTCGATTACGCAAGACAGCCCCTTCGCTTGGGCCGAGGCTGAGTTGCGCGGGACCTACGTCCTCCCTTAATGCGTCGCGGGAGCGCCGGTGTCGTCCAGGTTGGCTCAAAGAGGGGGACAGACATGTCATTCGTGAACATAGCTCCGGAGATGATGACGGCGGCGGCCTCGGATTTGGCCGGTATCCAGGCCACGCTCAGCGCGGCCAACCGAGCCGCGATCGCTCAGACGGCGGCCGTGCTGGCCCCAGCCGAGGACGGGGTGTCGGCGGCCATCGCTGCGCTGTTTTCGGCGCATGGCCAGGCATATGAAGCGGTCAGCGCACAAGCGACAGCGTTTCATGACCAGTTCGTCCGGCTCATGAGCGCGGGCGCGGGGCACTATGCCGCGGCCGAGGCCGCCAGCGCCTCCCCACTCCAGATGGTGCAGCAGCAGGTGCTTAACGCGATCAATTCGCCCTTCGTGACGCTCACCGGGCGCCCGCTGATTGGCGACGGCGCCACCGCGGCACCGGGGAGTGGAAACAACGGCGGAGCCGGCGGCTGGTTGATCGGCAACGGCGGAGCGGGCGGGTCCGGCGCAATCGGCAAGAACGGCGGCAGTGGTGGAGCTGCCGGACTCTTCGGCAACGGCGGGGCAGGCGGGGCCGGCGGACTCTCGGGGGCCGCTCCAGCCGCCGGTACGGGTGGCCGTGGTGGCGACGCCATGCTGTTCGGTGCCGGCGGACGCGGAGGCACCGGCGGGTTGGGAAACGTTGCCGGATCCGCTGGCGGGGTCGGCGGGGCAGGTGGAAATGCTGGATTGCTGATGGGTGCTGCCGGGCCGGGCGGGAATGGCGGGTCGTCCTGGCTGGGAGGTACCGGCGGACTAGGCGGAACCGGTGGCGCCGGCGGACTCTTCACCAGCGGCGGCGCCGGCGGCAACGGCAC
>NZ_LZLS01000027.1 GCF_001673365.1 Mycobacterium asiaticum
CATGACCCGCACCACCTACGATGCAAATCCGCTTCCCCGGCTGACCCGCCACGCGACCCGCCACCCTCCCTGATCGACCCCGTAGCACGCCCTTTTCGGCGCGACGAATATCCCCCATCAGCTTGTGATGATCTGTCGGGACGAGGATACGAGCTTCCGCCGAGGGCCGAGGCGTTTCCCACAAATAGTTCGGCCAAACTCCCCTGAGCTCTGTAGTGCATACGCACCAAAAGGGCCGTTCGTTTCACAGTTCTTCGTCTGTAAGGCCCTGTTGACGTTATCCGCTATGACCCGCAAGGAGCGAGGGCCGTTGCGTGCTTGCACTCAAGCGACGTATTGCCCGAGTCATGGTGAGGCTCGCGCTGCCGTTCAGCTCCACGCTATGGCGCTCCGCCAGTACCTGGCTTTCCTGTACCGATCCCGGCGCTACGTACTCGGGATCCACGCGGTTCGGAAGAGCGAGTATTTCTCACCGGATCGCTGTCCTCCGTGATCACCGACGCATGGTTGGCACCTGGCGTGCCCCTCCCAGCGCCACGATCGTTTGCATCCTCCTACTTGGCCAGCCCGGTACGGCAGCACACTGCCGACTCTGATCGCTCCACTCGTCGGACGCCGAAAACTCAATCCCTCGGAATCCGGACCGTTACCTTTTTCATCAGGGTAATATTCCCGCATATGACGGGGGTCCGTAGAACAACGCTGTCCTTGGCGGCATCTGGGTTGCGACACGGGATACTGTTGCCGATCGCCACGCCGCCGCGCCGCCAGTTTATCCGCGAGTTGGTCAGAGCGATACCGTGGGCGACGCACTGCCTGCCGCCGTGGCCATCAACGTATCAAGCTGGTGGACGATGATGAAGACCAGCGCTTCAGCGCTCGCTGCAAACGATTTTCGCGTTGCGCGCCAACGACTCCTAAGAATGCACTTCGAAAGCGGTGTCGGCCACATCGGGGGCAACCTCTCATCTCTTGACGCCATGATGGTCGTATTTCATGAGTATCTGCGCGATGAGGACCGGTTCTTCTTGTCCAAAGGCCATTCGGCGGGTGCACTTTACACGACACTGTGGAGTCTCGGCCGGCTTGACGATCGGGACCTCGAAACATTTCACCGGGACGACACACTGCTGGCCGGACATCCGCCGGCGGCAGGAATCCCCGACATCGGGTTCGCTACTGGCAGTTTGGGGCACGGGCTGTCCCTTGCCGCGGGGACCGCGTTGGCCTTTCGGCTTAAGGGAACCAGTGCGCGCGTGGTGTGTTTGACCTCCGACGGTGAGTGGCAAGAAGGTTCGACGTGGGAAGGTCTGATCTTCGCGTCACACCACCAACTGAACAATCTCACGATCCTGGTTGATCACAACGGGCTGCAGGGATTCGGGTCGACTACTGACATCGCTAGTATGTCCCCGTTGTGGCAGCGGTTGCGGGGCTTCGACATTGACGTCGATGTCGTCGATGGGCACGATGCGGACGCGATACGCAGCGCGATTTCAGCCCCGGGTGAACGGTTGAAATTGGTTGTTCTCCGCACAATTAAGGGCCGCGGTGTGAGCTTTATGGAAAACGAGATGAAATGGCACTATCTTCCTTTGACCGCAGAGCTGTACCAGCAGGCGATCGACGAGATCGGTAGCTAATGAGGAAACAGCTGTGTGACGCGTTAGTCGATCGGTCAGTTAGAGAGAAGGACATGGTCTTTCTCACCGGTGATCTCGGATTCAATGCTCTCGAGCCGCTACAACACGCAATGGGCGACCGGTTCATCAATGCTGGCGTTGCCGAACAAAACATGATCACCGTCGCCGCAGCGTTGGCCGCTCAGGAATTAGAAGTGTGGGTCTACAGCATCGCCCCCTTCATGTACGCGCGACCGTTCGAGCAGATCCGCAACGACATCTGTTTCCACCATCTCCCCGTGAAGTTGATCGGAAACGGTGGCGGCTACGGCTACGGGGTGATGGGGCCGACGCATCACTCCATCGACGACTACGGCACGCTGCTCACGCTGCCGGACATTACGGCGTTGGTCCCGGCGTTCAACGAAGACGTGGAGGCGATCGTTTCCAGCGCAGGTTCGTGCGATGGCCCCGCCTATCTACGCATAGGTCTCGGCGAACCGCCAGCAGGATGGATCATTCCTCCATACCAGCCATGGCGTGAATTGACAACAGGACACGGGCCGGTCGTGATTGGCGTCGGTCCAGTCGCCGGCACCTATATCGCGTGCTTCGAGGCCATGCCGGCTGGGCAGCGCCCGAGCCTGTGGGTCGTTGGCGAATTGCCCATCGAACAGAATCCGATTCCAGAAACTTTGCTCATGAAGATTGACTCTTCATCCAGGCTCATCGTCGTCGAAGAACACGTGCGGCAGGGATCTTTTGCATCGCAACTTCTTCTGAATCTGAGCGAACGCGGTTGCCCGCCGAAAGCTTTCGCACACTTGTGTGCCCGTGCCCACAGTTATGGTCGCTACGGCTCCCAGCAGTTTATGCGAGCGCAGTCCGGGCTCGACCAGCCAACGATGCTATCTGTGCTGGCGAGCGTCTGAGAATGGATCTACTCGAATCGAACATCCGCGCTCTAAAGGGGCCGATCCTGGTGACCGGCGCCTCGGGCTTTGTCGGGGCGAATCTGTTCAGAAAGCTATACGAGGTTCGTGACGACGTATACGCGGTCATCCACGGCGAGAAAGGGTGGAGACTCCGCGACGTACCGGACGAGCAAACTATTGAGGTAGACCTAAACGACTACGTGCTGACAAGGCACTTAGTGGATAGCTCTTCGCCGCAGACGGTCTTTCACTGCGCCGCCTACGGTGCATACTCATTCGAGGAAGACGCGACCCTTATCTACCAAACCAATTTTCAATCCGCTGTCAACTTGGTCGACCATTTGGCGTCCCGGCCTTTCACCGCCTTCGTCAGCGCGGGCAGTTCTTCCGAATACGGCACCAATTGCTCAGCACCCGCCGAAGACAGCCTCTGCGAACCCAACAGCCCATACGCTGTATCCAAAGTGGCGATCGCTAATTATCTCCACTACATGGGTAAACAGCGAGGTTTTCCGGCGGTTAATCTCCGCCTGTACTCGGTATATGGCCCGCTCGAGGACACTTCGCGTCTCCTCCCAACGCTGCTTCGAGAAGCGTTGCGAGGGGCGCTGCCGCCCTTGGTTGATCCGCGCACTTCACGCGACTTCGTTTACATCGACGACGTATGCGAAGCCTTTGTTTCAGCTGCGGTACGCATGCACCCGGGACTTCACGGTGAAAATTTAAACATCGGCACGGGAATCAAGACCACGATTGGCGAGCTCGTCGACGTCACGTGCGAAACGTTTCACCTAGACGCCGAACCGCAATTCGACACGATGGCGGGGCGAGCTTGGGACATGGCCGACTGGTATTCCGACCCTAGTAAGGCGCAGCGCGAGATCGGCTGGAGTGCGCAGACCGCTCTCAAGGATGGCCTGGAGTCGATGTCGAGGTGGGTCGCCACTCTCACCGATCAGCAGATGGCGCGAGCGACCAAAAAAGGAGCTGGCGGTCGCCGGCGCAGTTTGTCGGCAGTGATTGCCTGTTACAAAGACGCCGAGGCGATACCTGTGATGTACAAACGGTTGTCCGAAACGTTCGCTCGGCTCGACGTCGACTACGAAGTGATCTTCGTAAACGACGGAAGCCCGGACGATAGCGCCGAGGTGATCCGCGAAATCAGCCGGAAGGATCCACACGTAATTGGAATCACGCACTCGCGAAACTTCGGTTCGCAGATGGCGTTCCGCAGCGGCATGGAGCTGGCGACGATGGACGGCGTCATTTTGCTCGACGGTGATCTCCAAGACCCACCCGAACTCATTCCCGAGTTCTACTCCAGCTGGGAACAAGGCTACGACGTCGTGTACGGGAGGCGGATCAAGCGCGCTATGCCGTGGCACCGGGGCTTGGAGTACAAGCTGTTTTATCGATTGTTCGCACGCTACAGCTACGTAAATATACCGCTGGACGCAGGCGACTTCTCATTGATGGACCGACGCGTGGTCAGATGGTTGCTTAATTGTCCAGAGCGCGATTTGTTCATGCGCGGATTGCGCGCATACGTGGGCTTCAGGCAAACCGGTGTCGATTACATTCGCCCCGAGCGAATGTTCGGACGCTCGACGAACAGCTTCATGAAGAACGTTGACTGGGCTAAGAAGGCGATCTTTTCGTTCAGCAACGCGCCACTGACCATGCTGACCAATACGGGAATCATCTCCCTAGGCGTATCGTTGCTGGCGGCACTAGTCGTCTTCCTGTTGCGGGTCTTTGTACCAGCCATCGCACCTCGAGGTATCACGACCGTGTTGCTCGTGATGCTCATCTTCGGTTCCATGAATCTGTTTGCAATCGGTCTTGTCGGAGAATACGTATCAAAAATTATGACCGAGGTAAAGGAACGCCCCCGCCTGATCCGATCTTCGCTAATCCGCAACGGGGAGCAAACAGAGTTGCTGCCGGATGGCAAGGCAATGCAGCAGCTGACTGCTAGAGAGAAACCTCGATGAGCTCCAAGCGATCTTGCCCAATCTGTGAAGCTGACTCGCTCATGGCAGAATCGTTCCTACGAGCCAACATCGACACCACCCGCTTGGACGGATTCAGCTACGCTTCACGCAAAACGCCAGAGTACATGAATCTCAACCTGGTGCGCTGTCTGCAATGTGACTTGGTTTATGCCGACGACCCGCCCAGCCAGGACGAACTGGCGCGCGCCTATCATGTCGCTGATTATGACAGCGCAGAAGAAGCCGACGACGCGGCTATTGCGTACATACACGCTATGCGGTCGACTTTGATGGCACTCCCACGACGCGAATCAGTGCTTGAGATCGGTGCCGGCACAGGAGTCCTTCTAGAGCACCTCAGGCTACAAGGATTTACCGAACTGGTCGGCGTGGAACCGTCCGCTGCCGCCATCTGCGCAGCCCCCCTTCATCGCCAGCCTTGGATTCGTAAGGGTGTCTTCCAGGAGCAGGACTTCGCTCCCGGGTCGTTCGACCTAATCTGCTGCTTTATGACTATGGAGCATGTACTGGACCCGAAAGTCATCGCGCTTGCAGCGTTTCGGTTGCTTCGCCCGGGTGGAGCTTTCGTCACGGTGACGCACGACTACCAAGGACGGCTGAACCGCATGCTTGGGAAACGCTCGCCGATTATCGACATCGAGCACATGCAGCTTTTCTCGGCCACGAGCATCCGGACCCTCTTCGAGACTACTGGCTACCGCGATATCCGTGTCGAACGGTTCGTCAACCGTTACGCGTTCCGCTACTGGTGGCGGTTAGTGCCCGCGCCCGGCCCAGTAAAACGAACAGTTGCCAGAGCTGCCGAGGTCGTTCATCTCGATGGTGTGAAACTTGGATTTAATGTGGGCAACAGCATGACGAGCGGAGTGAAGTCTGCCTAGCTCGAATTAACGAACACGGCAGCCAACCGCTGTACCGACGAGTCGCCGAAGCCTACGAACGCCGTTGTTAAACCTGTAGGCGATTAGTCCTAAGCGCGTTAGCTTGCTTGCGACTTGAACGTCCGCTTGGCGGCTACGAGCGTGGGTGAACGCGGACGACCTGCAAGCCATTCGGAGAGCTGTCCAGGACCTCGAAGTCGAACCGAATCCGTAGCTCCTCAAGTGCGCGCTGCAGTATGGGCGGGCCGGTTTGCGGCACGAGTGTTGACGTCAGGAGGATCGTACCGGCTGGCACCGCGTCGATGGCCGCGGCGATCCGCGGCCATTCACGCGCGAGGACCAGAGTGTCTTCCTCTGGATTGCTGATCGGGAGCAGATTCACCCGGCGCACCTTCAGAAGAATCTCTGTGGTCTGCGGGACCACGACCAGTGCCGCGCCGTCACCAGGGTCATAACGTTGCAGCATCATAGCGCCGTTGTCGACGATGCTGTCATCAAAAGTCCTTCCCGCCCAGAGATCTTGTAGTGAGGTGCGGAGCGACAACCCGCCGTGGCCGGGCAGATGCCCGTCTGCGAACGGCACCGCGTGGGCGAAGGCCGTGTTGTGCCATTTCTGCATCGCGGACGGTAATCCATAGGCAGTCAACGACGCGAAGACAATTAGTACCAATGCGAGTGGCACCACTCGCCGAGCACGGTGGCCACGGTCCAGTGGCCCCAGAAATATGCTCGCCCATAGGCAGCCCAGCGCGCACACGGGCACAAGCAGGTTCAAGAGATTATTCGGATGCGAACGGCCTAGGAAGTATGTGAAGGTAGACGCGGCGAAGCCGGTGAACCCGGCAAGCCCGGCGAGAACGGGTCCAGAAATTCGGGCGCGCTCGTCGCGTGCCACCGACACGAGCCCGACTGCAGACAGGAAGATCACGGCCGCCATCAACAGGCCGGGTGACCACAAGTCGAGGGGCAGCGTACCGAACTCGCCTACCGAGTACAGCCGGATATAGGCAAAGTAGCCGCCCCAGTCCGGCCATGTGCCGGACGCCACGCGGGTACCAACGCTCAGCGCGAGCACGGCCCCCAGCGAGACCGTGGCAGCCGTAGCCAGTTCTCGCACGAACACCCAACGTCCCGCCCGCGTCCGCCCGAACGCCAGCAGAGCCGCCAGCGCGAACCACGTTACGCCTGTGTACACAAACGTCTCGAAGCTCCACACCGCGGCGATTGCGATGACCACAAGTTGTCCCAACCGCACCGTCCGCGCGTGTTGCGGCCAGCGCGCAGCGGCGACCGCAGCGGCAATGACGAGGTACGGGAGACCGAAGCGCAGGGGCCCTACGCTGGGGTACACCACGTACGAACCAATTGAGGCAAAGATATTAGCCATGACAGCCGCTAGCATCGCTGAGATCACTAGGGCATGGGACCGGATGGCAGTGCGTAACGTCACGTAAACAAGGACATACTGCGCAGCCATTACGGTGCTCAGAAACAAAACGAGTCCGCCATGGTTAAGCGGAAGAACGCTCAGGGCTGCAAGCAGCGCGTAGTAGGCACCGACACCGTATTGCGCCCAGACATCGATAAGCATCATACGCCCGTGCGCCATATCGTTCACCGGCCCAAGGTAGAAGTCGTGGTGGTGGACGAAGATTTCGGGCGGGGGAGGCAACTTTACTTGGAAAACGACTAACGTCAGCACGACACAGACGCCCACGTCGAAGATGCGACGGCGCCAAGCACGCGGCGCCCGCCGGTGAAAGAAGAGCACCGCCGCGAGCGCGGCCGAGGCCAGCGTGACAACGGCCGTGAGTCCGGCCACGACCAACGCGAGAGTCCGAAAAGGGCTGGCGGAGAACACAACTAACGAGCCAGGGACCACGAGGAACAAAAGGATCATAATCACTGTCGCACTCGCGCCAAGGACAAAGGGTGCATAGACCGGCCGCTCTTCAAGCAGGCGGAACACCTCCGGACGGCGAGCGGCAAGCTCGGTGATCCCCCACGCCGCCAGCGCCACCATCCCCACCGCGGTGACCTGCACAATGCCCGTGTTAAACAACCGGAGCAAGACGAACCCGGTCGAAAGTAGCAAGGTGCCTAACGCGAGTGACCAGCGAACGGTCGGCTGCGGGATTGCGGCCAGTCTGCGGCACTTACGGGCGCCGAGAAACGTGCCGATGGGAAGGGCAAAAGCGAACGCGATAACCCACAGCAACGTGTCGAGCTTTTTTGACGGGCCGCCGTTGAGCACTACCACTATGGAGGCAAGGGCGACAAAGGTGGTCGCCGAAGACAAGGATTGGACGGCAACGATTTCAACAGGTTTAAGCCGACGTTCCGGGCTGGCGGGCCCCACTTCTGAACTCGTTGAACACAGTGCTCGGGAAGTGTCGGTCACCGTCTACGCACCGTCCGGGTGCGCCCTGACATCTGGCACGCGGCCAACACGAGATTGCCCCCCTTGGGCTCGTTCGCGATGCACGGAGCTAGAAACTGAAGCTACCAAACCTTCTAGCCCATTGGACGATTTTCCAGCTGGAACCTTCCATATGGGCCGAGTGCGGTCATCGATGCGTGCGACGTGGCGCCGCACATCCGGTGGGCCTAGCTGGATATCATGCTCAAACGCGATCTTCCGACGCAGTACTGGACGAGGTCATAACCTGGTTTGCGATGACAGGTATAAGACGGCCATACACGAAAGTTTCGGATGAGTGAATCTAATCTACCGTCCGAATCGATGCCACCGGGGCCGCTGATCCGACTCGTGCATGACCAGCGCGTGGCATTTCTGTTGGTCGGAGGAATCAACACGGTCGTTGGGTTCGGGTTGTTTATCGCTTGCTCGGTGAGCATGGGCCACTTCGTCGACCACCGGTTAGGCGCGGTCGCCGGATCGCTAGTCACTGTCGGGATCTCGCATCCGCTGACCGTGTTGTTCGCCTTCGTGATGCATAGGCGGTTTGTGTTCCGCGTCCGCGGCCACGTGCTGCGTGACCTCATCCGCTTCTGGAGCGTTTACTTCACCGCGCTAGCAATCAACGTAGTCGCCCTGCCTCTCCTTGTTGAGCTTGGCCTGCACCGTATCCCGGCGCAAGCGATTGTCATCGCATTTACCACGCTGATGAGCTACTTCGGCCACCGACACTTCTCGTTCCGGCGTGGTGCCACCGATACCAAGAATGGAACATCACCCACCTAGACGCGAGCCGCCAGAGAAAATCGAGGCATCATTCAGAATTTCGTTGGCCTCCTTGTGATCCCGGCTCTCCCACTCGAGCTTCCGGATTCGCTGTTGCTCGGCAGTCGTGACATCCGGGCGCTGAGCCACATCGACCTGGGCCTGTAACATCCACCGACGCAGCGATCGGCGCCCACACTGAGCTTCGGCCGATCGACTGGCAGGCGGCATACGCCGACCGATACCTACCGAGATGGTCGGGCGTCATCTTCACCGCACGCTCCCGCTGCTCGACTGGGTAATGCTTGGCCATACACGCCATCTTTGTCACAGAAGGAGCGGTGATGTACCCCGGGTTTGGCGGTGTCGCCGTACTTGGTTTCAGGCCACGGGCTGGGTGGATTGATGTAGCAGTTCGAACTCTATCGGTGTGCGCATGCCGAGGGCGGAGTGACGCCGTTGGCGGTTGTGGAAGATCTCCAAGTATTCGAAGATGGCGTTGGCCAACTCGATGCGGGTCCTCCATCGCTTGCGGTTGAGCAGTCCGGTTTGCATTCTGCCCCAGAAGGATTCGATCATCGCGTTGCCGTAGCAATCGCCGATGGATCCCATCGACGGCACCAGGCCCGCGCGTTTAGCGCGGTCGGTGAAAGCCCAGGAGGTGAATTGCACTCCGTGGTCGGAGTGAACGATCACACCGACCTGTGGGTCGCGGTTGGCGATCGCCATGCTCAGCGCGTTGGTGACCAGGGCGGCGGTCTGACTCGAATCGATCGACCAGCCGACCACAGGGCGGAAGAAGGTATCGAGTACGACCGCGCAGTACAGCTTGCCTCCGTAGGTGCGGTGTTCGGTGATATCGTTGACCCACAATCGATTTGGGACCTCCCGGGTGAACATCCGCTCCACCAGATCGGTCGCCGTCGGTATCTCGTGACGTGACCGGGGACGCCGGTTGCCCGGTAGCCCCTTGATGCCAGCACGTGCCATCAGCAGCTCCAGCTGGTTGTGGCCCACCTGAAGTCCCAGACCGAGGGTGAGTTCGGCATGCACCCGGATGACGCCGTAGGTGCCGTGGGAAGCAGTGTGTACGGCCTGGATCTGTTCGGTCAGCCATGCGTGGCGCACCGCTCGCGCCGACGGTGGGCGCCGTCGCCATTCTCAGTACCCCGACTCGGATACCGACAGCAGCCGGCAGGCAGTTTGCACGGGCAGTCCTTCTGCGGCCATGGTCGCTATGACCGCGTACCGCCTTTTGGGTCGGGCGGCTCCCGCAGCAGCTCACGAGCCCTTTTCAGGATCGCCACCTCAGTCTCGAGCTCGCGGATGCGTTTGTTGGCTGCGGTCAGCTCGGCTTGCTCGGCGCGATTGTGGCCGGGTAGGAGGCCGGTGTCGATCAGTTCCTGTTTGCGCCACCCGTAGATCGTCTGGTCACTGATGCCCAGATCGGCAGCGACTTGTGCGATGGGGCGGCCTGCACCCACCAGATCAAGCACCTTGCGACGGAATCCCTCGGGATAACGCTTGGGCACGGACACGGCTCCTTCGACGGACGTCGTGACCAAAAGTCAAGCAAACCGACTCGGACAACAACCCGGGGTATATCAGAGTCTCCGGCAGAACCAGGGCGGTTCACCTTACACGCTGCGAGTCAGCCAACCCGGGCCCTCGCCAACTAGGAACAAAACCTAGTGAGGTGAGCCCGTCGTAGTGGTCCAGCTGATCTGTCCCCGCCGATTGGAGCCATGGTTACGCGAGTTGGGAGGCGTAACGGGTGGTTGTCCACAGCGTTTCGTATGCTGCGGGGCTGATGTTACCGAGATAGCTGTGGCGACGTTCGACGTTGTAGAAGTTGTCGATGTAGTCGGCCATAGCGGCGGCCAGTTCGATGGTGGTTGACCACCGTCGGGTGTCGAGTAATTCGACTTGCATGCGGGCCCAGAACGACTCCATGGCGGCGTTATCGTAGCAGTCGCCGACGGTACCGAACGAGGCTAGAAGGCCCCACCGGCGCAAATTTTCCCCGAAGCTCCACGAGGTGAACTGTGAGCCGTGATCCGCGTGTAATACCGTTGCGCCGGAACGTTTTCGGGTGTTGGCTGCCATGTTGACAGCGTTGTTGACCAACACGGTGTCCGCGATTGTCGAGAAGGTGCGTGCCACGATCATCCTGGAGAAGCAGTCCATGATGGCGCAGCAATAGACCTTGCCGTCGCGGGCGGGGTGCTCGGTGATGTCGGTGCACCACAGTTCGTTGGGCTGTTCGGCGGTGAACTGGCGGTTGACCAGGTCGGCGGGGGTATGCAGCCGGATCAGGTTGGGGATTCGCCGGCGTGGATGGGGCATCCCGCTGATGCCCTACTCGACCATGATTGCGCGCACCAGCTTCAGGTTCACATTCATCTCGTAGTCATCGAGCAGGGCCGCCCGCATCCGACGACCGCCATAGGTGCCACGCGAGCCTTGGTGAATCTTGGTGATCGTATCGGCCACGATTAATCGGCGGATTTCGCGATCAGGCACCGCCCGGCGCCGATGATACTGCAGGTTGGATCGGGCTAAACCTGCTATGCGACAAGCGGATCGGGCTGAATACCCTTGCGCGATCAGCCCTTCAGCGATCGCGCGGCGGCGTTTTGGGGGCACCACCACCCCGGCGTTGAACAACTCACACGCATCCCGCGTCAACGCCAGCTCTGCCTCGAGTTGCGCGATGCGTCGATGCGCTGCCGAGAGCTCATCGGCCTCCACGCTGGCAATGCCGTCAATGACTCCCGCATCGATGAGCGCCTGGTGCTTCCACCGGAACAATGTCGACTGCGCAATCCCTGTCTCGGCCGCGATGGTGACGACCGATTCACCCGATCCAAGCCGTTGCGCTATTTGCCGGCGCACCGTCGGCGGATACATCCGGGGCATGTGACCTCCTCAGATCACTGTGCCCCCAACTCCCATAACTCTGGACCTACGACACGGGTACAGATCGGCTGGACCTACGACACGGGTACAGATCGGGCGGACTCAATAGTGGGGACTCGCCACAACAGCACCGGCTCGCTATTCATCGATCCCGGAGCCCCCTGGCAGAACGGCTGGATCGAGTCGTTCAACGGCCGACTGCGCGACGAGTTGCTCAACTCCTGGCGCTTCGACTCGCTGCGAGAAGCCCAAGTCATCATCGAAGATTGGAGGATCGACTACAACGCTAACCGGCCTCACTCCGCCCACCGCGGGCTCACCCCAGCCGAGTTCGCCCTACAGTGGACCACGACCCACCAACCGCAAGCCGCATAGCGACTGGACCATCAAACGGGTCCCCCTCACTAGGGTCCTTCAATCATGAGGGAAGCTAACCCCCAGACGCATACTTCCGACCGTAAGAACCCGCGCGGGGATGACCCGAATCCATAGGAATAACGTAAGCATTGAGTTGGGCGGCTCGAGACATGAGGGTCACAACTCGTGCCAGATTGCGATTCGAGGAATTGTCAAGACCTGTGGATCGGGGTGTTTCAGGCGACCTCCGTTCCGGCTTGCTGGGCGTCGCCGTCTGATG
>NZ_LZLS01000028.1 GCF_001673365.1 Mycobacterium asiaticum
AGTGCCGGTGATGCCGCCGAACAAGGTGTAATTCGGACCGCCAATCACGAAGTTCAGCCGTGGTCCGCTGATCGTTACGGTCGGCACGCTGATGGGACCGACGGTGGAGCCGGCGACCACGTTGCTTATGCCGGCGATCGAGAGCACAGGGACATTGAACGGCTGAGTGGTGATGTCGAGGGTGCCGCCGGCCACCGTCAGGTTCAGTGGGACCCGCATGCCGAAGTCCACGGGTACCTGGTCGATGTGGATTGAGTAAATAGCACCACCCACGCTGCCCTGGGCGTCGCCCCGCAGGAACATCCCGTTGTTCATGTTGCCGGAGTTGCCGATACCGGTATTGATGTCCCCGGAGTTGCCGATACCGGTGTTGAGGTTGCCGGTGTTGAACCAGCCGGTGTTGGTGTCACCACCATTGAAATCACCACTGTTGAAGCTGCCCTCGTTAAAACTTCCGGTGTTGTAGCTACCCCGGTTACCGATACCGGTGTTGAAGTCACCGGGGTTGAACAACCCGGTGTTACCGGTGCCGGAGTTGCCGATACCGGTGTTGTAACTGCCGGTGTTAAACAACCCGGAGTTGCCCACCCCGGAGTTCAATATGCCCTTCAGATCGAAGCCGGAGTTGCCGATACCGACGTTGCCGTTACCGGTGTTACCGAACCCGATGTTGTTGTCACCGGTATTACCGAATCCGATATTGCCGGTCCCGGTATTGCCGAAGACATCGGTCACCGCCGCCGTCGCAGCCGCAGGATTCACCGTCAACAAACTGTTCAGCTTCACCGACAGATTCGTCCCGCTCAACAAGCTGCTCACCGCCGGACTACGCAGCAGATTACTGACGGTCGGGCTGTTAAGCAGGTTGGTCACGCTTGGACTGTTCAGCAGGGTGCTGACGGTCGGGCTGTTTAGCAGGGTGGCGACGGTCGGACTGCTCAGCGCGCTGGTCAGAGCGGTGGTCACGGTTGCGCTGTTGAGCAGGCCGTTCAGGCCCCCGGAACTGGACAGGCTCGCGACGAACGCCTGCAGGCCGGCACCCGAGCCGCCGAAGCGACCCCATAGACCCGGTCCGAAGCCGTGCCGCCCGGCCGGCCCCCAGCCACTGGCCGCGGTTGGTCCACCGGTTCCGATGCCGCCTAGCTCGTGCAGGCGGAGGTTCGCGAGGCCGCCGGTGCTCTGCTGCAGATTGCGCAAGACGCCGGCGAGATTGAACCCGCCCAGCAGGCTGGTCAACCTGGTGTTAATCGCACCCAGGCCCCCTTTGAGCGCACCGGGGTTCAGACCGCCGGCCAGCTCGCCCAGCACGGCTTTGACGAATCCACCCGCGCCGGACGGTCCGCCCAACGGCACTTTGGCGAACGGCGTCAACGCCGATGCCGCGGCCGCTGCCCCACCGTGGTAGCCCAGCATCGCGACCACGTCTTGTGCCCAGAACTGTTCGTAGATTTCTTCCATGGCGGCGATGGCCGGTGCGTTCTGGCCGAACAGGTTCGACACCACAAGGGAGACCAGCGAATTGCGGTTGCCCGCGATCAGAGCCGGATGCACGACCATCGACCGCGCCGTCTCATAAGCCGACACCACCGCCCGGGCTTGCGACGCCGCTTCTTCGGCCGCGATTCCCGCGGCGCTCAGCCACGCGGTGTAGGGCGTGGCGGCCGCTGCCATCTGCAACGACGCCGGGCCCTGCCAGGCGTCATTGATCAGCCCGGAGGTGACCCCCTCGAAGAACGACGACGCCGAACTCAGCTCAGACGCCAGACCATCCCACGCCGACGCGACCGACGCCATCGGCGCCGATCCCGCGCCGAGCAGCATATTCAGAGAGTTGATCTCAGGTGGCAAGGTCAGAAAACTCACCGGCTCAATCCTCTTCCTTACATTGCGGGAAAGCTTTTTGGGGGTTCGGGGCGGGGAAGTACGTCATCGGCTAGCCACCCAGCCCGCCAGCATCGCCTGCAGCGCACTGGCCTGGCCGTTCCAGAAGCCGGAGAGCTCGCTGCCGATGTTGCCGACGCCGGAGATCAGGGCCGCGGTGTTGGCGGCCAGCGTGCTGGTATTGACGGCCCCGGAGATGGCGGTCCCGAGATTCTGGAAGCCGGACAGCAACGAACCAGCGTTGGCGAAGCCCGAGCTCAGCGCCCCGTTGGCGTTGGAGAAGCCCGAACTCAGATCGCTGGAGTTGAAGAAACCAGACGTACCGCTGGAACTTCCGTTGAAGTAGCCCGACGACAACGACCCCGAGGAATTCCCGATACCGAGCAGCCCCGGCACCGTGAGGTTGAGTCGGCCGAGCAGCGTCATCTGGATGGGTAACTTGAAGTCCGCCCCATACACCAGGTCCATCAGGACGATCGGATTGATGACAATGGGGTCGACTATTGCGGACGGGACGATTCCGTTGACAGGGATGCTGACAACAAAAGAAGCCGTTACGTTGACCGGAACATCGACATTGATCGGATAGATAGTGATCGGGTCGAATCGACCGCTGATCGGAATCGCCACGTTGGTACCCGCCACCAGGTCGATCGGAATCGCCGGGAAGTTGAGCGGGATGGTGATTCCGTCCACGCCTTGGCCGTCGGCCAGGTTGAATGAGCCGAGGTTTCTGCTGCCGGTGTTAAAAGAACCGGTGTTGAGGTCACCGGCGTTGGCGAAGCCGGTGTTGATGCTGCCACCGTTGAAGCTTCCAGTGTTCAGCTCGCCCGCGTTGGCATCACCGGTGTTGAAGCTGCCGACGTTGAAACTTCCCGTGTTGCCGCTACCGGTGTTACCGAAGCCGGCGTTGTAGCTGCCGGTGTTGCCGATACCGGTGTTGGCGATGCTGGTGTTGCCGATACCGGTGTTGTAGTCACCGGCAT
>NZ_LZLS01000029.1 GCF_001673365.1 Mycobacterium asiaticum
AACCTGGCCATCCCGCCGTTCGCGATTCCGCCGTTCACGCTGCCGCCGTTCCCGACGCTGCCCGCACTGCCCAACCTCGGTGCCACCATCACCGGCGGCATCAACGCCCTGGTCGACTTGGCCGGCAACTTTGCTCTGCCGCCATTGACGTTGCCGCCGTTCACCATTCCGCCGTTCCCGACCCTGCCCGCACTGCCCAACCTCGGTGCCACCATCACCGGCGGCATCAACGCCCTGGTCGATCTGGCTGGCAACCTGGCCATCCCGCCGTTCGCGATTCCGCCGTTCACGCTGCCGCCGTTCCCGACACTGCCCGCACTGCCCAACCTCGGTGCGACCATCACCGGCGGCATCAACGCCCTGGTCGATCTGGCCGGCAACCTGGCCATCCCGCCGTTCGCGATTCCGCCGTTCACGCTGCCGCCGTTCCCGACGCTGCCCGCACTGCCCAACCTCGGTGCCACCATCACTGGCGGCATCAACGCCCTGGTCGACTTGGCTGGCAACTTTGCTCTGCCGCCATTGACGTTGCCGCCGTTCACCATTCCGCCGTTCCCGACCCTGCCCGCACTGCCCAACCTCGGTGC
>NZ_LZLS01000030.1 GCF_001673365.1 Mycobacterium asiaticum
ACCAAGCCCAGTAACAGCGGCTACTACTACAACGGCACCTACACCGAATATCCGACGCCCGATCGAGGCAAGCCGATCGACGGCGGCGGGGTGCCCTGCGTCAACTAGGCGTGGGTGCCGCCGTCGATGCGGATCTCGGTACCGGTGATGAACTTGCCGTCCTCGGACACCAACATGGCGATGACTCCGGCGATCACCGACGGGTCGGCCATCGCGGCGCCACTGGACACCTCCGTGGTGGGCAGGATCGGCATCAGCCGGGAAAACAGCGACCAGTTCGCGTCTTTCGGGATGTAGCCGCCGGTTGCGTCGGTAATGCCGGACTTGATGCTGCCCGGCGCCACGCACACTGCTCGTAGTCCGGCAGCCGCGTATTCCAGCGCCAACGAATGGGTGAAGGCCTGCACGCCGCCTTTGCTTGCGGCGTAAGCGGCCATGTAGGGATGGGCGAAACTCGCCGAGGTGGAGCTGAAGTTCACGACCGTGCTGCGCGGGTTGTCCAACAGCGCCGGCAGCGCCTCGCGGACCACCAGGAAGGTACCGGTCAGGTTGACGGTGACAATCCGGTTCCACAGTTCAAGCGTGGTCTGGTGGGTGTGTGCGGCGCGCAGGATGCCGGCGGCGTTGACCAGTGAATCCAGCCCGCCGAGGGTCTTGATGGCCTCGCGCACCCCGGCCGTCACCGACTGCTCGTCGGCGACGTCGATAACCCGCGCGCTGAACCGCTCAGCTCTCGCCCGCGCCTGTTCGCGGGTGATGTCCAGTCCGTCCTCGGCGATGTCGGCGCCGACCACCGCCGCACCCTCGTCGAGCAGGCGCAGCGCGGTGGCCTGCCCGATCCCGGATCCGGCACCGGTCACCAGAATCCGCTGCCCGTCCAGTCGCTTCACCGGACGAGCGTAACCCTCGGCAGGGAAGTCAGTTCACCTCAGTTCACCAGGGCCGAGAACGAGTCGACGCCCAGGCCGACACCGCCGTTCCACGGCTCGAAGCCGGCTTGGATGCTCGTCAGATACCAGGAGTCGTTGATCGACTCCATGGTGCTGGTGTGGTCGACGAAGTCCATCACGTCGAAGGTCCACACTTCGATCGGCTGGGTGGCCACGTAGGACATCACGTTGTTCTGGCCGTTGCTGCCGTCCCAGACCACGAACTGCTTGCCGTTGATCGTGGCGTTGCCGACCGGCGAACCGACCGGCTGAATCGGGCCCTGGTGGTTGAACCAGATCATGATCTCCTGGTCGTTGACTCCGGTGGTGGTGTAAGTGGAGTCCAGCCAGATGTCGTAGGAGGCGTTCCAGGTGCCGGTCGGGACGTAGTTGTAGTCGATGCTGGTCACTGCCGAGTTGATTTGGCCCAGCTGGATCGGCAAGTTGGTGCCCGTCGACGAGGTGCCGTAATGCACGCCTTGGTAGACCGACGGGTATCCCAGCGGTGCCCCGTTGGTGGGCGCGTTGCCGTTCATCTGGGTGATGGAGAACCCGGTGGGGGTGGCGGTGATGGTTTGCCCGGCGGGGTTGTTCCACGCATTGTTCTGCACCACATTGCCACCATCGATGGTCGTCGTGCCGTATTGGGTGGAGATGACCGTCCCGCCCGTCGGGGTCGTGGGCGTGGTCGGGGTAGTCGAG
>NZ_LZLS01000031.1 GCF_001673365.1 Mycobacterium asiaticum
GGATGTGGCCCAACGCGCGGATCTCGGTGATGGGTGGTGAGCAGGCCGCGTCGGTACTGGCCACGGTGCGCGGCGAGTAGGCGCGCCCGCACATTGAATAGTTGCCTGCGCCATAGGATCCGCCGATCACGACGGTGAGCTTCGGGACCCGGGCGCAGGCCACCGCGGTGACCATCTTGGCGCCGTGTTTGGCGATGCCGCCGGCCTCGTAGTCCCGGCCCACCATGAAGCCCGCGATGTTCTGCAGGAACAGCAGCGGGATCTTGCGCTTGTCGCAGAGTTCGATGAAATGCGCTCCCTTGACGGCGGATTCGCCGAACAGGACACCGTTGTTGGCGATGATGCCCACCGGGTGACCGTGGATGCGCGCGAACGCCGTCACCAGCGTCTTGCCGTAATTGGCCTTGAACTCGCTAAATTGGCCGCCGTCAACCAACCGCACCAAGACTTCGTGGACGTCGTAGGGCACCCGTGGATCGGGCGGCACGACGTCGTAGAGCTCGGTTTGAGCGTGTTTCGGCGATACCGATGAGTTGATGTCCCATTGAGCGGGTTCGCGTGGCCCGAACGTGGCCGCGATCGAACGGACGATGCGCAGCGCGTCCTCGTCATCCTCGGCCAGATGGTCGGTGACGCCGGATACCCGCGAGTGCAGATCGCCCCCGCCGAGCTCCTCTGCGGTGACGATCTCACCGGTGGCGGCCTTCACCAGGGGCGGCCCGCCGAGGAAGATGGTGCCTTGTTCACGGACGATGACGGCTTCGTCGCTCATCGCCGGCACGTAGGCACCGCCTGCCGTACAGGAGCCGAGCACCGCCGCCACCTGTGGAATTCCCTTGGCGCTCATGGTCGCCTGGTTGTAGAAGATCCGCCCGAAGTGTTCGCGGTCGGGGAACACCTCGTCCTGGCGAGGTAGGAAGGCGCCGCCGGAGTCGACCAGGTAGATGCACGGCAACAGGTTCTGCAGTGCGATCTCTTGGGCGCGCAGGTGCTTCTTCACCGTCATCGGGTAGTAGGTGCCGCCCTTAACCGTCGCATCGTTGGCGACGATTACGCATTCGCGCCCGGACACCCGGCCGATCCCGGTGATGATTCCGGCGCCGGGCGATTCGTCGCCGTACATGCCGTTGGCGGCCAGCGCGGCGAGTTCCAAAAACGGGCTACCCGGGTCGAGTAGCCGGTCAACCCGTTCGCGGGGCAGCAACTTGCCACGGCTGACGTGACGTTCGCGGGCGCGTTCGTTGCCGCCGAGGGCGGCAGCGGCCAGCTTCTCGTTGAGTTCGGTGACCAGCCGGCGGTGCTCGTCGGCGAACGTCGGGGCCGCGGTTGCAGTCGTCATTTCGCCGCCAAGTCCGAAATCGCCAGTGGCGGCTGAGTTTTCGCTACGACTTCTTCGACCGAGACGTCGGGTGCGGTTTCGATCAGGTGCAGACCGTCGTCCCGGACGTCAATCACCGCGAGTTCGGTGACGATCCGGTTGACGCATCCCACTCCGGTCAGCGGCAACGTGCAGCGCTCCAGGATTTTCGGGCTGCCGTCTTTGGCGGCGTGCTCCATCATCACGATCACCTTGCGGGCACCGTGCACCAAATCCATTGCGCCGCCCATGCCTTTGACCATCTTGCCCGGGATCATCCAGTTGGCTAGATCGCCGGTGACCGAAACCTGCATGGCCCCAAGCACTGCCACGTCCAGATGCCCGCCCCTGATGATGCCGAACGAAGACGACGAGCCGAAGAACGAGGCACCCGGCAGCGTGGTGACGGTCTCCTTGCCGGCATTGATCAGATCGGCGTCGACGTCCTCACGCCGCGGATACGGGCCCACGCCCAGGATGCCGTTCTCCGAGTGCAAGACGACGTGGACGCCCTCGGGTATGTGGTTGGGAATGAGGGTGGGCATTCCGATGCCGAGGTTGACGTACTGGCCGTCTTCGAATTCGGCGGCCACTCGCGCGGCCATGCCGTGCCTGCTCCAGGTCATTTGGCACCCCCCACAGCTGCGCCGAGCGTGAAGCCAGTTTCACGTTCGGCGCACACAGATTGGCTCACCGCACCGTCTCCTTCTCAATCCGCTTCTCCGGATCAGGCACATGCACGACCCGCTGCACGAACACACCCGGGGTGTGGACGGTGGCGGGATCGATCTCGCCTGGCTCGACGAGGTGTTCGACCTCGGCGATGGTGATCCGCCCGGCCGGTGCGCATTCCGGGTTGAAGTTGCCGGCGGCGTACCGATACACCAAGTTGCCGTGCCGGTCGCCCTTCCAGGCGTGCACCAGCGCGAAGTCCGTGCGGATTCCACGCTCGAGAACGTAGGTGACGCCGTCGAACTCACGGGTCTCCTTGGGCGGAGACACGACCGCCACCTCGCCGGAGGCGTCGTAGCGCCAGGGCAACCCGCCGTCGGCAATCTGGGTACCGACCCCGGCCGGGGTATAAAAGCCAGGGATCCCCATGCCGCCGGCGCGCAACCGCTCGGCCAAGGTGCCCTGCGGGGTCAGTTCGACCTCGAGTTCGCCCGACAGGAACTGCCGCGCGAACTCTTTGTTCTCGCCCACATAGGAAGAAATGGTTCGGCGAATCCGCTTGTGCGCCAATAGCACTCCCAAGCCGATGCCGTCGACACCGCAATTGTTGGACACCGTCTCCAGATCGGTCACCCCACGCTCGGCTATCGCCGCGATCAACGCCTCGGGGATGCCGCAGAGTCCAAATCCACCGACGGCCAGCGACGAGCCATCGGGTATGTCCGCGACCGCCTCCGCAGCGGTCGCCACCACCTTGTCCATTTGCCGCAGGCCTTCCGATTTCAGTTAATAATCATTAACTAAGTTAGTGAGAATACCATTCCCCTCGTGGCGCGTCCAGCGAGGGGTGGGCGCCTAGCAGGGACTATTGCAGACCGCCCAGATACTCGATGGCCTGCCCGCGCATCTCGCCTTTGCGGACCTTGCCGGTGACCGTCATCGGGAACTCGTCGACCACCCACAGATATCGCGGAATTTTGAACCGGGCGATACGGCCCGTACAGAATTCCCGCAGCCCGGCGATAGTTAGCTCCGCGGCTCCATCGCGCAGCTTGACCACCGCCATCAATTCCTCCCCGTAGCGCTCGTCGGGCACCCCGATGACGTGGCCGTCGAGGATGTCGGGATGGGTGTAGAGGAATTCCTCGATCTCGCGCGGCGAGATGTTCTCGCCGCCACGAACAACGATGTCCTTGATTCGTCCGGTGATTTGGACGTAACCGTCGGCATCCATCGACGCCAGGTCACCGGTGTGCATCCACCCGTCGTCGTCGATTACTTCGGCGGTCTTCGCGGGTTCGTTCCAGTAGCCCGCCATCACCGAGTAGCCGCGCGTGCAGATTTCGCCGTCCACACCGCGGGGTACCGTCTGACCGGTCTGCGGGTCCACGACTTTGACTTCCAGATGTGGCCCCACCCGGCCGACGGTACCGACGCGCCGTTCCAACGAATCGTCGGTGCGGGTCTGGGTGGAGACGGGGGCTGTTTCGGTCATTCCGTAGCAGATCGTTACCCCCGGCATGTGCATGCGCTCGATCACTTCGCGCATCACCTGTACCGGGCAAGGGGAGCCCGCCATGATGCCGGTCCGCAGGCTGTCCAACCGGTAGTCGTCGAAGTCCGACAGGCCGAGCTCGGCAATGAACATCGTTGGCACGCCGTAAAGGCTGGTGCAGCGCTGATCCTGCACCGCCTGCAACGTCGCGGCAGGGTCGAAAGCCGGAGCCGGGATCACCATGCACGCGCCATGGCTGGTCGCCGACAGGTTGCCCATCACCATGCCGAAACAGTGATAGAAGGGCACCGGGATGCAAATGCGGTCACGCTCGGTGTACTCGAGCAACTCACCGACGAGATAACCGTTGTTGAGGATGTTGCGATGGCTCAACGTGACGCCCTTCGGGTGTCCCGTTGTGCCCGAAGTGTATTGGATGTTGACCGGATCGTCGGGCGTCAACTCCGCGGCCGCCGCCGCCAGTGCGGGCAGGTCGACGTCAGCCCCAGCCAGCTGCCTGAAGCGATCGCTGCCCATGATCACCACGTCGCGAAGATCGGGACAGCCGGGCGACACCTCTGTCAGCATCGAGGCGTAGTCCGCGTCTTTGAAACCCGGTGCGGCGATCACCATCGCGGCGCCGGATTGCCGTAAGGCATAGTCCAATTCGCGGATGCGGTAGGCCGGATTGACACTGACCAGGATCGCGCCGATTTCGGCGGTGGCGTACTGGACGAGCACCCATTCCCAGCGGTTTGGGGCCCAGATCCCGACCCGGTCACCCTTCGTTATGCCGGCCGCAAGCAGACCGGTCGCCAGTCGGCGGACATCGTTAAGGAGCTCGGTATAACTCCACCGGCGTCCCGCGGCGACGTCGACGAGCGCCTCGTGCTCCGCGAATGTTGTTGCGGTACTTGCCAGGTTGGCACCGATGGTCGTCTCGAGCAACGGTGGCGTGCTCGGACCGCGTTCATAGGAAAGCGGAGTTGTCACGGTTCCTCCGGGAGGCGAGTGGATGCTACGTTAGTGACGATTAACCGACATGTCCAGGAGGCCGTCATGGCATCGTCCGCGCCGGACGACGCGCCCGGGCAGCCGGATGCGCCAAATCGCCGCAGCCAGTTGAAGTCCGACCGGCGCCAGCAGTTGCTATCGGCCGCCGAACGACTCTTCGCCGAACGCGGCTTCCTCGCGGTGCGCTTGGAGGACATCGGCGCCGCGGCCGGGGTCAGCGGTCCCGCGATTTATCGGCACTTTCCCAACAAAGAGTCGCTGCTGGTCGAATTGCTGGTCGGCATCAGCGCCGGACTGCTCGCCGGTGCGCGGGCCGTGATCGACCGAGAAGCCGAAACTGCCGCGGCCCTGGACGGCCTGATCGATTTTCACCTCGACTTCGCGCTCGGTGAACCCGACCTGATCCGGATCCAAGATCGTGATCTTGCGCACTTGCCGATTGCCGCCGAGCGGCAGGTGCGCAAGGCCCAGCGCCAATACGTGGAGATCTGGGTGGGGGTGTTGCGCGAGTTGAACGCCGACCTGGCCGAGGCTGACGCCCGATTGATGGCGCACGCCGCGTTCGGCCTGTTGAACTCCACCCCACACAGCCTGAAATCGGCGGATGCCAAACCCGCGCGGGCGGTTCGGTCGCGCGCGGTGATGCGGGCGATGACGATCGCCGCGCTCACCGCCGCCGGTCCCTAACTGTCCCGAGGCGACTAGCCAGGTCCGCGAATCGAACCGCACTGCGAAACCAGGCGCCCAAACTCGCAGTGCGGTTCGGCTCGCGGGAAATCGCGCCCAGGTACCCTGCGAAGTGGACATGAACGATCCACGTCGCCCCCAGCATTTCGGTCCCCCGCAACAGGGGTCTGGTTCGACGTGGTCGCAGGAGCCCATCGACTACCCGGCCTATGCCGACGAGATGCCCTATGCCACCTACGGTGGCGGCGGGTCCCCGTGGGCACCCGGCTCATATCAAGCCAACCCGACCCAACAGTTGCCGCCACAGTATTGGCAGCAGGATGGCGCACCCAAGGACGAGCATTCGCCCGACGGTCCGCGGCCCACCGGGTCGCCACGGTGGCTGTGGATCGTGGCCGGTGCGTCGGTACTGCTCGTGATCGGGCTGGTCGTCGCGCTCGTCATCGTCAACGGGTCGCGCAGACAGCAGACCGCCATCGAGCCGCTGCCAACGCTGCCCAGCCCCACCGTCGTACCTCCGACCACCAGGTCGACGTATCCGCCGACCACCACCCGCAGACCGCCGCGCACCACGACTACGCCCGGGACCACACCGCCCTCGGGGGTGCCGAGCGTGCCAGGTGCGATGCAGAGCGTCGTCTACAGCGTCTCCGGAGAGGGACGTGCCATCAGCGTCATGTACATGGACGCCGGCGACATGATCCAGACCGAGTTCAACGTGGTGCTGCCGTGGAGCAAGCAGGTCAGCCTGTCGACGTCGGCGGCACATCCCGCCAGCGTCACGATCGTCAACATCGGCCACGAAATAACGTGTTCGGTGTCGGTGGCCGGCGTTCAGGTGCGACAGCGCACCGGCCAGGGAATAACCATCTGCGACGCGCCGCGCTAGCTCGATTCGGTTCGCGGCACGCGCACGATCAATAGCACCATCAGTCCTGCCAGCAGCACCACGAATATGCCTCCAAACCCGGCCCGGTCCGCCTTGAACACATCGACGAAGACGGAAAACAACCACGGCGCCAAGAACGCCGCCGCGCGGCCCGTCATCGTGTACAGGCCAAAGGCCATACCCTCCTTGCCGTGTCCCGCCATCCGCAATAGCAGCGCGCGTGCGGAGGACTGGGCCGGCCCGATGAACAGACACAACGACAGCCCGCACAACCAGAAGGCCAGCGGGCCCGACAGCAGCAGCATCGCCAGTGCGGCAGCGAGGATGGCGACCAGGGAAGCGATGATGACCGGTTTGGAGCCGATGCGGTGGTCTGCAAAACCACCCACCACGGCGCCGAGTGCGGCCACCACCAACGCGGCCACACCGAAAATCATCACGTCGCCTCTGGCGAGCTCGTACACCTTGACGCCCAGCACCGGGCCGAAGGCGAACACCGCCGCCAAGCCGTCGCGAAACAGCGCGCTGGCCACCAGGAAGTACACGAGATTGCGATCCCGGCGCCACTCCGAGGTGATGTCGGCCCAGAGCCTTCGATATCCGCCGAACAGGCCGGCGCCCGGGCGAGTTGTCGCGTCGGCGTCGGGCAGCCGATGCGCGGCGAACAGCAGTGGCGTGGCCAGGATTGCCATCCACGCCGCGGCCAGCAGCATCGCCGCGCGCACGTTGACCCCGTCCGCCGTCGGTAAGTGCAACAGGCCGCGCTCGGGCCCGTCACCGAACATGAAGCCCAGGTAGACCATGACCATCAGCACGACGGTGCCGACATATCCCGCCGCATAGCCGAAGCCCGAGATGCGGCCGGCAGTCAACGGCGTCGACAACTGACGCAACATCGCGTTGTACGGGACGCTGGCCAGATCGCCGCATGCCGCGGTTGCCGCCAGCAGCACCAGCCCGGCGAAGAAGTACCTTGCATCATCGCGAATCAGGGACATCGAGCAGGTCAGCGCCACCGCCAGTCCGGTCAGCAGGCCCAGCGCGACGCGGCGTCGGTGCGGTGGTTCCACCCAAACCCCCACCAATGGCGCCATCAGCGCAACCGTCGCTCCGGCCACGGCCCCGGTACGCGCCAGCCAACTCAGCGGTGAGGCGCCCAGCGGTGTGCCGACTCCGACGCTGTCGGTCAGGTACACGGAAAACACGAAGGTTGCCGTAATTGCGCTCAGTCCAGTTTGGCCGCAGTCCCACAACGCCCAAGCCACGATCCGGGATCTGGCAGGGGTTTTGGGGACGGTGAGCTGGGGAGCGGCCTGCGATACGGCCGGACTCGGGCTCTGGACCGATAGCGGATCCCCGGTATGCGTGTCCTCGGGGTCGCCCATGCATCGAACTCTATTGCTATCGGTCTCGGCACGCTTGTCTACGATCGTCGTCATGCCGATACCCGCTCCCAGCCCGGACGCGCGCGCCGTTGTCACCGGGGCTTCGCAGAACATCGGCGAGGCGCTGGCCACCGAACTGGCCGCGCGCGGTCACAGTCTGATCATCACCGCACGACGCGAAGAGCTGCTCACCAAACTGGCCGCCCGGCTGGTGGACAAATATCGCGTCGCGGTGGAGGTACGACCGGCCGATCTCGCCGACCCGTCCGAACGCGCCGCACTCTGCGAGGAACTGGCCGCGCGGCCGATCTCGATCCTGTGCGCCAACGCCGGCACCGCCACATTCGGTGCGGTAGCCGACCTTGAGCCGGCCGGCGAGCAGGCTCAGGTGCAGTTGAATGCCGTTGCGGTGCACGACCTTACGCTGGCGGTGCTACCGGGCATGATTCAGCGCCAGGCCGGCGGCATCCTGATTTCCGGTTCCGCGGCGGGGAATTCGCCTATTCCGTACAACGCCACCTACGCGGCCACCAAAGCCTTCGCGAACACGTTCAGCGAATCGCTGCGCGGTGAAGTCCGCAAATCCGGGGTGCACGTCACGCTGCTGGCACCCGGGCCGGTACGCACCGATCTGCCCGAAGGCGACGAACGCTCACTGGTGGAAAAGCTCGTACCCGACTTTTTGTGGATCTCGACCGAGCACACCGCCCAAGTTTCGCTGGATGCGTTGGAACGCAACAAGATGCGCATCGTTCCGGGCGTGACTTCCAAGGCGATGTCGGTGGCGAGCGGATACGCTCCGCGGGCCATCGTGGCACCGATCGTGGGTGCGTTCTACAAGAAGCTCGGTGGCGGGTAGCGACTACCTGCGACGACGACGCCCGGACCCGAAGATACTGCGTACCGTTTCACGAATCGCCGTGTTGATGCCGCTGCGCACCGTCGGATTCTTCAGCACTTCCTCCCACACCGCGGGCCCCTTGGGTTCGGCAGGCGCCGGCATCGGTGGCACCTCGAAATCCGTTGGCAGCGGCGGATAGTCAGGGCCGGAAGCAGCCGGAGGTTGGCTCGCCGGGCTCGTCGGAGGTTCCCGCTGCTCGAGGGTTTGTCCGTACTTCTGCTGCAACGGGCTGGCTTTGGCTGCCGCCGCGACCGCGTCGGTGCCGATGGCCGCCATCAGCGAGCGCGGTACCCGCATGCGCGTCCACGCGACCGGCGTCGGTGCGCCCTTCTCCGACAACACCGTGACCACGGCTTCGCCAATTCCCAGCGACGTCAACGCCGACTCCAGGTCGTACACATCGGTTTTGGGGTAGGTGCGTACGGTCTTGCTCAGCGCCTTCTGGTCGTCGGGGGTGAAAGCCCGCAAGGCGTGTTGGACGCGAGCACCGAGTTGGGAGAGCACGTCATTCGGCAGATCCGTCGGCAGCTGAGTGCAGAAGAACACGCCAACGCCTTTGGAACGGATCAGCTTTACCGTCTGCTCGACTTGTTCGAGGAAGGCCTTCGAAGCGTCGGCGAACAGCAAGTGCGCCTCGTCGAAGAAGAACACCAGCTTGGGCTTGTCCACATCGCCGATCTCGGGCAGTTGGGTGAAAAGGTCTGCGAGCAACCACATCAGGAAGGTCGAGAAGATGACCGGCCGCAACGACTGCCCAGTGAATTCGAGCAGCGAGATTATGCCCCGTCCTTGGTCATTGGCGCGTAGCAGGTCATTCGGATCCAGCTTCGGCTCACCGAAGAACGTCTCACCGCCTTCTCCAGCCAAATTCACCAGCGCTCGCAGGATGACGCCGGCCGTGGTGGACGACACCCCACCCAGGGATTTGAGGTCGGCCTTGCCTTCCTCGCTGGTCAGGTGGCTGATGACGTTCCGCAGATTGTCCAGGGTGACCAACGGACGGTCGTTCTCTTTGGCCCAGTGGAAGATCAACCCCAACGTCGACTCTTGAGTCGCGTTGAGCCCCAGTACTTTTGATAACAGAACGGGTCCGAAACTAGCAACGGTGGCGCGCACCGGCACCCCGATGCCGTCGGTGCCCAGCGATAAGAACTCCACCGGGAACCCCGCCGGCTCCCAATCGTCACCCGTGTCCTTGGCACGAGCGGCGGTCTTGTCGTTGCCCTCTCCCGGGCGAGACAGACCGGACAGGTCGCCCTTCACGTCGGCCATGAACACCGGCACACCCGCCGCGCTGAGCTGCTCGGCGATCAGCTGCAGCGTCTTGGTCTTGCCGGTGCCGGTGGCGCCGGCGACCAGGCCGTGCCGGTTGATGGTGGCCAGCGGGATGCGGATCTGCGCGGACGGGTCGGCCTCGCCGTCGACGACGACCGTGCCCAATTCCAGTGCCTGGCCTTCGACGGCATAACCCGCCGAGATGCGCTTCGCGGGCCCTGCCTCTGATTCGGTGCTCATCGATGCCCCTCGCTGTCTGGCAAATCATCACCCTACTTGTCTGGGCCGGGCAGGGTCAGGGCCGACCTGGGCGGCATGTGGGCTTAGTGTGAGCGCTGTGCGCGACGAATTGGTGTGGATCGACTGCGAGATGACCGGGTTGGATCTGGGCTCGGACAAACTGATCGAAATCGCCGCCCTGGTCACCGACGCGGATCTGAACATCCTTGGTGACGGCATCGACGTGGTGATTCACGCCGATGACGCCGCGTTGTCCTCGATGATCGACGTCGTCAAGGAAATGCACGCGCGTTCGGGACTGACGAACGAGGTCAGGGCGTCGGCCGTCGACATCGCTACCGCAGAGGCGATGGTGCTCGATTACATCGGTAAGCATGTCAAAGCGCCCAAGACCGCGCCGCTGGCGGGCAATTCGATCGCCACCGACCGGTCCTTCATCGCACGGGACATGCCGTCGCTGGACTCCTTTCTGCACTATCGGATGATCGACGTCAGCTCGATCAAGGAACTGTGCCGCCGCTGGTATCCGCGCATCTACTTCGGACAGCCCCCCAAGGGGCTCGCACACCGCGCCCTGGCCGACATTCACGAGTCCATCCGCGAACTGCAGTACTACCGGCGCACCGCGTTCGTGCCGCCGCCAGGGCCCGCTACCAGCGAAATTGCGGCCGTCGTCGCCGATCTTCAAGGCGAGACCGGCGCACCGGACTCAATGGATTCGGCCGACGAGCGGTCGAGCGGCTAATATCGACGTCGCCGCTCCGTAGCCCGCTTTATCGAGGCTGTCCGGCGGCCATGGTGGCTGTAGTTCAGTTGGTAGAGCACCAGGTTGTGATCCTGGATGTCGCGGGTTCGAGCCCCGTCAGCCACCCCAGCAGGTCAGAGCGCCGTTGCGGCGCTCTGACCTTTTTACTTTCAGCCGCGCAAACGCTCGATGCTCAGTTGAATCCGGCAAGGGTGATCCGCAGCGCATCCTCCATCTGGACATGCATCGGCTCGGCCGGACCGGTGTCCGCGGTGAGCCAACGATCGATGACGAATTTGACTGTGGCCAAGCTGGTATAGACCAGCAGCGACGGTCGCACGTCGACAGCGGGATCGACTCCCATCCGTGCTGCGACGTGCTCGACGAACTTGTGCTGGTCCTCGCCGCGGATCAGGCTGGACTTACTCAACAGGTGCGGGGCCGTGGCGATCGCGCGCTGCCAGGTGTCGAGGTACTCAAGTTCCCCGGCGTCTTTGGCGTAGGTGACGAAGAGCTGGATCAGCACCTCGACGGCCGATTCGCCGGCTGGCCGCGCGCTGAACGAATCGAGCATCTCGCTGATCGTCTCCCGGACGGGATCAACCAGCAGACCTTCTTTGGTCGGCGCATGGCGGAAGTAGGTGCTGACTGAAATACCGGCGGCCGCAGCGATGTCTTCGGTCGTCACGGCGTCGAAGCCGTGCTCGGCGAAAAGTTGGTAGGCGGTGTGCTGGATCTGAGAAAGCAGCTCAGCGCGTCGTCGGTCCCGCAACGACTCGGTGTTTGCTGGGGGCATGCCGCACCTTCGTGAGTCTGACACTCCAACACGATCGTGCAGTCCCGCAACGTGGAAGCGCCGGTCGCCGGTGAGTGACTCTACACTATTGAAAGTGCCTATCAAATGGGCTAGCGTGATACCGTAAATTCGATTGAGCTGTAGAGTTGCGGGACTACGGGCATCTTTCACAGTAGGCGCCCCTCCTCGTACGCGACCCCCTTCTGCTCCGCACTCAGGGATCGACTGGTGGGGAGAGCGCCGATGAACACGGCTTCGGGTACGCGATGATCCGTGCTGTGAGTTTGCTCCGCCGGCTTTCGGTCTTGCTCAAATGACCACCAAACACGAACCCGATCTGCGCACCGATCACCCCGATGACGGCGTCCTTGCCATCCGGGACTGGGGCGTCGGATACGTCGACCGGCACCCGATGGCCTCGTTGCGGACCGTCGGAGAACAGTTCGTGCTCGGCGTACGCACCGTCCAATATTTCTTCATCGACCTTTTCACCGGTCGGTTCCAATGGCAGGAATTCGTCCGCCAGGGCGCCTTCATGGCGGGCACCGCCGTGCTGCCCACGATCCTGGTATCCCTGCCGATCAGCGTCACCTTGTCGATTCAGTTCGCCTTGCTCGCCGGCCAGGTCGGCGCCACGTCGCTTGCCGGCGCGGCCAGCGGGCTCGCCGTCATCCGGCAGGGCGCTTCGTTGGTGGCGGCCGTGCTGATGGCGGCCGCAGTCGGTTCGGCGATCACCGCTGATCTGGGTTCGCGGACCATGCGCGAAGAGACCGACGCCATGGAGGTCATGGGCGTGTCGGTGATTCGCCGCCTCGTCGTGCCGCGTTTCGCCGCCGCGATCATGATCGGTGTCGCGCTCACCGGCGTCGTGTGCTTCGTCGGTTTCTTCGCCAGCTACATGTTCAACGTGTATTTCCAGAACGGTGCGCCTGGCAGCTTCGT
This sequence comes from Mycobacterium asiaticum, assembly GCF_001673365.1. GTDB lineage: Bacteria > Actinomycetota > Actinomycetes > Mycobacteriales > Mycobacteriaceae > Mycobacterium > Mycobacterium asiaticum_A. The sequence goes on from NZ_LZLS01000031.1 coordinate 12,399, forward strand.
GTCCACGTTCGCGTCCTTCGCCACCCCTGGCGACATGATTCTGGCGCTGCTCAAGGCGATCATTTTCGGCGCCATCGTCGCCATCGTCTCCAGTCAGAAAGGGCTGTCCACCAAGGGCGGACCGACCGGTGTCGCCAACTCGGTGAATGCGGCTGTGGTGGAATCGATCCTGCTGTTGATGATCGTCAACGTCGCCATCAGCCAGCTCTACATCATGTTGGTGCCCAGGACGGGGCTGTGACGTGGCGGCTTCCCCCTACTTGCCGCTGGCGTCCGTTACCGCGCCCCTTCTTCGGCTTTACCGACGCGGTATCGAGCCGATCGCTCGGCTCGGTCACATGCTGGTCTTCTTCGTCCGGGCCCTGGTGGCCGTACCGCTCACCATGCGCCAGTACAACGGCGAGTTCCTGCGTCTGCTGTCCAATATCACCTGGGGCAACGGGTCGATCGTGGTCGGTGGCGGCACCGCCGGCGTCGCCGCCGTCCTGGGTGTCACCGTCGGAGCGCTCGTAGGCATCGAGGGCTACAACTTTCTGGACCTGCTCGGCCTTGGTCCCGCAACAGGTTTCGTCTCGTCGTTGGTCAACACCCGAGAACTGGCTCCGTTGATGGCCGCGATGGCATTCGCGATGCAGGGCGGTTGCCGCTTCACCGCCCAGCTAGGGTCGATGCGCATCGCCGAGGAGATCGATGCGCTGGAATCCATTGCGATCCGGCCTATTCCGTACTTGGTGACCACCCGGTTGATCGCCTCGGTGATGGCGATGATCCCGCTGTACGCCGCGTGCCTGGCGATCGGCTACCTGACCACTCAGGCAGTGGTACAGATCAGCAGCGGCGGATCATCCGGGTCCTATCTGCATTACTTCTCGTTGATGCTGGCCGGGCAGGACATCATTTATTCACTGTTCAAGGCAATCATTTTCGTGTGGATCGCCTCGACCATCCAGTGCTACTACGGCTTCTACGCCAGCGGCGGTCCAGAGGGCGTCGGCGTTGCCGCGGGGCACGGCATGCGGGCCAGCATCACCGTCATGATCATGGTCAACATGCTGCTCACCATGGCGCTGTGGGGCGTCGACTCCGGCGCAAGGTTTGGTGGGTAGGTTGCGCGGCCAGGCCAACTCTTTCGACGTCGACGGACGCGGCCCGTCGGACCGGCAGTTGCTCGGCTGTGGCGTAGCGGTCGTCCTGGTTGCAGCGCTGCTCACCGTGGGTCTGTTGTTCAAGTCGACGGGTCGGCTCAACGACTACGTGCGCGTGGTCGCCGATCTGGTCAATGTGGGCGACGGCCTCCCGCAGAAATCGGATGTCAAGTACCACGGGGTGCTGGTCGGGATGGTCGACGACGTGGTGCCGGCGGCCAACGGAAAGCCGAACTACGTTCACATCGATCTGAAACCCGAGTACGCCAAGTCGATTCCGGCCGCGGTGACCGCCCGGGTGGTGCCCAGCAACGTCTTTGCCGTGTCCTCGGTTCAGTTGGTGGGCAACGGTGTAGGACCAATGATCAGCGCTGGTACGCACATTCAAGAGGACAAGGCACTGCCGACGGTGCTGTTTCAAACCACGGTCAGCAAGCTGCGGGATCTACTTTCCGCCGCCGGCCGGGGCCGCGAGGACAGCTCGGTGGGCATTCTGGCAGCGTTGGGAGCCGCCACAGACCACCGCCGCACCGCGCTGCTCGACAGCGCGGGCCAGCTGAATCGCCTTATCGACCAACTCGATTCGATCGTAAGCACCGACACGGGACCTTCCACGGTATCGGCGCTCATCGAAGCGACGCATGGATTGCAGGCCACCGCGCCGGACCTGCTCGATGCGCTGCATGAAGCGGTCATCCCGATGCAGACCTTTGCCGAGACGCGCGGACAACTGACTTCGCTGTTATCGAGCGCCCAATACACCGTGGACACCACGCATCGATCATTCGGCAATCACATGGATCAGCTCATCAGGATCTCCTCCGAACTCACCCCGGTACTCGGTGTACTGGCCATCAGGTCGAACAACTTCCTGCCGGCAGTGACCAAACTGGACAACCTAGCCACCAAGTTCATGCAAGAGGTCTGGTCGCCTGAGAACGGGACCGGACACATGCGCGCCAGGCTCTCGTTCACCCAGACCTTTGCCTACACCCGTGCCGACTGCCCGCGGTATGGCGAGTTGAAGGGGCCGAGCTGTTACACCGCGCCGCTGGTTCCGAACAAACCCGCGCTGCCCGATGTGCTTCTGCCGCAGAACTATCACCCGCCGGCGTCCCTGGCGCCACCACCGGGGACGGTCATCGGCCCCGACGGCAACCTGGTGGCGGTCGGCCCGCCGCTGGTCAACCCACCGCCGAATCTGACAGACCCCAATCCCCCACTGCCGCCGTTCATTTCGCCGTCGCCGCCGATCCGTACCGGGGCCAACCCGGACGACCCGGACCCGTCGCCGCCCGCGCACGGACCGACGTCGCCGGCGCCATTGCTGGGACCGCCGGCCCCGGGCTCGGTGCCTTCTTCGTTCGGCGGGAATGTCGGGCCGGTCGGCAGCGACTACGAGCGGACCATGCTGGGCGTGATCACCGGCCGGCCCGCCACGGCGGCCACGGAAATCCTGCTCGGCCCGGTGGCACGCGGCACCACGGTGTCGGTGGCTGCGGGTGAAGGGGGGGCCTAGGTGAAGTTTCGCGGTCCGCTAATCGGCTTGAGCCTCTTCATGATCACCGCGTTGACGTTGACCTGGCTGGTGTTTGTGAGTCTGCGTCGTGACGTCGGCGGGAGCACCGCGTCCTACGCGGCGATGTTCACCGACGTGTACGGGCTTCGCGAGGGTGACGACGTCCGGATGGCCGGGGTGCGCGTCGGGCGGGTCGAAAAGGTCGAGCTGTCAGGCAAACTCGCGAGGGTCTCGTTCGTGGTACAGACCGAACAGCACTTGTTCGGCAACACCGTCGCGTCGGTGACCTACCAGAACATCGTCGGGCAGCGTTACCTCGGGCTCTCGCTGGGCAAGCAGGGCAGCCAAACTCGACTGCCGCCCGGCAGCGTCATTCCCACCGAGCGCACCGAGCCGTCCTTCGACGTCACGGCGCTGCTCAATGGTTATGAGCCACTGTTCAGCCTGCTCAACCCCCGCGATGCCGACAACCTCACCAAGGGTGTCATCGAATCGCTGCAGGGCGACACCGCCTCGCTGACTACCCTGATCAGTCAAACGTCCACGCTCACCGAAAGTTTCGCGGGGCGAGACCAGGCTCTCGGCGATGTGATCACCAACCTGAACAAAGTGGTCATCAATCTCGCCGCACAGAACGACAACCTCGACGGCGTCCTGACGCAGACCCGTGACGTGGTCGCCGCTTTCGATCAGCGTCGTCCGGAGTTGGTGTCGTCGGTGGGCGCGATGTCGCGGATGCTGACCCACCTGTCGGCCGCGGCCCGCGAAGACTATCCGGCACTTCGCGAATTCATCGATCGCCAGCCAGGTGTCACCCGGCACCTGCTCGAAGTCGAACCCCAGGTGGCGTTCTTCGGCGACAACGTGCCGTTGTTGCTGAAAGGCCTCGCCCGCGTTGGTAACCAGGGCGCCTACGGCAACGCATACGCCTGCAACATCAACCTCTTCGGCTTCTTCCCCGGCCTCAACGACGTGGTACCGATCATCGTCAACGCCGCCACACCAGGCGGCAAGGCAAAGCACACCCCCCGCTGCAGAAACGTGGGAGGACCCTGATCCGAATGACTGTCACATCTATCCGGCGAGTGAAGAAGCGTCCGCTGGAGTCCTACAGCAAGGCCTGGCTGGGGTTCAGCGCCTGCGCCGTGGTGGCGGTGCTGATCGGCGCCATGCTGCTGGTGCACGCATTCGGCGCCGGCTATCGGCACTACACCGCCGAATTCCTCCAGGCGGCATCGCTGCGTCCCGGTAATCCGATCACCGTGGCGGGCATACCGGTTGGCGAGGTCACCAGCATGAGACTGGTCGGCGACCACGTGGAGGCGGGACTGAAAGTTCGAGAGGACGTCGCGCTCGGCAAGGACTCGACGGCCTCGATCAGGGTCACCACGATCCTGGGTTCGCGCTATCTCGCGTTGGAGCCCAACGGCTCGGGATCGTTGGCCCACAACACGTTCGACCTGGCACACACCGAGGTTCCCTACGACCTGCAGGCCGCGTTGCATGACGCCACAACGACTTTCGAACAAGTCGACTCGGACCGTTTCGCCGCGTCGTTGGCCGTGCTTGGCAAGCAACTCGAGGGGCTTCCCGCGGTCGTGCCGCAGGCGATGGCCAACATCAACTCACTGTCGTCGATCATCGGAACGCGCCGTGACCAACTGGGTCAGTTGCTCAAGAGCACCGAAGAGGTCACCAACACACTGCGCCGCCAACAAGCCAATATCGGCAATGTGGTCAACCAGGCACAAGACCTGCTCGGCCAGTTCGCCGCCCGTCGCGCAGTCTTTCACGCAATGATGCGATCGCTGACCAGCTTCGTGGAGACGATGAACCAGATCGTGGTCAACGACCGGTCCGGTGTCGAGGCGTTGATCAGGGACATCCATGAGTTCACCGACATCGCGGCGAAACACGATGATCTGCTGGGCAATCTGCTGCAGATCACACCGGTATTCGTTCGCGAAGCGACTAATTTGACCGGTGACGCCAACGCGGTGAGTTTCAACCTGCCCAGCTCACTGCTCATCGATTCGTGGATGTGCGCGATCAGTGGCCGCGCTCAGCAGTTCGGGATGATCCCGTATTACAAGGACTGCAAATGAGGGGGCCGGTCATTGCCGTGGTCGCGATCGTGGCAGCGGTCGTCGCGGCGGTCGGCGGTGGGTGGTGGTATCTGTCGGGCCAGAAGGAGCCGATCACCATCACCGCTCAATTCGACAGCGCCTCTGGCTTATACGAGGGCAATGTGGTGGCGGTGTTGGGCATGCCGGTGGGCAAGGTCACCAAGATCAGTCCCAGGGGCAGCTATGTCGAGGTCCAGTTCACGGTCGACCGTGACGTCAAGATCCCGGCCAATGCCCAAGCCGTCACAGTCTCAACCTCGATCTTGACCGACCGCCAGATCGAACTCACGCCGCCGTACCGCGGCGGCGCGGTATTGCAGAACCACGACACCATCGGCCTGACGCGCACCAAGACGCCCGTCGAGTTCAGCCGGGTGCTGGCGGTTCTCGACAAGGTCACCAAGTCGCTGCAGGGTGACGGCCACGGCAATGGACCGCTCGCCGATGTGATCAATGGCGGTGCCCGGGTGGTCGACGGCAATGGCGGGAAAATCAAAGGGGCCCTTGACCAATTGTCCACGGCCTTGCGGCTGAGCAGCGACGGTGGCGCCCAGAGTCGCCAGCAGATAACCACGATCATCAAGAACATCAGTTCGCTGTTCGAGGCCGCCGCCGCCAACGACACCAAGCTGCGCGAATTCGCTTCTACCATCCACCAGGTCAGCGAGATTCTGGCCGACGAGGATATCGGTAGCGGCAGCACCGGCAGGAAGCTCGACCAACTCGTACAGCGGGCCGGGGACCTGCTCGACGCGAATCGCGACACCCTTCGCAAGGCCCTGTTGAGCGGCAACACCAGCGTCAAGACGCTGGTCGACAACCGTCGTGAACTCACCGAAACCCTCGACCTGGCACCACTGTTGGCCGACAACGCTTACAACATCGTGGACCGGGAGAACGGTGCCGTGCGCGCGCACTTCCTGACCGACCGAATGATTTTCGACAGCCAGCTGACCAAAGAGATCTGCAACATGATGGGTCTGCGCCAACTCGGGTGCAGCACCGGGACCGTGCAAGACTTCGGGCCCGACTTCGGACTGACGTACGTACTGGACGGCCTAGCGGCAATGGGTCAGCGATAGTGCCGACAATGACGGACGCTCGGGGCAAAGCTGCCGCCGCACTCGCGGCCGCGGCCATCCTCACGTCCGGCTGCTCCACGAATGGGCTTGCCAGCCTTCCCCTTCCGGCCCCTGGCATGGGTTCGGGTGGCTACGAGCTGACCGCGATCTTTGCCAACGCGCTCAATCTACCGATGAACGCCAAGGTGAAGCTGGCCGGTGCCGACGTGGGCCAGGTCGAAGCGATGGTCGCGCACAACTACACCGCGGTCACCACCCTGCGCATCCGCGACGGTGTGCTGCTGCCCAAAGGAAGCACCGCGGAACTGCGCACCGCCACCCCACTCGGTGACGTGTTCGTGTCCGTCCGCCCACCCGCCGAAATCTCGCCCAGTACACCGATGTTGAGGAACTGCGACACCATAGATCTGGAGTCCACGGCCGCGGCCGCGACCGTCGAGTCGGTGCTGAGCTCGGCCGCGATCTTGGTCAACGGCGGCGCCGTACGCAACTTCACCAACATCATCAGCGGCTTCGGCAGGGCCACCGGCGATCAGGGTCAGGCCTTCGGCGACCTGATCCGTAAGTCCAACCAGCTGCTGGGCACGATGGATGCCCGGTCCGACCAGATTTCCAACGCCTTAACCGAAATGTCGCGTCTGGCTGAACAACTCGATACCAAAAACCAGACCCTCAACGAATTGATGGTGGCGGCCAGACCGGCGACCAGCGCGTTGGCCGCCAACACCACCGAACTGTCCAATCTGGTGATACAAGTAGGCGAAACCAGCAGAATGCTGTCCCGCTTCCCCTCGCTAGGAGGGACCGACACCAGCGGCAGGAGTGTGATTCGCGACCTGAACACCGTCGCCGCCGCGGCCAACGACATAGCGGTCAGCCCCGACACCAGCTGGCTCCCCCTGAACCGGATGATGGGTCCCCTCATCAAATTAACTGCGGGAAGCGCGATTTCGGTAGACGCGAGCGTCGATCAACTGATCTTAGGAGCGATTCCCGACATCGGATTCCCCGGCGACAGAGGACTGCACGGACCCTCGAGATTCACCTGGAATGAGTTTGTCGGTTCGCTGAAGTACATGCTGTGGCGTTTGCAGGAACGCGTCGTCGGGCGGGGACCGAACTCTCCGCAGGTGCCGGTGATACCCGATCCAAACGTCCCAGGCGGCATCCTCATCGCGCCCGGCCAGCCTGCCCCGGGACCCCAGATACCCGGTCCCCTTACGCCGGGACCACCGCCATGATCCAGTCAACATCCGACCGTCTTGTCCGTGCGGTGCGCAGCGCTCACCGCCACCAGGTCTGGCTCTCGGTGGCCGGGCTGGTCCTTACACTGGTCGTTGCGACCGCCTACTTGCTGATCGGCGCGCTTCGCGTGACACCGTTTGCGTCGTCCTACCGAGTCACCGTGCGTCTCACCGAATCCGGTGGCCTGCTGCCAAATCAGGACGTCGCCCTGCGGGGCGTGCGGGTCGGCAGCGTCGAGTCACTGCAGATCACCGAACGCGGCGTGAACGCCATTGCCAATATCTCGTCGAAGGTGAAGATCCCGGCATCGAGCGTCGCGCACGTGTCCGCACTGTCGCCCGCGGGTGAGCAGTTCATCAATTTCGAAGCCGACTCCGATGGCGGACCGTATTTGCACGACGGCAGCGTCATCGGACTTGACCGCACCTCGGTTCCGGTGAGCTTGGCCGAATTGCTCGGTGACGCCGACGGAATGCTGGCGCAGGTCGATCCGGGCAAGATTGAGCTGATCAAAAAAGAGCTCAGCATGGGCAAGGACGGGCCGCGCAAACTGGCCGCCATTGTCGACGGCGGCACGTTCTTGCTTTCGACGCTCGATTCGGTGCTGCCGCAAACCACCAGCATCATTCGAAACAGCAGAGTGGTGATGACCCTGGCGGCCGACAAGAATGCCGGCCTGGCCGCCGCGACCGTCGACCTCAATCGAACTTTGGCCGGCATCGCTCGGATGCAGGGCGGCTATCGGCGGCTGACAGCACAGACCCCGCAAGCACTTTCGGCCATCGACAACATGTTCACCGACAATTCCGACACCATGGTGGAACTGCTGGGCAGCCTGGCCACCGCGTCGCAGCTACTGTATCTGCGGGTACCGGCGCTCAATGCCCTGTTCCCGGATTACCGCGGTTCGGCGCTCGACGCGGTAGCCAGTGCGTTTCACGACCACGGCGTGTGGGCGACCGCTGAGCTCTACCCCCGCTACGCATGCGACTACGGGACACCGTCGCATCCGCCGTCTGAAGCCGACTACTACGAACCCTTCATGTACACCTATTGCCGCGACGACGACCCCGGATTCGGGATCCGGGGCGCCAAGAATGCCCCACGTCCGGCCGGCGACGACACCGCCGGGCCGCCGCCCGGCGCGGACCTGGGCCGTCGCACCGATCCGACACCGCGGGGGCGGTTCACGATTCCGACCCCCTACGGCGGTCCGAGCCTGCCGATCGAACCGCCACACTAAGCCACGCACGCCCAACGCAAGGAGATGATCGTGACCGCCACGACAGAGAAAGACGCCGACGCTGTAGTCGAAAAGCCGGACGCTGCAAACGAATCGGTAGAGGACGACGGCACCGAGGAAGACGGTTCCGGCGAGGAGGCGACCGTCGAGGAAGACGTCGACGAAGATGAGGCGACCAGCGAAGACGAGGACCAAGACGAGGGGCCGCTGCTGAGCAAGCGCACCAAGTCGAAAGGTGACAAAACCAAACGTTTCAAGAGACCGTGGCGTGAATACGTGCGTCGGGGCGCCATGCCGCTGTTACTTGCTGCCTCCCTTGCCCTTTCGGGTTATCTCGGCTGGCTGCAATGGCAGGCGCATCAGGTGAAAGTGGCCGGCCAGGAGGCCCAACAGGCTGCGGTCAAGTACGCCGGGGTCTTGACAAGCATCGACTCCAACAACGTCGACGAGAACTTCCGACAGGTCCTCGACGGCGCCACCGGCGAATTCAAGGACATGTACACCCAGTCCAGCGTCCAGCTTCGACAGCTGCTGATCGACAACAAGGCCACCGCACACGGCGTCGTGGTGGACTCCGCCATCGCCTCTGAGTCCACGAATAGGGTTGTCGTGCTGGTGTTTATCGACCAGACCGTAGCCAACATGGCGGTGCCCGACCCACGCATCGATCGCAGCAGGATCAAGATGACCATGGAAAAGGTCGACGGCCGCTGGCGGGCAAGCAAAGTCCAGCTGCTCTAAGCGATTCGGAGCCAACGGTGATCAGAAAATTCCTGGCGACATCCGTGTTGCTCGTCACGGCAGCTTTGCACGGGGCCCTATCGCAAACGGCCGGATGGAACACGGCAATAGCCCACGCGTCGGCCGAGTCGTTCTGCGGTGAACTCGGCGGCGGCTGGGACGGGCAATATTGCCACACCGCGGTGACCTCCGAACGTAACGCCGTTCGCGACATCAAAGTTGCCGTGCCACTGGATCTCGTCGACAACCCGACCACGGGGCCGGTGATCCGCGACTACCTGCGCACCCTGGTGGGCAACTGGCGAAACGCCAACGGACGCATGGTCGCCGACAGCTACGGCGAAGAGAACTATCAGGTCTTCCAGCACGGCAGTCTGCTCAGCGTGGTGTTTCACGAGGACTACCACGCCGATGGACCCAAGCCGAACAACGCCTACCGCACGTTCACCTTCGACATGGCAGGCGGCCGCCGCGTGCAGTTGGCGGACCTGACGAACGGCAATCCGCTGACCGTCATCCCGCCGCTGGCTCAACCTTTCGTCGAAACGGCACTAAACCAGGCCGCGCCGCCGCATGACCCGGGCACCTACCCGTTCGTCGTCGACCGCTGGACGCCCGACAAGGTGTACTCCGGTGCCTACCGAGCCTGGGCGCTGACGCCAGACGAGTTGATCCTCTACATGCCTGACTATCCGGTGGGACACGACGAGCCAATCGACTTCAACCCCGGCGCCCTGCAGTGGTACATGGACGGCGGCACGGCCGAGGCGCACATCCCGCTGGCTGCGCTGAGTTCGGTGTTGCGCGTCTAGCCGCCTGCGACGGCCGCTAGGCTTTGGCGTTACCGGCGCGCCACTGGTCCCACGGGATGTTCCAGTCGCCCAACCCATCGACGCCCGGCAACGTGCCACCCACGGTGTTCACCACTTCGACGATGTCGCCCCGCTTGACGTGGTCGTAGAACCACACCGCGTTGCTCGGGCTCACGTTCAGACACCCGTGGCTGGTGTTGGAGTGGCCTTGCGCACCTACCGACCACGGCGCGGAGTGCACGAAGATGCCGCTGTAGGAAATCTGCGTCGCCCAGTCCACATCGGTGCGATATCCGTTGGGCGAGTTGACCGGTACGCCATAGGTCGACGAATCCATGATGATGTGCTTGAACCGCGCCCCGACGGTGTAGATGCCGTTGTTCGTCGGGGTGCTGTCCTTGCCCATCGAGGTCGGCATGGTCTTGACGACCTCACCGTTGATCTTCACGGTGATGATCTTGGTGTTGTCGTCGGCGGTCGCGATCACCTCGTCACCGATGGTGAAGTGCATGTTGACGTTATCCTCGCCGAACATTCCTTCACCGAGGTCGACGCCGTAGGTGTTGACCGCTACGTCAACAGCCGTGCCCGGCTTCCAGAAATGTTCTGGGCGCCAGCGCACCTCGCGTCGGTTCAGCCAGTAGAACGCGCCCTCGACGGGCGGGTTGGTGGTGATCTTGATGGCCTTCTCGGCGGCTTCGCGGTCGGCGATGTTCTCGTCGAACCGGATTGCCACCGGCTGACCGACACCGACTACTTCACCGTCACCGGGGACGACGTAGGGCATGGTCAGGTGCGCCGGCGAACTCGTCTGGAAAGACATCTGCCGGCTCGCTGCGCCGCCTAGGCCGAGCGCCTTGACGTTCAGGGTGTAGCGCCGGTTGTAGCCGAGCTGATCCTTGGTCTGCCAGTGCAGGCCGTCAGGGCTGAGCTGACCGGCGATTTGCTTGCCGTTGTCGTTGACCAGGGAAACCGAGCCCAGCACGCCGTCGGCCACACTGACCGTCACCGGCGCGTCCACCGTCACACCCACCGCACCATCGGTGACCGACGCGGTGAGCTTGGGCACCAGCAAGTCGGCGAACGGCGTGCCCTTGTTCTCGATCACCTTGGCAGCGACCGGCGCGCTGGGACCTCCACCGCACGCAACACCGAACACAGCAACTAAGACCATGGCTGCGGCCAGCCACAATCGACGTCTGCGCAAAGGCGCCATCAAGTGACCTTCCAGATTCTGTTGGCGTATTCCGGTCACCGCTGACCCAGGATTGTTTCCATTATTGTAGTGCCTCGTCTCCGCTCCCCGTGGCAGACGGACGGATACACCTTAGAACGAACCACGGGATTTCACTCTGCGGGACTATGCCTGTTATTGTCGATAGCCGGTCTTAAGCCGAGCAAGCGCCGTTAGCTCAGTTGGTAGAGCAGCTGACTCTTAATCAGCGGGTCCGGGGTTCGAAACCCTGACGGCGCACCACCGTCCTTCTTCCGCCAGCCGAACCTGGCTGCGATTCTGACCGGGAAAATTCGCCGTGCCGTTCGGCTCGCGCGACTGGGGCGGGACTGGGCCCGCCTAGCCCGGGCGGGACCCGGCGAGCGCTCGCCGCGCGACGAGGTCCAGCAGGTAGCCGATGACCCCGATCACCACGATCAGGGCAACCACCTGTCCATACGCCAACTGGTCGCGCGCGTTGAGGATTTGATAACCCAGACCCGAACGCACACCCAGCATTTCCGCGGGTACCAACACCACCCAGGCGATACCCAACGCGACGCGCAGCCCGGTTTGCAGGTGACCCCGGATCGCGGGCAGCACCACGACGGACAGTTGCTCGGTCCGACTGGCCCCGAACGACTTCGCCACCTGTAGAAAGCCTGGATCGATCGCATGTACACCGGCGGCGGTGTTGATCAGGACGGGCCACACCGCTGCCGCGGCGATCAGGAAGATCACCGGTTCGTTGCCGATTCCGAACAGCGCCACCGAGATTGGGGCCCAGGACAACGGCGAGATCATCCGCAGAAACTGGACCACCGGACGGGTAGCGCGGTCGGCGGTGTCGTTGAGGCCGATCAGCAGGCCGGCCGGGATGCCAACGAGAGCAGCCACCAACAACCCAATCAGCAGGCGCCACAAGCTGACTCCGATGTCGGGAAGCAATACACCGCGGTTGAACAAGTCGACCAGAGACTTGGCCACGCGCACCGGGGTTGTCTCGCGCAGCAGCGACTGCGCCGGCGCGAGGACTGCGGTCGCCAGCCACCACACCCCGACGGCGGAGCCGACCGCCAACGCCGGCGGCCACCAGCGCGTGACAAAGCTTGGGGCCGAGGCGTTCTCGTGCTGAACTGATGTGGTCAGTGGGCTGTTCGGAGTGGTTGTCATCGCGGCTGCACCTGTTCGGTTCGGGTCAGATCGGATGGAATGCCGAAGGTCGCGGGACCGCCGAGGGCGGACAGTGCGGCACGCACGAAGGTGTCGTCGACCAACTCCGAGTGCACTGTCGCGGGATCGAGTCGTTCCAGGAACTTTCGGTCGCCGTCGACGACGGTGTCGTGCATGGCTTCCACGAGGCGACGGGTGAAACTCGGAAACGGGAAGGGTTGATAGCCGAGCCGTTGGGGCTGCCAATCGGGGTGCAGGAAACGATAGTCCTGGGGACGGTAGGTCAGTGCCGTCTTGATGGCCGGCTGCGGTTGCGGCAGATAGGCACCCTTGGACAACGCCGTCGCTGCCGCGGGACGATCGGAATTAATGCGTTGCTGCGCAACAACAATCGAGTTGACCAGTGCGGCCGCGGTCTGCGGCCGGTGCTCGATCAGGTCGTCGTGGGCCAATACCACGCAGCACGCGTGATCGCGCCACACATCACCGAGGAATGTGTGGATGCGGCCGATCTTGCGCACCTGCGCCATGGCATTGAACGGATCGGCCACCACGTAGCCGCTGATCGACCGGTTGGCCAGCGCCGGCACCATGTCCGACGGGCTCATCACGATCAGTTCCACCGTCCGCGCGCTGCGCGACGCGCTGCGGCGAACCACCGGGACGAGGTCGTGGGCACGCAGCAAGTCCTGGAGAATGATGTTGTGGATCGACCACCAAAACGGTATTGCTACCTGCGTGCCGGCCAGTTGCCCGAGATCGGTGATGTCGGGCGCGACGGTGAGCGCGGAGCCGTTGGTGTGATTCCAACTCAGTACCCGAACCGGGCGGCGCAGCAGGAAGCGCAACTGGATCGCCGTCGGCATCAGCATGTGCACCGCGTCGACCTGCCGGGTGACAAACGCTTCGGCAAGCGATGCCCAGCTGCGGAAGAGCACGGGTTTGGCCGCAGTCACGACGCCGGGCTGGTAAAGGCTGGCGGCATGCGCGATCAGCAGTGGCGCCGCATCGGTGATGGGCAGGTATCCGATCCGGAGTTGGCCGCTGGTATTGGTGCGGTCGACGCTTGCGGCATGCGCGAGGTCGGCTATTCCGGCCACTCCCCCTGCCGCGGCGAGCGCGACCGTGCCCGTCAGCAAGGCCCGTCGCGAAACCGTCACCGCTCCACCAGGCGGTAGTGGTCGAGGATCTCCTGCCTGAGCTGCTCGGTGCCGCTGCGCACGCCGGCCGTGACGGTCGGTTGCCACTCCCGCCGGATTCGACCATCAGCCCCGAGCAGGACAACGCGGCTGGCCAACAACAGCGCCTCGTCCACGTCGTGAGTGACCAAGACGACGGTGATGCCCAGCTCGGCGGCCAGATTCCCCAGCCATAGCTGAAGGTCACCCCGAATGGCCGGGTCGAGCGCGCTGAACGGCTCGTCCAGCAGCAACAATCGTGGGCGGGTGGCGACCGCTCGGATGATGGCCACCCGCTGTGCCTGCCCGCCGGAGAGTTGGTCAGGATAGCGGTCGGCCACCCGCTCCAAGTCAAAGCGACGTAGCAGTTCGTGGGCGTATCCGCGCTGGAACGTTGCCTTGTTCGCGGCGAACCGCCCGGCGAGGGAAACGTTCTCACCGGCAGTCAGCCAGGGAAATAACAGCGCCTGCTGGAACACCACGCCGGTGTGTGGTTGTGCCACACTTCGGGCCACACCGTCGGCGCTGGACCATTCGACGGTTCCCGACGTGAGTTGTTCCAGACCCGCGATCACCCGCAGCAGGGTGGACTTGCCGCTGCCGCTGCGTCCGAGGATCGCCAGGAAATCGTCTTTGTCGATGGTCAGGTCGATGTCGGCCAACGCGTGGTTGTCGGCATCAAAGCGCTTGTGGCCACCAACGATTCGTACGGTGGCTGCTCCCACGTTCGTGTTCCTCTCCGAGGTGAACTCCAATGCCGCGCGCCTGCTGGCGCGCACGGCGCAAAAGACAGGCTGTCACCGAATCCGGCGGCCTGTCGAAGCGCGTGGATGTCGTGGCGCAGTCGCCGGCGACCGTTCCGGTACGGCTACCCACGCACCCTGGTTATTCGACCAACTGACCGTTGAAATGGCACGAGATCCCATGCTGTACACCGGATTTTGGCATCAGCACGACGGCGTTAGGACGGCGTCTCGGCCCACTTCAAGGCAGTACCGGCGCGGTGCCCGAGCAAATGGGATCGCGTTGATCGCAACCGAGCACCTATCGCGACGGCATCACCGCGGGTAACTTTCCAGGCACACCGTGGTCCAAGGAGCTGCAATGGGGTTCATCCAGCCAAACCTGCCGGTCGTCGACGTACCCGAGTGGAGCAAGCGCACCCGCTCCGAACGCGTCATCCCGATGATGCGACACATTGCCGAAAACGGCTTCGGGACACCGCTGGTGATGCACGTCATGTACGGGGTGAAAATCCTGCTCTACATTCTTGGCATCTGGGTATGCGCCTGGTCCACCAGCGGCATAGGCGGTTTCACTGACGTCGCCGCGTGGTGGACCGAGCCGATCGTGTACCAGAAGGCCGTGCTATTCACCATGCTGTTCGAAGTCGTCGGACTCGGATGCTGCTTCGGCCCACTGGCCGGCCGGTACTTTCCACCGATCGGTTCGATTCTGTACTGGCTGCGCCCCGGCACTATCCGGCTGCCACCCTGGCCCGGACAGGTGCCCCTGACCAAGGGCAGTAACCGCACCCCGTTCGACGCGTTGCTCTACGGCGCGCTTCTGGTGTTGCTCGTCCTCGCGTTAGCGTCCGACGGCGCGGGCCCAATTCCCGCCCTGGACAGCACAATTGGGGTGCTGCCGCGGTGGCAGACCGTCGCGATACTTTCGGTGTTGGCGGTGCTGGGACTGCGCGACAAGGTGATCTATCTGGCTGCCCGCGGCGAGGTGTATGCGCCGCTGGCGCTTGCGTTTCTGTTCACCGGAGCAGACATCGTGGTGGCGGCCAAGCTGGTCTGCATAGTGATCTGGCTGGGCGCGGCCACCTCGAAGATCACCAGGCACTTTCCGTTCGTGATCTCCACCATGCTGGCCAACAATCCGTTCATTCCGTCGGGAATCCTCAAGACGTCGCTGTTCAAGCGTTACCCAGATGATCTGCGCCCCGGCGCGTTATCGGGGGTCATCGCGCACTTCTCAACTGCGATAGAGGGTTTGGTGCCCCTGATATTGCTGTTCTCCCACGGCGGCTGGCCGACCACCATCGCGGCCGTCGTGATGATCGTGTTCCACTTCAACATCTTGTTGGCGTTCCCGATGGGAGTGCCGCTGGAATGGAACGTCTTCATGATCTTCAGCGTGCTGTGGCTGTTCGTCGCGCACGCACCGCTGGGGTTGTCCAGTGTGACGAATACGGTTCCGGTCGCTGTGCTGATCGCGGTTATTGCCGGAACCGTCGTCTTCGGAAACCTGTTCCCGCGCAAGGTTTCCTTCCTGCCCGGAATGCGGTACTACGCCGGCAACTGGGACACCACGCTGTGGTGTGTCAAGCCGTCGGCCGACGAGAAGATCCGGATCGGTGCCCGCGCTCTGGGTCCCATGCAACACCTGCAACTCGAGCGGTTGTACAGAAGCAAAGAGGACACGCTCGTCCCGATCCACCTGGCGTACGCATTCCGCGGGATGAACACCCACGGGCGCGCGCTTTTCACCCTCGCGCACCGGGCCATGGCCGGCTGTGACGAAGACGACTACAACCTGTGCGAGGGCGAAATGTTGTGTGCGATGGCTGTCGGATGGAACTTCGGCGACGGCCACATGCACAACGAATGCCTGATCGAGGCGTTGCAGGAGCGGTGTGCGTTCGAGCCAGGCGAGGTTCGGGTGGTCATCCTCGACGCGCAACCAATTCATATTCAGCGCCAGGAGTACCGCCTGGTCGACGCGGCGACGGGGGAAATCGAACGGGGTTATGTCGAGGTAGACGACATGGTCACCACCCAGCCCTGGTCCGACAATCTCCCGGTCTACATCACCAGCAGCGCCCCGGGCCGCACCCCGGACGGGCAGGGTCTCCCAGCATGACGGCCGCACTGATCACAGGCGCGTCAACGGGCCTCGGCCGCGAACTGGCCGGTCTGTTCGCGGCCGACGGTGTCGACGTGGTCATCGTGTCCAGCGAGCGCAGCAGCGAGCAGCTTGGCGACGTGGCCGACGAATTGCGTGCACGCCACGGTATTCGCGTCGACACCGTCAGCATGGACCTGGCGCGGCCGGGTGCCGGCGCCGAACTGGTCGCTCGCGTCGACGAACTCGGTGTCGCCGTCGAATACTTGGTCAACAACGCGGGCGTGGGCATTCTGGGATTGAAGATTCAAGAGTGCGACCCGGTGGCGGTGTCGAAGATGATCCAGCTCAACGTGGTGACGCTGACGGACCTCACGACGCTGTACGCCGCGCGGATGGTCGAGGCCGGCCACGGAGCAATCCTCAACGTCAGCTCGATCGCCGCCTACGTGATCCCCCACGGGCTGGAGGCCGGCTATTCCGCCAGCAAGGCCTACGTCCGCAGTTTCTCCGAAGCGGTGGCCAGCGACCTGCACGGCACCGGCGTCACCTGCACCCATCTGGCGGCCGGGCCGACCCGCACCGAGTTCGGGCACACCGCCGGTGTCGGAGATTGGTCACGGCTGGACCGGTTCATCATGGACGTTGCGCCGGTGGCCCATGCCGGGTACGAGGCGATGCGGGCAGGGCGGGTCATGGTGCTGCCTGGCCTGGGTAACAAGGTGATGCGGGTGGCCGCGCCGCTGTCACCGTCGCGACGATTGAAAGCCCTGGTCTCCGGATATTTCGTGGCGCGTCGCTGAGCGGCTTGCCCAACGTGAAACTGGCTTCACACTCGGCGACGGACGTCAGCGCTTCTTGATTCGGTAGATCACCACGACCACGGTTGCGACACCAAGCCCGGTCAACGACACCGTCACGATCGGCTTGTTGAGAAACTCGATCACCTTGGCCTTGACATCGTCGGCCAGGCGGCGAGGATTTGCCCGCTCAGCAAGCGAGTCGACGGTCGCCGCCAGCTGCTCGCGGGCTTGGTCGATTTCCTGCTTGATGGTGTCGGGATCGCGGTCCGCCACGTGTCTGTCCTCCAAGTCAGGCTGATGCACTGACGAACTACCCTAGAGCAGCGGGTGCGGGTCCCAGCGCTCCGGTGAACAGAAAGGACTCAATGTTGAGCGAGACCGTCCGGCTGGCCCCCGGAGACAAGGCCCCCGCGTTCAGCCTGCCCGACGCCGACGGCAACAAGGTGTCGCTGTCCGACTTCAAGGGCCGCCACGTCGTCGTCTACTTCTATCCGGCGGCGTCGACGCCGGGCTGCACGAAACAGGCCTGCGCGTTCAGCGACAGCTTGAGCGAACTCAACGACGCCGGGATCGACGTCCTCGGCATCTCCCCGGACAAACCGGAGAAGCTGGCTAAATTCCGCGACGCCGAGGGGCTGACGTTCCCGCTGCTCTCCGATCCCGAGCGCAAGGTGCTCACGGCCTACGGCGCATACGGCGAGAAGATGATGTACGGCAAGACCGTCATCGGCGTCATCCGCTCCACCTTCGTCGTCGACGAAAAGGGCAAGATCGCGGCCGCGAATTACAACGTCAAGGCCGCCAGCACCGCATCGAGCATTCAGAAGATCATCAAGCAGTTCGCAACCACCTGACGTTGACCGTCGGTCAGTCGGGTTTGTCGTCGTCGTTTTGTTCGCAGAGTGTTTTCTCTGGGTGGTGGTAGCGGTTGGTGCGGCGTTGGCCGTGGTCAAGGTGGGCTGGGGGGATCCATTCGACGTC
>NZ_LZLS01000032.1 GCF_001673365.1 Mycobacterium asiaticum
CCTCAAACAACACCTCAAGACGCTCACCGGCATCCACCTCCACGACCCCAGCAGATCCGCTCGACGACATAACCCCAACCTGGCAGCCACCACCGACAAGTCCGGCCCGCTAATGCGTGGCGAGTATGCCGAAACAGTCAATAGCCAAGGAGGACAGGCGAATTCGCCATCGAGCGTCGCCGTGTTGTTCTGGCCATAGCCGAAAGAGATTGCTCCATAGTGGCTCGCCAATGTCGGGAAGTAAGGCGATGTCCTCGGGCTGCACGTAGAAAAGGAGTGCCGTGAAGATCAGCAGTTCTGACCACTTGGCTGCGTTACCTATACGATCAGAACCGTGGCACCTAACGGCCCACCAGACGACTTTAATAATCAGCCCACCCAGTACGGCGGTTACGGCGGATATCCGCCGCAAGGCCCGCCGCCGGGTGGCCCTCCCCAGGGCCCACCGCCGCAAGGCCAGCCTCCATACGGTCGGCCACCGCAGGGTCCGCCGCCCCCTGGAATCCAGAACCAGCCCACGGTGGAGGGACCCCCACCGCCCGGCGGCACACCGCTGCAGAACCAACCCACCGTCGAGCATTCGCCCGGACCGTTGCACAACCAACCCACGGTGGAGCACACTCCCGGCCAACAACCGCCGTATCAGCCGGTCGGGGAAGGCCCGCCGCCGGACCAATATCAATATCCGCCGCTAGACGACGCCGATCCCGACAGCGAATCACGGCCCTGGTACCGCAAACCGGTGACGCTCATCGGTTGGGCAATTCTGGTTCTGGTCCTGCTCGCACTGATCGCCTATGGCGTGTCTCAGCTGCTAGGCGGTGGCTCGAGTAGCCCGGCGCCCAGCAGCACCACCTCGACGACGACCACCACAACCACCACCGAGCCGACCACAACGACCACCACCGAGCCGACCACCACGACGACAACGGAACCGAGCACCACGCCGTCGGAGGCTCCACCGGCACCCAACCCCCCGCCGCGCAGTCAACCGCCGGCAACGCAGCCGACGCAGCAACCACCGCATCGTCCGCGCCTGCCGCAGCTGCCGTCGACGATCACCGTCCCGGGCGGCCCCACGATCACGCTGCCGAACCTGCCGCGTTAGGTCTCGGTCAAGGTTTGATTGCTGATCGGTCACGGGCGGCGTGCGTCGGGATCGGCCGACTGGGCTAACCGATACAGTCGGCGCCCGTGACAAAGTACGACCCGCCCGATTACGGCGCCAACGATCCGACCGCCTACGGCAATTACGGCTACGGGCAGGGAGGGTACGGACAGCAGCCCACGGGCGGCGGGTACATCCCGGAGCCGGAGCCTGGACCTGAGCCCACTCCGGGATGGCGAAAACCACTCGCATTGGTGGGGTGGGGGGTGCTGATCGCGGTCTTGATCGGCCTGATCATCTACGGCATCGTCCTGCTCGCGCAGGGCCGCCCGAGCCCGGCTACCGTCACCACCACCGTGACCACAGTCGCACCCGCAACGACCACCACCACTACGCCGCCGACAACAACGACCACCACAACAACGACCACGACGACGACGACAACAACGACGACCACGACCACGACCACCACGTCCCCGACGACCACGACGACGACCACCACCACCAGTCCGTCGCCAACCACCACGCCCGCCAATTCCCCAGCACCCGGGGCGATTCCCAGGCTTCCGTCGCGGATAACGTTGCCGTCGATACCCACCGTCATCAATTTGCCGCCGGGCCTCTGACCCGGCCCGGCCGTTTCCGCGACGGCTAGGGTGGGTACCGGCCACCGACCGACAGCAAAACAACGGACGCAGGGGTGTGGATATATGAGCGAGTCGCTCGGGTTGTCGATCGGTGTGGCGAACCTGGTAGCGGCCCGCTCGGGTAGTGCCCCGATCTCGCG
The DNA here is from genome assembly GCF_001673365.1 of Mycobacterium asiaticum. GTDB lineage: Bacteria > Actinomycetota > Actinomycetes > Mycobacteriales > Mycobacteriaceae > Mycobacterium > Mycobacterium asiaticum_A. The sequence goes on from NZ_LZLS01000032.1 coordinate 1,896, forward strand.
GACACCGGTGTTGACATTGTTCGACAGCCGGCCGTCCGAAGTGGGCCTGCCCGACGAGAATCCCAGCCTGAATGAGCCGGGCGTGGTGCTGCGGGGATTCATCGAGCGCGTCGGCGACGCGGCGCCGCTGGTTGCCGCCGATGGGACAAAGTACCTAGGCCAGGCGTTGACCATCGAAGCCCTGGAAGCTTTGGCGCGCGCCGCGGGCTACGGGACGCCGATCACTATCGCGGTTCCCGCCTACTGGTCGGACAACCAGATCGCGGCGCTGCGCCAAGAGTTGTTCGCCCAGCCGGACCTGACCAGAGCCGGCGGTACGCCGACGTTGATCTCGGACGCCACAGCCGCACTGACCGCCGTGAATGCCCGGCCCGGATTCCCCAGGGACGGCGTGGTGGCCTTATGCGATTTCGGTGCCGGGGGAACCAGCATCACCCTGGCTAACGCCGGAGCTAACTCCGGGCAGGTCGGCAGCACAGTCCGCTACAGCGAGTTCTCCGGCGACGACATCGACCAGTTGGTGCTCAATCATCTGTTGAGCAACTCGCCCAACCTCGACAACGCGGATGTTTCCGGTACCGCGACGTCGATGGGTTCGGTGACGAGGATGCTCGGTGGGGCCCGGGCGATCAAGGAGCAACTCTCAGCGGCGACGGTAGCCACCGTTGCGGCTGGCGCCGGAGCTGGCGAATTGCGTTTGTCCCGCACCGACTTCGAACAGCTCATCTCCGCGCCATTGGACCGCTTCATCACTGCACTCGGGGAAGTGCTGCAGCGCAACGGGATTGAGCGTTTGGCCGCGGTGGGTGCAGTCGGCGGAGGCGCCAGCATTCCGCTGATCACCACCCGGCTGTCGGAACGCCTTGGAGTGCCGGTCTTCACCCCACCGCAGCCGGGGTTCAGTGCGGCGCTTGGTGCGGCCACGCTGGGCTCCTCGGCGGGTGCGGCCACCGGTATCGGTCCGGCCGTGGATGTGCCGACTGGTGCCGTCGGTGCTGCTGGTGCCCTCGGCGCCGCGGGCGCACTGGGTGCCGCAGGCGCGCCGACGCAGGCATCCCCGACTGCTCCGGTGGATACCGAAGCGTTCCCGGACAACGCCGCCCAGGCCACTGATCGCGCGCTGGCCTGGTCCGAGGACTCCGGCACCGGAAGCATGGATCCGGTCCCGTACACGGGTCCGGCCGATTACACCGGTGCGCTACCCCCTGCGCCCGGCCCGCTGCAGCCCGATGTCCCGCCGGATCGCTATCCCACCGAGTCCGAGGTCCCGCCCTGGTACCGGCGTCCGGCCATCGTCTTGAGTCTGGCCGGTGCGGCAGCGGCGATCCTGATTGCCGTGGTATTGGCACTCACCCTGCATCCCACCAACACCAAGCCCGTGATGACCACGTCGCAGCCCCCACCCGTCACCACCGTCGTGACCGGGCCGGACAACAGTCCGACCGAGACGGTGATCACCCCTCCGCCGGTCACGGTGACCACACAGCCAACCACCACCACCCCGTCGACCACCGCTTCGACTACATCGACCACGTCGACGACTTCGACCACAACAACCACCCAGCCGACCACCACTACGACGCAGCCGACCACCACGACGCGACCGAGCACAACAACCCAGCCGACCACCACCCAGGCGCCGCCGACCACCACACAGGCGCCGCCCACCACGACCGCCGCCCCAGTCACGCCGACCACCGCCGCGCCGGGCGGCTGAGCGGGACGAAACTCGTCGCCGCCATTCAAGTCAGCGGCGGGCAGAGAATTCGGCCAGCATCGCCTCGGCACTGCGTACCGCGGCGCGGCACGTTCGCGTCGTGAACGGATCGTTGAGCGGATGCTCGGCCCGACGGCGCCAATGCTGCGCCGCGGCGAAGGCAGCCCGCGGCAGTTCCTGCGGGTCGGCCGCGCAGGCCTCGGGGTCCAGGCTCAGGCGGCTGACCGGATCGGTTCCCGCGCCACCGATGATGCGACGCAACAACACCACCTCATGCTCGCTTAAAGTTGTTGTGTGCGAAGACAATTGACTCAGTAAGCGCAGTTCCTCGAAGGCGTGGGTGTCGGCCAGTAACGGGTCGATGTCCCCGATGACATAAGGCGTGGCCATCACGGGATGCGTTTCGACGAAGCGGCGTAACGAGACCAGCGCCGTGTGTGCCTTAAGCATGTCGGCACGTTGCGCGAACTGCTGGTCGATCACCTCGCGCAGTGCCACCAACCCGCTGCGCTCCAGCAGTTCGGTAGCCAATCCAGTCGCATCGGTGACACCGGCAGCCAGGACGGCGATCGAAATCCGGATGCCGAACATGCCGAAGCGTTCCAGCAACTGGGCACGAATGGCCGCATCCACCGGCAGCGGGCTGTCGGGCCGCACGAATCGGTCCACACTAAGCAGCGCCCTGTTCAGCTCAGCGGCATCGGATCCGGCGAGTTTCTTCAGCGCCACGAACTCACCCTGGCGCAGCGTGCGCGCGGTCATCGCGAGCAGCCCGGACACCGGTACCACCGCCTGACAAATCCCCGTCTGATTCATCTCGCTGGTGAATCGTTTGGCCACGTCGGCGGCCGACATCATTGCGTCGATGCGACCCGCGCCGATTTCGTCCGCGCGTGATGCCACCCCGATGATGCCCAGCGCGCCCGCGGACCCGCCGACCAGTCCGCCGATCTGCTTAAGCAGCGCAATATCGGCTGCGTTGAGGGTGCGCAGCAAAAACACCACTGCGTCCACTCTGGGCACCCCGTCGGCGGGCACCAGCAGACGCAGCGTGCGCTCGGAGGTATCTCGGGTCAACGACGACGTCCCAGGGGTGTCGATGATGGTCGTCTGCACCAACTCCTGAGCGGGCCATTCGACGTCCAGATGGGCGACCTCGAGGGGGTTGAGATTGCGAAGATCGAAGCTGAGCCCTTCGCGGTGCGTGATCGGCACGTTGCTGCGCCGTCCGCCTTGGTGAACAGCGGTGACCTTGGGCGTTGGGCCGTGTCGAAACCAAGTCACGATCCTGGTGGCCTCAGTCGCATCCGTCGGCGCGATATCGTCCCCGACCAGCGCGTTGACCAGCGTGGACTTACCCGCCTTCAAAGTGCCTGCCAACGCGATTCGGATGGGTTCGTTCAGGCGCGCACCGATGCGTTCCAACTCGTGGAAAATGTCCGGGCGCTGCCGGTAGGCCGGTTCGCCACGGTATGCCTGAATGGTTCCGCCCAGGATGGCGCGGACCCGGTCGCTGGTACTCACGGTCGTCCTACGAAGTTTGGTCGCAGCTTGTCCAGGTTTTTCAGGTGTTCTAAGACCTGGCCCAGGATGTTCAACTGCCGCTCCAGCTCGCGGACCCTGGTGTCACGCTCCACATCTTCTAAATGCGCAGCGGTGAGGGTGGCCTGCAGCGACTCGTTGAGCGACCGGCTCAGCTCGTTTGCGATGTCGCGGTAGTGATCACGCAATTTGCGGTGGATCGTCTTGAGCCGGTCGCGGGACTCCTTGCCGACCACAAAGGAAACCTCGTCGACGAAGCGCCGCAAATTGGTCTTGGCTTCGGCGCGGGCCCGCAGCAGCCGGCTTTCCTTTTCCTCTTTGTAGGCCATCCGGCCGAGCAACAACCCGGCGCCCACCGACACCGGGTTGAACAGACCTAGTCCGGCCACCGACGACAACATGCCGATCATGACCACGCCACCGTAGGAGCCACGCAGCCCGGACAGCGCCTTTTGGCCCTTGCCCTGCGGCTTGGCTTCCAGTTCCGCCACTGCCTTGAGCTGGTCGAAATTGCAGGCCATCAGCCGAGACGTCAGCTCCGGTGACATCACCGAATCCAGTCCTGCGTCGGCGAAGGAGCGGGCAACTTCGTCGGCCAGATGGGCCGAGCGCTGGTAGGCCCACACGAAGTTATCGCCGACGGCGGTGGCGATTGCGTCCTCCGCGTCGGCGCCGATCTCGGCCCAGTGCAGGGTCGGGTCGCAGGAATCGATTTGTCGTTCGATGTCCTCGGTGACGGCACGGAAACGAACCCGCAGATCGTGGTCGACGTCGTTGCTCACGTCGGTGAATCCGTCGTTGAGCACCTGTTGCCACAGCGCTGTCGCTTGCAAGGCATTCTCTGCCTCCCGCTTGCGCCGCTCGAGATCACCGGCGAGCCGGTCTCGCAGCTTCGGGTCGTTGACGGCGGAAAGCTCCGAGCCCGCCGCGACGGTCAATTGTTCTGCTGCCGAACGGATTTCACCGAGCACCTGGTCGCGGACCCGGTCGGTTTCACGGGTGAGGACCTTCTCGCTCAAGAACTTCACGATGGCCGGGAAGTTGGACTCGTCGTTGAGTTCCTTGTCGTTGAGGCTGACGGCGTGGCTACGCAACAGCGATGAGACCGGGATGATCGGCATCGGCACGCGAGCGCGCTGCAAGTGGTTGGCGTTGGTGTTGACGATCTGCCGCCAATGCGGATACAGGTCGGTCTTTGTAGCCACGATCACCCCGACCGGGCAGATCTGGTGCGCCTTGCGCAGGAACCACATCTCGGGGTCGGTGAACTCCTGGCTGGCATCGCTGACCATCAACATCGCGTCGGCGTCGGGCAGCAAGCCGAGCGTCGCCGACAGATGTGGCTGCCCGTGCCCCCCGACGCCGGGGGTATCGATGAACACCAATCCGCCCTGCAACAGCGGGCTGGGCGCGCCGATCTCCACGCGCAACACTTGGCGGCCGCGGGCCTGCGGTGCCCGCCGCAGGTCGGTGTTGATGTCATCGACGGGAACGTCGACCGTCGCGGTCTGCCCGTCAGGTCCGGCAGCGACGACGAGCCGCGCCCAAGGCTGCTCGCTGTAGCTGACAATCGTGACCACCACGGTGGCTTCGTCATCCCCGACTCGAGCCACCGGCAGGTTAAGCAATGAGTTGAGCAATTGACTTTTACCCTGTTTGAGCTGGCCCGTTATGACGACTCGAATCTGCGGATCGACAATTCGGTCGCGGGCCCGCCGCAGCCGCTGCACCAGGTCACCACGGTCGTGGAGTTCGGCGATCGCGATCGTGTGGTCGATCAGCTCGACGATCACGCTCACGCGACGCGGGTCATCGGGTTGAGTCACCGTGCCGCCCCACTTTCTCGATCGCTGGTCTGTCAGATCACGGTATGCGGACAAACCGGCGGGAACCACGAAGGTCCCCGCCGGTTTTCAGCCGAGTTTCGCCGATCAGAACCCGTGATGCCCGGCCGGACCGTGCGAAGCCGGCGGTTCGGTGTGCGCCGGCGGCGTGTGGACCGGAGCAGGCTCGTGACCGAACACCGACGGGCTCTGGGGCTCGTGATGGGTCGGCTGCGGCTGCTCGACCGGCTGGTGCTGCTGCGGGGTGAACACCGGACCATGGTCGGCCGGAGCCGGGTGAGCCGGCGCCGGTGTCTCGACCTGAGGTGCGGGTGTGTGCGGAGCGGGCGCGTTGATCACCGGCGGGTTCGTACCGCCATGACCCGCACCCGTGCCGCCCTGGCCGGTAGGGGTCTGGATGACAGGACCGTGGCCGGTGCCCGCCGGAGGCGTCGTCCCGCCCCCGCTTATCACCGGGCCGTGCCCGGAGGGGAACGTCGGACCGTGGTCGCCCGGGGTTACCCCGCCACCGGCGCCCGTGCCGCCCGTGCCGCCTGCGCCGGCGCCACCCGTGCCGCCACCGCCCGCTCCCGTGCCACCGCCGAGCGTCGTGCCTTCCTGACCGAGGATGTCCGGGTGCCCGCCGGCGCCAGCGTTGGGGCCACTGTGGGCGCCGGGCCCGGTGGCCACCCCGCCAGGTCCGGTCGCGGCGGAGCCTGGTCCGGTGGCAACACTGCCGGGACCGCCCGTCACGGTGCCGCCGCCGGCACCCGCGGCAGCGACGCCGCCCGGTCCGACCTGCCCGCCCGCTCCGGCTGCAGCGGAGGCCGCGGCGGGCTGTGGGGCCGGGTGGCCGGCTAGCGGGGTGTTCCCGCCGCCACCGATACCAAGGCCGGCGCCACCTACGGCGCCGCCCTGGCCGCCGACGCCGATGCCGCCCAAGGGACCCGCTACGTGCGGAGTGGCCGCGCCGTTCAACGCCGCGCCTTCGCTGGCGATCAGTCCCGCTTGGCTGCTGGCGCCAACGCTCAGTGCGGAGGGGCTCGATGCGGCGATGCTGCTGGCAGCGGCCGCGTGCCCGCCGATCGCAGCCTGGCTGGCCAGGCTGGCTTGGCCTGCAACACCTGCTTGGCTGGCGAGGCCGGCTTGGCCCGCGATGCCCGCTTGGCTGGCGAGGCCGGCTTGGCCCGCGATGGCCGCTTGGCTGGCGAGGCCGGCTTGGCCCGCGATGGCCGCTTGGCTCGCGAGGCCGGCTTGGCCCGCGATGCCCGCTTGGCTGGCGAGGCCCGCCTGACCGGCAAGACCCGCCTGCGCACCAATCACAGCTCCGGCTTGCCCACCAGCCGCTAGGCCAGCTTGGGCTCCGACGGCTCCGCCGGCCTGACCAGCAGCACCAATGCCCCCGGCCAACCCGCCGCCGATTACGCCGCCAGCCTGAGCACCTATCGCACCGCCACCTTGTGCACCGGCACCGATCGCGCCACCAGCCTGTGCCCCGGCACCGACAGCACCGCCGATCTGACCGCCAGCGCCAACAGCACCGCCGACCTGACCACCAGCACCGACCACACCGCCGACCTGCCCACCAGCGCCGACCGCGCCGCCAAGGCCGCCGCCGATAGCCCCACCGGCCTGGCCACCAATCGCGCCGCCAACCTGGCCACCAGCGCCGAGTCCGCCTCCGATACCGCCGCCGAGTCCGCCCCCGATGACACCACCGGCCTGGCCACCAATCGCACCACCAACCTGGCCGCCAGCACCAATCGCACCGCCGACGCCGCCACCTGCTCCGATGCCACCGCCAAGTCCACCGCCGATAGCCCCACCGGCCTGACCACTAATCGCACCACCAACCTGGCCGCCAGCACCAATCGCACCACCAACCTGACCACCAGCACCGATCGCACCGCCGACGCCGCCACCGACGCCACCCACGACTTGACCGCCAATGCCGCCACCGACCTGACCGCCAACACCGATCCCAGCGCCAATGCCGCCGCTAAGTCCACCGGCGACGTTCCCACCCAGTCCGACGCCGCCACCCAAGCCGACGCCAGCCTGACCCCCAATCGCGCCGCCAAGCTGACCACCAGCGCCAACAGCACCTCCGACGCCGCCTACAACTTGACCGCCCACGCCAATCCCGGCGCCAACGCCGCCACCCAGGCCGATGCCGCCACCTAGGCCAACACCGCCACCCAGGCCAATACCGGCCTGACCACCGATCCCGCCGACAAGTCCGGCCTGACCACCGATCCCGCCACTGACACCTAAGCCCGCGCCGCCGCCGATGCCAGCGCCACCGCCGAAGCCAATGCCAGCCTGACCGCCAATGCCACCGACGACACCAGCCTGAGCACCAATTCCGGCCTGCACTCCGAAGCCCACACCCAGACCGGCTTGGCCGCCAGCGCCAACTCCTGTGCCGATACCGGCGCCTATACCGGCACCAACCTGCGCACCGAATCCGGCTTGGACACCGAACCCGACACCCAGGCCGGCCTGCGCCCCCAAGCCCACTCCGGCACCGAAGCCGCCGGTCGGCTCGACGAACGCGAGCCCGGGAGCAGCGCCGAGAACACCCGTCTGCACGCCCAACCCGGTCTGTCCCATCAGTCCGGCGTTGAAGCCCGTGGCCAATCCGGCGCCTATGTTGGTCGCCACGGCATCAGCCAGTCCGACACCGGCGTCAGCGGCGATCGTCCCCGCGTCCAAGCCGACCAAGCCGGCGTCGCTGGCCACGAATCCAGCGTCGTTGGCAATCAGCTGGCCAGCGCTGCTGACAACGGTACCGGCGTCTTGCGCGACGAACACGCCGGCGTTCGTGATCGCCGGTGCAAAGCCGTGCTGGCCAACCAGCGCCTGCTGCAGCCCGACGATCGGGTCGCCGGAGGAAAGTTCCACACCGGGCGCCGCGGTGGCGACCGCCGAGGAGATCTGCGTGGGCGACACGTTGATCAGCCCAGCGTTGGTCATCGCCTGTCCGGGAGCGGCGATGAATGACCGTGCAGCGTCTTCACTGCGGAACAAGCTGAGGATGTAGTCGACAAGCGAGGTCATCTTCTTTTCCCTTCAATTCGGATGGGTGAAGCTCTTCGCCGAAGTGACCGGCGCTCTGTCATAAACCGTATGGATTTCGGGACTCCCCCAAATCGGGGTCAGTTCCCCCAGCGCGGGGAATACCCACCGGGATAGCGCACGCCACCCCGTTAGGGGATTAGGGGAAATTTGGTTACCCCTATGGTCCACCGGTGAAGCGCTGGGTCGACAGGGTTTACGCACGTCAACAGCCCGATCGCCGTGATCGCAGCGACCAGACGGATCCCTGGGGAACGAAAATTAGCCGTGGAGGCCGAAGCCGTGATGGTCCGGCGGCACGTCATGCGGATGGGCATCCGGATGAATCACGGAGTGATCCCAGATGCCGGGATCGGTGACTGGAAAAGCGCCGTGGTCGAAAGGCATTTGGGGTATGCCACCATCGTTGAGCAGCAGCGATGGTTCTTGATGTGCCATCGCGACCGGTTGAGCGTCAGCGGGCAGCCCCGTGGGCACATGGGGGGCTGGTTGATTGATCACGCCACTGATCGCCTCATGCTGGGGTACCGCAGCAGCCGGCGGGTGCGGTGCGAACGCATCGAACGCCGCGGTTGCCGCGCCACTTGCCCACACATTGCCGTGGTCGGCGATGGGCGCCCCCGCAGCTGCGGCAGCCGGTCCGCCCATCGACAACGAATCCGACACCATCGGGATCAGATTGTTGACATCAACGCTGGTCACACCGGTTAAATGAGCATCGGCGATAGCTTGGCCGGGGTTTGCGGCATAGCGCGCGGCAGCATCGGGATCACGCACAAGTGAGATGACAAAGTCGAGCAACGAGTTTGCCACCACGCACCTCCCTGCCGCATCTGCCCATATTTCCAGCAATAGCAAGATGTTATCGGCTACCGCGAGAGCTGGGTTCGGTGCCAACCCCGCCCGCCTCGCGACCCCATTAGGGGGTATGGCATTAGGGGAATGCCGGGAGGTGCGGGCCGTCAACGGCTATGGTGGGAAAACTGCCGCTGGCCACTAGTGGAGCACAGGGGGTATGCGGTTGAGCGAGTCACCGGGTGCCCCGGACGGCGACGCAGCCATGCCCGATTTGCTCACCGACTTCCCGCGTGGGGGGCGCGCTGTCGTCGCCGATCTCGCAAAGGCCGCGACGGTCCCAGTCAAGGCCCTGATCACCGGCGGCATAGGCACCGGCAAGTCCACTCTTCTAGTTGCAGCCCGCGAAACGGCGCGGCGCGCGGACATAACCGTTCTGCCCCGCCCTGCGCGTGATGCCGACCCGCCAGATGCAGCGCTCATTGTCGACGATGCCCATTTGCTCACCGACGGCGAACTCGCCCGCCTCACCGAGCGCGTCGCCGATGCGCGTGCCACCGTCGTCATAGCCACCGAAGCACACGAACAGCGCCCGGCGCTGCGATCCTTGATGACGGCGATCGAACGAGAAAGACCACGGATCTCGCTGGGTCCGCGGCCTGTCGCCGAGCAGCTGCTCGATTGCACGGCGGGCCTGCCCTTCCTCGTCCACGCAGAGGGCGCGCAACCCAACGCGGCCCGGCTTGCGCTTATCGAACGATTGCGACGCAGTGACGAACCTGCCTTGGACGCACTGCTCATCATGACGTTGGCCCACGAACTCGGACCCGCCGATATCGCTGCGGCGCTGGGTATTTCGGCTGCTGAAGCGAGGACGTTGGCAGACCAGGCGCATGCCAGCGGTCTGGTCGAACCGTCGCACCCGCCGGCCTTTCGCCAACTCGTGCACGATGCCGTTGCTCAGCTAGTCGGCAACGCGCACCACCGCGAGGTCGAAACCTCTTTGTTGCGTTCACAACTCGACATCTCGACGGTGACGCCGGAACTGGCGCTGCGATTGGCCGAGCATGGTCTGTACGACGACCGGTTGGCCGCCATCCTCGCTCGGCAGGCGGCCGAGAACCGCTCCAATGCCGCACAAGCGGCGCGAGTGTATGCCGCAGCAGTTCGCGCCGGCGCGACGGGGTTGAACGCCCACTTGGCCGATGCACTCGCCCGGACCGGCGACTGCGCGCGTGCCGCGGTATTAGCCGACGAGCTGCTCGAATCATCGGATTCCACTGAACGTGCTGCGGCGGTACGCATTTCGGCCAGTATTGCGGCTCACGACGGCAATACCGAGCAGGCGGCCCAGCTGTTCAGTTGGCTGGGCCCCTACCCCGACGCGGTGGTGGGCTCGGCCGCCGCAATCGTGCTGTCCGCCGCCGGGGACCTGGCGGCGGCGCAGGCCGCCATGCGTCTCAAAGATTCCGGTCCGCCGACGCTGGCCGCACGCGCGTCCCGCAGCCTGTCCGAAGGACTGTTGCTGACAATGGATCAGCCCTATCCGACAGCGATGGCGAAACTCAGCCAGGCCATCGCAACCAACCAGTCGATCGGCGTGGCCTTCCCGGACAGCCCCGCAGCTCTGGTGACATTGGCCGCCATCCACGCAGGCGATCCCGTCCGCGCCCACAGCGTCGTCGGCCGCGCGGTGCGCGACGGCGGCGACGCGCTGTTCGGGCCGCGACACCAGCTGCTATCGGGTTGGATCAAAATGCAGGACGGCCAGTTACCCTCGGCCGGCGCAGACGTCGCCGCCCTCGCGACCATTGCCGCCTCCGATCTTTATCGCCGCGACGCGTTGTGGGCCGCCGCGCTCCAGACCGCCATTGCACGGCGCAGCGGTGACACCGGCGCGCTGCACAAGTGCTGGTACGCAGCCATGGAAGTGCTCGCCGAATACTCTGTGGACCTGTTTGCGCTACTGCCCTTAGGGGAATTGTGGGTCGCGGCAGCGCGGATGCGCCAAGTGCACCAGCTGCAGCACACCCTGGATCAGGCGTTCACTCTCCTGAATTCGCTGGGGAACCCGCCGCTATGGTCGAACGCCTTGCATTGGGCCGGCGTGCACGCCGCAATCCTGGCCAACTCACCGGAATCGGTCGCGCCCCACGGGCAGGCGCTGGGCGCAGCCGCCGCCCACAGCAGCTTGGCGCAGGCCCTCTCGGGCGCCGGCCGTACCTGGCTGCGGGTCCTTGCCGACCAGGTGGACGCGGCGGAAGTCACCGCGGCGGCGCGGTCGCTATCAAACGTCGGGCTGACATCCGACGCGACTCGACTGGCCGGTCAGGCGGCGCTGCAGACACCCGACGCCAAGGTATCCGGCGCGATGCTGCAGCTGGCCCGGGACCTCAAGGTGGGCACGGGCTTTGGCGAGGTCCCCGCCGGGGAGACGCCGTCGGAACCGTCAGCGCCCGCGACGCGTCAGCCGCGGTCGGGGTCACCGTTGTCCGATCGCGAACGCGAAGTCGCCGAGCTGCTGCTGCTGGGACTTCCATATCGCGATATCGGCGGTCAACTGTTCATTTCGGCGAAAACCGTCGAGCATCACGTCGCCCGGATTCGTCGTCACTCCGAAGGGCAGCAACGCGTTAGAGGCGCCTTTGCTGCTTAACCTGCCCATACTGACATCTTCTCGGCATTCGCCGCGAGAAAGGCAAACCTAAGTTTGCGCAGATCGCCAGCCCAGCGGGGCTGGGATGTGATCAGGTCTACACGTCGGCCGGGCTCAGCTTTGCGGGGCAAGCATGGCCCGCAGCATCGACAGCATCTCCGAACGTGATCCGGCGCCGAGCCGACGACGAATCCGGGCGACGTGATGCTCGACGGTTTTCGCCGAAATGAACAGTTGACCGCCGATATCGCGATATGGA
>NZ_LZLS01000033.1 GCF_001673365.1 Mycobacterium asiaticum
GACCGGACGCCATGCCGCCGGCTGCTGCGGTGGAGGCGGTGGTGAATAGGGCTGGAATTGTGGTTGCGCAGTGCCGAGGAAGAGGTGGACGACTCCGACCCGCCCAGCGGTGGCCAGACCGTCGCGGATTTGCTGGCAAGGTTGCAGGTCCAGCCGAGCGGAGGCGGGCGTCGCCGCCGGCGTGACGGTTGACACGCTGTGCTGTCCCAGGTGAATCAACTAAAGTCTTAGTGACCGTCCGGTACCCCAGAATCGGGACTGGAACGAACGAACAAAATCTGTGAGGTCGTCTGCGATGGAGCAGTTCGACGGTTTGCGCCCGGCCAGGCTCAAGGTGGGGATCATCTCCGCCGGCCGGGTGGGCACCGCGCTGGGAGTCGCGCTGGAACGCGCCGACCACGTGGTGGTGGCCTGCAGCGCCATCTCCCACGCATCCCGGCAGCGGGCCGAGCGCCGGCTACCCGACACCCCGGTGCTGTCGCCACCGGACGTTGCCGCGGCCGCTGAGCTGCTGATTTTGGCGGTCACCGACAGCGAGCTAGCCGGATTGGTGGCCGGATTGGCCGCCACCTCGGCGGTGCGGCCAGGCACCATCGTGGTGCACACGTCCGGCGCCAACGGGATCTCCATCCTGCAGCCCCTCGCCCAGCAGGGCAGCATTCCACTGGCAATTCACCCGGCCATGACGTTCACCGGTTCCGACGAGGACATCGCCCGGCTGCCCGGCACCTGCTTCGGCGTCACAGCTGCCGACGAGGTCGGTTATGCGATCGGACAGTCGTTGGTGCTGGAAATGGGCGGGGAGCCGTTTTGCGTGCGCGAAGATAACCGCGTCCTGTACCACGCCGCGCTAGCGCATGCGTCCAACCACCTGGTCACGGTGCTGGCCGATGCCATCGAGGCCCTGCGGGCAGCGGTCCGCGGCGACGAACTGCTCGGGCAACAGCGCGTAGACAACCAGCCGGCCGGGATCGCCGAACGCATCATCGGACCGCTCGCCAGGGCAGCCCTGGAGAACACCTTGCAGCGCGGTCAAGCCGCGCTCACCGGGCCGATTGCCCGCGGCGACGCGGCGGCAGTCGCGAGTCATCTGCACGCACTCGCTCAAGCCGACCCGCAACTCGCCCAGGCATACCGCGTGAACGCGCTGCGGACCGCGCAGCGAGCGCACGCCCCCGAGGACGTCGTGGAGGTGCTGGCGCGGTGAAGGCCGGACAGCCCCGCAAGTTCAAACCGGGCGAACTCAACGTGTATTCGGCGCCCAAAGAAGTTACCGAGGTCAGCCGTGCATTGCGGCACACGGGCCGGCGGGTCATGTTGGTACCGACGATGGGGGCGCTGCACGAGGGACACCTGACTTTGGTGCGTGCCGCCAAGCGGGTGCCCGGCGCGGTTGTGGTGGTGTCGATCTTCGTCAACCCGTTGCAATTCGGCGCCGGCGAAGATCTCGACGCCTACCCGCGCACCCTGGACTCCGACATCGCGATGTTGCGGGCCGAAGGAGTGGAAATCGTCTTCGCGCCGACCGCCGCGGACATGTATCCCCACGGCCTACGCACCAATGTGCAGCCCGGCCCGCTGGCCGCTGAGCTCGAAGGTGGCTCGCGGCCAACGCATTTCGCCGGGGTGCTGACAGTGGTGCTGAAGCTGCTGCAGATCGTGCGTCCGGACTGGGCGTTCTTCGGTGAGAAGGACTATCAACAGCTGGTGCTGATCAGGCAGATGGTCGCCGATTTGAACGTCGGTGTGCAAGTCGTGGGCGTGCCCACGGTGCGCGAACCTGACGGGCTGGCGATGTCGTCGCGCAACCGCTACCTCGATCCAGTGGAACGTGAAGCGGCCGTGGCACTTTCAGCCGCATTGTCGGCTGGCGCGCACGCGGCTGCCCACGGTGCGCAGGCTGCGTTGGATGCGGCTCGAGCCGTCCTCGACGCCACGCCCGGCGTGGCGGTCGACTACCTGCAGTTGCGCGACACCGAGCTGGGTCCGGTGCCGCTCAACGGATCCGGTCGACTGTTGATCGCGGCGCGGCTCGGCACCACCAGACTGCTGGACAACGTTGCAATCCAAATCGGCAATTTCGCCGGCACCCCTGGGCCGGACGAGCAATCACATTGGAGGAACTGATGTTACGGACCATGCTGAAGTCGAAGATTCATCGCGCCACCGTCACCCAGGCCGACTTGCACTACGTCGGATCGGTCACCATCGACGCCGACCTGATGGATGCGGCCGACTTACTCGAAGGCGAACAGGTCACCATCGTCGACATCGACAACGGAGCCCGCCTGGTCACCTACGCCATCACCGGCGAACGCGGCACCGGCGTAATCGGAATCAATGGTGCCGCTGCGCATCTCGTTCACCCAGGCGACCTGGTGATCCTGATCGCGTACGGCACCATGCAGGACGCCGAAGCGCGGGAATACCAGCCGAAGATCGTTTTCGTCGATGCTGCCAACAAGCAGATCGACCTCGGTCACGACCCGGCCTTCGTCCCGGATGGTGTCGAAGAACTGCTAGATCCGCGGATCGGTGTGCGGTAACCGTGCTGCTGGCGATTGACGTCCGCAACACCCACACCGTCGTCGGACTGCTGTCCGGCGTCAAAGAAAACGCAAAAGTTGTGCAGCAGTGGCGGATTCGCACTGAAGCTGAGGTCACCGCGGACGAACTCGCACTCACCATAGACGGTCTCATCGGTGAGGACGCGGAGCGGCTCACCGGTGCCGCCTCCTTGTCCACCGTGCCCTCGGTGTTGCACGAGGTCCGGATCATGCTCGAGCAGTACTGGCCGTCGGTGCCGCACGTGCTGATCGAACCGGGGGTGCGCACCGGTATTCCACTGTTGGTCGACAACCCGAAAGAAGTTGGGGCTGACCGCATCGTCAACTGTCTTGCGGCGTTCAACAAGTTCGGTAAGGCCGCGATCGTCGTCGACTTCGGGTCGTCGATCTGCGTGGATGTGGTCTCGGCCAAAGGGGAGTTCCTCGGTGGGGCGATCGCCCCGGGCGTGCAAGTGTCCTCCGACGCCGCGGCCGCGCGCTCGGCCGCGCTGCGCCGAGTGGAGCTCGCCCGGCCGCGATCGGTGATCGGCAAGAACACCGTGGAATGCATGCAGTCCGGTGCCGTGTTCGGCTTCGCCGGGCTGGTGGACGGATTGGTCGGCCGGGTCCGCGATGACGTCAAGGGATTCTCCCGGGACGACGACGTGGCCGTGGTAGCCACCGGCCACACAGCGCCGCTGCTGCTGCCCGAACTGCACACCGTCGAGCACTACGACCAGCATTTGACCCTGCACGGGTTGCGATTGGTCTTCGAGCGCAACCGGGACGCCCAGCGCGGCAGGCTGAAAACCGCGCGCTGATAGCGCCCGGGTTGTTGGTTGCGTCGAGAGATAACTCACGCACACTTCTCGCGGCGTGTCGTGTGGCTGAGTTATATGTCGCGGCGCGTGGGTGCCTGGGAAATGCGATGCCGCGGCAGCTTGAAACCGCGCTGATAACCGGGCTGAGCTGGCACTTCCAGGCCCCGGTGGAGCGTCGAGAGATAACGCACGTACACGTTCCGCGGCGTGTCATGTGCCTGAGTTATCTGTCGCTGGGGGTGGGTGCGTGTAGGCAGCGATGCGCGGCAGGCTGAAAACCCTGCGCTAATAACCCGGCTAAGCTGGCACGTCGTGAGTGCCGCCGATCAAGACCCTGTCGAGGACCTTCCCGAGCAGTTCCGGATCCGTCGGGATAAGCGTGCTCGCCTGTTGGCGGAGGGCCATGACCCCTACCCGGTGGCCATCGCGCGGACGCACACCTTGGCCGAAATTCGGGCGGCTCACCCCGATCTGCCGATTGACACCGCAACCGAAGACGTTGTCGGCGTAGCGGGTCGCGTGGTGTTCGCGCGCAACACCGGGAAACTGTGCTTTGCGACCCTGCAGGACGGCGACGGCACCCAACTGCAGGCGATGATCAGCCTCGACAAGGTCGGTCAAGAAGCCCTGGACGCGTGGAAGGCCGACGTCGACCTGGGTGACATCGTCTACGTGCACGGCACCGTAATCAGTTCACGACGAGGCGAACTGTCCGTCCTGGCCGATTCTTGGCAAATGGCGGCCAAGTCGCTGCGGCCGCTGCCGGTTGCGCATAAAGACATGAGCGAAGAGGCGCGGGTGCGGCAACGCTACGTGGACCTGATTGTCCGCCCGCAGGCGCGTTCGGTGGCCCGGCAACGCATTGCTGTTATCCGGGCGATAAGGAATGCGCTGGAGGCCCGCGGGTTCCTCGAAGTCGAAACTCCGATCTTGCAGACGCTGGCCGGCGGAGCGGCTGCTCGTCCGTTCGTTACCCATTCGAATGCGCTGGACATCGACCTTTACCTGCGGATCGCGCCGGAACTGTTCCTCAAGCGCTGTATCGTCGGCGGTTTCGACAAGGTCTTCGAAGTTAATCGGGTGTTTCGAAACGAAGGAACCGATTCTACGCATTCCCCGGAATTTTCCATGTTGGAGACCTACCAGACGTACGGAACCTATGACGATTCGGCAGTAGTCACTAGAGAGCTTATTCAAGAGGTAGCCGACGAGGCGATCGGCACCAGAGAACTTCCGATGCCTGACGGCAGTGTCTACAACATCGACGGAGAATGGGCAACTCTGCAGATGTATTCCTCTCTGTCTGATGCGCTGGGCGAAGAGATCACACCCGAGACGACGGTCGAACGGTTGCGTGCGATCGCCGCTCAACTCGGTGTGGAGATTGACGACAACCGTGGCTTTGGCCACGGCAAACTCGTCGAGGAACTCTGGGAGCATACGGTGGGTAACAAGCTGACAGCACCCACATTTGTCAGGGATTTCCCAGTGGAGACAACACCGCTGACCCGGCAGCACCGTACAATCCCGGGAGTAACCGAGAAGTGGGATCTCTACTTGCGGGGAATGGAGCTGGCCACCGGTTACTCGGAATTAAACGACCCTGTAGTGCAGCGGGAGAGATTTGCCGATCAGGCCCGTGCCGCGGCCGCGGGGGATGACGAGGCGATGCAACTTGACGAGGATTTTCTAGCCGCTCTCGAGTTCGGCATGCCGCCGTGTACGGGAACGGGAATGGGTATTGATCGCTTGTTGATGTGCCTGACAGGACTGTCAATTAGAGAGACGGTTTTGTTCCCGATTGTTCGGCCACACTCCAACTGAACAACTGAAGTTGTGTCGGATTGTGCATTTGTCGTTCTTATGGCACATTAGTCGTCGGGGAGTCTATCCATACTGGATCTGTAACTGCGTAGCAAGAAACGTGAGGGTAAGCCAATGGCGAAGAAAGTGACCGTCACCTTGGTCGATGATTTCGACGGTGCCGGCTCCGCCGACGAAACGGTCGAATTCGGGCTTGACGGGGTGACCTATGAGATCGACCTTTCAAGTAAGAATGCGACGAAACTGCGTAACGACCTGAAGCAATGGGTGGCCGCTGGCCGCCGTGTTGGTGGCAGGCGGCGCGGTCGTTCCGGCTCCGGTCGGGGACGTGGCGCGATCGACCGCGAGCAGAGCGCCGCGATTCGGGAATGGGCGCGTCGTAACGGGCACAACGTGTCGACGCGTGGCCGGATCCCGGCCGACGTCATTGACGCGTTCCACGCTGCAACCTAGGCGGTTGCCGGACTAGCCGGTGTGCTGACGGGCCGACGTGTAGCCGGTCCGCTGCGCCCGGCTACACCGCGCGCACCAATACAAATCCGGCGCTTGGGGGTAACGCCCGCAGCGCCGGATTTGTTGTTTTCGCTGAAGGCGAACTAATTGCCGCTCATCGCGGGAAACGCACTGGGGCTTTTCCTCGTTAACCTGTTGCGCTTTGGCACCGATGCGCACCGCGTGGTTATGAACCCTGGCGGGCCGACCACTACAGTGGACGAAGGTGCGCGCAGTCGGCCGTGTGTCGACAATCACGGAGTACCGAAAGGTGAGGGAGAGCAGGTAACCGACGATGTTCGAAAGATTTACCGACCGTGCCCGCAGGGTCGTCGTCCTGGCGCAAGAAGAGGCCCGGATGCTCAACCACAACTACATCGGCACCGAGCACATTCTGCTGGGTTTGATTCACGAAGGCGAAGGCGTCGCAGCCAAGTCGCTGGAGTCGCTGGGTATCTCGCTGGAAGGCGTGCGCAGCCAGGTCGAGGAGATCATCGGCCAGGGCCAGCAGGCGCCCTCGGGCCACATCCCCTTCACCCCGCGCGCAAAGAAGGTTCTCGAACTCAGCCTGCGTGAAGCGTTGCAGCTGGGGCACAACTACATCGGCACCGAGCACATCCTGCTGGGTCTGATCCGCGAAGGCGAAGGCGTTGCGGCACAGGTGTTGGTCAAGCTGGGCGCCGAACTCACCCGGGTGCGTCAGCAGGTCATCCAGCTGCTGAGCGGCTACCAGGGCAAGGAGGCCGCCGAAGCCGGCACCGGTGGGCGAGGCGGAGAGTCCGGCAGCCCGTCGACGTCGTTGGTGCTCGACCAGTTCGGCCGCAACCTGACCGCCGCCGCCATGGAGGGCAAGCTCGATCCGGTCATCGGCCGCGAGAAGGAAATCGAGCGGGTCATGCAGGTGCTGTCCCGGCGCACCAAGAACAACCCGGTGCTGATCGGTGAGCCCGGGGTCGGCAAGACCGCCGTCGTCGAGGGCCTGGCGCAAGCCATCGTGCACGGCGAGGTGCCCGAGACGCTCAAGGACAAGCAGCTGTACACCCTCGACCTGGGCTCGCTGGTGGCCGGCTCCCGCTACCGCGGTGACTTTGAAGAGCGCCTGAAGAAGGTGCTCAAGGAGATCAACACCCGCGGTGACATCATCCTGTTCATCGACGAGCTGCACACGCTGGTCGGTGCCGGTGCGGCAGAGGGCGCCATCGACGCCGCCAGCATCCTCAAGCCGAAGCTGGCCCGCGGCGAGCTGCAGACCATCGGCGCCACCACGCTCGATGAGTACCGCAAGTACATCGAGAAGGACGCCGCGCTGGAGCGTCGCTTTCAGCCGGTGCAGGTCGGCGAGCCGACGGTGGAGCACACCATCGAGATCCTCAAGGGTCTGCGCGACCGCTACGAGGCGCACCACCGGGTGTCCATCACCGACTCGGCGATGGTCGCGGCCGCTACTCTGGCCGACCGTTACATCAACGACCGGTTCCTACCGGACAAGGCGATCGACCTGATCGACGAGGCCGGTGCCCGGATGCGGATCCGTCGGATGACCGCGCCGCCAGACCTGCGGGAGTTCGACGAGAAGATCGCCGAGGCTCGCCGCGAGAAGGAATCGGCAATCGACGCCCAGGATTTCGAGAAGGCCGCCAGCCTCCGCGACCGCGAAAAGCAATTGGTCGCGCAGCGCGCCGAGCGCGAAAAGCAATGGCGCTCAGGTGATCTCGACGTTGTCGCAGAAGTGGACGACAACGAGATCGCCGAGGTGCTGGGCAACTGGACCGGAATCCCGGTGTTCAAGCTCACCGAAGCTGAGACCACCCGTCTGCTGCGCATGGAGGAGGAGCTGCACAAGCGGATCATCGGTCAGGCCGACGCGGTCAAGGCGGTCTCGAAGGCGATCCGCCGGACGCGAGCCGGGCTGAAAGACCCCAAGCGCCCGTCGGGTTCGTTCATCTTCGCCGGTCCGTCCGGTGTCGGTAAGACCGAGCTGTCCAAGGCGCTGGCCAACTTCCTGTTCGGCGACGACGACGCGCTCATCCAGATCGACATGGGCGAGTTCCACGACCGCTTCACCGCTTCGCGGCTGTTCGGTGCCCCGCCCGGGTACGTCGGCTACGAAGAGGGCGGGCAGCTCACCGAAAAGGTGCGGCGCAAGCCGTTTTCGGTGGTCCTGTTCGACGAGATCGAGAAGGCGCACCAGGAGATCTACAACAGCCTGTTGCAGGTCCTCGAGGACGGTCGGCTCACCGATGGTCAGGGTCGCACGGTCGACTTCAAGAACACCGTCCTGATCTTCACGTCGAACCTGGGGACTTCCGACATCTCCAAGCCGGTCGGCCTCGGATTCAGCCAAGGCGGCGGCGCGAACGACTACGAGCGGATGAAGCAGAAGGTCAACGACGAACTCAAGAAGCACTTCCGTCCGGAGTTTCTCAACCGCATCGACGACATCATCGTCTTCCACCAGTTGACCCGCGACGAGATCATCAAGATGGTCGACCTGATGATCGGCCGCGTCGCCAACCAGCTCAAGAGCAAGGACATGGCACTCGAGCTGACCGACAACGCCAAGGCGCTGCTGGCCAAGCGGGGCTTCGACCCGGTGCTGGGTGCCCGTCCGTTGCGGCGCACCATCCAGCGCGAGATCGAGGACCAACTGTCGGAGAAAATCCTCTTCGACGAGGTCGGTCCGGGTCAGGTCGTCACGGTCGATGTCGAGAACTGGGACGGCGAGAGCGCCGGCGACGATGCGGTGTTCACCTTCACCGGGACTCGCAAGCCGCCGGCTGAGCCGGACCTGGCCAAGTCCGGAGCGCACAGTGCAGGCGGGCCGGACGGGCAGTAGCTCGGCAAGATCGCCGGAACAGAAACCGCTAGTAGGCTCCGGTCTGGCATAGTGGTCTGGCATCGTGGTCTGGCATAGCCTGACCGCACCATTTTCTCGCCGTCAGCAACTGACTCTGGGGGCCCAGTGTCTTTCGTAATCTTCGGTTCAGAGACGGTCTCGGCTGCGGCGAACGATTTGGCCAGTATCGGTGCGACCATCAGCGCAGCTAATGCGTCGGCGATGGCGCCCACCACCGTGTTGGCCGCTGCTAGTGCGGACGAAGTGTCGGCGGCTATCGCGGCGGTCTTCGGTGCGCACGCCCAGGCGTATCAAGCTTTCGGTGCGCAAGTAACGGCGTTCCACGAACAGTTTGTGCGGACATTGAGTGGCGGCGCGACCGCTTACATCAGCGCCGAGGTAGCCAACGCTCAGCAGAGCCTGCTGGGCTTGCTCAACGCTCCAACCGAGGCGTTGTTGGGCCGACCGCTGATTGGCGACGGCGCGAACGGCACCGCGCCCGGTCAGTCCGGGGCCGCGGGCGGCATCTTGTACGGCAACGGCGGCAATGGCGCCGCAGGCGTCGATGCCGGCGCTAGCGGCGGTAACGGCGGGGCGGCCGGGCTATGGGGCAATGGTGGTGGCGGCGGGACTGGCGGCCCTGGTGGCACCGGTGGCAACGGAGGAAGTGGCGGACTGCTCTGGGGTAATGGCGGTGCTGGCGGAAACGGCGGAGCGGCAACGATTTTCGGTCAGAACGGCGGCGCCGGTGGTGCCGGGGGAAACGCGTCGTTCTTTGGGAACGGCGGTGCCGGTGGCCTCGGCGGGGACGGTGCTACCGGCCCTGACGGTGCCAACACTGGCGGCAGAGCACCGAACGGTCCCGACGGAGCTTCTCATCCCTCAGGGACAGGGGGCGATGGCCGAGATGGTAGGGACGGCCGCGGCTTCGGAGAGATCGGCGGGCGCGGCGGCGACGGCGGCAGTGGCGAGTTAGGCGGCGAGGGCGGCAAAGGCGGCGAGGGAGGCGAGGGCGCGCCCGGTGGGACAGGCAGCGTGGGCGGCAGCGGAGGTCGCGGCGGTTTACTGATCGGCGACGGCGGCCACGGTGGTGCTGGAGGCAGCGGCGGTATGGGCGGCGCCGGTGACGCAGGTGGCAGGGGTGGAGACGGCGGCGAGGGCGGGCGCTCGGCCGCCGACAAGTCAATTGGTGGTACCGGAGGTACAGCGGGCGACGGGGGTCCTGGTGGCATCGGCGGCGACGGCGGCGACGGCGGACGGGGCGGTGCGGGGGGCGCCGCCGGACTGCTGGGCAAACCTGGCGACGCGGGTCATGGCGGTGCTGCCGGTGGCGGGGGCCAGGGAGGCGACGGCGGAGATCCCGGTAGACGCGGAGATGGCGGACGGGGGGATGCGCACCCCGGGCGCGATGGGCGTCCTGGCGACCACGGTCACGACGGCGACGACGGGGCGCCGGGGCAAGCCGGCGCCGACGGCTGATCGTCCGAAGTCGTTCTGGCGCATCGACATTGCGCCATCGAGCCGGAGAGCTAGCGCGGCGCTACCAGGGCGAACACCTGTTGGGCGACCTTGAGCATCCAACTGGTCACCGTCGGCCCGTGGTCGCGCGGCCAGTTCAACTGAAAGTTGATCACCCACGCTTGGCCCGTCTTGTCGACGGCATACCAGCTGAACGTCAGATCCCCTGGCAGACCACCGGCTTTCGCGCCGATGTATCGCCACACGTTGCTGTCCAACCGAATGCCCGCGACGGCGGACAGGATCTGTCGGACGGGCGCAGCCGGACCGACGGCATCGGCCTGCAACGCCACGTGCACCCGGCAGATGTCTTCGGCACTGCCATACCATTCGGCGCCGTAGACCGACGCGGGGGTGTGCGCGCGAAGCGGATCAGGTTGATATGGAGTGGAATTCGCCTGCTCCAACATCGCCGCTCGTTCCTGCTGTGACGCCTGCTTCCAGCGCTCGCGCACATCGGGCTGGCCCCACCCGATGGAGAACAGCTCGTACATGGTGGGGAACGGCGTCATGCTGGCTGGGTCGTGGTGGCCGGCGGTGACCAAGGCTTCTTCGATCGCACGGGTGCCCATCCGGTCGATAAGCATGTCGGTGGCCATGTTGTCACTGGTGGCGATCATCTTTTCGGCCGCCTTGCGGACCGAAACATGGTCGCCGGGAGCCAATTCCAAGCCGGACGAGCCGACGGCCTTGCCTTTGGCGGTGACCGTCAACTGGTCGTCCCACGACACTGTCCCGTTTTTGACCGCCCCGGCCAGGGCGTGCAACACGTACAGCTTGAAAATCGATGCCAGAGGCAGAGATTCGCCGGTGTTTGTGCCCGCCACCGGTTCGCAGCGACCACCGTTAACCTTGGCGACCTGGTAGGAGTAGCGGGCACCGCTCTTACTCAACACGGCGTCGACGTCGGGCCAGCCGTTGATCGGCGGCGGCGGTTGCGTGTCCACGTCGAAGCGGTCGACCCAGCCACCGTCGTCGGTGTGGATGCGGATGTCCTGCCGAGCACCGTAAGACGAGATCAGGTGCAGCGTGGCCACGCTGGCACCGATGTCCACGCTGGCCAGGGTGAACGGACGGTCCCACCACAGCCCTTCCATGGTGGTTTCGACGGCGTCCACCATGCTCGGCGCGGCCAGGGTGGCGACTCCGACCGGACCGATCGGCCAGTCGGAGTTGAGCATGTCCATGGTCTGCCGCGCCCGCAAACCCGGCGGGGTAGTGGTGTCGATCCGGTGCCCGACGTTGGCCGCGTTAGCCGACGGGGTGGGCGAAGACGCGCAACCTGGGGCCAGCGATACAACCAGCGCGGCGGCGGCGCTCAGCGCCGCGACACGACGCGGGCGGTTACTCAGCCGTCGCGTTTCCGGCAACGTCAAGCACGACCTCGAATTCCAGCAGCGAAGCGCCAGTGGCCACCGGGTTGGCGCGCTGCCCGGCGTGGGCCGCGATCGCGGGCCCATTCGCCCAGGCCTGGAACGCTTCATCGGACTCCCAGTGTGTCACCACGAAGTAGCGGTCTTCACCCTTGACTGGACGCAGCAGCTGGAAGCCGAGGAAGCCGGGTGAATTCTCCACCGCGTGAGCGCGATGGGCGAACCGCTTCTCCAGCTCCGGTCCAGCGTCAGCGGGCACCTCGATTGCATTGATTTTCACCACTGGCATGCGGCTAGGTTACCGTGCCGGACATGCCCACCGATCTCTTGACCTATCGCGGTGGGGAGGGCCGACCGCTGGTCCTGGTACACGGGCTGATGGGTCGGGGCACCACCTGGGGCCGTCAGGTGCCGTGGCTGACGCGACTGGGGGCGGTTTACACCTACGACGCGCCGTGGCACCGGGGTCGGGAGGTGGACGATCCATATCCGATCAGCACCGAGCGGTTCGTGGCCGATCTGGCTGACGCGGTGGCTCCACTGGGCACGCCGGCCGTGCTGGTCGGGCATTCGATGGGTGCCCTGCACTCCTGGTGCCTGGCGGCCGAGCGGCCCGAGCTGGTTGCGGCGCTGGTGGTCGAGGACATGGCCCCGGATTTCGTCGGTCGCACCACCGGCCCGTGGGAGCCGTGGCTGCACGCCCTGCCAGTCGAATTCGATTCTGCTGAACAAGTATTCGCCGAGTTCGGGCCAATCGCCGGCCAATACTTCCTGGAAGCCTTCGACCGCACCGCTACCGGCTGGCGGCTGCACGGCCACCCCTTGCGCTGGATCGAGATCGCCGCCGAGTGGGGTACTCGCGATTACTGGTCGCAGTGGCGTGCGGTGCGTTCACCGGCGTTGCTCATCGAGGCGGGCAACTCGGTCGCCCCACCCGGCCAGATGCTTCAGATGCACGAAACAGATTGTCCAACAACATATCTGAAGATAACCGAAGCGGGCCACTTGGTGCATGATGACGCGATCGAGCCTTACCGCCGGGCGGTCGAGTCCTTTTTGAACTCCTCGCCGGCCAGCGCATAGCGGCCGTCTGCCGTCTGGGTGACCAACCCGTCGTCCAGCAGCGAGTACAACGCTCGGTCACGCTGGGCGGTGTCGCTGAGCCAGGCCGCGTCCAACTGAGCTCGGGTCACCGGGAATTCGTTGTCTCGCAACACATCCAGCAGCCGACCGCGAACCTGCCGGTCGGTTCCGGCGTAGGTCTGAACCCGTCGGGCCGCCCCCGCGGAAGGCGGGTATCCGGCAGCACGCCATGCGCACACCTCAAGCGGACACAGCCCGCACCGGGGCGCCCGAGCCGTGCACACCGTCGCACCAAGTTCCATCAACGCCACCGAAAAGCGCGGTGCCCGATCATCATCGGGCAACAACGCGGCAACATCGGCGTGGTCCCGGGTTGGCGACGGATTGCCCGCATCGGCGCAGCCGTGGACGGCGCGTGCCACCACCCGGCGCACATTTGTGTCCACCACCGGCACCCGCTGCCCATATGCGAAGCAGGCAATAGCGCGCGCGGTATAGCTGCCGACGCCCGGCAGCGTCAGCAAGACGTCGACGTCGGCGGGAACCACGTCGTCGTGGTCACGCGCAATGACGGTCGCGCACTCGTGCAACCGCTTGGCCCGGCGTGGATAGCCCAACTTGCCCCAGGCCCGCAACACATCGGCGGCGGTGGCCGCCGCGGTAGCCGATGGGGTGGGCCAGCGGCGCACCCAGTCCGTCCAGATCGGCAGTACCCGGGCCACTGGCGTCTGTTGCAGCATGAACTCGCTGACCAAGATCTGCCACGCGCTGACCCCCGGCTCGCGCCAGGGTAGGTCGCGACGCGACCGCTCATACCAGGCGAGAAGATTGGTGGCCGGTATGTGGGTAGGGCCAATCACTGGCCGGTCCGGCACAATGGCTGGCATGCCCAACAGCAACCCGATAAGCGCCTGGAAAGCACTCAGAGAGGGTAACGAGCGATTCGTCGCCGGTAAGCCCGAGCACCCCAGCCAGAGCATCGACCACCGCACCAGCTTGGCCACCGGCCAGAAGCCCACCGCGGTCATCTTCGGCTGCGCCGACAGCCGGGTGGCCGCCGAACTCATCTTTGATCAGGGCCTCGGCGACGTGTTCGTGGTGCGCACCGCGGGACAGGCCATCGACGCGGCAGTCCTGGGATCAATCGAGTACGCGGTCGCAGTTCTCGAGGTGCCGCTGATCGTGATCCTCGGCCACGACAGCTGTGGCGCGGTCAAGGCCGCGCTGAGCGCGCTGGATGACGGTGACATTCAAACCGGGTTCGTGCGGGACCTGGTGGAACGGGTTGTGACGACAATCCTGTTGGGCCGCCGCGACGGGCTGACCCGGGTGGACGAGTTCGAGGCCCGCCACGTGAAGGAGACGGCCGCGCAACTCATGGAGCGTTCGACGATCATCTCGGAGAGGGTGGCCGACGGTGTGCTGGCAATCGCCGGGGCCACCTACCGCCTTTCCGAGGGACGGGCCGTCCTGGTCCATCACGAGGGTGACATCGGAGATCAGCCGGAGGTATAGCGGTCCGCCACTAACACGGCCGTCGGCCAGTTAACCGCGCGACACGCCGAGGCGGGTCAAACGAGACGGCGTGACCTGGCCCTACGGTGTAAACGTGCTGGATCTGGAACCGCGTGGCCCGCTACCCACCGAGATCTACTGGCGGCGCAGGGGACTTGCCCTGGGTATCGCGGTCGTCGTGATCGGTATCGCAGTTGCCATCGTCATCGCCTTCGTCAGTAGCAACGCCGGGGCAAAACCCGCCGACAAGCCCGCGTCGGCCCAGGGGCATCCGGGCTCCAACGCCCCGCAGGCTCCGCAAACGCCGCAGCCTGCGGGACAGACCGAGGCCCCCGCTCCGGGCGCGCCGCCGGGAACCGTGAACCCGGAGTCGCCCACGCCGACCGCGGCGGTGCAGCCGCCGCCGGTGCTCAAGGAGGGTGACGACTGCCCCGATTCGACCCTGGCCGTTAAAGGCCTGACCAATTCGCCGCAGTACTACATCGGTGACCAGCCGAAATTCACCATGGTGGTGACCAATATCGGGCTGGTTTCCTGCAAGCGCGATGTCGGCGCGGCGGTGTTGGCGGCCTACGTGTATTCGCTGGACAACAAGCGGCTGTGGTCAAACCTGGACTGCGCGCCGTCCAACGAGACGCTGGTGAAGACATTCACCCCCGGTGAACAGGTGACAACCGCGGTGACCTGGACCGGGATGGGCTCGGCGCCGCGATGCCCGCTGCCGCGGCCCGCGATCGGTCCGGGCACCTACAACCTGGTGGTCCAGCTGGGAAACCTGCGCTCGCAGCCGGTTCCGTTCGTGCTGAACCAGCCGCCGCAACCGCCCGGTCCGGCGCCCGCTCCGGGGCCGGCGCAGGCGCCGCCGCCGGAAGCGCCCCCGGGCTAATTTCTTAAGCGCGAGCCGAACCGCACTGCGAAATATCGCGTCGAAAATCGCAGTGCGGTTTGGCTCGCGGTCAAAAAAGTTAGTGGTCGGTGAGGGTGGATTCGGCCAGCTGGGAAAGGCCCTCCCGCACGTGACGGGCCCACATAGCGCCGATGCCGTCCACTGACTGCAGATCGTTGGCACTGGCCGCCAGTAAACCCTGGAGCGTGCCGAATGCGCGCACCAGCAGATCGACGTGGGCGAATTGCAATCGGGGGATACCGGCCATCGCCCGGTAACCGCGCGGGCTCAGCGCCGAATCCTGGGCTTCGGCCGTCGTCGGGTATCCGAAAACCTTTGCCAGCGCGGTGAGTTCGAGTAGGTCGGTATCTGACAGCGCATCCAATTCGTCTAGGGTTGCGCCGATCTGCGCCTTGGCAGGAGGCTCGGGGCTGGCGTGGTAGTCGCGCACAATCAGCTCTCGCGCGATGTCATTGCCCCCCAGCAGTTCCTCTAGCTGCAGCCGCAACTGGCGGCCGTCGGTGCCCAGTTCGACTGCGTCGTAGTCGATTGCCAGACCGATACGACGGACCAACTCGAGCCGCTGCACCACCGTCATCACGTCGCGCAACGTGACGAAATCTTCGATTTCGGCCCGCGACAGTTGACGGCTGACCTCGTCGAGCCTGGTCTTGTATCGCTCCAAGGTCGCAATGGCCTGATTGGCTCTCGACAGGATGGTCGCCGAGTCGGTCAGCACATGACGCTCGCCGCCGACGTAAACGGTCACGATGTTCATCGAGTGGCTGACCGAAATCACCGGGTAGCCGGTCTGGATCGCAGCGCGCTCAGCTGAGCGGTGCCTGGTCCCCGATTCGTCGGTGGGTATCGACGGATCCGGAACCAGCTGCACGTTGGCTCGCACGATGCGGCTGCAGTCGGTGGACAGAACCACCGCGCCGTCCATTTTCGACAGTTCCCGCAGCCGGGTCGGCGCATAGCGGACGTCGAGCGGGAAGCCGCCATCACAGATGGCTTCCACGTTCTCGTCGTGGCCGAGCACGATCAGGGCGCCGGTGCGGCCGCGCAGGATGCGTTCCAGGCCGTCGCGCAGCCCGGTGCCCGGTGCCAGTCGGGCGACGGCCTCACGGAGGGTCGGACGAGTCACAGCGAGCATTCTGCTATGACAAGCCGCTTCGTGGGACCCCTAGTCCGGGTTGTCCAGGCGATGCAGCGTCGGCGCGGCGGCGGTGTGGTAGTCGGCGATGTCGACCAGATGGTGCAGCGCGTCGCCGATAGTCGGTGCGCACAGCGCCCGCATACCGGATGGAATCGTCTTGCAGCCCGGCGGGATCAGCGCGATGTTGAATCCCTGCCGGGCAGCCTCGGCCAGCCGCCGCTCCATGCCGTGGACCGGCCGCAGGTCGCCCGCCAACCCGACTTCGCCGATCATCACCGCGGTGGTGGGCAGCGCAAGGTTGGCGTATGCCGAGGCCAGTGCGGTCGCTACCGCGAGATCCGACGAGGGATCGGTCAACCGCATGCCGCCGACGGTGGCCAGATAGATGTCGTTGACGGCGAGGGTCAGCCGGGTGTGTTTCTCCAGCACCGCGGTGATCATCGCCGCGCGGGAATGATCGATGCCGCTGACCGCTCGGCGCGGGGAGCCGCTGTTGGGCGTGGCCAACAGCGCCTGGACCTCGCCGATGAGTGGACGCTTGCCGTCCAGCGTTACCGTGATCGCGGTGCCGGGTACGGGTGCCGGGCGTTGATCCAAGAACAGGTTCGATGGGTCGGCCACGCCCTCGATCCCGTTGTCGTGCAACAGGAAACACCCGACCTCGTCGGCCGCGCCGAAACGATTCTTGATACCGCGCACCATCCGCAACATGCCGTTGCGGTCGCCCTCGAAGTGCAGCACCACATCGACCAGGTGCTCGAGCGAACGGGGTCCGGCGATGGCTCCGTCTTTGGTGACGTGCCCGACGAGAATCATGGCGACGCCGTTGGACTTGGCTGCGGCGGTGAGCGCGGCCGTTACCGCACGCACCTGGGTGACTCCGCCGGCGACGCCGTCGGCCTCGCTGGTGGACATCGTCTGCACCGAATCGATGATGACCAGCGCCGGCCGTACCGTCTCGATGTGGTTCAGCACCGTGTGCAGGTCGGATTCGGCTGCTAAGTAGACCTCGTCCCCGCCGCAGCCGATCCGGTCGGCCCGCAGGCGGACCTGGCCGGCCGATTCCTCACCCGAGATGTACAGCGCGCGCCGCCCCCGCTGGGCCCAGCGGTGTGCGACCTCGAGTAGCAACGTCGATTTGCCGACCCCGGGATCCCCCGCGAGCAGTGTGACCGAACCGGGGACCACACCACCGCCCAGCACCCGGTCGAGTTCGTCGACCCCGGTGCTTCGGTGCTGGCTCTTATTGGGCTCTACAGCGCTGAGCGGCACCGCCGTCGAGCCGGAAGCTACGGAGCGCCTGCCGCTGCCGACAGCGGCCAGTAGAGCCACCTGTTCGACGGTGCCCCAGCTGCCGCAGTCAGCGCAGCGGCCGACCCACTTCGCGCTGACATGGCGGCATTCGGAGCACCGGTATTCAGAACGTGCGTTGGCCACCCCGTGACCGTATCGGCAACCGGTGACAGCTCCGTGGAAGGAACGCCGCAGCGGCTAGGCGTGGTTTCCGGGTTCGTGTGACTGGGGCAGCGGGGCCGAGATCGGGACCTCCACGCTGGCTTCGCCGGCCTTCTCGAACTTGAAGGTGAACTTGTAGGTCAGCCCGTTGGAAATCGGCTTGGTCAGGTTGACCGTCGCCTTGGCGGCCGAGTTGCCCTCCGCGGGACCCGGTGCCACGGCCTGGCCGTCGGGCGTCCCGACGATCAGCATTCGGCCGGCCGGCAGCTTCGTGTCGCCGGAGACTGTCACGTTGCCGATTTCGCTGGTGATGCCGGTAAGGCGGTCGTTGACATCCGGCGAATTGTTGACCGCCACCAGCACCAGGTCGACGGTCTTACCCGGCTCCACGAACGCTCCGGTCTGGTTGGCCTGGATGCGGATGTCGCGCAGCGCCACATTTTCGATCGTGACCCGGTTTCCGTTCACCGCAGGCTCCTGCGCGGCGGTCTGCGAGAGCTGACCGGTTCCGCAGCCGCTGAGTGCCACTACGGCCAGAATGGCACTGGCCAGCCACGCGCTGACCCTGGGCAGGCGGATGTTTAAGCGGTTCACTCAATGCCTCCTGCGGGACCGACTACCAAGCGCTGTTCGGGTTTCGACTATGCACAGTAGTAGGTAGGTACCTCGGGCGGTAGCGGTGGGATGGCTAGCGGCCAAGACAGGTCGCGAAGCTCGTATCTCCCTCGTACATCCCTCGTATATCCGAGGACCCGGATGTGCAGGCAAATGTGACCCCCTGCACGTCAAAGGCCGCCTGTCAACCCCTAATCTGCGCCTATCGTGCCTCTGACCTGCACCGTTGATCCGCGTGGGTTGGGGCCCCGTGTTAGAATGAATTAACGAAAGGGGCTCGAATCAGATGATCTTCAAGGTCGGTGACACCGTCGTCTACCCACATCACGGTGCTGCGTTAGTCGAGGCGATCGAAACCCGAACCATCAAAGGGGAGCAAAAAGAGTATCTCGTCTTGAAAGTTGCGCAGGGCGACCTGACCGTTCGAGTGCCCGCTGATAACGCCGAATATGTCGGTGTCCGTGACGTTGTCGGCCAGGAAGGCCTCGACAAGGTATTTCAGGTTCTGCGTGCTCCGCACACCGAGGAGCCGACCAACTGGTCCCGTCGTTACAAGGCCAACCTCGAGAAGCTCGCCTCCGGCGACGTTAACAAGGTGGCCGAGGTAGTGCGCGACCTGTGGCGTCGCGACCAGGAGCGTGGCCTGTCGGCTGGCGAGAAGCGGATGCTGGCCAA
The DNA here is from genome assembly GCF_001673365.1 of Mycobacterium asiaticum. Classification (GTDB taxonomy): domain Bacteria; phylum Actinomycetota; class Actinomycetes; order Mycobacteriales; family Mycobacteriaceae; genus Mycobacterium; species Mycobacterium asiaticum_A. The sequence continues at coordinate 18,799 of NZ_LZLS01000033.1, forward strand.
GGCACGGCAGATTCTGGTCGGCGAGTTGGCGTTGGCCGAGAGCACTGACGACGCCAAGGCGTCGATCATTCTGGACGAGGTTCTGGCTGCCGCTTCCTGAACGCGCACCTGAACGGAAACGTAGTTGCAGTAGTACCGGCCGCAGGGTCGGGCCGGCGGTTGGCCGCCGGGGTTCCGAAAGCGTTCTATCAGCTCGAGGGGCAATCACTGGTCGAGCGGGCGGTTGAGGGTCTGCGGGCGTCCGGCGTCGTCGATACCGTCGTCGTCGCGGTGCCTCCAGACCGCACCGACGAGGCCAAGCTGATCCTGGGTCACATCGCCACCATCGTGGCCGGCGGGCCGACCCGTACCGAGTCGGTGAGCCTGGCTTTAGCGGCGCTGGCCCCGACGGCCCCGAAGTACGTGCTGGTGCACGACGCCGCCCGGGCGCTGACACCTCCGCCGTTAGTCGTGCGGGTGGTCGAGGCGCTGCGGGCCGGGAACCCGGCCGTGGTCCCGGCGTTGCCGCTTTCGGACACCGTCAAGGCAATCGATGCCAACGGCGCTGTACTCGGCACACCGGAACGCGCTGGCCTGCGGGCCGTGCAGACTCCGCAAGGCTTTGCCACGGACGTGCTGCTGCGCGCATATGAACATGCCGGGACCGCCGATTTCACCGACGACGCATCGTTGGTCGAGCAGATCGGCGGACAGGTCCAGGTGGTCGAAGGCGACCCGCTGGCGTTCAAAATCACCACTCAACTGGATCTGCTGCTCGCCAAAGCTATAGTGCGCCAGTGATGCAGATCCCCCGCGTCGGTATGGGCGTGGATGTGCACCCGATCGAACCCGGCCGGCCATGTTGGCTGGTGGGCCTGCTGTTCCCCAGTGCCGACGGTTGCTCTGGACATTCCGACGGAGACGTCGCCGTCCACGCGCTGTGCGACGCGGTGCTTTCTGCGGCCGGGCTGGGCGATATCGGCGGGGTCTTCGGCGTCGACGACCCGCGCTGGGCGGGCGTGAGCGGTGCTGACATGTTGAGCCACGTGCTCGAGTTGCTCACCGACAGTGGCTTCCGGGTCGGCAACGCCGCCGTGCAGGTGATCGGTAACCGGCCGAAGATCGGTTGGCGCCGTTACGAGGCCCAGGCGGTGCTCTCCCGGCTGCTCAACGCGCCGGTGTCGGTGGCCGCCACCACCACCGACGGGCTCGGCCTGACCGGGCGGGGTGAGGGCCTGGCCGCCATCGCTACCGCGTTGGTCGTTTCGCTGCGCTGAGGAGCGGCTCGGTAGCGAGGCGCGACGCCCGCGACGCCCGCGACGCCCGCGACGCCTGCGACGCCTGCGTGCGCACTCTCGCGTGACGTTCGACGGCGAGATGCACTCTGGCGTGACGTTCGGCGCAGGCCGGAGACGCGGGGCTCTCGACCGCAGGCAGTAAGCTGGCACGTCGTGACCAATCGTGCCGAATTGCGGCTACATGACACGGCGACGGGTGTCGTCCGTGAATTCGTGCCGCTGCGCGCCGGGCACGTCTCCATTTACCAGTGCGGAGCCACCCCGCAGGGGCTTCCGCATATCGGGCACGTCCGCAGCGGCGTGGCCTTCGACATTCTGCGCCGCTGGTTAATCGCGCGCGGCTACGACGTCGCCTTCATCCGAAACGTCACCGACATCGAGGACAAGATCCTCACCAAGGCGGCCGCCGCGGGCCGGCCGTGGTGGGAGTGGGCCGCCACCCACGAGCGGGCGTTCACCGCGGCCTACGACGCACTGGACGTACTGCCACCCTCGGCCGAGCCGCGCGCCACCGGGCACATCACCCAGATGATCGAATTAATGGAGCGGCTGATCGAAACCGGTCACGCTTATCCCGCCGCCGGCGACGTCTACTTCGACGTGCTCAGCTACCCCGATTACGGGCAGCTGTCCGGGCACCGCATTGACGACGTCCACCAGGGCGAGGGCGTGGCCACCGGCAAGCGTGACCAGCGTGACTTCACGCTATGGAAGGGCGAAAAGCCGGGCGAGCCGTCCTGGCCGTCGCCGTGGGGCCGGGGGCGTCCCGGCTGGCACATCGAATGCTCGGCCATGGCCCGCACTTACCTCGGTTCCGAATTCGATATCCATTGCGGCGGAATGGATTTGATCTTTCCCCACCACGAGAACGAGATCGCGCAAAGTCGTGCCGCCGGGGACGGGTTCGCCCAGTTGTGGCTGCACAACGGCTGGGTGACGATGGGCGGGGAAAAGATGAGCAAGTCGCTGGGCAACGTGGTGTCCATCCCGGCGATGTTGCAGCGGGTCCGCCCCGCCGAACTGCGCTACTACCTGGGCAGTGCGCACTACCGGTCGATGCTGGAGTTCTCCGAAACCGCACTGCAGGACGCGGTGAAGGCCTACGTCGGCGTCGAGGACTTCCTACACCGCGTGCGTAGCCGGGTGGGCGCCGTCTGCCCGGGCGAATGGACGCCTCGCTTCGCCGAAGCACTTGACGACGACCTGTCCGTCCCGATCGCGCTGTCCGAAATTCACCACGCCCGCGCTGATGGCAACCGCGCCCTGGACGCCGGTGACCACGACGGTGCCCTGCGCAGCGCTGGCGCAATCCGCGCGATGATGGGCATTCTCGGTTGCGACCCGCTGCATGAGCGCTGGGAGACCCGCGACGAGACGGCGGCCGCGTTGGCGGCCGTCGACGTGCTGGTTCAGGCCGAGGTGCAGAATCGCGAAAAGGCGCGTGAGCAGCGCAATTGGGCGTTGGCCGACGAGATCCGGGACCGCCTCAAGCAGGCCGGTATCGAGGTCACCGACACCGCCGACGGACCGCAGTGGACGCTCGGCGGTGACGGCAAGTAGATGGCCGGAAATTCCCAGCGCCGCGGGGCGATACGCAAAGCCGGCACCAAGAAAGGCCCCACCGTCGGATCGGGCGGCCAACGTCGTCGCGGCCTGGAGGGGCGCGGTCCCACCCCGCCGGCACATATGCGACCCAACCATCCCGCCGCTAAGCGGGGTAAAACTTCTTCGCAGCGCCCGGCTAAGCGCGTCGACGAGACGGAGAACGTGCTGGGCCGTAATCCGGTGCTGGAATGCTTACGCGCCGGGGTCCCGGCGACGGCATTGTATGTTGCTCTCGGCGTCGATGCCGATGAGCGGATAACCGAATCCGTTGCGCGCGCGGCTGATTCGGGCATCGCAATCCTTGAGGTGCCGCGCAGCGACCTGGACCGGATGACCGCAAACCGCCTGCATCAGGGCATCGCACTGCAGGTGCCGCCGTACAACTATGCCCATCCGGACGATCTGGTGGCTGCCGCTTTAGAGTCGCCGCCGGCGTTGCTGGTCGCCCTGGACAACATTTCCGACCCCCGCAATCTGGGCGCGATCGTGCGGTCGGTTGCGGCATTCGGCGGGCACGGTGTGGTGATCCCGCAGCGTCGCTCGGCATCGGTGACCGCGGTCGCATGGCGCACCAGTGCCGGGGCGGCGGCCCGCCTGCCGGTAGCGCGGGCCACCAATCTCAATAGGACACTGAAGGATTGGGCTGATCGCGGCTTGCGGGTGATCGGTCTGGACGCCGGCGGTGACACCGTATTGGATGACGTCGACGGCACCGATCCGACGGTGGTGGTGGTCGGCTCGGAGGGCAAGGGCTTGTCCCGTCTGGTGCGGCAGAATTGCGACGCGGTGGTGTCCATCCCAATGGCCGGTGAGATGGAGTCGTTGAACGCCGCGGTAGCAGCGGGCGTGGTACTCGCCGAAATCGCCCGCCAGCGCCGTTGAGTTTGGCCGGCAGGCCCCCCACCACTACCACTACCCGCGAGCCGAACCACACCGCGGTTTTCAGCTCGGAATTTCGCAGTGTGGTTGGGTCGGCGGCCCGGCGCGGGTCATCTGAATGCCGGACACCCGCCCCGACAACTGACGAAGCCGGGCCCACAAAATCGTTTCGCCCGGTGCGGTCGACCGATATAGTCGCCACGTGATCGGCGCTTTGCCGCTGACTGGGCGCGATAGTGAGCTGGGGGTGATTCGCCGGGCCCTGAGTCGGCCCGGCGCGCGCACCGGCGTGGTGATCGCCGGGGCGGCCGGGGTGGGCAAGACCTGGCTGGCGCGCGAGGTTCTGCGTCGCGCCGAGGCGTCCGGCGAGCGCATCAAGTGGATAGTCGGAACCGATTCCGCGCGTGCATTGCCATTGGGCGCCTTCATCGGCGCACTGGGTGAGGCCATGGATCCAATGACGAATGTGCGCCGCGTGATCAATTCCTTTGTCGCGCAACAACGTGGGGGCGGGGTGGTGATCGGGGTCGATGACGCGCATCTGTTGGACGCGTTGTCCGCCTTGGTCGTTCACCAATTGGCGCAGTCCGGCGGGGCGCGACTAGTGGTCACGGTCCGCACCGGCAGTGAGGAACCCGACGCGGTCACTGCGTTGTGGAAGGACCGACTGTTGGCTCGCCTTGACCTGGAACCGCTTTCGGAGGCGGCGACCCGCGAGGTGATCGAGAGCACGCTTGGCGGTCCGATCGATTCACGCAGCGCGGCGCGATTCCGGAAACTGACCGGCGGCAACAGCTTGTTCCTGCAGCAACTCCTTGCCGATCAGATGACGGCCGGCCGGATGCGAAAGTTGGCCGGCGTGTGGATGTGGGACGACGACGTCGCCGTGTCCCCGAGCCTGTCCGACACCGTGGCACGGCAGATGGGACGACTGGATCCACAGACCGCCATGGTGGTGGACACGCTGTCACAGTGTGAGCCGCTGAGCGTCGAGGTGTTGTGCGATGTGGTGCGCCGGCCTGACCTTGAGACCGCCGAACGCATGGGTTTGGTGAGCGTGGAACGTACCGCGGCCGGGCTGACGGCACGGCTTGCCCACCCGCTGTTCGGGGAGGTGCGCCGAGCCAGCGCCGGCGAGATGTACCTGTCGACTCTGCGGGGGAGGCTGGCGACGCGGTTGGCCCGCGATGGCGATGCCGCCGACATGCGGGCCACCGTTCGGCGGGCACTGCTGCTGCTGGAATCGGATCTGGATCCGGATCCGGAGTTGTATCTGAACTCGGCTCGGCACGCGATGACACTGCTGGACTTGGATTTAGCTGACCGGCTGGCGGATGCCGCCGCGCGGGCGGGAGCACCGGGTGCCGCCGAAGTGCGAGCGATGAATCTTGTGCTGCTTGGCCGCGGTGAGCAGGCTGAGCTGGCGTTGCGTGAGATTGCCGATTCTGCAAGCTCGTTGGTCTCCGACGCCCACTACTGGGCGACTGTGCGGGCGGCCAACTTGGTGTGGATGCTGGGCCAACCCAGTGCCGCGTCCCAGATTTTGGACGAGCTGGCCGCGGCCCCCGAAACTCCGGAGCAAGTGGCCGAGCGGCTGGCGGTGCAGGCCTGCCTGGATGCGGTCGCGGCGCGCTGTCGGTGCGCAGCCGAAAATGCGCGGGCTGCAATGAAATCGGGAGTTCTACCGGACTTCCATGCGATGATGGCCGCGCTTGCGTTGATCATGGCGATGGGGGCGCTCGGTGAGGTGGACGGTCTCTCAGAGGTCGCTGAGCAGGCTTTGCGACGCGCGACGACGTCGTTCCAGGCCTCCCATATGCGATTCTGGTTCGGCGCGGTGTACGGCCGCGCGTGCCGCCTGACTGGGCGCGTAGACGAATTCGTCAGCACTGCAACACAGTTGGCTGACACCGCCAAGGACATCCCCGGTCTGGCCCACGCGAACCTGGCGAGCCTGATGGCCAACGCGGAGTTGGTTCGCGGTGCCGCGGGCGAGTCCGTTCGGCTGGGTCATGAAGCGCTTGCCGGTGTGCAGAGGCATTCGGTGACAACCGGATTGCGCCCGGCGAGCTACTTTGTCCTGGCCGAGGCCCAGGCCAAGCTAGGCCATCCCAGCGAGGCGAATGATGCTGTCGCACAAGCGCGGTCCTGTGTACCGGCCGATTTCGTCTTCATGCACACCGGCCTTTCCCTGGCCGCTGGTTGGGCGACGGCAGCAAGTGGCCAGTTGGCAGAAGCGATAGCCGGCGTCCAGGAGGCGGCCCACCTGGCTCGCGAGCGCGACCAGCCCACCCACGAGGTGGCCTGCATCCAGGCCGCCGCGCAATGGGGCGACGCCACGCAGGCCATCCGAGCCCGGGAACTGGCCGAGGCGTTGTCGCTGCCGTTGGCCGACGCAGTCGCCATGCACGCCGAGGCGTTGCTGTCCGGCGACGGGGAGGGGCTGCTGGCCAGTTCAGCGGCCTACCGGGCAATCGGTGATCGCGCGGCGGCCGCCGACGCGGCAGCGCAGGCCGCGGCGACCTTCAGCGCCCGCCAGCAGCACCGACGGGAGCGCTACGCCGCGGCGCTGGCCAAAGAACTCGCCGACACCTGCGGCGGCCTGTGCACGCCGGCGTTGCGGACGCCGGCCGGGGTGAAGTTGTCGGGCCGGCAACGCGACGTCATCGAGCTCGTCGTGGCTGGCCTGAGCAACCGCGAAATCGCCGCGAAGCTGGTCATGTCCGTTCGCACGGTCGAGGGTCATGTCTACCGGGCCTGCCAGCGGGTGGGAGCACAGTCACGAGAGGAACTGGCATCGATCGTCCGCTCGGGACGCCACTGACCACCTGCTAGCGCTAGTCAAGTGGAGTAGCCGACTACGCATGCGCCCAGATTCCAGCCGCCATACGGTGCGATTGGAACAAAGGAGTTGGCATGGTCGACATTTCGGCGAAACCCCAACCCGGGACTCTCACCTCGGTACCGGTAAATCCGCTTTCGTATCGGCGACAACTCAAGGCCGTGCGCTCTTACATCGAAGGCTTCGCTGAGTTATTCGACGCCGGCGGACCGATCACCCGGCTACGGCTGGCGCCGAGGTGGTTGCTGCCGCCGGTCGTACTGATCGCCACCCCGCAGGGCGCCCACGATCTGTTGAGCCGCACCGACGAGGTCTGCGACCGCGGCCGCGCTTTCACGATGGTCGAGCTGCGGGCTCTGATGGGCGGCAATCTGCTCAATCTTCCGCACGAACAATGGTTACCGCGGCGACGCACGTTGCAGCCGTTGTTCACCAAGCGCCATATTCCTCGCTACGCGGGACACATGGCCGGGGCGGCGCAGACGGTGGTCGACGATTGGCGGGACGGGGCGGTGGTGGACCTGGACAGCCACTGTCGGAAGTTGACGCTGCGGGCCCTCGGACGCTCGGTGTTCGGGATAGACCTCGACGAACGCGCTGACGAGGTGGGCCAGGCCTTGCGGGCATCGTTGGGATGGGTCGCCGACCGCGCCGCACGGCCGGTGAACCTGCCACGCTGGTTGCCCACCGCTGGTCAGCGTGCCGCATATCGAGGCAACGACGTATTGCACCAGCTGGCCGCTGAGATCCTCACCGAAGTTCGTGCCGACCCGGAGCGGGAGGCGCCGCTGGTACGGGCCCTTATCGATGCGATCGATCCGGAAACCGGACGCGCACTGACCGACCACGAAATCTGCGACGAATTGGTGCTTTTCATGCTCGCCGGTCACGACACCACCTCGACGACACTGACATATGCGTTGTGGGCACTCGGGCACGACAGCGAACTGCAGGAACGGGTGCGGGCTGAGGTCGCGGCGTTGGGCAACCGCCCGCTTGATCCAGACGACGTCCCCGCCCTCGCCGTTACCGTCCGGGTACTGCACGAGGCGCTGCGTCTCTGCCCACCGGGTACCGGAACGGTGCGCACGCCGACCACCGACATCGTCGTCGACGGCTACCGGATCGAGGCCGGAACCCTTGCCACGGTGAGCTTCTACTCGCTGCACCGCGATCCCTCGCTGTGGGAGGAGCCACTGCGTTTCGATCCGGATCGCTTTCTGCCGGAAAGGTCGCAAGGTCGCAGCCGTTGGCAGTACCTGCCGTTCGGCGGCGGACCGCGTTCCTGCGTGGGCGATCACTTCGCGATGCTGGAGGCCACGCTGGCACTGGCCACGATCGTCCGCGCCGCCCAAATCACTTCCCTGAAAGCGGATTTCCCGTTGGCGACACCGTTTACCGCGGTTGCCGCGGCCCCCGTCCACGCGCGAATCACGTTGCGGGACAACGCCTAGCGTGCCTAAAGGCCGAAGACCTGGACGCTGGCCCACAACGCGCACACCGCAACCACCAGCGCGGTGGGCACGGTGCACAAACCAAGACCGGTGTATTCGCCGATGCCGGGCTCGACGTCATGATCACGCAGCACCCGTCGCCACAGCAGGTTGGACAACGACCCGACGTAAGTCAGATTCGGTCCGATGTTGACGCCGATCAGCACAGCCAGGACGGCCGCCGGCCCGCTGGCGGCCACCAGCGGCACCAACACCAATGTCGCCGGCAAGTTGTTGACGACACTGGTCAGCACCGCGGCGATCGCGGCGATCCCGAGAAGTGCGCCTAGCCCGGAACCGTCCGGGAGCACTGTGGTCATCTTGCCGGCAACCCCGTTGAGCATGACGGCCTGAACGACGATGCCCAGCGCGGGCACGAACACCAAGAACGGAATGTTGGCCGAGTGCACGATCTCTGTCACGGACGTCCGTCGGTGTCGCAGGCTGCGCACGGCCAGCACCGAGGCACCGGCCAGCGCCGCCCAAGCGGGGGAGATGTCCAAGGCCTCGGCGACGGCAAAGCCGCCCAGCGTCAGCCCGACCACCACCAGCACGAAGACGGGTGGGCGCGGCGGCGGCCCGAGATCCGCACGTTCGGGCTGGCTACGCAGGTCCCGGACGAAGAACAAGCGAAACGTCACACAGACCACGGCGATCGCGGAAAGCCACGGCAACGCCATCAGCTCGGTGAACTTGACGAAGGAGACCTGCGCGCCGCGATAGGCCAGCAAGTTCGTCAAATTCGACACCGGCAGCAGCAGCGAGGCCGCGTTGGCCAGATGAGCGGTGGCATACGCATACGGCCGCACCGCAGTACGCAGCCGACGGACCGTGGCCAGCACCACGGGCGTCAACAGCACGACGGTGGCGTCGAGGCTGAGCACGGCCGTGATCACGGACGAGACCACGAACACCTTCCCCAGCAAAGCCCGCGAACTCGAAGTCCCGCGCGCCATTGCCGCGCCCGCCGCCTCGAACAAGCCCTCGTCGTCGCAGAGCTTGGCCAGCACCAGCACCGCGCCCAAGAAGGCCACCACCCGCGCCAGTCCGAAGACCTGCGCCTGAGCCTGGTGCGCCGAGATCGCGCCGACCGCGATCAGGGTCGCTGCTGCCGGGACGGCGGCCACCGCCTCCGGCCACCCGCGTGGGCGCGCGACCGCGAACCCGAGGACGACCGCCAGCAACAGCAGCGAGAGTGCCAGCGTCAACGTCTAGGCCCAGGGGTCTTCGCGCCGCCAGACCGTGGGCAGGTGCACCTCGACGCCGTCCCGTGTGGCTAGTTCATCGAGGATCCGGATGGAGACGTTCAGGTCGTCGCCGGCATACGGCAAGGCCCGCAACGGTTTTGACAACGGACGGAAGAAATCGTCCCAATGGATGAGTACGACGCGGTGCGCGCCCACCGCACGCACCGTCTCGTTCCAGTACTCGACGATGTAGGACCGCGACTGCAGACCGAGTTGCCCGACGCTCAGATAGGCGACCTCGGCGCGCATCCCGTCCAATGCCCCTGGCACGTACCCGGCACTGCCCTGGATCAGCAAGCGACGGCCCGAAGTTCGGTGATGGATCAGCGTCGACCACGATTCACCGCATCGATATGCCGAGGCCTTCACTGGCGGCCGTACCGGAGCGCTGATCACGCCGGGGAATCGGTCGGGCGGGCAGTGGTGCGACTCGATTAGCGTTACCTCATAGCTGCCCAACGTTATTGGCTGACCAGAGACCGCGACGACGATCCGATCTTCGGGCAGTCCGTAGCCGCGGCCCACGTTGGCCGCGGATTGACCACCGACCAGTTGGGCGCCGGTGCGGTCGGCGACCAGTGCGGAGTCCATGACGTGGTCGATGTGGGTGTGCACCGGAATGATCGCGGCAAGACGCGTGACTTTCGCGCGGGCCAGGCAGCCGTCGACCCGGGGCGGAGAGGGCGCGACTTTCCCGGCCGCCACCTTGGCCAACCCCGGACGAGAGAAGTAGCCGTCGGTCATCAATGCCGAGGAGCCGTCGTCGAGCAGCAACGTCGCCACGCCCATCCACGTCGCCGACAAACCACCTGCTGCGGCAGGCACATCGAAACGGTCCGAATAGCGATCAAGATCCGGGCGTCCCAGTCTTAGTCGCATCAGCAGAACGCCCCCATCTCGATGTCGTTGACCTGCAGGGCTTCCCGCACAGCGGTCGCAATCTGCACCGCGCCTGGTGAATCACCGTGCACGCAAACAGATTCCACTGTCACCCCGATAGTGGTGCCGTCAACGGCGGTGACTTCTCCCGAGCCCACCATTCGCACCACTCGCTGCGCGATCGCGGTCGGATCATCAAGCACCGCACCGGGTTCGCGGCGCGAGACCAACCGCCCGTCCGGCCGGTAGGCCCGGTCTGCGAATGCCTCGGCGACCGTGCGCAGGCCCCGCCGGGCGGCTTCGTCGAAAAACACCGAACCCGTTATCCCCAGCACCGGCAACGAGTTGTCCACGCTTGCTACCGCCGTGGCGACAGCGGCGGCCTGTTCCTGATGGGACACAATCGAGTTATAAAGCGCCCCATGTGGTTTGACGTAGCACACGGTGGTGCCGGCGGCTTGGGCCAGCGCCTGCAACGCACCGATCTGGTAGACCACATCGGCCAGCAGATCCTCGGCGGTGACGTCGATGAAGCGTCTGCCGAACCCGGCCAGGTCTCGGTAGCTCACCTGGGCCCCGATTCGCACCCCACGTTCGGCCGCCGACCGGCACACGCGCAACAGCCCAGCCGGATCTCCGGCGTGAAAGCCGCACGCCACATTGGCGCTGGTGACGATGCCGAGCATGGCGTCGTCGTCACCAAGTTGCCAGACGCCGAATCCTTCGCCGAGGTCGGCGTTGAGATCGATGCGGGCCACCTGGCTAGCTTAGGCTCGGCGACGATGCGCGCCGCTTGCGGCGCGAGAAGGAGCTGAGCGATTCAGCTTAGGCTCGGCGACGATGCGCGCCGCTTGCGGCGCGAGAAGGAGCTGAGCGATTCAGCTTAGGCTCCCTACAGTTTGGCGACCTTGCCTGCGATCTGGTTGGCAATGTCGATGGCCGATGTGCCGGTTTCGTTATAGGCGCACGTCACGACGTCTATGGACAGGTTGTTGCGCACGGTTAACGCACGCTGGCAGGTCCAACCGTCGCCGCCTTCCTGAACCTGCGAGCTACTGAGCATGCCGTTTTCGTTGTGGACGTCACCGACCGACCAGATCGTGTCGGGCTGTCCCGCGCTGACGTCGTTGAAGCGACGGTTGGAGCAGGATTTCCAGTCCTGCACCTGGGAGTTGTAGAAGTTGGCGGCGTCCTGGGCGTTGGGGAAAGCCACGACCGCCTGAATGGTGTAGTGCTTGCGCTTCTTGGAGTCATCAATACTGTCGTCGAGGCGTTGCCCGCGCATCGCGGTCCACCCGGTGCCGGCATAGACCTTGTCTTGTGCCGCGCCGTCCACGGCCAGACAGTTCTTGTCGGCCACGTTCTTGCTCCAGTCCCACATCGCCTTGGCGTTGAACCAGACCTTCATCGACGTCGCACCCATCGCGCTGTTGATCTGGCTGGTATCGAGCATCAAACCGTCGAGCGCACTGACCGCGATGGGCGTCTGGTTGGCCAGCCCCGCCTTCTCGCCGGCCACCGCGGTGCCATTGATGACGTCGTCGCAACCGGCGACCAGCGTGCACGCACTGACCAGTGTGGCCAGCGCGGCGATCTGCAAGCGCACTTCTTCCCCTCCCCGGTCCCCGCGAGCACTAGTCGCGAGCGCCTACCCAGCTTAGTAGCTGCCGCCGTCAAAATGGAGCGCTTAGCGGCGCCGAGCAACCGGACGGTGCGCGAGAGCTACTAATGAAACCGTCCATTACAAAGTCGGGGCGCGCGCCCGGTAGCCTCACCGAACGTGAGTCCCACACCGCGCAGGCGGGCGACTCTGGCGTCGTTGGCCGCCGAGCTCAAGGTGTCGCGCACCACGATCTCGAACGCCTTCAACCGACCGGATCAGCTCTCCCCAGAACTCCGTCAGCGGGTGCTCGACACCGCCAAGCGGTTGGGCTATGCGGGTCCCGACCCGGTGGCGCGGTCGTTGCGCACCCGCAAGGCCGGCGCCGTCGGACTGGTGATGACCGAGGCGCTGACCTATTCGTTCAGCGACCCGGCTGCGCGGGATTTCGTTGCGGGACTTGCGCAGTCGTGTGAGGAACTGGGGCAGGGCCTGTTGTTGGTGGCCGTCGGTCCGGGGCGCAGCGTCGAGGACGGCACCTCGGCGATATTGGGTGCCGGGGTGGACGGGTTCGTGGTCTACTCGGTGCGCGACGACGACCCGTACCTGCAGGTGGTGCTGCAAAGGCGGTTGCCGGTAGTGGTCGTCGACCAGCCCGTCGGGCTGGCGGGCGTTTCCCGGGTGGGCATCGACGACCGCGCGGCGATGCGCGAGTTGGCCGAGTATGTCTTGGGACTCGGGCACCGCGAGATCGGTTTGCTGACAATGCGTCTGGGCCGGGACCGGCGGCAGGGCCTGGTGGAAGCCGAGCGGCTAAAGTCGCCGACCTTCGACGTACAGCGCGAACGCATCATCGGCGTCTGGGAAGCCATGACGGCGGCCGGCATCGACCCAGCTTCGCTGACCGTCGTGGAAAGCTACGAGCACCTGCCGACCTCGGGCGGCGATGCCGCCAAGGTGGCGCTCGATGCCAATCCACGAATCACCGCGCTGCTGTGCACCGCGGATATTCTCGCCCTGTCGGCGATGGATTACCTACGCGCACACGGCATTTACGTGCCGGGTCAGCTGACGGTCACCGGGTTCGACGGCGTCGAGGACGCGATCGGCCGCGGTTTGACGACGGTGGCGCAGCCCAGCTTGCAGAAGGGTCGGCGCGCAGGCGAGCTAGTGCTCAAGCCGCCGCGCAACGGTCTGCCGGTGGTCGAATTGCTAGATACCGAGCTCATCCGTGGACGCACCTCCGGACCCCCGGCTTGAACTCCCGTCGCGAGCGTAACCAGGCTACGAAAAACCGGCGCTCCGATCGCAGTGGCGTTACGCTCGCGATCCGCCCTCAGGTGGCTGACTGGTCACCGATCAGCAGTCGCACGGCCAAATCGAGCCGCTTGCTGACGTCGGTGGCCGAGGCGCGACGGGTAAGCCAGGCCAGCAGGTTGGACAGCCACACGTCCGAGATCACCCGCGCGATGTGGTACTGGTCCTCGGTGGGCTCGCCGTCGCTCATCGCGCGAGCGAACATGCTGTCGATCAGCTTCTCGACCTGGTCCACTTCGCTGGCCGCCGAAGCGTCGGCGAACACGTAGGCGCGCGTCATCGCCTCGGTCAGCAGCGGGTTGCGCTGCATCGCGCGGTTGAGCTTGCCGACCATAAAGTTCAGCCGTTGAAACGGGGTGCCGCCCGCCACTGCCGAACGGTCGGTCTTGGCATCGATACGGCTGAACTCCCGGCCCAGCGCCGACACCAGCAGGTGCACTTTGGACGGGAAATAGCGATAGAGCGTGCCCACCGCAACGTCGGCGCGGTCGGCTACGGCACGCATCTGAACTGCCTCGTAGCCGCCTTTGGACGCGATGGCCATGGTGGCGTCCAGGATGCGCTTGCGACGCTCGCGCTGTGCCTTCGACCCCAACTCAGACTCAGCCAGTACTGCCATGTTCAGAACCTCGCGAGGCTGGACATCGGGCGATTCGTCGGCGAACGGTACGCATTCTGCGCGTAAATCTCGCACCTCCCCGCAACTGGCAACACCGGCGTGTACTGCTTCGATAACCGTCGACTTGACGGTTGATTGTTCCCACTATTAGAACACGTTCTAGTGTGGACGAAAGATTACTTGGCATGTGAATTTGACGACGTGGAGGACTGCTCGTGGTAGCGACCGTCACCGATGAACAGTCTGCGGCGCGCGAGTTGGTGCGCGATTGGGCGCGCAGCGCGGCCTCGGGGGAAACCGCGTCCGCGGCCGCCCGCGCGGTGGAACAGGGCGATCCGGACGCCTGGCGACCGGTGTTCGCCGGGCTGGCCGACCTCGGCCTCTTCGGTGTCGCGGTCTCCGAAGACGACGGCGGCGCCGGCGGCAGCATCAGCGACCTCTGCGCGATGGTCGAGGAGGCCGCCAAGGCGCTGGTTCCGGGTCCGGTAGCAACCACCGCGCTGGCCACCCTCGTGGTCACCGACCCGGAGCTGCTGGCCGCACTGGTCAGCGGTCAACGATTCGCCGGGCTGGCACTAGACGGCGAAGTGCGGTTCGACGGCCAGGTGGTGTCGGGCACCGTGCCCTGGGCGCTGGGTGCGGCCAGTGGCGGTGTCCTGCTGGTGCCCGCCGACGGCAAATGGCTGGTTGTCGACCTGGACGGCGAGGGGGTGACGCTCGAGGCGCTGCAAGCCGCCGACTTCTCCCGGCCGTTGGCGCGGGTGGTGCTGTCGTCGGTGCCGGCTATGCCGCTGGAGAAGCCTTCCGTGACCGACCTGGCGGCGACGCTGCTGGCCGCCGAGGCCGCCGGCATCACCCGTTATGCCCTGGAAACCGCTGTCGCCTACGCCAAGGTGCGCGAGCAGTTCGGCAAGCCGATCGGCAGCTTCCAGGCCATCAAGCACCTGTGTGCGCAAATGCTCTGCCGGGCCGAGCAGGCCGAGGTGGCCGCCGCCGATGCTGCCCTGGCGGCCGCCGACGTTGACGCCGAGCAGTTCGCCATCGCGGCGGCCCTGGCCGCCAGCGTCTGCATCGCGACGGCCAAAGCCAACGTCAAAGACTGCATCCAGGTGCTCGGGGGGATCGGTTGCACCTGGGAACACGACGCGCACCTGTACCTGCGCCGCGCGCACAGCATCGGTCGCTTCCTTGGTGGTCCGGAGCGCTGGCTGCGCCGGGTCGCCGCGCTGACTCAGGACGGGGTACGGCGCAAGTTGTCGATCGATCTGAGCGAGGTCGAGGTGCAACGGCCCGAGATCGCCGCGGCCGTCGCGGAAGTGGCCGCATTGTCGGCCGAGAAGCGACAGGTGGCTTTGGCCGAGGCCGGCCTGCAGGCACCGCACTGGCCGGCGCCGCACGGTCGCGGCGCGGGGCCCGGCGAGCAACTGCTGATCGATCAGGAGATGGCCGCGGCCGGTATCGAGCGACCGGACCTGGTCATCGGTTGGTGGGCGGCGCCCACCATCCTCGAACACGGCACGCCCGAACAGATCGAGCGCTTCGTGCCCGCCACACTTCGCGGTGAATTCCTTTGGTGTCAGCTGTTTTCCGAGCCGGGCGCCGGTTCGGACCTGGCCTCGCTGCGCACCAAGGCGGTGCGCGGGGACGGCGGCTGGCTGCTAACCGGTCAGAAGGTGTGGACATCGGCGGCACACAAGGCGGCCTGGGGTGTGTGCCTGGCCCGGACGGATCCCGACGCGCCGAAGCATAAGGGGATCACCTACTTCCTGATCGACATGAAATCGCCGGGCATCGAAATTCGGCCGCTGCGTGAAATCACCGGCGACTCACTGTTCAACGAGGTTTTCCTGGACAACGTGTTCGTCCCCGACGAGATGGTGGTCGGAACGGTGAACGACGGTTGGCGGCTGGCTCGCACCACGCTGGCCAACGAGCGGATCGCGATGGCCAGCGGCACCGCGTTGGGCAACCCGATGGAGGAGCTGCTCAGGGTGCTGGGCGAGCTCGATCTTGATGTCGCCCAACAGGACAGGCTGGCCGATCTCATCCTGCTGGCGCAGACCGGTGCGCTGCTCGACCAGCGCATCGCGGTGCTGGCCGTCGGCGGAAAGGATCCCGGCGCTCAATCCAGCGTGCGCAAGCTGATCGGCGTGCGGTACCGGCAGCAGCTGGCCGAGTTCATGATGGACGTCTCCGAAGGTGGTGGACTGGTCCATAATCGCGCCGTGTTCGACTTCCTCAACACTCGTTGTCTGACCATCGCCGGGGGTACCGAGCAGATCTTGCTGACCGTCGCCGCCGAACGGTTGCTGGGCCTGCCGCGCTGATCTTCCCCGCAGCCGCGAATGTAACCGCACCGCGAAAATCCGCGTGTGAAATCGCAGCCTGGTTACGCTCGCGGGAAGGCGGGAAGGCGGGAAGGCGGGAAGGCTAGACGATCGGCGTCTGGGCGCAGGTGCTGGGCGAGGTGAGGTTCACCCCGGGGTAGACCACCTGGATGTGCGTGCACACGAAAAGCAGGGTGTTCGCCGTCATCGGTTGTCCGGTGTTCCAGCTCGTCGAGTTGATTACGCCGGTCGTCTGGTATTTGTCCGGTGGGCCCTCGCCGAAGTACTGGGTGGTGATCGTGTCGACGCCGCCCTCTTTGAACACCCGCTCGAATTGACTGGTGGCGTGCGCGTCCAAGTACGCCAGACGGTTGTTCGACCGGATCTCGGTGGTCTGCCGCGCCCAAAGTCCGGGCGGGAAGCCGGCCGGGCCGTCGGGCGTGCGCAGGTTAGCGCCCGCGACGAAGTCGCATGTGCCGCCGCCGTGGCAATTGACGAACGAGTGCGTCTCGATCTGCGTCGCCTCGTCGACCGGGAACAGCGTGGTGGCGGCGTTGTCACCGGCCGCCGCGGTAGGTGCGGCCAATAACGCCAGTAGCAGTCCACTCACCGCAATAGCCAGCCGCCTCATCTGCTTTCCCTTCCCGCTGAATCGCCGCCGACTACTCGTCGTAGGTCACCTCTACCGAATCAGATTCCGGGTGAGATTGACAGGCCAAAATCAACCCCTCGTCGAGGTCGTCCTGCTCAAGCACATCGTTGACCTCCATGCTGACTTTGCCGCTACGCAGTGTGCACGCGCACGCTCCGCAGTGGCCCTCCCGACACGAGAAGGGCGCGTCGAGACCTTTGGCCAGCAAAACGTCGAGAAGCTTCGCGTTGCGTGGCCATGAAACGGTATGAGTTTCACCGTCCAGTTCCACCACCGCGGTGGCCGGTTCTTCGTCCCCGTCGGCGCTGTCGTCGACCGTCACCGCCGCGAAGGGGTCGGACTCGAGTGACTTGAACACTTCGATGTGCACTTGCTGAGCAGGAACTTTCAACGTTTCCAGCGCGACTCGTGCCGCCTCCATAAACGGGCCGGGTCCGCAGATGAACGCCGGACGGCCGGTGAAAGGCGCTGCCAAATTCGCTAGCGCGGCAGCGCTGGGCAGCCCCTGCAGCGATTCGAGCCAGTGCAGCACCGTGAGTCGGTCGGGATATTTGGCGGCCAACTCTCGTAGCGCGTCGCGGAAGATCACTGAACGGTCGTCACGGTTGGCGTAGACCAACGTCACCTGCCCGGTGCCTTCGGACAGCGCCGACTTGCAGATGGACATGATCGGGGTGATCCCGCTGCCGGCCGCCAGTAGCAGGAAGTCGTCATCCAGCGTCTTGGGCACGAAGGTGCCCGACGGGGCGAGGAGGTGGATGCGCATTCCCTTGTGCGCGTTGTCGCACAGCCAGTTGGATGCGTACCCGTCCGCGGTGCGCTTGACGGTGACGGTCAGTGCGTCGTCGGTGAACGGCGAGCTGCACAGCGAGTAGCAGCGGGCCACCGAACCGGTGCGCTCGCTGGGCACCCGTAGCGTGAGGAACTGCCCGGGCGCGTAACGCAACCTCTCGGCAGGTACTGACGCGTCGGGCGGTGCCTGGAACACCAGCGACCGCGCGTCGTCGGTTTCGGCGACCACCTCGGCGATCTGCAACTCCAGCACATGGTCGCCGAGCGGCTCGTCGGGGATGTCCCCAGGAATATCCGCTGTCACGACCTGCCCTTCCTTCGGTATGAACTAGAACATGTTATAGAAAAGCCGATATGTACCGCTACCAGCCGCAGGAATACCCTGCTCGACACAAATCGGAACGTGTTCTAGTCTTTGTTTAAGTCGAAATCGGTTCTCGCTAGCTCTGTCCGCTCTCCCAGGAGGCAAACGTAAGTGACCACCATTCAACAGCGTGATGCGCAGTCGGTCTTAGCTGCCATCGATGATCTGCTGCCGCGGATCCGCGAGCGCGCGCAGGCCACTGAGGACCGCCGCCGCCTGCTCGACGAGACGGTCCAGGATCTGGAAGACGTGGGATTCTTCACCTTGCTGCAGCCCGAGCAGTGGGGCGGGCTGCAATGCGACCCCGCTTTGTTCTACGAGGCGACTAGGCGGCTGGCCAGCGCGTGCGGTTCCACCGGCTGGGTCAGCTCCATCATTGGCGTGCACAACTGGCACCTGGCGCTGTTTGACCAGCAGGCCCAGGAAGAGGTGTGGGGCGAGGACACCAAGACGCGCATCTCGTCGTCATACGCCCCGATGGGTGCCGGCGTCGTGGTCGACGGCGGTTATTTGGTGAACGGTTCCTGGAACTGGTCGTCCGGCTGCGACCACGCCACCTGGGCCTTCCTCGGCGGACCGGTCATCAAGGACGGGCGCCCGGTGGACTTCGGCAGCTTCTTGATTCCTCGCAGCGAGTACCGCATCGACGATGTCTGGCACGTGGTCGGGTTGCGCGGAACCGGCAGCAACACCGTCGTCGTCAAGGACGTCTTCGTGCCCCGGCACCGGTTCCTGTCCTACAAGGCGATGAACGACGGCACCGCCGGCGGATATCAGACCAACACCGCTCCGGTGTACAAAATGCCCTGGGGCACAATGCATCCCACGACCATTTCGGCTCCGATCGTCGGCATGGCTTATGGCGCATACGACGCGCACGTCGAGCACCAGGGCAAGCGGGTGCGCGCCGCGTTCGCCGGCGAGAAGGCCAAGGACGACCCGTTCGCCAAGGTGCGCATCGCCGAGGCGGCCAGTGATATCGATGCGGCATGGCGTCAACTGAGTGGCAACGTCGCCGATGAATACGCGTTGCTTTCCGCGGGCAAGGAGATCCCGTTCGATCTGCGCGCCCGGGCCCGCCGTGACCAGGTGCGCGCCACCGGTCGCGCGATCGCGTCGATCGACCGGCTGTTCGAAGCATCCGGTGCCACCGCGCTGGCCAACGACGCACCGGTGCAACGCTTTTGGCGTGACGCGCATGCGGGTCGGGTGCACGCCGCCAATGACCCGGAGCGGGCGTACGTGATCTTTGGTAACAACGAGTTCGGGTTGCCGCCCGGCGACACGATGGTCTGATGACGGCGCCGACTGAAGAGATCACCTTCGAATCCACCTCGCGCTATGCGGAAGTGGACGTTGACGGCCCGCTGAAGTTGCACTACCACGAGGCCGGTATCGGCAACGCACCGACGGTGGTGCTGTTGCACGGCGGTGGCCCCGGCGCGTCGAGTTGGACGAACTTCTCCCGCAATATCGCCGTGCTGGCCCAGCGGTTTCACGTACTGGCCGTCGATCAGCCCGGCTACGGCCACTCCGACAAACGCGCCGAACATGGGCAGTTCAACCACTATGCGGCCAGGGCGCTCAAGGGGCTGTTCGACCAGTTGGGGCTGGGACGCGTTCCGCTGGTGGGCAATTCGCTTGGTGGCGGCACCGCGGTGCGGTTCGCGTTGGACTATCCCGACCTGGCCGGCAAGCTGGTGCTGATGGGGCCCGGCGGATTGAGTGTCAACCTGTTCGCACCCGATCCCACCGAAGGTGTGAAGCGACTCGGCAAGTTCTCCATGCAACCCACCCGGGAAAATCTCGAGGCGTTCCTGCGGGTCATGGTCTATGACCAGAAGCTGATTACTGCGGAGTTGGTCGACCAGCGGTTCGAGCTGGCCAGCACGCCCGAGTCGTTGACGGCCACCAAGGCGATGGGAATGTCGTTCGCCGGGGCGGACTTTGAGCTCGGCATGATGTGGCGCGAAGTGTACAAACTGCGCCAGCCGGTGTTGCTGATCTGGGGCCGAGAGGATCGGGTCAACCCGCTCGACGGCGCGCTGGTGGCATTGAAGACCATTCCTCGGGCCCAGTTGCACGTGTTCGGGCAGTGCGGGCATTGGGCTCAGGTGGAGAAGTTCGACGAATTCAACACGCTGACAAGTGATTTCTTAGGAGGTGCGAGATGAGTATCCGGTCACTGGGCTATCTGCGCATCGAGGCCACCGACATGGCCGCCTGGCGCGAGTACGGCCTCAAGGTGCTCGGCATGGTCGAAGGTAAGGGCAATACCGAGGGCGCGTTATACCTGCGGATGGACGACTTTCCGGCGCGACTGGTCATCGTGCCCGGCGAGCAGGACCGGCTCGCCGAGGCGGGCTTCGAATGTGCCAATTCCGAAGGGCTGCAGGAAATTCGGGAGCGGTTAGACGTGGAGGGCACTCCTTACAAGGAGGCCACCGCCGCCGAACTCGCGGACCGTCGGGTCGACGAGATGATCCGGTTCTCCGACCCGTCCGGCAACTGCTTGGAGGTTTTCCACGGCGTCGCGCTCGAGCACCGTCGGGTGGTGAGCCCGTACGGGCACAGGTTCGTTACCGGCGAACAGGGATTGGGCCACGTCGTGTTGTCCACCAAGGATGACGCCGAATCATTGCATTTCTACCGGGATGTGCTCGGCTTCAAGTTGCGTGACTCGATGCGCCTGCCGCCGCAGATCGTGGGCCGGCCCGCAGACGGGGCGCCGGCGTGGCTGCGGTTCTTCGGTTGCAACCCGCGCCATCACAGCCTGGCTTTCATGCCGGCACCGACGCCCTCGGGCATCGTGCATTTGATGGTCGAGGTCGAGAACGCCGACGACGTCGGACTTTGTCTGGACCGCGCGCTGCGCAAGAAGGTGCCGATGTCGGCCACGCTGGGCCGGCACGTCAACGACCTCATGCTGTCCTTCTACATGAAGACACCCGGTGGCTTCGACGTCGAATTCGGTTGCGAGGGAAGACAGGTCGCTGACGGGGACTGGATCGCCCGGGAAAGCACCGCGGTGAGTCTGTGGGGTCACGACTTCTCCATCGGCTTCAAGAGCTAGCAGTGGCCGCAGCGCCGATCGATCCGCGCGCGTTCCGCAGCGTGCTCGGCCAGTTCTGCACGGGGATCACCATCATTACCACGGTGCATGACGGCGTGCCGATCGGCTTTGCCTGCCAGTCGTTCGCGGCACTGTCGCTGGATCCGCCACTGGTGCTGTTCTGTCCGACCAAGGTCTCCCGGTCCTGGCAGGCGATCGAGGCCAGTGGGCGCTTCGCTGTCAACGTACTGACCGAGAGTCAGAAGCACGTCTCGGCGCGTTTCGGATCCAAGGAGCCGGACAAGTTCGCCGGAATCGATTGGCACCCTTCGGAACTCGGATCACCGATCATCGACGGGTCATTGGCCTACATCGACTGCACGGTGGCGTCTGTGCACGACGGTGGCGACCACTTCGTGGTGTTCGGCGCGGTCAGCTCGCTCTCGGAGGTACCCAAGATCAAGCCCCGGCCGCTGCTGTTCTATCGCGGCTCCTATACCGGCATCGAGCCGGACAAGACCACTCCTGCCCAGTGGCGCGACGATCTGGAAGCGTTCCTGACCACCACCACCGACGACACCTGGCTGTAAGCGGATTGTCAAATTACTTGACGCCCGGCGTCGAATAAATAAAAAGACTGTCAATTATTCGTTCGTAAAAGTTGTTCCCATTTCTTTGTGGCGGGGCTAACATCTGGCCGATACAATCCCGACCACAGATAAGGGCGACAAATGTCAATTGAAGCGACGGAGTCCCGGGTCTCCGAGCTCAGAGAGCGCGCGGCAGCCGAAGAAGCCTGGCAATGGATCGTCGACCTGAAAGAACAGGCGAAGTCGAACAGCGCCGCCGCCGAGGCCGAACTCGACGCGATCTTCCGAAACGGCACCGCGCCCGACAGCTTGGACGGCCCGACCGACGGCATTTTGGTAATGACAACCACCAATCCGGTGGTCGACGCCGCCGTCCGCTTTGTCACCAATTTGTGGATGCCGTGGCAGGGGAAGCGGTTCGACTTGGCGGCCGGCAGCGGCGATAACCGGATGACCTCGAACGCCAAGCTTCCATCGAAGTTGCTGTGGCCGCTGTACAAAATGAAGGACGCGGCAGACGGCAAGCTCGCCTTCGACTTCAAGACCTACCGAGACGCCGGCAAGCTTGACCCGGATGTCCAGGTGATGGTCATCGACTACGCGGACGTCAAGGAGAACCCCTACGTCATCATCCGTAGCATCCGCGACGAACTGGTCGAGGTGGTGCCGGGCACCTATCTCGGCAAGATCCTGTTCCGGCTGCCCCGCGATCACTACGAGATGATCGGGTTCTTCGCGCTGCGCACCTAGCGTGTCGGCTAGACCCGGTCGTCGCCTTCGACGGCCGGGTCGTAGCCGGGCAGACCTAGCTCTTCTCTGAGCAGTTTGGCGGTCCGTTCGGCGAACATCGAGATGGTCAGGAACGGGTTGACGCCGATCGCGCGCGGGATCACCGACCCGTCGCAGACGTAGAGCCCGTCGTAGGTGCCGCCGTTCGGTGCGAACACCCGCCCTGCGTGGTCGACCACCCCCGCGTCGACGTTGTCCGCGGTAGTGCAACCGCCCATCGGGTGCGCGGTGATCAGGTGTTTGCCCAGGAATCGCTTGTCCCATCGCGGGTTCTTGATATAGGTGCCCCCGATGGCCTCGACCGCCGGGCGCATGACGGCGTCGACGTCTTTGTAGACCCGCTCGGTGGGTGCGCCGGGCCAGTCGATCCGGACGGTGCCGTTCTTGCGGAGCACCAGTTCGCCGTCGGAGTTGTCGTGCACCATGATCAGGAACCCGAGCGAGTGGTTCATTGCCCCGTCGGTGTTGAACGCGATGTCGCGGCGCCACCGGTCCAGCTTGGCCTTGCGGTAGTCGCGGTAGCTGGTGGCGGCTAGCCCCATCAACCCGAACCGGAAGCTGTCGGTGAGCGCGCGCGGCAGCGAGAGATCCTGCACGGTGAAACGTTTGCGCAGGTCGGACTGGTCGGCACCGAACCGCATCGCGGCCGTGATGCTGGGTCCGCAGGCCAACAGGGAACGCGGCGGCCCGTCTGTGGTCGCCCAGGTTTGCGTGTCGGTCTGCATGTCGGTGTTGTAGGCGATGCCGAAGTTATCGCCATTGCCGCTGAAGTTCTTGCCCAACCGCGTTGACAGGTCCAACCCGGCCTGACTGGACCGCAGCAGGATGCCGTTGCTGCCCAGCGTGCCCGCGGATACCACGACACGACGGGCGATGACCGCGATCTCGGCACCCTTGTCGCCATTGGCTTTGGCTGTTCGCCGGCCGATGACGCGCCAGCGGCCGTCGTCGGTCGGCTCGACGCGAAGCGCCTCGATGCCCGCGAACAGCTCGACCCCGAAGTGTGCGGCCATCGGGAGGTAGTTGGTCATCAGGGTGTTTTTCGATCCGGTGTTGTCTCCGGTCCCGTCGCCGCCGTGGTTCGGGCAGGACCGGCGCTGCACGCCGTACTTGGTGACGCGGTCCTCGGTGCTGACAGTGATGTTCAGCAGTTGCAGTTGGGCGCCCGCGTTCTTGGCGATCTGGGTGAACGCTTCGACGCGGCGCAGCGGCACGTTCTCGGCGTAGGGCACCGCGCCGAGCATGCGCCGGGCGCGGGTGTAGAACTCCTCGAGTCCCCCGACACCCTCCCCGTGCTGCTCCACCAACCGCTGGAATTCTTTGGGCCAGGACGCCAGGAAGACCTCCCGATCAGGAACGATGGCCACGTTGAAGTTGATCAGCGAGGTACCGCCGAGTCCGTTTGCGTGGATGACGTCGATGGTCTTGAACCGCTCGAGTTCAATCAGGCCGAGTGGGTTCACCGGTGACCGCAACTGGGCAGCCGCCGCCTTTTCCGACTCGGGGAAGGTGCCGGTCGGGTGTTCGGCGCCGCGCTCGAAGACCGCGATGTTCAGGGGCTGCCCGCCGGTCTGGGCGTTTCGGGCATTGGCCACACCGAGCCGGGCGGCGGTGATGGCGCCGCCGTAGCCAGAACCGAGGATGACGACGTCGTATTCGCTGCGCAACGCTTCCAGCGGTGTTGCCAGCGCTTTTGCGGTGTCCAGGGCTGGTCTTGCCATGACGGCAACCTCCAGGGTCAGGGCCGGTTTCTAAGACGGTAAATGTGTAGCGCAGCCTAAACCCGGATATGCCCCCTTTACCACGGTTCACCGGAAATTGCCCGGAAAATTCTGCGTGTTTTACTCCGCGCCTTTTTCGTGCGCTAAATCGTCGGACTGTAAATGCCTTTTACATTTGGCATTCTGCGTGTCTTGTCCACCCGCTTTACAAGCTGAAATAAATAACGATTGGGCCTCGCTTTAATAACGCTCGGTGTTGTACTGTGCGAACTCACGCAACAGCGTCCACCAATTCCAAGCGCGTATGTGATCGAGGATTCGCCATGTCGTTTTCGTCTGCCCGCCCGGCGGTCCGGGTCGGTTCACGACAAGGCACGGTTCGCCTCGGTGGCGCGGTCAAGAAGGTGGGCCAGCGCGCCGTGCGCAAGACGGACGGCTCCCTGCAGACATTGGGCCGATTCTTCGAGCTGACGGCGCAGTCCACCAGCTACCTGATCACTGATTTGGTCCGGCTGCGACATCCCTGGCGGGACACGCTGAACCAGGCATCGTTCATCGTCAGTGTCACCGCCATTCCGGCGCTGCTGATTTCGGTCCCGTTCGGAGTCATCGTCGCGGTGCAGGTCGGCAGCCTCATCCAGCAGGTGGGGGCGACGTCAATCTCTGGTGCGGCCGGTGGTCTGGGCGTCATCCGGCAGGCTGCTCCGATCGTGGCCGCGCTGCTGCTGGGTGGCGCGGCGGGCGCGGCGGTCACCACCGACCTGGGTGCCCGCAGCATCCGCGACGAGGTCGACGCGCTGCGCGTGATGGGTATCGACCCGGTGCAGCGCCTGGTCACGCCCCGACTGGCGGCGATGATCCTGGTGGCACCGTTGTTGTGCGTCTTCATCATCTTCATGGGGTTGTCCGCCGGTTATGTCATCAACGTCGGCTTTCAGTCCGGCACACCGGGCAGCTACATCGCCTCGTTTGGGTCTTTCGCCACCACCGCCGATCTCGGTGTCGCGTTGCTCAAGACCTGGCTCTTCGGCGTGATCGTCACGTTGATCTCGTGCCAGCGCGGCCTGGAAGCCAGGGGTGGTCCACGTGGGGTGGCCGACGCGGTCAACGCATCCGTGGTCCTCGGCGTGGTCGCGGTCTTCTTCCTCAATTTGGTGATCACCGAACTCGTCACCATGTTCATGCCGACGAAGGTGGGCTGATGGCCACCCCGTCGAAGTACGTCCCCCATGGACTGGCCACCGCGGTCCGGCTGCCGCTGGCCGTAACCAATCGCGGCCTTTCGTTTTTTGAGCGGCTCGGTCACCAGGCCAGTTTCCTGGCCGTAGCCGTCGGCGCGGTACCCCGGACCATCGGACGTTACCGCCGCCACATTGGCACCATCCTGGTCGACATGATCTGGGGCAACGGCTCTTTCATCGTCGGCGGCGGAACGGTCGGTGTGCTGGCCTTCATGGGTGCCGCGATCGGAGCTTCGGTCGGCATCGAAGGGTATGCCGCGTTGGACATGGTCGGTATGGGACCGCTGACTGGCTTCATTTCCGCGTACGCAAACACCCGCGAGATGGCGCCGATGATCGCGGCGATCGGGTTCGGAGCTCAGGCCGGCACCAGGATGACCGCCGAAATCGGCGCCATGCGAATCTCCGAGGAGATCGATGCGCTTGAGGTACAGGGCATTCCGTCGATTCCCTACGTCGTGACCCCGCGCGTTATCGCGAGCATCATCACGATCATTCCGCTCTACCTGATGGCGTTGGTGCTGAGCTACCTGTTCTGCTCGCTGGTGGTCAACGTTGTGCACCGCCAGTCATCGGGCACCTACTACCACTACTTCGACGCGTTCATCCAGCCGTCAGACGTGGTGCTCTCGGTGCTCAAGGCAGCGATCTTCGTGCTGCTGATCGTGGCAATCCATTGCTACGAGGGCTATTACGCCGGAGGCGGTCCCGAGGGTGTAGGCCACGCTTCGGGGCGGGCGATCCGGGCCAGCCTGATCTCCGTCGTCATTGCCGACATGGTGCTCACCCTGGTGTTCTGGGGCAACAATCCCGGTCTTCGGTTGTCGGGATAGCAGATGACCAGTTCACGTGCATTGCGTATCCGGGGTCTGATCGTCGCCGGAATGCTCGCCGTCGTCGCGATATTGCTCTACCAGACGGCCGAAGGCGTCTACGACGACACTTTTAAGCTGACCGTCGTCGCTAACACGATCGGCGAAGGCTTGGCACCCGGCGCCGAGGTCAAGTTCCACGGTCTGGCCATCGGTTCGGTGAAAGAACTCGAATCGGTCGGGTACAACAGACAGCGGATGACGGTGGTGCTCGACTCCAACCAGGCCAGGGCGTTGACCACCGACACCAAAGCCAGATTCACCTCGTCCAACGTATTCGGCACGGCCGCAGTCGAACTGGTCAGCGACGGCAACGGGCCACCGTTACGGTCCAACCAGACGTTGGTAATGAGTGCCGACGTACAGGCTGCGTCGATCACCGGACTGCTCCGCCAGGGTCAGAAGCTGAGTCGCAGCTTCGACAACCCGGAATTCGAGCACGTGATCGAAGTGCTACGCAGACATGCCGACATCGTTGAACCACTGGCACGGGCTGGCTCGGATCTGGCCAGGATCATCGCTGATACGAAGACGATGCCTGTCGCACAATCGCTTTCGGTCCTGGCGTCATTCGTCAGCGGACTGGGTGACGCGCTTCCAGTCGTCGACCTGGCCACCAACCTGCTCGACGGGCTGACCCCGCTGGTGACGCCGGGCGCTGTCGATCGCACCGATCTGGTGTTTGCCCAGACGGGTCAGCTGTTAGTCGACGTTGGTCAGATCTCCGCGCAACACAGCACCTGGATCGTGTCGTTGGTCAACGCGATCATGAATGTCGGTGTCCCGGCGTCGTTCGCTGCCGGCAGCTTGGCGCCCGCCTATGACCGACTGTCCGCTCTGCTGGATCGGACCGACGGCGCTTTCGTCGTCGTCGACGGTCAGGTCAAACTGCGCACCGAAGTCACTTTGGAGCCGTCGCGATGAGAAACCTTGCCAAGCCGTTGTTTTGGTTGACGACCTTCACCACGGTGGCGACGGTGTGCGCGATCCTGCTGCTGACCGCGTTGCGAAGTCCGGTCAACGGACCCGTGTCGCACTACACGGCGACGTTCACCGACGTTTCCGGCCTGGACGTGGGCAACGACGTCCGCATCTCCGGAGTGCAGGTCGGCAAGGTGGCGGCCATCCGGTTGAACGGCCGCACCGCGCAGGTCGAGTTCACCGCCCTGGATCGGCATCTGTTGTATCGCAACACAATTGCGGCGGTTCGTTATCAGAACCTGCTGGGGCAGCGTTATGTCGAACTGGTCCAACCGGGCGCGGCGGGGGGACGGGCGGGTGAACGACTGCCCGCCGGCTCCACCATTCCGGTCGGGCAGACGGTGCCGTCGTTTGACATCACCAAGCTATTCAACGGCTTTCGGCCCGTCTTTCAGACCTTGGATGCCGCGCAGCTCAATCGGTTCGGTGAGAACCTGCTGCGACTTATCCAGGGAGACGACACCGGAATAGGCCCGGTGCTACGCGATCTCGATGCCATCTCTAAGTATGCCGTCAACCGCCAGGCCGTGATCACCGTCCTGTTGCGCAATCTCGGCGAGTTGTCCCAGGATCTCGGCGGCAAGTCGCGCCAACTGTTCAATCTGATCGGGGCGCTCAACGATGCCCTGGCGACCTTTACCTCCAAAGCCGAGGAGTTCCGGACTTCCATCGACATCGAACTGCCGATGATGCGCAGCCTGGTGCGGATCCTGCAAACCGCGGAACACGGCTTCGATGCATCGACTTCCCCGTTATACGGCCTGGCCACCCGGATGTTCCCGCAGACGCCGACCGTGATCGCCGGGTTGTCGTTGACCCCCGCCCTGATCCAGAGCCTGCGCGACTCCGTGGTCGACGACGAGCGGCCCGCCTTCAGCTGCTCGAACGGCGAAGTACACCTGCCCGGAATCGGGGAAGTGTCTTTCGCGCAACAGGATTTGGTGGTGTGCAGGTAATGGCCTTCCGGCTGCAGAACCGTCGAGTGCTCGACGACCGTGCCGAAGCGACCCGCAGTCGCCGCCTCGGCATCGTCGGCGTCTTTGCGATTGTGGTCGCGCTGGTCACCACCGGGGTGGCCTATGTGAACCCGACTGGACAGGCCAGCTATACGGCGCACTCAAGCACATCTGGCGGTGTGCGTACCGGCGACGAAGTACGCATCGCCGGCGTCTCGGTTGGGAAGGTCACCGGCGTTCGGTTGAAACGAACCCTGGTAGAAGTGACTTTCGAGGTGGACCGGGCGGTGGGGATCGGCTCGGACTCGACTGTGGAAATCCGGTTGCTGACCCCGTTAGGTGGCCACTACCTGGCTCTGGACCCACAAGGCCGGACACCGCTGGGCCGCAACGTGATTCCTCCGCAGCGGGTCAAGACACCTTTCGAAGGCAACGACATCATCCAGACGGTGACCCCGTTCATCCGAGACGTCAACGGGCAGCTCATCCACGACACTTTCACCGAACTCGCTAACGCCACTAACAAGTATCCGAACGCGCTACGCGAAATCCTGCAGTCCGCCCAGGGTCTGACCGGATCGCTGAGCAAGATGAGCGGGGATTTCCACCGGGGGTTGGATTTCGTCAACGATGCCAGTAGCGCATTCGCCTCCGGACGACAGCAATTGACGGCGTTGATCGAGCAGTTCGCGTTGGTCGGCCAGCGCTATACTTCGAAATCCGTTGACATCATCGAGTTTTTCACGCTGCTCGGCGAACTGACTCGCATCATCGACCGGCTCATGGTCTTCTACCACCGTGAGTTGGCGCCGTCGATCAACGGGATCGACGACATCGTCACGGCCCTGGTGGCACACCCGGAACGGGTCGGAAAGGCCAGCGAGGGACTGACTCAGATCGTAAACGTGCTGTTACCGATGCTGCAGGGAAAGGGCATCGTTGTCGACCAGAGCAACAGGGTGGTGCAGGTGCCGAACATCTGTCTGCCGAACATGGTGAGGCAGTGCTGATATGAAGAGAAAGTCGACCTGGATCGGGGTTGCGGTGGCTGCTGTGGTCGCGTTGGCGCTGACGGTGGCGGTGACGGGCGCCAAGGTTATTACACCCATCGACAAATCAATGTGCGCCGAGTTCAGCGACGCGGTCGGTCTCTATCCCGGGAACAAGGTGCAGTTGCTCGGCATTGATGTGGGCTCGGTAACCGCGATCGC
Organism: Mycobacterium asiaticum; assembly: GCF_001673365.1. Lineage (GTDB taxonomy): Bacteria > Actinomycetota > Actinomycetes > Mycobacteriales > Mycobacteriaceae > Mycobacterium > Mycobacterium asiaticum_A. The sequence continues at coordinate 48,105 of NZ_LZLS01000033.1, forward strand.
CAACAAGCCTGATTATGTCCAAGTTGACTTTACGGTGCCGAGCGACTTGGACCTGCCGGCCGATGTCGGCGCACTCACCTATTCCCAGTCGATCGTCGCTGACCGGCACGTCGAGCTCACCAAGCCCTACGCCGGCGGCCCGAAATTCTCGGGCCCGCAGTGCATCAAACTGGTCTCTACCAAGACCCCGATCAGTGTTAGTCAAACCTTCTCTGCCGTCGACAAACTGGCCGGCGCGATCTTGGGAACCGAATCGGGCCAGGATCCAATGCGGGCGCCGGGCGCCGAGGCGATCAATCAGAGCCTGGCCGCATTGAGCCACTCACTGGAGGGCACTGGACCCGGCATCAACCAAACGCTGCGCGATCTGGTCACGTTGATCGGTGACCCGAACCATGCCGACACCGACTATCGCAATCTGCTGGCCAACAGCGAGATCCTTACTTCGGAACTGCTGCAGCACTGGGACACCGTCGCTACCGTGCTCCAGACACTGCCCGAAAGCTTGCGGATGATCGAAGGCTTGTCGACCGGGTTCGGTGTGGCCCTAAGCCATCTGTCCCACGCGTTACCGCTGCTGGTCGAGGCCTTGAACCGGTTTGCGCCCCGGGCGTACAACAACATCGGCGACAAACTGGTCCCGTGGCTGCGCGATGTGCTGACCGCTTACACCCCGCAAATCGTCGGCCTGATCAATGCGCTACCGCCAGTGACCAATTGGGTTGCGTCGCAGTATCAACCGGACTGGGGCTCGCACAACGTGACATACCTGCCGCCGCAGGTGCGCGCCGTCGCACCAGCACAGGCCAGCGCCATCTGCGATGTTCTACAACAACGCAACATCCCGGGCGCCGCGGCGGCGTGCGCACCCGGTGCCTCCTCCGATGCGATCACGTTCGGCTTGACCGACCTGCTGCTGGGAGCGGCGTCATGATCCGACGCGTGCTGCTCGGCGTGCTGCTGGCGATCTCCGTCCTCGCGAGTGGCTGTTCGCTCGACCCAACTCGCCTGACCGTGCCCGGAGCATACGTGCCAAATGACAAGTACACCATCAAGATCGAGTTCTCTAGCGTGCTGAACCTGCCCGCGCGGGCCAAGGTCGACTTGGGTGGTGTCCAGGTAGGCGTCTTGGACCGGGTGCAATTGGTGGGCAGCACGGCGGTCGCCTACGTCGAGGTCAACCGGAATGTCAAGGTGCCGCAGAATACCCGCGCCGAGCTACGACAGGCAACGGTGTTGGGCGACATCTACATTGCGCTGCTGCCATCGGAGAGCCCCACTGCCGCTACGCTGCACGAGGGCGACACGATACCGCTGCGCAACACTGTCCCGGCCGACAATGTCGAAGACATTCTGCGCTCGGTGTCGACCCTGGTGTCCGGCGGGTCGCTCAACACACTTGAAGAGTCGGTGGTCAACTTCAATAACGCCTTCTCCAAGGATCCTGCCGAGCTGGACCGGATGCGTCAGAAGCTGGCCGGCATGCTTCACGACCTGGCGGCCAACCAAGACAAGCTTGACGAAATCCTCAGCAGCACTGAGCGGGTCAGCAACGGCCTGGTGTCGGACACCGCGGCCTTCGACCGGCTGATCAACGAGGGCCCGGTCCGGCTCAGGGCGATGTCGGCGGTGTTGCCCGGTATCGTCCACCTGCTGGTGTGCGCACAGGATCTCGGCCGCTACGGCGGCGAACTGTTGGTGCCGAACACCCCCGACTTGCTGCAGATGTTGTCCTACATCACGCCGACGGTGCAGACCATTGCTTCTGCTGATGTGACCCTGCCGGCCATGGCTGACAAGTTGGTCGCGCTGATCCGCGACAAGCTCATCCCGTTCTACAGCAGCGGCGGTCCCAGACTGAGCGTGTCGGCGAGCCCGGGAACGCGCGCGGACGAGGCGATTTCGACGATGCGGACGATGGGTATGCTGCCATGAAGTTCAATGCCGGTGTCACCGCAGTGATCCTGACGCTGGTGACGTTGCTCGGTGCGGGTTATCTGACATTCGGCGTGCTCGACTTCGAGCCCACCGCACAGCCCACCCGGATCACGTTGCTACTGGACAACTCCGGCGGGTTGATGCCCACTTCGCAGGTGACAATGCGGGGTATTCAAGTAGGTAAAGTGACCGGGATTCGGACCAGCGCTGGTGGATTAAAGGTTTCGATCGAACTCAACCGGGATCACTCGATTCCAGCCAACAGCGCGATCAGCATTCAGAACCTATCCCTCGTTGGAGAGCAGTACATCGATTTCCAGCCGAAACACATTGCGCCACCGTATTTCAACGACGGAACGGTGATTCCAGCGGATCGGGTTGCTACTGCCGTCACCGTGAGCGACCTGCTCAACAAGGCCAACGCGCTGCTGTCGGTGCTAAACCCCACCTACGTCAACAACATCGTCGGCAACATCTCGCAAGCATTCGCCGACAACGATGCCGCCATCGACTCGTTGGCCGAGACTGCGGGCGCGGCAGCGCGGATGGAGCGGGAAAACAAGCAGGTGCTTGCCACGCTCTTCGGCAACCTGGCGCTCCTGACCGACCACATCAGTGAGCAGGACGTCGGCGGGGTACTCGCCAGAAGCGGAAAGCTGCTGCCCGGTTCGATTCTGGCGTTGGCCAAGCTTACCCACGAGGTCGACGAGTACGCGCACGCCGGTGACGGCGCTTTCGCTCCAGGAGCACCGATCCCCACGCTGGTGGCAAACCTCAGGGGATACCTCGACATGTTGGCAGGACCACTGAGCACCTTCGCCGCGGCATTGGAGCCGGCGACCGCGCCGCTGCGCGGATTCAAGGTGGACGCAGGACATTTCGTCGATATATGGGCCTCGACCTTCAGCGACGCGGGCGGAGTTCGCGTGCAGGTGACCGTTCCGGAAGGACATCAATGAGTACAGACACTTTGATTGACGAGATAGTCGAGGACGACGAAACCACGGTCGAGGAGGTGCGGCAAAAACCGTTGCGCCGGCTACGGTTCGCCCTGCTTGCGGTTTTGGTCCTCCTGGTGGCCGGTTGGTTCGGGTTCGACAAGTACCGCAGTGTGGCCGGTGAGCTCGCCGCACTGCGGCAGACCGAATCCGACCGCCAGGCCGCTGCCGGGCTCGCCAAGGATTACGCGCTGAAGTCGTTGACCTATACCTTCGAGGATCCCGACGCCTTCTTCCGCTCGGTCGAGGACGGAGTTTCGCAGGCGCTCAAGGACAAGTACGTCAACGCCACTGAACTGCTCAAGGGCATCATGACCCAGGCACAGGTCACGTCCTCGGGTGAAGTGCTCGCCACCGACGCGGTGGCCCAACCCGGTCAAGTCTATCAAGTGGTGGTGTCCGCCGCGCAGACCACCCGCAACCTGCAGAACCCAAAGTCGCGGGTGTCGTTAATCCTGCTGCAGGTCACCGTAAACAAGGTCGGCGACAAGTGGCAGGTCTCCGATATCGGCCCAAAGACGGGCAGCCATCCCAGCCCGGACTCATTGGTACCGCCCGGACCTGGCACCGGCCCGGGTCGCTAAGTTTTTCGGGCACAACGGACGCGGGACGCCGTTGAGCAGCTTCGTGGTCGCTCCGCAGGTATATGCGCACATGCCCGGCTCCGAGCGACAAAGTTTCCTGTCGCTGAGAGCCGGGCAGATGTGCTGTCTCCTTAGTGGCGTCGCCGGTCTCCGGGAGCATATGCCCGCGTGCCCGACTCTGAGCGACAAAGTTTCCTGTCGCGCAGAGCCGGGCAACCAATGCAGTGTCTCTGGCGCCGGGGCGTTCGCGCCGGGGCGGGCCGTTCCCAATCGGCTAGCGCTGAGTACGCGCGGATTCCCTGCCCCGTTCGTTGCCCCAAGCCTCTTCCTGCATGCCTGCATCGTCGCGAGTCTGGGACTGGTCGGTCTTCGCGACTCCGGCGCTCGGGTCGAGATCGTCGGCGCGACGCCACTGCTCGTCGAGCTGCTCGCGGGAGCTTGCCGCCTCGGTCTGGTGTGCGGCAGCACGGTCTTGCAGGCGGGCAGCCTCCGCAGCCTTCGCCTCGGCTTCGGCTTGAGCGGCCCGCGCCCGCGCGGCCGTCTCTTCGGCGAGGGCTTCGCGGCGTTCCACCCGGCTCGACTCCAACCTGGCCTGCTCACGAATCTCTTCGGCCTGCCGGACCTGGCGGCGACGCTTTGCCTTGGTGGACAACACAATCAAGGCAACAATCAACGCGACTGCCACGAGTGCGGCAATCACAATCCAGACGATAGTTGTGGTACTCATGGCGAGCTCCATCGATAGATCGGTTTAAGTGGCTTTGACACCAGTGGGTAAGGAGTCCCCCTGTTTGACAAAACTAAAACAACCCGGGCCTGGGGGAGAATGTCTGATGTGGACCTGACCGCTTATTTCGACCGCATCGGTTATCGCGGCCCTGCCGACCCGACATTGGCTGTCCTTCAGGACTTGATAACAGCCCATACGCAGGCGATTCCGTTCGAGAACCTCGACCCGTTCCTGGGCGTGCCGGTGGCCGATCTGGGCGCGCCGGCGCTGACCGAGAAGCTGGTTCATCGGCGCCGGGGCGGGTACTGCTACGAACAGAACGGGTTGATGGGCTACGTGCTCGCCGAACTCGGTTACCGCGTGCGCCGATTGGCCGGCCGGGTGGTCTGGATGTCCCCTCCCGGCGCGCCGGCGCCGGCGCAGACCCATACCGTGCTCGCGGTGACATTCCCGGGCTGCGCAGGCCCATATCTCGTCGACGTCGGCTTCGGCGGGCAGACGCCAACCTCGCCGTTGCGCCTACTCACCGGTGGCGTCCAGCAGACCGCCCATGAGCCGTATCGGCTCGAAGACCGCGGGGACGGATTGGTATTGCAAGCGCAGGTCCGCGACGAGTGGCAGCCGCTGTACGAATTCACCACCCAGACCACGCCGCAGATCGATCTGATCGTCGGTAGTTGGTACGTCTCGACATTTCCGGCCTCCCACTTTGTCACCGGCCTGATGGCGGCCGCGGTCACCGCGGAAGGCCGGATGAACCTGGCCGGGCGCACCCTATCCATCCATCGGGCCGACGGGAGCGAAAAGATACAGCTCGACAGTGGGGCCGCCGTAGTCGACACGCTGAGTGGATCTTTCGGTATCAACGTGCCCGACCGTGACGCGCTCGAAGCGCGCATCGACGAACTAGCGACCCGGCAACCAATCGCTGATACGGCCTAGCGCCGCTTCGATGTCGCTGGTCGGCCCGGCAAAGGACAGCCGGACGAACGAATCGCCTTGGGCGGGGTCAAAGTCGATGCCCGGCGCGATCGCAACACCAGTGTCGGACAACAGGTTTGAGCAAAAATCCAGTGAATCGGAAGTGAAGTCGGAGACGTCGGCGTAGACGTAGAATGCGCCGTCGGTCGGTGCCAGTCGGTCGATGCCGATTTGGCGCAGGCCGTCGAGCAGCAACGTGCGGTTGACGGAGTAGTGCTGCAGGTTCGCCTCGGACTCGGCGATCGATTCCGCACTGAACGCCGAGACCGCCGCGATCTGCGACAGCACTGGCGGGCAGATAGTGAAGTTGCCGGTGAGGCGGTCCACCGCCCGTCGCAGCTCCTGCGGCAGCACCAGCCAACCCAGCCGCCAACCCGTCATCGCGAAGTATTTCGAAAAGCTGTTGACGATCACCGCGTTTCGTGACGTCTGCCATGCGCAGCTGGTCTGCGGAGCTCCGTCGTAGACCAGTCCGTGGTAGACCTCGTCGCTGATCAGCCGCACCCCGGTGGCGTCGCACCACGATGCGATCGCCGCCAATTCCGCTGGCGGTATGACGGTCCCGGTGGGATTGGCCGGACTTGCGACGACGACACCTTTGATCGGTGGGTCCAGTTCGGCGAGCATGCGGGCCGTGGGCTGGAATCGGGTCTCCGGGCCGCAGGGGATCTCGACCACCTCGCACCCCAACGCCGACAGGATATTTCGGTAGCACGGATAGCCGGGGCTGGCCATCGCCACCCGGTCGCCGACGTCGAAGCACGCCAGGAACGCCAACAAGAACCCGCCCGAAGATCCCGTGGTGATCACCACCGCGTCGGGTTCGACCGAAATGCCGTGCTGGCGTTGGTAATCCTCGGCAATCACCGTCCGCAACTCCGGAATGCCCAGCGCCACGGTGTAGCCCAGTTGGTTCAAATGCAGTGCTGCCGCGGCGGCCGCCCGCACCGGTTCCGGGGCTCCCACGCTGGGCTGGCCGGCCGACAGGTTCACCAGGTCGCCGTGGGTACGCTGGCGCTCCGCGGCAGCCAACCACACATCCATCACATAAAACGGTGGGATGCCGGCACGCAGTGCGACGTGATGGGTCACTTGGTTTGCAACACCTGAGTTTCCAGCCGGCGCAGCACGTCTCGTGTTGTGTCGAGCAACTGCGCACTGCCGTGGGCACGCTTGAAGTACAGGTGCATGTCGTGTTCCCAAGTGATCGCGATGCCACCGTGCAGTTGGATACCCTCGGCCGCAACGGTATTGAGCGCCTCGGTGGCGGCCAGTCGTGCGGTTGCGGCGTTGATGGGCGTCGGGTCGATGCATGCGTCGTCGACGACGGCGCGAGCCGCGGCGATCGCGACATACAGGTCGGCCATCCGATGCTTGAGCGCCTGGAAACTGCCGATCGGCCGGCCGAATTGCACTCGGCTCTTGGTGTATTCGACGGTCAGGTCCAAGCAGCGTTCTGCCGCTCCGATCTGCTCGGCCGCCAGCAGCACTGCCGCGATATCGGCCAGTCCCGGGTCGTCGCCCAACGGCGAGGTGCCCTTCGGCTGGACACGGGCCAGCCGGCGGGTGAGGTCCATGGTGACGACGGGTTCGCTGCTGAACTCGGTCCAGCGGGTCAGCTGACCGCCGTCGGCGGCAACGACGACGTCGGCGACGTCACCGTTGACGACATAGTCGGGGTCGAAAACCAGCGCACCAATGGAGGTGCCTTCGGCGAGTGCTTCCAGCGTCTGCGCATCGGGCTCCGGGGCGGCCAGCAGCGCGAGCTCGGCAAGCGTGGTACCCAGCAAGGGCGAGGGGACCAATGCCCGACCCAACTCCCGCAAGACCGTTGCGGCGTCGGCCAATTCGCCGCCGGCCCCGCCCAGCTCCTCGGGAACCACCAGGGCCGCTGCGCCGACCTGTTCACACAGCAGTTGCCACAGCGACTCGTCGTAACCGCGTTCAGACTCGATCGCCGCACGCACCGCCGCCGGACCGGCATGCTTGGTTACCAGCGAAGCCACGGTCTCTCGCAGCATCTCCCGTTCTTCGGTCACAGCGCCTCCAGTACCCTGCGTCGATGCGATTCCGGTGTGCCCCAGGCCGATCTCAGTGCCTGCACCCGAAGCAGCAACAACGACAGGTCGTGCTCTTGAGTGAAGCCGATCGCACCGTGGGTCTGCAACGCCGACCGGGCGGCCAGCAGACCCGCCTCACTGGCCGCGACCTTGGCCGCGCTCACGTCGCGGGATTCCAGCGTCAATGCCGCCCCGTAGACCAGTGGTCGGGCCAACTCGATCGCTATGTGCACATCGGCGAGCTTGTGCTTGATCGCCTGGTAAGAGCCGATCACCCGGCCGAATTGCGTGCGCTGCTTGGCGTAATCGACGCTGCCGGCCAACAGCGCCTCGGCCGCTCCGATCAGCTGCGCCGCGGTGGCCAGCGCGCCGAACTCGTAGGCGCGCTGGATGTCGGCAGGCCAGGAGTCACCGGATGCCGTCACGTCGAAAAGGCGACGGCTGGGATCGACCGATTCGTGCCCGTCCCCGGGATCAGCTGCGCTGACCTCCCGTCCGGCCAACAGGACCAGCCCAGCCGTCTCGGCGTCCACGGCCCGCGGAACCTCTGGCGGCAGTGCGACGGTGGCAATCAGTTCCCCGGAAGCCAGACCGGCACTGCGTTCGTCGTCTGCGAGCAGAATCGGTGCAACGGCGATCGATTCGGTGACGGGTCCGGGCACGCACCAGCGCCCGAGACGCTCGCACGCGACCACCAGATCCACCGGCGACGCCTCGATCCCGTCGTAGCGCTCCGGCACGATCAGTGCGGTGACGCCGAGGTTGGTCAGTTGCTCCCACACCTTGAGCCCGGGTGCGGTATCGCCCGCAGCCCAGGCGCGCACAGTGCCGGGTAGATCCGCGGCTGCCAGGGCCGCGTCGATGCTGGCAGCGAAGTCCCGCTGCTGTTCGTCGATGGCGAATTCCATTAGCGCTTCACTCCGGTCTTTTCTCTGGGCAGACCCAGCAGCCGTTCGGAGATGATGTTTCGCTGAATCTCGTTGGTGCCGGCATAGATTGGGCCGCCCAGCGCAAACAGCAGACCTTCGGTCCAGGGTCCGGCCAGCTCGCCGTCGGCGCCGCGGATATCGAGCGCGGTTTGGTGCAGTTCGACGTCGAGGTCGGACCAGAACACTTTGGTGACCGACGATTCGGCGCCCAGTTCGCCGCCGGCGGCCAGCCGGGTGACGGTGCCGAATGTCTGCAGCCGGTAGGCCTGGGCCTTGATCCAGCCGTCGGCGACGCGCTCGGCGAATTCGGGCGGCGACCCGCTGTCTTTCCACAGTTGCACCAACCGTTCGGCCGCGGCCAGGAAGCGGGCCGGGCTGCGCAGCGACATTCCCCGCTCATTGCTCGAGGTGCTCATGGCCGCGCGCCAGCCGTCGTTCGGCGCGCCGATCACGTCCTCGTCGGGCACGAAGACGTCGTCGAGAAAGATTTCGCCGAAACCGGTGTCGCCGCCGAGTTGAACGATCGGCCGGACCGTGATGCCGTTGGCCTTCAAGTCGAACATGAAGTACGTCAACCCGTTGTGCCGCTGCGATTGCGGGTCCGAGCGGAACAAACCGAAGCCCATCTCGGCGAACGGCGCTCGCGAACTCCAGATCTTCTGCCCGTTGAGCAGCCAGCCGCCGTCGGTCTGGGTCGCGGTGGACCGCAGCGACGCCAGGTCGCTGCCGGACTCCGGCTCCGACCACGCCTGGGCCCAGATCTGTTCGCCACGCGCCATTTTCGGCAGGATGCGGTCTAGTTGTTCTTCGGTGCCATGTGCGAACAGCGTTGGTGCCAGCATCGAAGTGCCGTTCGCGCTGGCCCGACCCGGGGCGCCGGCGCGGAAGTATTCCTCTTCGTAGACCAGCCAGTGCAGTAGCGGCGCATCGCGGCCACCGTACTTCTTCGGCCAGTTGATCACCGACAGGCCCGCGTCAAACAACACCATGTCCCAAATACGGTGCTGCGCAAAACCTTCCGCGTTATCGTAGGACTTCGTCGGGATATGATCTCGATTGGCCGCCAGGAACTCACGTACCTCGGCCTGGAAAGCCAGCGTCTCTTCGTCTAGGTTCAGGTCCAATTCAAGCCAACTCTCGCAGTTGTGGTTTGACCACCTTGCCGCCCGCATTGCGCGGCAACTCCTCGACGAACCGCACCGAGCGTGGTGCCTTGAAGTTCGCCAGATGTTCACGGGTATAAGCGATTACCGCGGCTTCGTCCAGCTCGACGCCGGGCCGGGGCACCACGAACGCGCGGCCGACTTCGCCGAGTCGCTCGTCGGGAACGCCGATCACCGCGGCGTCGGCGATCCCGTCCAGTCGGGCCAGTACCTGCTCAATCTCGGCGGGATACACGTTGAAGCCGCCGCAGATGTACATGTCTTTGAGGCGGTCGGTGATGCGCAGGTTGCCGGCATCGTCGACGACTCCGATGTCGCCGGTGTGCAGCCAGCCCTCGGAATTTATCGCTGCCGCAGTGGCTTTCGGGTCATCGAGGTAGCCCAGCATGACATTAGGGCCCCTTAACAACACTTCGCCGGTTTCGTTGATGCGCAGTTCGAAGTCGGCGAACGGACGCCCGCAGGTGGTCGCCACCGTCACCGCGTCGTCCTCGGGTCGGCACGCGGTGCCCATGCCGTTGGCCTCGGTAAGGCCGTAGGCGGTCAGCACGATGTCGATGTCGAGCTCGGACTGCATGCGCTCCACCAGCACGACCGGTACGGTTGCCGCGCCGGTGACCGCGAACCGCAGCGAACTCAGGTCATAGTCGCCGCGGGCCGGATGATCGAGCAGGCTCTGGTAGATGGTGGGCGGTCCGGGCAGGACGGTAATGCGGTGCTGCTCGATCGCTTGCAGTGTCCGCAACGGGTCGAAGGTGAGGTGCGGGATCAGTGTGGCGCCGGTCTGCAGGCAAGCCAGGATGCCGGCCTTGTAGCCGAAGTTGTGGAAGAACGGGTTGATGCAGAGGTAGCGGTCGTCGCTGGTGATCTTGCCGTTGGCGGCCCACGCCGCCGAGGCCGCCAACGACTGCCGGTGCGCGCACAGCACGCCTTTGCTGCGCCCGGTGGTGCCGGAGGTGAACAGGATGTCGCTGACGTCATCGGGACTGACGGCGGCGGCACGTCTGCCGGCAATTTGGCGGGCTTCGGGGTCGTCGCCTCGGGCTATGAACTCATCCCAGGTGCCGTCGTCCTCGTCGACCGGAATCCGGACGATGTGGTTCAGGGCGGGTAGGGCGGCGCGGTCCAGGCCGGCTGCCCGGTCGGTGCCGAGGAACCGGCCCGCGGCAAACAGCACCGGAGCCTCGGTGCGCGCGATCACGTCGGCGGCCTCGGTGGCGGTGTAGCGCGTGTTGAGCGGCACTATAGCCGCGCCGACGTGGTGAATGGCCAGGCAGGCGACGACCCAGTGCCAGGTGTTCGGCGACCAGATGGCCACGCGGTGTTTTGGCTCGACGCCGAGGGTGACCAGCGCGGCGGCGGCCCGATGGACCTCGTCGCGCAGGGCCGCGGCGGTGAAGCTGCGGTCGTCGGTCATCAGAGCGGCGTGGCCGGTGTGCAGTTGCGCAAAACGATCCAGCGCCGCGGGAACGGTGCGGGGATCGTCGGTCACGGGGATGCTCCTGTGTCGAAGGCCGGCCATCCTCAAGCCAGGCTAACAAAGCAAGTGCTTGGTAGGTTAGCCTACAGGTTATGCAGGACGTCGAAGAGTTCCGGGCGGAGGTCCGCGGTTGGCTCGCCGACAATCTGGTCGGTGAATTCGCAGCACTGAAGGGTCTTGGCGGCCCTGGGCGCGAGCACGAGGCCTTCGAGGAACGCCGGGCTTGGAACCAGCACCTGGCCAAGGCGGGGCTGACCTGCCTGGGCTGGCCGGTCGAGCACGGCGGGCGTGGGCTCTCGGTTGCACACCGGGTGGCGTTCTACGAGGAGTACGCCCTGGCCGACGCCCCGGACAAGGTCAACCATTTCGGTGAAGAACTGCTCGGCCCGACGCTGATCGCGTTCGGCACCCCGGAACAGCAGCAGCGCTTCCTGCCGCGCATTCTCGACGTCACCGAGCTGTGGTGCCAAGGCTATTCGGAGCCTGGTGCCGGCAGCGACCTGGCCAATGTCGCGACCACCGCCGAACTCGACGGCGACCAGTGGGTCATCAACGGTCAGAAGGTGTGGACTTCGTTGGCGCACTGGTCGCAGTGGTGCTTCGTGGTCGCACGCACCGAGAAGGGCTCCAAGCGCCACGCTGGGCTGTCGTATCTGCTTGTGCCACTTGACCAACCGGGAGTCGAGGTGCGCCCGATCGTGCAGATCACCGGCACCGCGGAATTCAACGAGGTGTTCTTCGACGATGCCCGAACCGACGCATCGCTGGTAGTCGGCCAGCCCGGCGACGGATGGCGAGTCGCCATGGGCACACTGACCTTCGAGCGCGGCGTCTCCACCCTGGGCCAGCAGATCGTCTATGCCCGTGAGCTTTCCAACCTGGCATCGCTTGCGCAGCGCACCGGCGCGGCTGACGATCCGTTCATTCGAGAGCGGCTGACCCGGGCTTGGGCCGGCCTTCGAGCAATGCGGTCGTATGCGCTGGCCACCATGGATGTTGAACAGCCCGGCCAGGACAACGTGTCAAAACTGTTGTGGGCCAACTGGCATCGCAGCTTGGGTGAGCTGGCCATGGATGTGATCGGCAAGTCGGGGCTGGGCCTGACTGACGGCGAATTCGACGAGTGGCAGCGGCTGTACCTGTTCACCCGAGCCGACACGATCTACGGCGGCTCCAACGAAATCCAGCGCAACATCATCGCCGAGCGGGTGCTCGGTTTGCCGAGGGAGGTTAAAGGGTGAGCTTGTCCGAAGCGCCCAAAGAGATTGCTGGGCACGGCCTTCTGGAAGGCAAGGTCGTCGTGGTGACCGCTGCTGCGGGCACCGGAATTGGCTCATCCACCGCGCGGCGCGCCCTGGCCGAGGGCGCCGATGTGCTGGTATCCGACCACCATGAACGCCGGTTGGTCGAAACCGCCGCGGAGCTTTCCGCTTTGGGACAGGGCCGGGTGGAGCACGTCGTGTGCGACGTGACATCCACCGCGCAGGTCGACGCGCTGATCTCTACCGCGACAGCCCGATTCGGCCGTTTGGACGCGCTCGTCAACAACGCCGGACTGGGCGGTCAGACGCCGGTGGCGGACATGACCGACGAAGAATGGGACCGGGTGCTGGATGTTTCGTTGACGTCGGTGTTCCGGGCCACCCGCGCTGCCTTGAGGTACTTCCGCGACGCGCCGCACGGCGGGGTGATCGTCAACAACGCCAGCGTGCTGGGCTGGCGTGCCCAACACTCGCAGTCGCACTATGCGGCGGCCAAGGCCGGCGTGATGGCGTTAACCCGTTGCAGCGCAATCGAAGCCGCCGAATACGGGGTGCGGATCAACGCCGTGTCGCCCAGCATCGCCCGGCACAAGTTCCTGGATAAGACGTCCTCTTCCGAACTGTTGGACCGCCTCTCGGCGGGCGAGGCTTTCGGCCGCGCCGCCGAGCCGTGGGAAGTGGCCGCCACCATCGCGTTTTTGGCCAGTGATTACTCGAGTTATCTGACCGGCGAAGTGATTTCGGTATCCAGTCAGCATCCTTAAGGCTGGTCTCAGCCGAACAGCCTGCTCAGGCTCAGGATTCCCGACGAAAGAATGCCGGCATTCAGGAAGCCCGAATTAAAGCCGCTGACTACGGCGTCGCCGGGCTCGGGGCTCACGACCGCCGGGATGCCGAAGTTGAAGAATCCGGAGCTGTTGCCGACTACCTCCGCGGTGCCGCCCGCGGTGTTCCCGACCCCGGAAAGCCGGCCATCCGGGCCGGAATTGAAGAAGCCCGATACGCCGTCGCCGGTGTTGAAGAAGCCGGAGTTGGTGGCGCCGCTGTCGGTGACCGCCCCAAAGCCGGTGTTCACACTGCCCGAATTCCACAGTCCGGTATTGGTGTCGCCCGAATTTCCGCCGCCGGTGTTGACGAAGCCGGAGTTGTCCCAACCGCTGTTCCAGCTGCCACCGTTTCCGAAGCCGGTGTTGAGCATGCCCCCGTTGCCGAAGCCGGTGTTCGTGCTGCCACCGTTGCCGATACCGGTGTTGCCGAACGCAGCGTTGAACAAGCCGACGTTGTCGATACCCGAGTTGCCCACGCCCAGATTGTTCAACCTGCCGTAGATGAATTCGCTCGTACCGGAATTGAAGAGACCGACGTTGCCGTCGCCGGAGTTGAAGAACCCGATATTGCCGTTGCCTGAGTTGAACAAGCCGATGTTGCCGTTGCCGGAGTTCAGGCCGGTAATGGTGAATTGGCCAGTCGTCTGGTTGTAGTAGGCATTGCCTATGCCGACCAGGTTGTCCCCGGTGAGGCCAAAGCCGATGTTGTTGGTGCCGGTGTTGCCACCGCCGAGGTTTCCGCTACCGCTGTTGCCGATACCCAAGTTGTTGTTGCCACTATTGCCGAAGCCGATGTTGTTGTCACCGTCGCCGGCGAACCGCAGCCCGTTGCCCAACCCGGCATTGCCGAAACCGATGTTGTTGTTGCCGAAATTGCCACCGCCCAGGTTTCCGCTGCCGACGTTGCCGCTGCCGATGTTGTGGCTGCCGGAGTTTCCGCCGCCCAGGTTGGAGCTGCCACCGTTGCCACTGCCTACGTTGCCAGCGCCGATGTTGCCGTTGCCCAGGTTGGCGTTGCCCCGATTGCCGAAGCCCAGGCTGGGCAAGGTTGAGATAATCTGTTGCAGCTCAGCGGGAACCGTGAACAACTGGGTGGCCGCCGCGGACGCGCCGGACCAATACCCCGTCATCGCCGAGACATCGGCCGCCCACATCTCCTCGTAAATGCTCTCGGCGGCCGCGATGGCCGGTGCGTTGAGTCCGAATAAATTCGAACGGACCAACTGCACGAAGGCATTTCGGTTGGCCTCGACCGCTAATGGGTGAACGGTCGCTGCCTGTGCCGCTTCGAACGCGCTCACCACCGCATTGGCCTGGGCGGCGGCGCCGGCCGCCCTAGTCGATGCAGTGTTTAGAAATCCGGCGTACGGCACTGCGGCGGCGGTCATCGCCGTTGCGGCCGGACCCTGCCATGCCTGATCGGTCAGGCCCGAAGTGACCGCCGCGAATGATGCTGCGGCCGTGCTCAATTCGTCGGCCAGCCCAGACCACGCGGCGGCAGCCTCAAGCATCGGCGCGGTACCCGCCCCGATGAACATGCGCAGCGAGTTGATCTCGGGCGGAAGCGCCACAAAGTTGACCACGTAAATCCCCCTGGTTGTTTGCGCTGAGCGCAGTGCGAGTCAATGCCGAATGTGGAGCCCCGAGATCCACGACACGCAGCATGCTACGTGCCGGGTGCGGCCCGCCGTGCCGGTTTCGTGAACAAAGTTAGATGTACTTAGTTCGGGATTTCGGTGTGCGCACGCTAGGCGCGGTGGCTGGTCGCTGACTAGCTCGGGCGGCAGGATTGGCGTCTAATTACCTCGCTGTGCTCGCCCAGGATCGGCGGGAGCTCGCTAGTCGGCCTGTCCCGGCACTGCGCGCCTGGCCATACCGGGCATTGATCGAACCGGAATTATCGCTGCTAGGAGGATGTTTTGACCGTCGGACCGGATGGGTGTCCCTGGGGGTATCAGCCAAATCCCCCTGTTCCGGGCTCGCCAGGCGCTACTTGGCCTGCTCAGCAGGGCCGGCCCGGTGGTTGGGATCAGAATGCGACGCTGGCCGCCCCACCCCAGCAGCATCCGTACGGGGCCTGGCCGCCAGGTCCGCCGTCGGGACCGAGGAACGCTCTCGGGCCGAATCGCCCCAATCGCAAGCCTCTCATTATCGGCATGAGCGTGCTTGCTGCCGCGGTGTTGGTAATTGTCGCCGTAGCGATTGTGTCGATCAGTGGCGATGAATCCCGCAGCGGCGGAGACATCGTGAAGGGCTACCTCAACGCGCTCGCCCAGGGCGATGCGGCGACAGCGTGACGTCGGATTCGGTCTCGCCGAATTTGGCCGCGACGTTCACGTACCCGAAGCCGAAGCCGTGCGTCGAATCATCAAGAATTCTGATGTTGGTGATGGGCCAGCGTGCGATTTGCCGTTTGAGGATCTCGTCGGACAGCAAGTCTTTCGAACCCGGCTGATCGGTGCTGTAACTCAACGCTGTCGCCGCATCGCCCTGGGCGAGCGCGTTGAGGTAGCCCTTCACGATGTCTCCGCCGCTGCGGGATTCATCG
>NZ_LZLS01000034.1 GCF_001673365.1 Mycobacterium asiaticum
CCCACAAGATCCCGCCATCCCCACCGGCCTGCCCCGTGCCCGCTGCCCCGTTGACCCCGTCACCGATCAATGGCCGTCCCCACAAGGTGTTAGTGGGCGCGTTGATCAACCCCAGCACACCCTGCTCCACAAATTGCAACGGCGAAGCACCAGCCACCTCAGCACCCGCATAAGCCCCGGCTCCGGCACTCAACGCCTGCACAAACCGGTCATGAAATAACCCCACCTGCACACTGAGAGCCTGATATTCCTGCCCATAAGCACCGAACAACCGCGCCACCGCCGCCGACACCTCGTCACCAGCCAACGGAACAATTCCTACCGTCGCGGGCCCCGCCGCACCCGTTGCCACCCGTAACGCCTCCCCCAACCGACGCAAATCACCCGCCGCCGCACTAACACCGTCGGTTGAAACAAAAACATGGGATGACATTGAGGATCCTTCCGACTGACAGCGACTGAAACGCGAATGCGCGGGGAACGCTACACGCGCCGCGCCATGGATGTATCGAATACCGAAAAATTGAATACAAGTATGTAGATTTGTCTTCAGACGGTCACATCCGCCATCGATCAGTAAGTTGCTCACCCACGTTCTGCTCAGCCCGGATGGAATGGCGATGCGCCCCTGCGCTCATGTCCGTGCTTCGACGAAGCTGAATGCATGGCTGAACAACTCACCCGAATTGGCGCCCAGCGGCACTTCCGGCCAACAACAACGAGAGAGTCCGATGCCGCAGGTGCCCGAAGTGCCATGTCTGCCAAGGTTATTCAGATGCACCCAACCGGCTGGCGTCCCGGGGGTTTGCTAGATCGACAAAAGTCAGAGGCGAATGCAACCTGGATTCAGATCACCCACGATTCGCCGAGGAGATGGTAATCAGGAGCGGCCTGGTTTGCTCTGCTCAGGTCTACGTATTTTTCGGGTTCAGCAGAGTAGGTTTCGGTAACTGAAATTATGGGCTCTTTGAATCCAAAGTCACCGTCCAGGTCGGTGTGCAGTATCTGAAATGTGATCTCTATCTTGCACAGCTTCTAAAGCCCAGCAGGGGTGTTGTAGAAAAGAACCATTTGAGATACACGACCGCTTGGGTGCTTCGGTGGTTGACGGCCGTTGGCGAACTCGTCTTCGATGTCGTAGTACCCGGGAAACCAGGTGTTCGTGAGAATTCCCAAATCAAGTAGGAGATTCAGCAAGGGTATGCCGACGTATCGGGCTGCGAATTCGTAAGGAGCGTGGGGGAGGCGTTTGCGGTGAGTGTAGGTGTAGCGGTCGTCGGCCCAGAGGAAGTCGTGGTATTCGCTGCAATACCCGAAGTACTTGCTTTCGCGAAAATCTTCCAAACCTATTTTGAGCGCGGCCTGCATACGAGCTTCTAGGTCAGAGTAGAAGGGGCTGCTGTTCACGATTCTTCACCTTTCTTGAGGTCAGCGAATAACCCGTTGCCGGTAAGCCGCTGATCGGGATCGAACTTGTGTTTGAGTGCTGCGAGGCGGGCGTAGTTGTCCGCATAGACGGCGCGGGCGTCGGCGCTGCCGTAGTTCTGGTAGAGCGAATTTCCCAGCATGTAGGGCGCCATCGCATGCCAGCACTCATCGGCGAAGCGAACGTGTTCGGTGGCCGGCCGTTGCCTGTCCCAGGCCGAACAGATCAGCAGGTTGTAGGTGGCGCTTCGGTGCGGGAACGCGGTGTCGCTGGGTGCGCAATGGTTGATACGGCCGCCCACGTGTTCCAGAGAGATCAGGCTGGTGGGGGAGGTGATAGCGGCCACGCGATCGAGCAGAGCCGCAGCCGCGGTGTCGGTCAGAGATCCGGCTCCCATGTAGCCAGCCCGCCAGTAATAGTGCGCTCCGTGAGGCACGTGGGTGTCGAGCATGCTCTGCTGCGTGGTGTAGCGCGTCGTGCCCAGGTCGTCACGGATGGGCGTGCCCAGTGAGTGCAAGCGTGCAACCAGTCGAGCATTGTCGGCGGCGGACAGGTCGGACAGCAATGACACGACGCACACGTGCTGATCGGGCCTCGTGCATGAAGGTGAGGTACATCGTCACGTCGTCGCTGCATTGGTGGGTGTATTCACGGTAGAAGTCGAGGACTGCCTTGGCGTCAGCGATGGGGAAGGTAATAGATCCGCCGAAAACCTTGGGGCCGAGTTCGAACAGTCGGTAGTGGAAGCTGGTGACGATGCCGAAGTTTCCGCCGCCGCCGCGCAGGGCCCAGAAAAGATCGGCGCGGTTGTCGTGATCGGCGCGCAGAAACTCGCCTTCGGCAGTCACGACGTCGACAGCCAGGAGATTGTCGGACGCCAAACCGTAGCGCCGGGATAGCCATCCGTAGCCTCCGCCCAGGGTGAGTCCGGATATCCCGGTGTGCGAGACGGTGCCCAAGGGGGTGGCTAAGCCGAATTGCTGGGTCTCGTGGTCGAGTTCGTTGCCGAGTAAGCCGGCCTGGGCCCAGGCTGTTGCGGATTCGCGGTGAACGAATGCCCCTTTGAGGGCGGACAGGTCGATGACGACACCGTTGTCGATCATCGCGTGTCCGGCGACGCCGTGGCCTCCGGCGCGGACGGCGATGGGGGCCGTCTGCGCATTGGCGAACCGCACGACCTCGATGACATCGGACACCCCGAGGCACTGCACGATCATCGCGGGATGTCGGTCGATCCGACCGTTCCAGAGTCGGCGCGCCGAATCGTAGTCGGCGCTGTCGGGAAGAAGGATTCGGCCGCGAAGTTTGCCGCGGAGCAGTTCAGCATTGAACATATGAGGCCCTGCTCCGTCCGAGACCGCCAAGACGGATCTGGGCGAACCGTATGACATCGTCAATATGAGCGGGCGCCGTCTGACCGATGGAATCGGCACCGTCGTGATAAGTCCGCCGCAAAATATCGCATAGGTGGGTAATCAGCATGCGCCCGTAATCTTCGTAGGTACGAATGCACGACGTAAGTTCGTCAGTCCACGTCGTAAGTGAGTCCGGATCCGCCATGCATTCCTTCACGAAGGCCACGGTATTCTTGTGTGCGGCGCTGCACAGACCGCTCATTCTGTTGTAACGCTCGGTGTCGATTCGAAGTACGTCAGCGAGTTCTTGGCCCCACATGGTTGCCTCGGGCCAAAGCTCTATAGCATTCGATAAACCGCAGGCTTGTACATAGATGTCGTCTTCGTTGTTTTGCTGTACTTCGGCCTGGGTTACTACGAAGGCGTTGGTGTAGCGCACCACTTTGTAGAGAAAATCGGTCATGGGCTGTAGATGTTTTGGTATCGGCGCCGCTACACCTTCGACGAATACATCGGGCATGCCGAGCGTCTTGGACGCGGCGCCGTGGGCAATTTCGAATTCCCTGGTGATGTCGGTGCCGGCCAGCATAGACAAGATGGTGTCGCCACCGAGGTGGATGGTCAGAAATGACGTGATGTCGAGGACCTTGCCTTTACATACGACACGCACACGGCGTTTCGGATCGGTAGCGGTGGCAATATTCCATGGATAAAAACTCTTGTCGGTATTCGGGAGCGCATCCACCTGAACGCAGAAGTTCAACCGGCGCTGCTCGCGCAGCCGACGGACCGCGTCACCGACCAATGCGGAATGCATTCCGATGGCGAGCCGCAGTGCACCATGAATGCGCCGGACAAAGGACGCGACGCCGAGCACATAGAAGTGGACCCCACTATCGATCATGCGATGTATCTCGCGAGCTTCGCGCAGTATGGCGGCGGCGAGATCCAGGTCAGCTCTTACCCTCGTCCTACCGTTGACCAGCGGATGAAGCGCAGGCGGAAGGTCGGCGCTCTCTTGCCAGATGGTGGTTTCGTTCGCGTGCTCGTGGTTTCCGATCGCCAGTGCCATACCTAGACAACTGAGGTCGGAGAAAATGACAACGGAAGCCGGTCGACTAGGGGGGCGACAGAATGGACTGGGCTGACGCTCAACGGAGCTGATGCCTTTGATGTTCTCGGCGGCGCGCAGCCAAAAGTACGTGTGGTCACCGGCTGGCTCTCTGTGCACGAAATTGGCAAGAATCGTGGTGCGTGTTCCGTCGACACGTTCGATTCCAATTGCGGCGCGGTCACCCGGTAGCCAGCCCATGTCGCGTACCGGCAAAATCAATAATCGCGAATCGCGGTGGCATCTGTGTTCGGCTGACAATCTAGCGCGATTTCGCCGCAATCCGGTCGAACGCTCAGCGGCGCTTACGCGCAGATGTCGATTTGCCAGCTCCCATCCCGGCGTTGCTGCGGTCCCTTCGATACCACCGTTGCTTTTCTCGCGACCACTCAGGATCGCTTGGTAAGAATAGGCGAACACTTTACGGTGGTGCGTTTGAAAGAAGTAGTCGTAACTCTGACAGAGGTAGTGATAAGCCTCCTCGAGTTCTGGACACCGCGCCCGATGTGTGGCGACGTAATCGGACACGGGCATTTCCCCGACTGCGGCAATCAGCTTTTGCCACGAGGGAGGCAGCATCGCTCGTGTTCTCAACATGATCTGCCCAAGGAAAGAGCCGTACTTAGTACGCCCGATCAATTGGTCCATGACGTGCCAAGCGGGCGAGAATAAACCTGAGAAACCTTCTTCGCCTTCGAACATCGCCGCGGTCCAGCGCGCAGTGGTGTTTCCCCACTCGATGGCGCTGACGCGCGTGTCGGCAGACGCCAGCACTTCTTCCACGATGGTCTGCCAAAGCCGAGCGAGGCGAACCAGTTGCGCCACCATGCCGGCGTGGTCGTCGGTCAGCATGGCTCGCTGAAGATTCAGTGGCGCGCTCACGCCTGGAAATCGCGAACAAATTTCCACGACGGAGAACCAGAATCGGTGCTCAGTGCGTGATTGGAAAAACGGAACGAGCAGCCTCGAGTTGTTGCCGGTCACGTGTTCGGGCGCATAAGGTGCATCTTCGCCGTACACGAAGTTGGCGACGAACAAATCGCTCTCCACGCACGAGCGGTGCCGGCCCATGCGGCGCCAGATGGCCTGCCAAGGCTGCATGATCTGCGCGTGCACGGGTTCGAGCACAGTGCCGCCAGTCGCGCCGATTCTGGCTAACGAAGCCGCATTGGCATGCTGACCGCCTTCGTCCATTTCTTGCCAACTATATTTCCAGCCGAGCGCGAGAACCCCTAAGACCATATTGGCGCGGACAAGATACTCATCGGGTAATTCAGCCGGATCCAACACCGGCAAGCTCGCCAGATTGCGGCATACCTGGCCTGTCCGATACCACGCCGGAAGGTTGGACACGTATTCATCCCACAAAGACCATTGAGCGGGTAGGTGCTGGGGCAGCGGTTGTCGAGGGAAGAATTCATATTCCTCACTGACAAAACCGCCATGACCGTAGACATCGTTCTGGATTGATCGCAGCAACAACTCGATCGGGGTGGTGGATGGCACCGAACTGCCTCTCTCGATAGATGGAGAAAGTGGAATTTCGATTGGCTCGCTAGAGTGACTTCGCAGCGCAATAACCCACTACGGATTACTACCGCGGCGGCTCTGTCTAGTTAATATTGATTTGGGTATGGCGTCGTTCACGCAACTACTAGGCTCACCTGAACTTCACTTGGATGACTCTCCGCAATTTCCTCGGGCTATGCCGTGCTGCTTACGGCTGTTCAACACCGTCCAGGGCATCGAACGCGCCTCTGGGTGGTGCAGTACACGCCCTTACTTCGATTGTTGCCCAATGGGTCTGAACTGCCGCGTCCCGTCGCGTCCATCAGATCCCACGGGTGAATCCTCGTCTCTCGTTCCTCGAAAACTCGTCCTCGCAGCGGCCCGGCATCTATTCCCTTGGCGAGACCACATGCGCAGGCAAAGGCATATATGACTGCGAGAGGTGTCTTCTCGGATGCCGCGCAGCAAACGGTATCCTATCGTTCGCTCGGATTGTAGAGAAATCCGGAACTTCATACAAAAAGATTTTCATGGATGTTCCTTTGGCCGTGACGAGAACCTTTAGGAAGGGTAAATAAGAAAGAAGACAGAGCGGCCGTTTTTGATCTCGGGGACATCATTCCCATGCGCGTATCTCGCCACCAAGATTAACGCCGTATCAGGGTGACGGTTGCGCAACACAGTGGAACGCGATAAAAGCTGTGCCCTTCGACGCAACATTAAGAGCTGCTGCGATGCATTGGGCAGGGGAGCGTGAATGCTAGACCGAACGGATTTAAAAACAGCACGCTCGCGCGGAAATCACACTCTCTTGTTGACTGTTGTCAAGAAATGTTGAGTGTGTGGTCAATTAATAGTTCGCATCCACGTGATGCGACTCTTAAACGCAGGTGGGGGCCTACTGTAGCGACAGTGGCTATGAACGTACTGGTCACCTCGAAGGATCCGGCCGCGGCGTCTTAGTCTCGGCCGTGTCGTTCGTTCGGGACTTGCCGCACGGGGTGTCCTCGGACCGTTCCTCATGTCGGCTGGGGCTGCCCGGAGCGTTGCTGAGGGCGTCACCAAGAACCGATCTACCCGCCGAGCCGTTCTTCTTAAGGCCGCTGCCGCTGTTGGCTCCGGTCCGCGAGGCGGGCTCAGGGGCGCCGAAGGTGGCACCGCCGCAGCCGCCAGTCGTGGCGCTGATCTGCCTGGCGCCGTCGATGCCGACTGCTCGGGCCGACGCAAATAACTCGCCGCCGCCAATACACCGTCGGTTGGAGCGGTCGCAAACGACGACAACTGCGGGAATCCTTCCGACTGACAACATCGACTGACCTGCGAATGCGGTGAACGTTACACCCGCCACACCGTAAGTTCCTGGATTTCGGACCAATTAAATGAATACATTAATGTTTCCAATAATCAGTACCGGCCGCTCGCTCGAAATCCGTACACCAGTGTTTGTCATACGTCGATGAATGCGATTCCATAAGGGATCGGCGTATCCGGATATATACGCGTTACCTGGCTAGGCGCGGAAGATCAACGGGGACAGGGTATTCCAACTGAAGCGGGACGCATGTTCCGCGTGCGGGATGCAGTGGCGCGGTTCCGCGCTGTCGACAGTCTGCACTGCTAAGACAAGTCGATACCGAATATCACAAGTTGAATTCGAGGTCAAGCAGCGGTGCGACACGCGCGATTGCTCTGCGTACTTATATTTGTGCGCACAGGATGCTACATGGCGCGGTCTCGACTCCTGCTTCGAGTCGTAGTGCGAACAGACGTAAAAGCACCCCGGAACAATTGTTCCAGGGTGCTTTTACGTCTGTTCGCCGTACTAGAGCAACTTGAGCAACCGCAGGTTGCTGACGTATTTGGCAATAATCGCGGGCGTGACGTGCGGGATGTCCTTATCCGAGCCGATCTTGGCCTCCTGGACCGCCGCACGGAACACGTCGGTGGGTGCGATCGACCCGCAGACGGGGTGTTCCGGCTTCTGGTAGTTGTGCAGCAACGGCAGCAGCGAAGCCTGGCGCTGCGCGTCCGGTAGGGCCCGCAGCGAGGTCTCGAACCGATGCAACCACTCGCCGTAGTCTGCGATCCGCTGGATCCCGCAGCCGTCATCGATTAACCAGTCGACGAACTCGTCCATGCCGATGCCGTCGTCGTACGGGTTCATCACGTGGTAAGTCGCGAAGCCGGCCCCACTCGCGGCACCCAGGACCGCGACCGCCTCGGCGATGAACTCCACCGGCAGTCCGTCGTAGTGGGCGCGCTGGCGGTTGCCTTCGGAGTCCAGCTCGTAGAACGAGCCGGGCGCAATCCCACTGGCGACCAGGCTCAGCATGGTGCGGGTGAACATGTCCGGCACGTTGAGCTGGCCTGCCCAGGTGGTGTCGGCCAGGATCATGTCGCAGCGGAACACCGCGACCGGTAGACCGCACAGGTCGTGTGCCTCCCGGAGCAGCACCTCACCGGCCCACTTGCTGTTCGCGTATCCGTTGGCGTAGCCGTCGTCGATCTGACGGGTCGCGCTGATCACCCGGATGTCGGCGTCCTCGGTGAACTTGCCTGGTGCAACCCCGCCGCCCACTGCGATCGTCGAGATGTAGGTGAACGGCTTGATCTTCGTGGTCAGTGCCAGCCGGATCAGCTCTGCGGTGCCCAGCGCGTTCGGTCCGAACAGCTGGCTGTACGGCAACACGTGGTTGACCAGCGCCGCCGGGTCGACGATGACGTCGACGGTGTCGGCCAGCCGCTGCCAGGTCGCCCGGTCCAGGCCGAGGTCCGCCTCGCCCTTGTCGCCGGCGAGCACTTCAAGGTGCTTGTTGGCCAGCTCGCGGTAGTGCGCCAACAGCTTCGGGTCACCACTATCGAACGTCTTGTCCAGCCGGGCTCGGGCCTCTGCATCGGACTTGGCCCGCACCAGGCAGATCACCTTGCCGTCGGGCTCCTTAGAGATCCGCTCCAACCATTCCAGGGCGAGATAGCGGCCCAGGAAGCCGGTCGCGCCGGTGAGGAGCACAGTGCGCACCTGAGCACTGGCAGCGGGCAGACTCGCCGCGCTAGCCAAGGTCTCGGCGTCGATGAACTTCTCCAGGGCGAGGTCACTGGCGTGCACCTCGACCGCGTCCGGTCCATGGACCGAGGAGAACGTCGGCCGCTTGGATCCCGGCTGACGCTCGGCCTCGATGTAGTCGGCCAGCGCTTGCAGATCGCTTGCCGGGCTGACGATGACACCCACCGGCACCTCGATCTCGAAGATCTCGTGCAGCAGATTGGCAAAGGTCAACGCGGACAACGAGTCTCCGCCAAGGTCGGTGAAGTGCGCGTCGGGGGACAGATCGGTGCTCGCCGCACCCAGCATGGCCGCCGCGGCACGGCTCACCGTTTCCAGCACCGGCGCGTTGGTCCCGCTGCGACGCAGTTCGCTGAGTTCGTTGGCCTGACCCGCGGCCAGGTCGGCGTAGAGCTGCTCGAGCCGATCACCGTAGTGTGCCTTCAGCTTTGGCCACGCCAACTTGCGGATGCCGGTCAGCAATCCGTTTTCCAGGGTGAACGGCGTGGTTTCGATGATGAAGTCGCGTGGCACCTCGTAGGACTGCAGTCCGGCGTCTTTCGCGACGGTCTGCAGTGAGTCCGCGATCATCGGGCGCAGCGCCGCGACGTCGTGGTCCGCCAAAGCATCCTCGGTCGGCACCACCACCGCCAGCAGGTACGGGTGCGCGCTGTTTCCGTAGACGTAGATCTGGCGCACCAACGGGCTGTTGCCGAACACCGCCTCCAGCTTCGCGACCGTCACGAATTCGCCCTGGGCGAGCTTGAGCACGTTGTTGCGCCGGTCGACGTAGACCACCTTGTCGGGGGCGACCTCAGCGACGACGTCACCGGTCCGGTAATAGCCGTCCTCGTCGAACACATCGGCGGTAATCTCCGGCCGCTTGTAGTAGCCGGGGAACAGGTTCTCGGTCTTCAGTAGCAGCTCACCGCGCGGATAAGGCTGATCGGTCTTGAAGTAGCCCAGGTCCGGCACGTCGACCAGCTTGTAGTCGGTGACCGGCGGACGCTGGATCTCACCGTCGAACAGGACCATGCCGGCTTCGGTGGAGCCGTAGCCGTCCAGCAGGTGCATCTCCAGCAGGGATTCGGCCCAGGCCTTCAAGTCTGGCGAGGTGGGCGCCGAGCCGGTCATCGCGAAGATGAAGCGGCCGCCGAGCAGGTTTTCCCGCTGGTCGGCCAGCACGTCTGCTGGGTCGGCGCCGCGGTCGACCTCGCGCTGAAACTCGCCGTACAGGGTCTCCCAGATGCGCGGCACGAAGTTCAATTCGGTGGGCCGAACCAGGGCCAGGTCTTCGAGCAGCGTCGACAAGTCGCTCTTGGCCGCGAAGTACGCGGTGCCGCCGTTGCCCAGCGTGCCGTAGAGGATGCCGCGACCCATGACGTGACTCATCGGCATGAAGTTGAGGGTGATCGACGCCGCCGTCGGACCGAACCAGTTCTTGGCCGAGCGGCGGAACATCTTGCCCACGTTGGCCTGCGGGTACATCGCGCCCTTGGGTGCGCCGGTGCTGCCGGAGGTGTAGATCAGCAGCGCCAGTGCGTCTTCGGCCACATCCGCAAGCGGCGCCGCCGGCAGTGCGTTGCCGCGAGCGATCGCCTCGGCCAGCGGTTCCACGGCGACCCCGATGCCTGCCAAGGCGGTCGAGGCGCCGTTCACTGCCTCACGTTCGTCGTCGACCTCGGGGTGGTAGTCGAAGACCAGAAGTTTGGCGGGGGCGGGTGCGCTGCGAATCAACTCGAGTGCATCGGAGAGCTGGTTGACGCTGGCGGCGATCAGGACCGGCTCGGTCTCGGCGACGATCGGCTGCAGCTGCGCGATCGCGGCACTGGTCTGCAGCGGCACCGAGATCGCACCGATCTGGCCGAGGGCCATGTCGATGGTCGTGTAGTCCACGCTGTTGAACCCGAGCACACAGACTCGATCGCCCACTGTGACCGCGTCCTGGCGCAGGGCCCGCCCTAGGGCAGCGATCCGATCGCCGAGCTGGCCGTAGGTGATGGTGTCGAAACGGGGGAGCAGCTGAAGTGAGGTGCGTCCGGTGGCGTCGGCAACGAACTCTACGGCGCGCTGTCCGAGCGCGGGTCGGCTCGCGTAGCCGTCGAGCACGGTCTGGATGACCTGAGGGAGTCGCACTTCGGGTCGTTCCAGTGCTTCGGCGACCACCGGGTCTGGTTGGGCGGCAGCGAACTGCGGGTCGTTGGTAACGAGCTCGTTGACGCGCTGGGCTAGCCGCTCTTCAGAAACAGTGTTCGACATGGCAGTTCCCTTACAAAAGAGAGATTGAGGTCAGGCTGCGCAACTTTGCGCTGACTAAAAGAACGTTAGCTAAAGTAAAGATATTCCTCAACGATCTCCGCTGCGAACTAGCTGTGAGTTGCACCACCGGCGTCGGGCCGCATGGCCGCTTACGTGTACGAAGCTAGAGCTCTGCGAGCAGCCCGGTCAGTACCTCGACGCCCTCGGTCAACAACTCATCGGTGATCGTCAGCGGCGGCAACAGACGGATGATGTTGCCGAACATTCCGCACGTCAAGACGATGACACCCGCGGCGTGTGCCGCCGTGGCCAATTTCGTGGTCAACTCGGGGTCGGGATCGACCGTGCCGGACTTCACCAACTCGATGGCGATCATGGCCCCGCGGCCGCGCACGTCGCCGATCCGATCATCGGAAGCTTGCAGGCGCAGCAACGGCTCGGTGAGCAGCGGTTCGAGCTGGGCCGCCCGCTGCACCAGACCCTCGGATTCGATCGTCGCGATGGTGGCCAGCGCGGCTGCGCACGCCACCGGGTTGCCACCGAACGTGCCACCCAACCCGCCGGTGTGGGCAGCGTCCATGATTTCCGCGCGGCCGGTGATCGCAGAGAGCGGCAGTCCGTCGGCGATTCCCTTGGCCGTGACGATCACGTCAGGCTCTAGACCATTTGGGCCCTCATGCTCGCAGGCGAACATCGCGCCGGTTCGGGCGAAGCCCGTCTGCACCTCGTCGGCGATGAACACCACGTCGTTTTCTCGGCACCACTCGACCAGGGTGGGCAAAAATCCCTCGGCCGGAACGATGAAACCGCCTTCGCCCTGGATCGGCTCGATGATGACGGCTGCCAGATTCCGGACGCCGACCTGCTTGTCCATCACGCTGATCGCGCGCGCGGCCGCTTTCTCTCCGTCGGTCGCCAGTTCCTTATCGATCAGACCGTCCCGATACGGATAGGACAGCGGCGCCCGGTAAATCTCCGGGGCGAACGGCCCGAACCCACTCTTGTAGGGCATCGACTTCGCGGTGAGCGCCATCGCCATGTTGGTGCGACCGTGGTAGGCGTGGTCGAACGCGACGACGGCGGACTTGCGTGTGTAGGAGCGCGCGACCTTGACCGCGTTTTCGACCGCCTCGGCGCCGGAATTGAACAGCACTGAACGCTTTTCGCCGTCACCCGGGGTGATGCGGTTCAGTTCTTCGGCGACGGCGACGTAGCTCTCATACGGCGTGACCATGAAGCAGGTGTGGGTGAACTCGGCGACTTGCCGGCGTACCGCGTCGACGACTGCCGGCGACGAATTGCCGATCGTGGTGACCGCGATGCCCGATCCCAGGTCGATAAGCCGGTTGCCGTCGACATCCTCGATGACTCCGCCGCCGGCACGCGCCACGAACACCGGCAGCGTGACGCCCACGCTGCTGGAC
The DNA here is from genome assembly GCF_001673365.1 of Mycobacterium asiaticum. Classification (GTDB taxonomy): domain Bacteria; phylum Actinomycetota; class Actinomycetes; order Mycobacteriales; family Mycobacteriaceae; genus Mycobacterium; species Mycobacterium asiaticum_A. The sequence continues at coordinate 12,128 of NZ_LZLS01000034.1, forward strand.
ACCGCGGCGGAGCGGCGTTTGTTCAATTCCAACGACGCGGGACCCGGGATTTCGGTGACCAAATTGCGGCTCTGATCGAGGCTGGCCACGGATTCCTCCTCCCGCGCCGCGGCGGTCACGTCGCGGTTACGAGCCTAGTGGTGATCGCAAGCGCCGCGAAGCGGGGCGTAGCGGGTCACCACGATTTGGTCCCGTGGTGATCGCAAGCGCCGCGTAGCGGGGCGTAGCGGGTCACACGGTGCCGGTCAGTTGGCGACCTGCGGGAATGGCAGACTGGACGGTTGACGACGTGCACGAGCCCCGGTCGACGGGCGCTTGGCCCCGTAATGAGCGGGGATTTCGAAGCACTACCGATACGAAAGACAGGCGTGTTGATGGAGAGTTTTGTCTTATTTCTGCCGTTCCTGCTCATCATGGGCGGGTTCATGTTCTTCGCCTCGCGGCGCCAGCGCAAGGCGATGCAAGCCACCATCGACCTGCACGAGTCTTTGCAGCCGGGGGACCGGGTGCACACCACCTCGGGCCTGGAAGGCACCGTCGTCAGCCTCACCGACGACTCGGTTGACCTCGAGATCGCCGAAGGTGTGGTGACCACCTGGATGAAGTTGGCGATTCGCGACCGCATTCTGCCCGACGACGAGGATCTGGATGACGACGAGAATCTCGCGCTGGACGCGGCGGACGAAGACTCCGACGAGGAGCAGGACGTCGACTCGCGCCGCGCCACGTAGTCTTTACGGGTCTTGACGGGTCTTTACGGTCCTTAAGGCGGCCCTGCGGAGGCCTCACGGGTCCCCACCGATTCTCAAGGAGATAGAAGGAACGTGGCATCGTCTTCGGCGCCGGTGCATCCTGCCCGCTACCTGTCGGTGTTCCTGGTCATGCTTATCGGCGTCTACCTGCTGGTATTCCTCACGGGGGACAAGAAGGCCAGCCCGAAGCTGGGCATCGACCTGCAGGGCGGCACCCGCGTGACCTTGACCGCGCGCACCCCGGACGGCTCGCGGCCCAGCCGAGACGCGCTGGCGCAGGCACAGCAGATCATCAGCTCGCGTGTGAACGGGCTGGGTGTCTCCGGCTCGGAGGTAGTTGTCGACGGCGACAACCTGGTCATCACGGTGCCGGGCAGCGACGGCAACGAGGCACGCGACCTCGGCCAGACCGCGCGTCTGTACATCCGGCCGGTGCTCAACTCGGTGCCGGCGCAGCCGGCGCCGCCTGAGGAGACCAAACCGGGTCAGCAGCCGACAGGGGGCGAGCCCGGTGCTCCCGCTCCTGGCGCTCCTGCTCCGGCTCCAGGTGCTCCGGCTCCAGGTGCTCCGGCTCCAGCTCCCGGTGCTCCGGCTCCGGCCCCCGGCGCACCCGCGCCGCAATCCGGCGCTCCCGCACCTGCTCCTGCACCGGCACCGCCACGCGGACAGCCGCGGCCATATCCGCAGGATCCGGCGCCCAGCCCATCACCCGGCCCATCACCCAGCCCGGCTCCCGGCCCATCACCCAGCCCGGCTCCCGGCCAGCCACCGGCACCGACGGCAGAGGCGCCGCCTCCCGCGGTGCCCGCGGCCCCGGATCCACGCAAAGATCTCGCCGAGCGCATCGCTCAAGAGAAGAAGTGGCGACAGAACACCAGCCAGTACATCCAGATGGTCGCGCTGCAGTTCCAGGCCACCCGCTGCGACAAGGACGACATTCTCGCGGGTAACGACGACCCGAAGTTGCCGCTGGTCACCTGCTCCACCGACCACAAGACGGCCTACCTGCTGGGGCCTTCCATCATCAGCGGCGACCAGATCCAAGACGCGACCTCCGGGATGAATCAGAACAGCATCGGCTACGTCGTGGACCTGCAGTTCAAGAGTGGCGCGGCTAATGTCTGGGCGGACTACACCGCCGCGCACACCGGCACCCAGACCGCGTTCACGCTGGACTCCCAGGTTGTCAGTGCCCCGATGATTCGGGAGCCGATTCCGGGTGGTCGAACCCAGATCAGTGGTGGTGAGCCACCTTTCAGCGCTGCCACGGCCAAACAGCTTGCCAACGTGCTGAAGTATGGATCGCTGCCGTTGTCCTTCGAATCTTCGGAAGCTCAAACCGTCTCGGCCACATTGGGTTTGACCTCGCTGCGGGCCGGCCTGATCGCCGGCGCGATTGGACTGGCGTTGGTATTGGTGTATTCGTTGCTGTACTACCGGGTACTGGGCTTGCTTACCGCGTTGTCGCTAATTGCTTCTGGCGCAATGGTTTTCGCAATCTTGGTGCTGTTGGGCAGATATATCAACTACACGCTGGACCTGGCTGGCATCGCCGGTCTGATCATCGGTATCGGTACCACCGCCGACTCGTTCGTGGTGTTCTTCGAGCGCATCAAAGACGAGATACGAGAAGGCCGTTCGTTCCGCTCGGCAGTTCCGCGTGGTTGGACACGAGCCCGCAAGACGATCGTGTCGGGCAACGCCGTCACCTTCCTGGCCGCCGCCGTGCTGTACTTCCTCGCCATCGGCCAGGTCAAGGGTTTCGCATTCACGCTGGGCCTGACCACCATTCTGGACGTGGTCGTCGTGTTCCTGGTGACCTGGCCGCTGGTGTACCTGGCCTCGAAATCTCCACGGCTGGGCAAACCGGCCTACAACGGCCTGGGTGCGGTCCAGCAGGTCGCCCGCGAACGCCGTGCCGCGGGCGCCGCAAAGACAGGACGGGGGTAAGCCAACGTGTCCGAAACCAAGTCTGCCGAGTCCAAGAAGGTCGTCGAAGCCGACGCCACCACTACCGAGCCGCACCACAGTTTCCTTTCCCGCCTTTACACCGGAACGGGTGCGTTCGAGGTGGTGGGCCGTCGCAAGCTCTGGTACGGCATCAGCGGCGCGATCTTGGCCATCGCAATCCTGGCCATCATCATTCGTGGCTTCACCTTCGGCATCGACTTCAAGGGCGGCACCACGGTGTCGATGCCCTCGACCGGCACGTCCGGGACGATCCAGGTCACCGACGTCGAAAATGTCTTCCATCAGGCCATCGGCAAGGATCCCGAAGCCGTAGTCACCGTTGGTAAAGGCGCGTCGGCCACCGTCCAGATCCGCTCGGAAACGCTGTCCAACGAGCAGACGGAAAAGCTGCGCACCGCGCTGTTCGACGCGTTCCATCCCAAGGGGCCCGACGGCAACCCCAGCAAGAAAGCCATCAGTGATGCGGCGGTATCGGAGACCTGGGGCGGTCAGATCACCAAGAAGGCGGTGATCGCGCTGGTGGTGTTCCTGGTGCTGGTCGGCGCCTACATCACCGTGCGTTACGAGCGCTACATGACCATTTCCGCGCTGACGGCGATGATCTTCGACATCACGGTGACCGCCGGCGTGTACGCGCTGGTGGGCTTCGAAGTCACGCCCGCCACCGTGATCGGACTGCTGACCATCCTCGGGTTCTCCATCTATGACACCGTCATCGTTTTCGACAAGGTCGAAGAGAACACCCACGGCTTCCAACACACCACTCGTCGAACTTTCGCCGAACAGGCGAACCTGGCCGTCAACCAAACATTCATGCGTTCCATCAACACCAGCCTGATCTCGGTGTTGCCGGTGGTGGCGCTGATGGTGGTCGCCGTGTGGTTACTGGGCGTCGGCACCCTGAAGGACCTGGCGCTGGTGCAGCTCATCGGCATCATCGTGGGCACCTACTCGTCGATCTTCTTCGCCACGCCGCTGCTGGTGACGATGCGGGAACGCACCGAACTGGTGCGCACCCACACTCGCCGAGTGCTGCGCCGGCGCAACAACGCGGCGACGACCGAGAAGTCGCCCAGCGAGGAGGCCACCGCGAAGGCGGTGTCCGCCGACGAGGACGCGACGCAGGCAGCCACCGAGGTCACCGAAGCGGTCACCCTTAGCAAGCCGGCGCCGACCAATAAACCTGCGCCAGGTGCGCGACCAGTGCGTCCCACTGGAACGCGTCGGCCTACGGGCAAGCGAAACGCCGGCAAGCGGTAGGCGAATGGCCACCCGGTGTCGCTGGCGCAATGCTGTCTTGGCCACGGGCCTGACGGTCGCGCTGGGCGCGTCCACAGTGACCGCATGCTCGAATAGCGCCGCGGACCAGATCAACTACGTGGTCGACGGCGGGCTGTCCACCTACAACGTCAACACCGTCATCGGTGCCGCCTCGGCGGGAGCCCAGGCCTTCGCCCGCACCCTGACCGGGTTCGGCTATCACGGGCCAGACGGGCAGGTGGTGGCCGACCACGACTTCGGGACCATCTCAGTGGTTGGCGGCGCACCGCTGGTGCTCGACTACCAGATCGCCGACAACGCCGTCTATTCCGACGGCAAGCCGGTGACATGTGACGACGTGGTGCTGGCCTGGGCGGCACAATCCGGGCGGTACGCCGGCTTCGACGCCGCCACTCAGGCCGGGTACGTCGACATTGCCAACATCGAGTGCACGCCGGGCCAGAAAAAGGCTCGGGTGTCATTCATCCCGGACCGTGGCGTTGTCGACTACAACCAGCTGTTCACCGCGACCTCGATGATGCCGTCGCACGTCATCAGCGACATCCTGGGAACCGACATCACCACGGCGCTGCTCACCAACAAGGTGTCGGTGGTCGAACAGGTTGCGCGAGTTTGGAATAGCACCTGGGAACTCAAGCCCGGTCTCGATCTCAAGCGCTTCCCGTCGTCCGGACCGTACAAGATCGACCGGGTCCTGGACGGTGGTGCCGTGGTGCTCGTCGCCAACGACCGGTGGTGGGGCGCCAAGGCGATCACCAAGCGGGTCACCGTGTGGCCGCAGGGCGGCGACATCCAGGACCGGGTGAACAACCGCAAGGTTGATGTGGTCGATGTGGCGACGGGATCCTCGGGTGCACTGGCGACCCCGGACAACTACCAAAGCGCCGATTCGCCCTCGAACGGCATCCAGCAACTGATTTTCGCCTCGCAGGGCCCGCTCGCGGCGCCCTCGGCCCGCCACGCGTTCGCGCTGTGCACGCCGCGGGACGTGATCGCCCGTGACGCCGGGGTGGCGATCGCCAACTCGCGCCTGTCCCCGGCGACTGAGGACGCGCTGTCCGCGGGCGACGGGGTGGTCGAATCCGCTCAGTTCAACAAGGCCGATCCCAACGCCGCCCGGGCCGCGCTGGGCGGTGTGGCGCTCACGGTGCGGATCGGGTACCGAAGTCCCAACGCCCGGTTGGCGACGACGGTGGGGTCGATCGCCGCTGCGTGTGCGCCGGCCGGAATCACCGTCACGAATGTGACACTCGACACTTCCGGGCCGCAGGCGCTGCGGGACGGAAAGATCGACGTGCTGCTGGCCAGCACCGGCGGAGCGGCCGGCAGCGGGTCCACCGGATCGTCCTCAATGGACGCATATGCCCTGCACAGCGGGAACGGCAACAACCTGTCGGGGTACGCAAACCCGCAAGTCGACGGGATAATCAGCGCGCTCGCAGTTTCTGCGGACCCCGCTGAGCGTGTCAGATTGCTAGCCGAGGGCGCGCCGGTACTGTGGGGAGATATGCCGACGCTGCCGTTATATCGGCAGCAGCGGACGCTGCTGACGTCCAAAAAGATGTTCGCGGTGGGCAGGAATCCGACCCGGTGGGGGGCGGGCTGGAACATGGACCGATGGGCGTTAATGCGGTGATGGAACTCAGGGGGAGCGCCCCGGTAGCGGACGTAATCGCGTCGCTGACCCGGGAGGTCGCGGACTTTCCGACGCCCGGCATCCAATTCAAAGACCTGACCCCGTTGTTTGCCGACAGCGAGGCGATGTCTGCGGTCATCGACGCACTAGCCGACGCCGCGGGCGACGCCGACCTAGTGGTCGGCATCGAGTCGCGTGGGGCCGTAATAGCCGCCGCGCTCGCGTCGCGGTTGGGGATCGGCCTGCTGTCCGTCCGAAAGAGCGGCAAGTTGCCTCCACCGGTGCTCAGCGAGGATTACCAGATGGAGTACGGCACGGCCACCATGGAGATCCCGGCTGACAGCCTTGACCTGGTGGGCCGCAACGTGGTGCTGATCGACGACGTACTGGCCACCGGCGGCACGCTGGGTGCCGCGACCAGGTTGCTCGAGCGCGCCGGCGCGAACATCACCGGCGCAGTGGTAGTGGTGGAACTCGAGTCATTGGGCGGCCGGCACGCGATCGCGCCGCTGCCGGTACACAGCCTGAGCTGCGCCTAGTTCTTCACGAAGTCTCCGCGAACCGAACCGGGCTGCGGTTTCCGGCGCGGCTTTTAGCAGTGTGGTTCGGCTCGGCGACTGTGGGCGCTGAACCGGATATCCTCTAGGTCGGAGGTGACCTAACTTGGCGGACGACCAAAGCTCGCTGCAAACCGCTTCGCCGCCTACCGAACCGCTCCCCATCGCCGAGGTGCCGGAGCCGCCGGTAGAGCTACCGAAGACGAGCAGCAGCGCGTCTCGCCGGGTCCGGGCGCGGCTCGCGAGGAGAATGACGGCGCGAAGCAGCGCCATCAATCCCGTGCTCGAGCCGCTGATCGCGGTGCACCGGGAAGTGTTTCCCAAGGCGGATCTGTCCCTGCTGCAGCGCGCCTACGAGGTCGCCGACAAACGGCACGCCACTCAACTGCGCCATTCCGGGGATCCCTACATCACCCACCCGCTAGCCGTCGCCAACATCCTGGCCGAGCTGGGCATGGACACCACCTCTTTAGTGGCCGCGCTGTTGCACGACACCGTCGAGGACACCGGCTACACCCTTGAGGCGCTGTCGGAGGAATTCGGCGAAGAGGTGGGCCATCTCGTCGACGGCGTCACCAAGCTGGACCGCGTCGTGCTGGGCAGCGCCGCCGAAGGCGAGACGATCCGCAAGATGATCACCGCGATGGCTCGCGACCCGCGGGTGCTGGTGATCAAGGTGGCCGACCGGCTGCACAACATGCGCACCATGCGTTTCCTGCCGCCGGAAAAGCAGGCGCGCAAGGCTCGGGAAACGCTGGAAGTCATTGCGCCCCTTGCTCATCGACTCGGGATGGCCAGCGTCAAGTGGGAGCTCGAGGACCTGGCGTTCGCGATCCTGCACCCCAAGAAATACGACGAGATCGTCCGACTGGTCGCCGGCCGCGCGCCGTCGCGTGACACCTACCTGGCCAAGGTGCGCGCCGAGATCATTTCCACGCTGAACGGCTCGAAGATCAAGGCGACGGTGGAAGGCCGCCCCAAGCATTACTGGTCGATCTACCAAAAGATGATCGTCAAGGGCCGCGACTTTGACGACATCCACGACCTGGTCGGCATTCGCATCCTGTGTGATGAGATCCGCGACTGCTATGCCGCTGTGGGAGTTGTGCATTCGCTGTGGCAGCCGATGGCGGGCCGGTTCAAGGACTACATTGCCCAACCGCGGTACGGGGTGTACCAGTCGCTGCACACCACGGTCGTCGGGCCTGAGGGCAAGCCGCTGGAAGTGCAGATCCGCACCAACGACATGCACCGCACCGCCGAATTCGGCATCGCCGCGCACTGGCGGTACAAGGAAACCAAGGGCCGCAACGGCGTTCCGCATCCGCATGCCTCCGCCGAGATCGACGACATGGCCTGGATGCGCCAGCTTCTCGACTGGCAGCGTGAAGCCGCCGACCCGGGCGAGTTCCTGGAATCGCTGCGTTACGACCTTGCGGTGCAAGAGATCTTCGTGTTCTCGCCCAAGGGGGACGTGTTCACCTTGCCGGCCGGGTCGACGCCGGTGGACTTCGCCTACGCCGTGCACACCGAGGTGGGTCACCGCTGCATCGGCGCCCGGGTGAACGGTCGCCTGGTGGCGTTGGAGCGCAAACTCGAAAACGGCGAAGTAGTCGAGGTTTTCACGTCCAAGGCGCAAAACGCCGGGCCGTCGCGGGACTGGCAACAGTTCGTGGTGTCGCCGCGCGCCAAGACCAAGATCCGGCAGTGGTTCGCCAAGGAACGGCGTGAGGAGGCGCTGGAAGCCGGCAAGGACGCCATGGCGCGCGAGGTACGCCGAGGCGGACTTCCGTTGCAGCGCTTGGTAAACGGCGAGGCGATGGCCGCGGTTGCCCGCGAGCTGCACTACACCGATGTGTCGGCGATGTACACCGCGATCGGTGAGGGCCACGTTTCGGCCCGGCACGTCGTGCAGCGGCTGCTGGCCGAACTCGGCGGCATCGACCAGGCCGAAGAGGACCTCGCCGAGCGCTCCACCCCGGCGACCATGCCGCGCCGTCCGCGCAGCACCGAAGACGTCGGCGTCTCGGTTCCCGGCGCGCCGGGCGTGTTGACCAAGCTGGCCAAATGCTGCACCCCGGTGCCCGGCGACCAAATCATGGGGTTCGTAACCCGAGGCGGCGGTGTCAGCGTGCATCGCACCGACTGCACCAACGCCGCATCGCTGCAGCAGCAGGCCGAGCGCATCATCGAAGTGCTGTGGGCGCCGTCGGCCTCCTCGGTGTTCCTGGTAGCGATCCAGGTAGAGGCGCTGGACCGGCACCGGTTGCTCTCGGATATTACCCGGGTGCTGGCCGACGAGAAGGTGAACATCCTGTCCGCGTCGGTCACCACGTCCGGTGACCGGGTGGCGATCAGCCGGTTCACGTTTGAGATGGGCGACCCCAAGCACCTCGGGCACCTGCTGAACGTGGTGCGCAACGTCGAAGGTGTCTACGACGTGTACCGGGTGACGTCGGCAGCCTGAGTCAGGCGCCTGATCCGCCCTTTCCGCCGCCGCCGCCCGCTCCGCCGATGACGCCGCCGATGCCGGTCGGAGGGGCCCCATTGCTGCCCGACGATCCCTTGCCGCCCGGCACGGTGCTGTTGTCGAGATACCGCGAGCCGCCATCGCCGCCGGCGCCGCCGGCACCGCCATTGGCTCCTCCGTTGCCTAGCGGTGGCGCGGGCCCGTCGCCGCCTTGACCGCCGGTTCCGCCGGCGCCGCCGCTGCCGCCCCCGGCCGTGCCGCCCCCACCGCGGCCGCCTGTGCCGCCGGTGCCGCCTTCGTGAGCGCCGGTGACGATTATGGAGCCGGAGCCGGCGCCACCCGTGCCGCCGGTACCCCCATCGCCTCCCTTGCCGGAGCTGTGCGTGCCTTCCACGCCGCTCCAGCCGCCCTCACCGCCGGCGCCGCCGGTACCGCCTCTGCCACCTGAGACGCCGGGCCCGGTGCCGCCGGTGCCACCATTACCGCCCTTGCCGCCGTTGAGGCCCCATCCGCCGTCACCGCCACCGCCGCCGTCGCCGGCGGTCGGATTGAAGATGTCGCCGTTACCGCCAGTGCCGCCGTGGCCGCCATTGCCGCCGTTGCCGCGAACGCCGGCGGTCCCGGTGGCCCCGGATGTCGAACCGGCACCGCCGTTGCCGGCGTCTCCACCCTGACCGCCCCAGCCACCATCGCCGCCGTGACCGCCTCGGCCGGCACTGGGGTTGTCTATATGGGGGACAGCGCCGTTGCCGCCGTTACCACCGTTGCCACCCGTACCGCCCATGCCGCCTGTACCGCCCATGCCGCCTGCGCCTTGGCTGCCGCTCTTGCCTGACACGGCCGTGCCGCCGGCTCCGCCCGTGCCGCCGGTGCCGCCGGTCCCACCCTTGCTGCCGGTGCCGCCGTCGCCGCCGGTTCCGCCGTCGCCCTGGCTGGGTGAGGAACCGTTGCCGCCGTTGCTGCCAGTGCCCCCGGTGCCGCCTTTACCGCCGATACCGCCGACGCCGCCGTCGCCGCCGTCCCCGGCCCACGCGCCACCCTTGCCGCCAGTGCCACCCATTCCGCCGCTTCCGCCGGTGCCGCCGATCGCGCCGGCCGCACCATTAAGGCCCTGGCCGCCGGCCCCGCCCGCGCCACCCTTGCCGCCGTCGCCGACCAGGCCGCCGTTGCCGCCGTTGCCGCCGGTCGCGCCGGTGCCAGCAGGAGTGTTGGCGTCTGCGCCCTGGCCGCCGTTGCCGCCGTTACCACCCTTGCCGGCGATGTTGCCGGTGGCGCCTGTCGCGCCTTGGGTGGAACCCGAACCGCCGCCACCGCCGGCCCCGCCCTGCCCCGGATCGCCGCCGTCGCCGCCGTTACCGCCGGCGCCGTTGTTCAGGCCCAGGGTGCCGGTTGCGCCATTGCCGCCGTTGCCGCCCATGCCGCTGGTCCCGCCTTGGCCGCCGGTGCCACCGGCACCCTGGCTGCCGGCCTTGCCGGCCACCGCTTTACCACCGGCTCCGCCGGTGCCGCCGGTGCCGCCGGTGCCGCCCTTAGCGCCGTTGCCGCCGGCTTGGCCGTCCTCGCCCAGCTCAACACCGTGGGCGCCTTGGCTGCCCGCACCGCCGGTGCCGCCGGTGCCGCCGGTTCCGCCCATTCCTCCCTTACCGCCGTCGCCGGCCAGGGCGCCGCCATCGCCGCCGGTGCCTCCGGTCCCGCCGGTCGCACCGGTGCCACCGATAACTCCCGCGGCGCCGGCATTTCCTTGGCTGCCGGTGCCGCCGGTACCGCCGTTGCCACCGTTGCCGACCAGGCCGCCGTGGCCGCCGTTGCCTCCGGCGAACCCGCCCTGGGGGTTAGAGCCGAAGTTGTACCCGTCACCGCCATTGCCACCGTTGCCACCGTTGCCGCCGCTGGTGGCGGTGCTGCCTTCGATGCCGTTTGCGCCGGCGGTGGAACCCGAACCGCCGAGACCTTTGGCCCCGCCGCTGCCGGGATCGCCGCCGTTGCCGCCATCACCGCCTTTGCCAAGTAGTCCGTTGGCGCCGTTGCCGCCATTTCCGCCGGCCGCGCCCTTACCGCCGTTGCCGCCCGCTCCGCCCGCACCGTCGAGGCCTGCCACACCGGCCGGCGCAGCGCCGCCCTTACCGCCGTTACCGCCGTTGCCGCCGGCGCCGCCGGATCCTCCGTCTTGGCCGTCCTGACCGGCCGCGCCCCAGGCGTTCGGATCGGCGTGCGCGCCGTCGATGCCCGCAGCCCCGTGTGACCCGTTGCCGCCGGCGCCGCCCTTGCCGCCGACGCCGCCGTTGCCGGCCAAAGCGCCGCCCATGCCACCGTTTCCGCCGAGCCCGCCCGCGCCGCCGGAGCTGCCGTCCTGACCGGGTGGCGGAATAAAGATGCCGCCGCCGGCGCCCCCATTGGCCCCGTTGCCGCCGGCACCGCCGTTGCCGACCAGCCCGCCGTTGCCGCCGTGGCCACCGTTGCCGCCGGTCTGGCCGCCGCCGAAACCGGGGAACGGGGAGTTGCCGTTGCCGCCGTTGCCACCATTGCCGCCACTGGTCGGTGTGCTGCCCTGAACGCCGTTGGTGCCAGCGATGGAACCGGACCCGCCGGCCCCGCCGGCGCCGCCGACCCCGGGGTCGCCACCGTCGCCGCCGTTGCCGCCGTTGCTGGGGAAGGCCGTTGCCTGGCCGCCGTTGCCGCCGTCGCCGGGCGCTCCGCCCGCCCCACCTGCACCCCCGTGGCCGCCGAGGCCGTCGCTGCCGGCGCGGCCGAAGAGGCCGCTTCTGCCGCCAGCACCGGCGTTGCCGCCGGCACCGCCAGCACCGCCGTCGCCGCCGTTTCCGCCGTCGCCACCCTTGCCGGCGACCACGTCAGCCAGCACGGACGCGTGGCTGCCGCTGGCGGCGTGGCCACCGGCCCCGCCACTGCCGCCCGTCCCGCCATTGCGGAATTGTTCGGCACCAACGCGCTGGAATACCAGCAGATCAGCAGTCGGGTGGCGACATTTTATGAGCA
>NZ_LZLS01000035.1 GCF_001673365.1 Mycobacterium asiaticum
CTCGACGCCGAACTCAATGCGGACGGAACGGTGCGCAAGCCGGGCCAGAACTACTACCTCAAGCCGATGAACTGCCCCATGCACCACCTGATCTACCGGTCGCGGGGACGGTCGTATCGCGAACTTCCGTTGCGGCTCTTCGAGTTTGGCAGCGTCTACCGCTACGAGAAGTCCGGTGTGATCCATGGGCTGACCCGGGTGCGCGGCATGACCCAGGACGACGCGCACATCTACTGCACCCGCGAGCAGCTGCGCGACGAGCTGACATCGGTGCTGCGGTTCGTGCTCGACCTGCTGGCCGACTACGGCCTGGACGATTACTACCTGGAGCTGTCCACCAAGGACCCGGACAAGTACGTCGGTTCCGACGAGGTGTGGGACGAGGCCACCGAGATCTTGCGTGAGGTCGGCGAGGCCTCCGGTTTGCACCTGGTGCCCGACCCCGGCGGTGCGGCGTTCTACGGGCCCAAGATCTCGGTGCAGGTCAAGGACGCGCTGGGCCGCAGCTGGCAGATGTCGACGTTGCAGATCGACTTCAACATGCCGGACCGGTTCGAGTTGGAATACACCGCCAGCGACGGATCGCGGCAGCGTCCGGTCCTGATTCACCGCGCGCTGTTCGGTTCGATCGAGCGCTTCTTCGGGATCCTCACCGAGCACTACGCGGGAGCGTTTCCCGCCTGGTTGGCGCCGGTGCAAGTCGTCGGTATCCCGGTGGCCGACGAACACATTCCCTATCTGCAAGACGTTGCGGCGCAACTTCAGTCGCATGGTGTGCGGGTGATCGTCGACACCAGCGACGATCGGATGGCCAAGAAAATCGTGCACCACACCAACCAGAAGGTGCCCTTCATGCTGCTCGCCGGCGACCGCGACGTGCAGTCCGGCGCGGTGAGCTTCCGGTTCGGCGATCGCACCCAGCTCAACGGGGTGGACCGCGACACCGCGGTGTCGGCCGTCGTGGACTGGGTGAGAAGCCGCGAAAATGCCACTCCCACAGCCGAATTGGTGAAAGCGGCCGGGCCGTGACCGAGCAGGACGATACGATTCACGACCGCGGCGTCGGCCAGCGCGACCACCTGCAGCGGTTATGGACTCCGTACCGGATGAACTACCTCGCCGAAGCCCCGGGCAAGCGCGACGAGGCCAACCCGTCGCGCCCGTTTACCGACATCCCGCAGATGACCGACGAGGACGGACTGGTGGTGGCGCGCGGCGAACTCGTCTACGCCGTGCTCAACCTCTACCCATACAACCCCGGCCATCTGATGGTGGTGCCTTACCGGCGGGTGTCGGAGTTGGAAGAACTGACCGAGCCTGAAAGCGCCGAGGTGATGGCGTTCACCCAGAAGGCGATACGCGTCATCAAGAACGTGTCCCGTCCGCACGGCTTCAACGTCGGTATCAACCTCGGCACGTCGGCAGGCGGCTCGCTGGCCGAGCACCTGCACGTCCACGTCGTGCCTAGGTGGGGCGGCGACGCGAACTTCATCACCATCGTCGGCGGATCCAAGGTGATACCGCAGTTGCTGCGCGAGACCCGTCGATTGCTGGCCGATGAATGGGCCAGGCAGTCATGAGCAAGCTCCCGTTCTTGTCCAGGGCGTTCTTCGCGCGGCTCACCGACCCGGTTGCCCGGGGGGCGCTGAAGATTGGTCTGACGCCCGACATCGTCACCGTCATCGGCACCGTTGGCTCGATGGCTGGGGCATTGGTGCTGTTCCCGATGGGCAAGCTCTTCTTCGGGGGGTGCGTGGTCTGGTTCTTCACGCTGTTCGACATGGCCGACGGGGCCATGGCGCGGGAACGCGGCGGCGGCACCCGCTTCGGTGCGGTGTTGGACGCCACCTGTGACCGGATCAGCGACGGCGCGGTGTTCTGCGGGTTGCTGTGGTGGATCGCGTTCAGCATGCACGACAAGCCGTTGACCGCGGCAACGCTGATCTGCCTGGTCACCTCGCAGGTGATCTCCTACATCAAGGCTCGAGCCGAGGCCAGCGGGCTGCGCGGCGACGGCGGCTTCATCGAACGGCCCGAACGGCTGATCATCGTGCTCGTCGGGGCCGGGGTGTCGGACTTCCCGTTCGTCGCATGGCCCCCGGCGCTGCCGATCGCGATGTGGGTACTGGCGGTGCTCAGCGTCGTCACCTGTGGGCAGCGGCTGTTTGCGGTGCGGACTTCACCGGGTGCCGTGGACCGAATTCCGATCGCGGAAAAGAGCGACCAGTGATACCTCCGTCAGTGGGGCTGAGGCTGCCCAGTCGCGGTCGCGATTACGTGACCGGGCGGGCGACCGAATGGGTGTATGCGACCGGTTGGCGGGCAGTTCGCGCGTTGCCAGAGTTCGCTGCGCGCAATGCATTTGACGCCGGAGCCCGCTACGCCGCGCGCAATGGCGGGCCCGAACAGCTGCGCAAAAACCTGGCGCGGGTTATCGGCGTGCGGCCCGCCGAAGTGCCGGACTCGCTGATGCGCGCTTCGTTGGCGTCCTATGGCCGCTACTGGCGGGAAGCCTTCCGGCTGCCGACCATGGACCACCGCGCAATCGCCCGCCAACTGGACGACGTAGTCGGTGGCCAGGACCATCTGAATGCGGCGCTGGCCGCCGGGCGCGGCGCTATCGTGTCGCTGCCGCACAGCGGCAATTGGGATATGGGCGGCATTTGGATCGCTCAGCGCCACCGCACCTTCGCCACCGTTGCCGAACGTCTCAAACCCGAATCTTTGTACCGGCGCTTCATCGAATACCGCGAGGGACTCGGCTTCGAAGTGCTGCCGCATTCCGGGGGTCCACGGTCTCCCTTCGAGGTGCTGGCCGAGCGGCTCGCCGCCAACCACATCGTGTGTTTGATGGCTGAGCGCGACCTCAGCCGCAACGGCGTCGAGGTCGAGTTCTTCGGCGAGGCGACCCGGATGCCCGCCGGGTCCGCGAAGCTCGCGATCAAGACCGGCGCCGCGCTGCTGCCGTCACACTGCTGGTTCGAGGGCAGCGGGTGGGGTTTCAAGTTCGGCTCGCCAGTGGACACCAGCAGTGCCGATGTCGGTGCGATCACCCAGGAGCTGGCCGAAAACTTCGCGCGCAATATCGCGGCACATCCCGCAGACTGGCACATGCTGCAACCGCAGTGGCTGGCGGATCTGTCGGACGACCGGCAGGCCTGGTTAAAGGACGGCTGATGCGGATCGGGATGGTCTGCCCCTACTCGTTCGATGTGCCCGGAGGGGTGCAGTCGCACGTTCTGCAGCTGGCCGAGGTGATGTCCGCCCGCGGACACCAGGTCAGCGTTTTGGCACCGGTGTCGGAGAACACCTCGCTGCCTGACTACGTGGTGTCGGCCGGCAAGGCGGTGCCCATTCCCTACAACGGGTCGGTGGCGCGGCTGAGGTTCGGCCCGGCCACCCACCGCAAGGTCAAAAAGTGGTTGGCAGACGGGGATTTCGACGTACTGCATCTGCACGAGCCGAACGCGCCAAGCCTGTCCATGCTGGCGTTGAACATCGCCGAAGGCCCGATCGTTGCGACGTTTCACACCTCTGCCACCAAGTCGCTGAGCCTATCCGTGCTGGGCGGATTGCTGCGGCCCATGCACGAGAAGATCGTGGGACGAATTGCGGTGTCCGACCTGGCTCGGCGCTGGCAGATGGAGTCGCTGGGATCGGACGCAGTGGAAATTCCCAACGGTGTCGACGTGGATTTCTTTGCCTCGGCGCAACCCTTGAACGGGTATCCGCGGCCGGGCAAAACGGTGCTGTTCCTGGGACGCTATGACGAGCCGCGAAAGGGAATGGCGACGCTGCTAGCGGCGATGCCCACCGTTGTGCAGCGATTTCCCGATCTGCAGCTACTGATCGTCGGCCGCGGCGATGAGGACGAATTGCGCTCTCAGGCAAGCGGATTCGTGGATAACCTGCGGTTCCTGGGCCAGGTGGACGACGCGGGGAAGGCGTCGGCGATGCGCAGCGCCGACGTCTACTGTGCGCCCAACACCGGCGGTGAGAGTTTCGGCATCGTCCTGGTTGAGGCGATGGCCGCGTGCACTGCGGTGGTGGCCAGCGACCTGGACGCGTTTCGGCGGGTACTGCAGGACGGTGAGGTCGGGCGGCTGGTCCCAGTGGAGCACGGCGCCGCGCTGGCGGAGGCCTTGATCGCGGTGCTGCAGGACGACGCGCTGCGGCAGGGTTACGTGTCGGCCGGCCGCGAGGCGGTTCGCCGGTACGACTGGTCGGTGGTGGCCAGCCAGATCATGCGTGTCTATGAGACGGTCGCGGGAGCCGGAGTCAAGATCCAGGTGGACAGTTAGTGACCTGGCTGCTGGTGGCTTTGATCGCTGCACTGTTCGTGCTGCTGGTTGTGTTCGGCGCCTGGGGGTATCAGCGGGCCAACCGACTCGACCGGCTCAACGTTCGCTATGACCTGTCCTGGCAGGTGCTGGACAGCGCGCTGGCACGCCGCGCGGTGGTGGCGCGCGCGATCGCGCTCGACGCCTACGGCGGCTCGGCGGAGGGCAAGAAGTTGGCGGCGTTGGCCGACGCTGCCGAGCGTGCGCCGCGGTCCGCGCGCGAGACCGCCGAAAACGAGCTGTCCGCTGCGCTGGCACTGGTCGATCCAGCATCGGTGCCGGCGGGTTTGGTAGCTGAACTTGCCGACGCCGAAGCCCGGGTGTTGCTGGCCCGCAGATTCCACAACGACGCTGTCCGCGACACTCTGGTGCTGGCCGAGCGCCGTATGGTGCGTTTGTTCCACCTGGGTGGAAGGGCGCCGCTGCCAACGTATTTCGAGATCGCCGAGCGTCCGCACGCCCAGCGGCATACCGACGACGAACTGAACCACCGCACCTCGGCGCGAGTGGTGCTACTCGACGAGAGCGGCGCGGTGCTGCTGCTGTGCGGCTCTGATCCCGCTCTTGCCGATGCGCCCAGGTGGTGGTTCACCGTGGGGGGCGAAGTGGGCCAAGGCGAGCGGCTGGCCGAAGCCGCGGCCCGGGAGTTGGCCGAAGAAACCGGATTGCGGGTTTCGCCTAGCGATTTGGTCGGGCCGGTGTGGCGCCGCGACGAGGTCTTCGAGTTCAACGGTTCGATGATTGACAGCGAAGAGTTCTACTTGGTGCACCGTTGTCGCCGGTTTGAGCCCGTGGCCACCGGGCGTACCGAGCTGGAGAACCGCTACATCCACGGCGCTCGCTGGTGCAGTTCGGCTGACATCGCCGACCTGATCGCCGCCGGAGAACAGGTGTATCCGCGGCAACTCGGTGAGTTGTTGCCCGCGGCCGTCGAGTTGGCGGACCACTCGGCTGGGGTCGAGGCGGGTGAAGCGCGGGAAACCATTGGGCCGCAATCTATTCGCTGAGTTCGTGGCGTTCCGGTCCGGTGGTGTGCCGCTCGGCGTTAAGGTGAGCGCACTCCTTGGTCGGATTGGAGAGCGCCGTGAGTGATGACCTGCTCCGCAAGAAGTTCACGGAACTCAAAGAACGTGCCGGACAACAAGTACTCCAACACCGAGAACGGCGAAGGCAGTTTGTGGATGGAGGAATTCCGCGGGGAGGTGACCGCGACGATGGTGTTCGACGGGCAGCCCGTGCACGACCATTTCAAGAAGATCGACGACGACGCCGTCATGGGCATCATGAACGGCAAGAACGCGCTGGACAACGGGCGCTACGCATACTTCTACCTCGAACGGGTGTAAGCCAGTCCGCTCAGAAGGGTGGGGGGTCGTGCCAGTGATCCCTGCGGTAGTGGTCGGCCGGTGTGGTCGGTGACGGTCAGGGTGTATGCGTCACCGGTCAAGGTGATCACGCCGCGGTGGTGGAGTCGGTGGTGATAAGGGCAGACCAGGACCAGGTTGCTCAGTTCGGTGGGGCCGCCGTCTTCCCAGTGGTGGAGGTGGTGGGCGTGTAGTCCGCGGGTGGCATCGCAGCCGGGCACCACGCAGGTGCGGTCGCGGTGCTCTAGGGCGCGGCGCAGGCGGCGGTTGATCAGCCGGGTGCTGCGTCCGGCGCCGATGGGTTGGCCGTGGCGTTCCAACCAGAGCTCGCAGGTGGCATCACAGGTCAGGTATTGGCGTTCGGCCTCAGAGAGCAGTGGTCCCAGATGCAGGGCGGCGCTGTGCTGGGCGGGGTCGAGGTGGACCACCACGGTGGTGTGCTGGTCGTGGGGGCGGCGGGCGGCTTCGGTGTCCCAGCCGGTTTCGATCAAACGCATGAACGCCTGCGCGGTGCCCGGTAGCGGGGGCCGCTGCTCCCCCGCAGCGCTGCCCTCATGGTCGTGTTTCCATTGCGCGATCAGCCCGTCACGATGGCAAGCCAGCGCGGCATCGAACTTGGCCGCGCTGTGGTGATCCAAGGTGATGCGATAACAACTGCTGGTCTCGTTGCTGGTCTTGGTGATCGAGCACTGCGGCTGCAATTCTGGTTCTGCTTCGCTCTGCGGGTCGGGTTCGGGTTGGGGTCGCGGTTCGAGTTTGACCGCGGTGCGCAACTGGTTGACCGTGGCGACCTGGGCCAGTTGCGCGTAGTGCTCATCTGAGCCCGCCCCGGCACGCTCGGCGATGACTCCGACCTGATCCAGCGAGAGTCGGCCCTCGCGCATGCCCTGGACACAGCGCGGGAACTGCTCCCAGCGCTTGGCGATGGCCGCGATCGTGCGGGCGTTGGCCGGTGAGCAACCCGTGCGCCAGGCCACCAACGCCGGCACCGACCGCGCCCCGGTCATCCCGCCCAACTCCTCGCGATCGATCTCGGCCACGATCTCCACCAGGCGCCCATCAATGGCATTGCGCTGACCGCACAACTGCGCCAACTCCTCAAACAACACCTCAAGACGCTCACCGGCATCCACCTCCACGACCCCAGCAGATCCGCTCGACGACATAACCCCA
>NZ_LZLS01000036.1 GCF_001673365.1 Mycobacterium asiaticum
CGGCGGGGCGGCCGTGGTGGGCGGCGGCGCGACCGTGGTAGGCGGCGGCGCCGCTGTCGTCGGCGGAACCGTGGTCGTTCTCGGCGCTTGGGTGGTCGCCGGAGTGGTGGGTGCCGTCGTTGGTGCCGTCGTCGTTGGTGCCGTCGTAGGTGCCGTAGTCGTTGGAGCGGTTGTGGTCGGCGCCGTCGTGGTGGGCGCCGTGGTAGTTGGTGGCGTCGTATACGTCGTCGTCGGTGGTGTCGTGGTCGGTGCTGTGGTCGGCGTCGTATAGCTCGGCGGGGTGTAGGTCGGCCACGTCGGCATCCCCGGGACCCACCCCGGATACGGCAGGGGCACCGGAACCGGCACCGGTATCGGCGCCGGAACGGGCACCGGAGCGGCCGGCACGGGAACCGGGGCGGGCGCCGCGGGCCGCGGCACATTCTGGACAGCGGGGATGGTGCCGCCCTGGAACCCAGCGGTGGGCAGATCCGCCGGCGGCGGCGGGACCGGTGCCTGCTGCTCGGTCGGCAATAGCGGCATGAACTTGCCCGGCTGGGCGTTCTGATGTCCTTCGACCGGCTGCGAAGCTGCGGCCGGTCGGATGGTGACGGCCACCGCGACGGCCAGCGACGCGAAGCCCATGACCGCGAATCCGATGACGGCGTTGCTGATCAGCAACCGCCGCAACCCGGGACGACCCGCACCGGCCGCGTCGACGTCTTCGTCGAACTCTTCGCCGTACTCGTCGTCGAACTCGTCGCCGTACTCCCCCAGGCCGTCGGTGTCGACCGGCAGGATGTCGTACTCACTGGCCTGCGAATACGCCAGTTGGTCGTCTCCGGTGCCGGGTTGGCCGAGGTCACCGGAGGGGACGAACGCGGTCGCGTCCGGCGGCACCTGCGAGGCCATCGTCGCGTCGCCGACCAGCCCCTGATGGGCATGCGCGTGATGCGCCAGGCCCTGATTGGCCATCGTCGCGTCGACGGACGAGGTAGGACCGCCGCCGGGCCCGCCACCTAACGACGGCTGTGCCATCGTGGCGCCCAACCCGGGCATGTCGGGGGACGACGTCGGGCCACCACCTGGCCCGCCGCCTGAGAACGCCGAGCCATCGGGCGACGACGTGGGACCACC
>NZ_LZLS01000037.1 GCF_001673365.1 Mycobacterium asiaticum
GCCTGGTCGAGCTACGCAAATACATCACCCGCAGAAACGCCCACGGCCAAACCGAATGGATACCGCCCGAACAGCTCGAATACGGTCGCCCACGCGTCAACTGCATGCATCATCCGGAGCGGCGGTTGACCGCCGAGGCCGACGATGATGTGCCCTAGCCGCGCAACGTCTTCGGGGGAACCGTACCGGCCACCAGCGTGGCAGCGTCGATGGTGCGCGGTCGGTAGGGCAGTGTGCTCAACCGGTCCGACATGAGGGCCACCGGGTCAGCAACGTGGTCTGACAAACCGCACAGGAACGCCCACTCGTGTTCGTCGCTGCCGAAATACACGACCGTGTCGAAGGTTTCGTGGAATCGTCGCCATGACGCGCGCAGGGTGTCGTTGCGCCAGAGTGTCGGGCAGCCGGCCTGGTCGACGACCACCCGGCCGATGTCACGGCACCGTGCCAGAAACCTGCTGCCGTAGAGACGGTTGTGTTGCGCAGACTCGACGCGCTCGTCGGGCAGATCGATCACCACGATGTCGTAAGGTTCGCTGCACCGGTCGACGAAGTCCCAGCCGTCCTGGTAGTGCACGGTGACGGGACCGAGTCCCTGTTCGGCCCTGAGCAATTCGTCTGTCGAGTAGCCGTAGGGCAGATGCATAGCGCACAAGCGCACCGCGTCGCGATCGATATCGACGTGGTCGACGTGCCTCGCCCCGGCCGCCACCGCCAGTTGGCTCACCACTCCTTCGCCGGAGCCGATGACGAGCACCCGCTCGATCCGGGCGGCCAGCAACAGGGCCGGCACCAATAGCGCCTCATGGTAGACCAGCTGGCTGAACTCGGTGCTTTGGCGCTCGCCATCGCTGAACAACGCGATGCCCTGCTCCGTGCGACCGATAACCAGCTGCTGGTATTCGGTCCGGACGTCGCAGAGCACCTCCGAGAGCATCCAGTGGCGCGTGAGCCCCGGCGCCAACGGTTCGACAATAATTCGACTCTCGCCCACAGCAGGAGTGAAATACGTTGGCAGCGGCGCGAATCCATTGAAGTCCACTGATGCATAGCTCGCGGTGTACGCGCCGGCGTCGGAGATCTCCACGCTGTCGCCGGGTTGCAACGTGACGGGCAGCGGATAACTCTGGTAGAGCACGTCGTCTCCGTCGCACGTCGGGCCGGCGACGACGGCCTCGGCAACGGGATCGCCGTCGCGCCCCGTCCGTAACCGATACCGGATGTACTCATTCTCGGTTTCCGCCAGCCCGCCGTAGCGACCGATGTCGAGGTAGACCCAGCGCCGGCAGTCAGTTCCGGTGCGTACCGAGACGACCTCACACCCGATGGTGCCAGCCGAGCCGACGATCAGCCGCCCCGGCTCAACCACCAATGCTGGTGTGTCAGAACCGAAATAGCGGGACAGTGCCGACATGACGGTGTCGAAAACCACCTCTGCTGCCGGTGCATCGCCGGCGTATGGCAGGGGTAAGCCGCCGCCAATATTGATCGTCGTCAAGCCGACCATGGATCCGAAAATCGTTGCGGCAGCACGAATGCCGAGATCCCACGCGCTGGGATCGAGTTGCTGCGAGCCGACGTGAAAGCACAGCGTGTCCGAAACGAGCCCGAGTGACCGTGCGCGGTGCACCAACCCCGCCGCTTCCTGCGGTGCGCATCCGAACTTGTGACCGAACGGCGTCACGGACGGCGGAACCGGCGGTGCGATCCGGCATTCGACGCTCGAACCGGGCGCACGCTCGGCCAGCGCAATCAGCTCGGCTTCGGTGTCGAAGGCGAACGAACGCACGCCGTGCGCATACGCTGCGGCGATCGCCGCCGGTTTCTTGATCGTGTTGCCGAATGCCAGCTGTGTCCCGTCGATTCCGGCACGAAGGCAGGCCTGTACCTCGCCGAGCGAGGCGACGTCGAACGCCGCGCCCTCGGACGCCAGCAGACCCAGGATCGGTTGAGCCGGGTTCGCTTTGACGGCGTAGCGAATCTGCGCGTCGGGCAGCGCGGATCGCAGTGACCGGAAGTTCTGACGCACCCGATCGAGATCGATCCGCAAATATGGTGTCTCGGGCACCCAAGCAGACTAGTTGGGCGGATGCGCCGGCATCGAGAAGTGTTCGGGCGGTACGTTCGGGCCGGTCGGAGGCGCCGTCGACAGCGGCGTTCTGATGCCGTCCAACACCATGTTGATGTTGCCGGTGAGCCGCTCGAAGTTTAATGTCCCGTGCACGAAGTTCTGCGAAATATACAGCGGCTCTTGGATCTCCGCGCTGGTCGGCAACCCGAGCGGGCCACGTTCGTAGCTTTGCGCCGCCCAGGCGTCGTAGAGGGCTCCGGTGACCGGCTGCACGCCGGTGGCCTCGGACCAATACATCGCACCCTTGGCGAACGTCGCGTAGCGGGCGCCGCCTTCGGCGTCCAACTCCGGCGACGTCGGCGCACCCAGCACGCTGTTCATCCCGCCGATCGCCTGCCAGTGCGCATAGATCGCGCCGCCCTCGAGCGCCTTGATCAGCTCCTCCGGCGGATCGTTGAAATGGGCTGCAATATCGCGGATCTCGTCCATCAAGGCGTACGCGGCATTTCCGGGGCAGTCGGTGTTCCCCACGTCGCGGTGGGTGAAGATGGTCGGCAACTTCGCGATCACACCAGCGGGATACGTGGTGTAAGAACTGCCGGCCGACTCCAGCTCCACCATGCCCCGGGGGTCGACCTCGGCCATGCCCAGGCGCCATCCCAGGAGTCGCCCCACCGTGCGGATCTGGATCGGGGTGGGTGCGACGTCATCGAAATTGCCCAGCATGGCCACACCCCATGTCTCGCGGTTGAATCCGCCCGTGTGGAAGGCTTCTACAGCCTTGGTCAGGCCGCCCGCGCTGCCCTCGAACACTTGGCCGTACTTGTCGACTAGCGCGTTGTACGCAATGTCGCACCAGCCCAGCGTCTTGCTGTGATAGGTGTAGATCGCCTTGACGATCCCCGCCGATTCCAGCGGCGAATAGTCGTTGCTCCCAGCGGTGTGATGGACTACCGCGGCGCGTACGCCCCGGTCGAATTGCGGGCTACCGCACCTTAGTGATTCGTCGGCGCCCCATTCCGCTCGGCTGATGATCTGCGGGGCTTGGCCCGGCATGACGGCGCCGGTCGGCGGGTTCCAGTGTGTCTCCGCTGGCGCGCGGGGCGGTGAGATCAAAATCGCGTTGATGGTCTGACCGAACGGCTGTTCCTTGGTGGCCGGACGGTATCCCAGGTCGCCTTTGATCGCCGGCGTGGGCGGTGCCTGCGTGACGGGAGCGTCCGCCGGGCGCGTGACGGCGATTTGCACGGCGGTGGTGGTGCCGACGAACACGGGATCGGTACTGCGCGGATCCCCGACAGATCCGGCGGGCGCCGCGGTTTGATACTCGACCTGATACCAGGACCCCCACGACCCGTCTGGCCGCTTGGCGCGGACCCGGGCCGAACTGCCCGTGAGATCGCCAGTCAGCGCCACCAGGGAAAATGGTGTGGCCTGGGTGAGTTCACGCACCGTCACACCGCCGCCCAGGCCGATCAGTGGCTGCTCGGCGAGTTGGGTGTCACGGGCAGGCGACGCGGGGTGGGCGTCGCCACCGGGGCGGATCAGTACCCACGCGACGATGACGACCGTAGCCAACGCTGCGGTGAGCAACATCGTCGGCGCGCGGCTACGGGACACGAGGCGATGTTACGTGTGTGTCTATTGTTTCTTGTGAGGCGACACGGCCTCGGGGCCGAAAACCTGTCGACGACACCGCAGAGGATGTTGGCTCGGGTGGCGGGACCCGGTCCAGGGACTCTGCGGTGCCGTCTGGTGACAGGCTCGTTGGTTCCTTAGGCGGGCCGTCTAGACGGGCGGCGCCTCCGGTACGGCGGGTGCCTCCGGAATGGCCGGCACCGAAGCCGGCACCGCGGCAGGAACCGCGGCCGCGGCTGCGCCTGGTATCGCTGCCGTTGCGCCTGGTATCGCCGCAGCTGCGCCCGGAATAGCAGCAGCCGCTCCTGGTATCGCCGCAGCTGCGCCTGGGATCGCGGCGGCCGCACCGGGGATCGCCCCTGCAGCGGCGGGGATGCCCGCTACCGCTCCTGGCACGGCGGCCGCGCCGGGCAGGGCCGGGGTAGCGCCGGCGGCCGCCGGACCGCCGCCCTGCACACCTTGCATGATCGCCGGCATGATCAGGCCCTTGAGCAGGTCGATGGCCTGGCTGGCGCCCAGTTGGTTAGCCGCCTGCATCAGGTCGTTGACCAGGCCGCCACCGCCGCTGCCACCGCCGGTGCCGACCGGCGCGACCGGAGACAGGCCGGTGCCGCCCCCGAGGCCACCGAGGCCGGAGGTGTCACCGAGGATCGGGTAGGTGCCGTCCGCGCCCGGGTCCAATCCAACCGGTGTGGTGATCGGAATCTCGCCCGTGCCGGTGGCCGGGCTCAGGGCCGACGGACTGGTCAATCCTGGCGCCACTCCAGTGGGGCTGGTCAGCCCCGGGTTGGTCAGGGCAGGGTTGACGCCCGCGCCGGTGCCCGCCGTCGGCGACGGCAGCGTGGTGCCCGGCAGAGCAAGCGAGCCAGGTGAAGTGGGAGTAAGCGGCGCGGTGAGCCCCGGGCTCGTCCCCAGACCGGAGGTTCCCAAGCCCGGGCTCGCCAACCCGGGACTGGTTCCCAGGCCGGTAGTGCCCAAGCCGCTGCTGGTACCACCCAACGCGGGTACCGGCGGAATGTTCACGCCGAACTGCGAGAGCCCCTGTGACAACGCCGAAATCAGCTCGTTCGGCAGGTCGCTAATGCTGGCAGCCCGTTTGAACTCGTGGTGTTCCACCGGCTTGGCGTCAGCGGTCGATTCGTAAACAAGAAAGTAAGCGCACGGACTTGCCACGGCCAGGGCGGCGACCGCGCTCATGGTCTTCGAGAGCTTGCGTCGGCGTCGGTTCGGCACGGGAGGCTCCTCAATCTGGATTATGTGGAGTCGGGTCGTAGACCCACAGCACCGATGGTACGAGTGGGAATGATGTGACTGGTGTGGCGATATCGAATCGTAAGGGGAGTGGTTCACAGGTGTGACGTTCGACGGAAGTAGCGCGAATCTCGTCCTGGCACCTGGGAAAACCCCGGCTTGCGCGAGCCGCCAAATCGGGATTTGCCCGCCCGGTCAGATACCCTAGGCAACCGATGACCGCACGTTATGACCTCTATGTCGTCGGCTCCGGATTTTTCGGCCTGACGATTGCTGAGCGCGTGGCTACCCAACTCGACAAGCGGGTTCTCGTTGTCGACCGGCGCCCGCATATCGGTGGCAACGCCTACTCCGAAGCCGAGTCGCAGACCGGAATCGAAGTCCACAAGTACGGCGCGCACCTTTTCCACACCTCCAACAAGCGGGTGTGGGACTACGTGCGGCAGTTCACCGACTTCACTGGCTACCAGCATCGGGTGTTCGCGATGCACAACGGGCAGGCCTATCAGTTCCCCATGGGACTCGGGCTGGTCTCGCAGTTCTTCGGCCGGTACTTCACTCCTAGTGAGGCGCGAGCGCTGATTTCCGAACAGGCGTCCGAAATCGCCACCGCCGACGCGCAGAACCTGGAAGAGAAGGCCATCTCGCTGATCGGCCGGCCGCTGTACGAGGCGTTCGTGAAGGGCTACACCGCCAAGCAGTGGCAGACCGACCCTAAGGAACTTCCCGCCGCCAACATCACCCGGTTGCCGGTCCGCTACACCTTCGACAACCGCTATTTCAGCGACACCTACGAGGGTCTGCCCGTCGACGGCTACACCGCTTGGTTGCAGAACATGGCCGCCGACGATCGGATCGAAGTCAGGCTGGACACGGACTGGTTCGACGTCCGCGACTCACTGCGTCAGGACAATCCCGATGCCCCCGTCGTGTACACCGGGCCGCTGGACCGCTACTTCGACTACGTCGAGGGCCGACTCGGCTGGCGCACCCTGGACTTCGAGCTGGAAGTGCTCGGCGATTGCGGGGACTTTCAAGGCACCCCGGTGATGAACTACAACGACCCAGACGTCCCTTACACCCGCATTCACGAGTTTCGCCACTTTCACCCGGAGCGGGACTACCCGTCGGACAAGACGGTCATCATGCGGGAGTACTCCAGGTTCGCCGAAGACGACGACGAGCCCTACTATCCGATCAATACCGAGGCCGACCGCGCCCTGTTGGCCGCCTACCGGGCCAGGGCGAAGTCCGAGACCGCGACGGCGAAAGTTCTGTTCGGCGGGCGCTTGGGCACCTACCAATATCTGGATATGCATATGGCCATTGCCAGCGCTTTGAGCATGTACGACAACGTCCTCGCGCCGCACCTGCGCGACGGCGCCCCGCTGACCGAAGCGGACGCGAAATGACGGCAGTCAGCCTGCTGTCGCGGATCATCCTGCCGCGGCCCGGCGAACCCCTCGACGTGCGCAAGCTCTACCTGGAGGAGTCGACCACCAACGCGCGGCGCGCACATGCGACCACCCGCACGTCGCTGCAGATCGGCACCGAGTCCGAGGTTTCGTTCGCGACCTACTTCAACGCGTTCCCAGCCAGCTACTGGCGACGCTGGTCGATCTGCCCCTCGGTGGTGCTGCGCGTCGAACTCCTCGGGAGCGGTCGCGTCGACCTCTACCGCACCAAGGCCACCGGCGCGCGGATCTTCATCGAGGGTCGCGAGTTCGACGGCACCGAAGCCAAGCCGCAAGTGCTGGAAATCGAAGTGGGTCTGCTGCCGTTCGAGGACGGCGGCTGGATCTGGTTCGACATCACCACCGACACCGAGGTCACCCTGCTCAGCGGCGGCTGGTATGCCCCGATGCCGGTGCCCGGCACCGCCAATATCGCCGTCGGAATCCCGACCTTCAACCGCCCGTCGGACTGTGTCAACGCGTTGCGCGAACTCACCGTCGATCCGCTGGTCGACGAGGTGATCGGCGCAGTGATCGTGCCCGACCAGGGCACCCGCAAGGTACGCGACCACCCCGACTTCGCGGACGCGACTCAGCGACTCGGCAGCCGACTGTCCATTCACGACCAGCCCAACCTGGGTGGTTCCGGCGGTTACAGCCGGGTGATGTACGAAGCGCTGAAAAACACCGACTGCCAACAGATTCTGTTCATGGACGACGACATCCGCATCGAGCCCGACTCGATCCTGCGGGTGCTGGCGATGAGCCGGTTCGCCAAGTCGCCGATGTTGGTGGGCGGCCAGATGCTCAACCTGCAGGAGCCTTCGCACCTGCACATCATGGGTGAGGTGGTGGACCGGTCGAACTTCATGTGGACGGCGGCGCCACACGCCGAGTACGACCACGACTTCGCCGAGTACCCGCTCAACGACAACGAGGACAAGAGCAAGCTGCTGCACCGGCGCATCGACGTCGACTACAACGGCTGGTGGACGTGCATGATCCCGCGGCAGGTCGCCGAGGAGCTCGGGCAGCCGCTGCCCCTGTTCATCAAATGGGACGACGCCGACTACGGGTTGCGGGCCGCAGAGCACGGCTATCCGACCGTCACGCTGCCCGGCGCCGCGATTTGGCACATGGCCTGGAGCGACAAGGACGACGCCATCGACTGGCAGGCCTACTTCCATCTGCGCAACCGGTTGGTGGTCGCCGCGCTGCACTGGGACGGTGACGTCGCCGGACTGGTCCGCAGCCACCTCAAGGCCACACTGAAACACCTTGCCTGCCTTGAGTATTCGACAGTCGAGATCCAGAACCGCGCCATCGACGACTTCCTGGCCGGCCCGGAGCACATTTTCTCCATCCTGGAATCCGCGCTGCCGGAGGTGCGCCAAATGCGCACCAACTACCCGGATGCGGTGGTGTTGCCGGCGGCCAGCGAGTTGCCGGCGCCGCTGCACAAGAACACGGTGATGAAGCCGCCGGTGAACCCGGTGACGATCGGCTACCGACTGGCTCGCGGGATCCTGCACAACCTGAAGGCCGCCGATCCGGCCCACCATCAACGCCCCGAATTCAACGTGCCGACCCAGGACGCGCGTTGGTTCCGGCTGTGCACTGTCGACGGTGTCACCGTCACCACGGCCGACGGCTGCGGTGTGGTCTACCGGCAACGCGACCGGGCCAAGATGTTCTCGCTGCTGTTGCAGTCCGTGCGCCGCCAGCGCCAGCTGAGCCGCCGCTTCGACGAGATGCGGCGGGTCTACCGCGGCGCACAGCCCGTGCTGGCCAGCAAACAAAAGTGGGAGATGGTGCTGCCGATCAACGGCTCGGCCGACGTTGCAGGCGCTTCGCGCCATGGTTGAACCGGCCGAGCCGCCGCGCGGCGAAGTTGCCGCGATGGTGGCCGTCCAGACGGCGCTGGCACACCGCCCGGGGGCACTGCAAATTACTCGTGCGATGTCGCACTTCGGTGAGCACAGCATCGGCTGGCTGGCCGTTGCACTACTCGGGGCAGTCCTCGACCCGCGCCGGCGCCGGGACTGGCTGCTGGCCGGCGCGGGCGCCTTCGCGGCGCACGCCGCGGCCGTCGTGGTCAAGCGAGTGGTGCGACGCAAACGCCCGCACCATCCGGCCGTCCAGGTCAACGTCGGGACCCCGAGCAAACTCAGCTTTCCCTCGGCGCATGCCACGTCGACGACGGCGGCGGCGATCTTGCTGGGCAGGGTGACCGGCCTGCCGCTGCCGGTGGCGTTGGTGCCGCCAATGGCACTGTCCCGGATACTGCTGGGCGTGCACTATCCCAGCGACGTTGCCGCCGGCGCGGCGCTGGGTGCTTCCGTTGCCGCAGCTGCCATCCGGGTGGATGACGCGGCCCGAAAGAGGTGGGTGCGATGACCGACGATGTGGCCGACCGGCAAGCCCGGCAACCTGCTGGCGTGACCGGCCCGCCGGGGAACCTGGTGACCGGGGTCATCAAGGCGATGCGTCCCCGGCAATGGGTGAAGAACGTGCTGGTGCTGGCCGCCCCCCTGGCCGCGGCCGGGCGCGGAGTCCGATACGACTACGTCGATATGGCCGTCAAAGTCGGGGTGGCCTTCGTGGTGTTCAGCCTGGCGGCGTCGGCGGTGTACCTGGTCAATGACGTGCGCGACGTCGAAGCCGACCGGGGACATCCCACCAAGAGGTTCCGGCCGATTGCTGCCGGTGTGGTGCCGGAGTGGCTGGCCTACACGCTGGCGGCGGTACTCGCTGCGGTGTCGCTGGCCCTGTCCTGGTGGTTGACACCGAATCTGGCGGTGGTGATGGCCGTCTACCTGGTTATGCAGCTCGGCTACTGCTTCGGCCTCAAGCACCAAGCCGTCATCGACATCTGCATTGTGTCCTCGGCGTACCTGATCCGCGCCATTGCGGGCGGCGCGGCCACCGATATTCCACTGTCCCAATGGTTCTTGCTGACCGCAGCATTCGGCTCGCTGTTCATGGTGGCCGGCAAGCGTTACGCCGAGCTGCAACTGGCCGAGCGGACCGGCGCCCAGATCCGCAAATCGTTGGAGAGCTACACCAGCACCTACCTGCGGTTCGTCTGGACGCTGTCGGCCGCCGCGGTGGTGATGTGCTACGGACTGTGGGCATTTGAGCGCGACCGCTACTCCGGCTCGTGGTTCGCGGTGTCGATGATCCCGTTCACCATCGCGATCCTGCGCTACGCCGTCGACGTCGACGGTGGGCTGGCGGGGGAGCCCGAGGACATCGCGCTGCGCGACCGCGTGCTGCAACTGCTGGCGCTGGCGTGGATCGCAACAGTGGGTGCTGCTGTTGCTTTCGGCTAGCCAACGACTCAAAGCGCTGCAGATCGGGGCCCTGCAGATTGCGGCCCGCCGGCCTGCGGTCCGCCGGGTCAAGTGGCCGGTGTTCCCCTATGACGTCACGGTCCGGGTGAGCCTGTGGATCAGTGTGGCGGTGGTTGCCGTGCTGTTCGGCTGGGGTGCCTGGCAGCGCCGCTGGATCGCCGACGACGGGCTGATCGTGCTGCGCACGGTGCGAAACCTGTTGGCCGGCAACGGCCCGGTGTTCAACGCGGGCGAGCGGGTCGAGGCCAATACCTCGACCGTCTGGACCTATCTGCTCTACGTCTGCAGCTGGGTGGGCGGGCCGCTGCGGCTGGAGTACGTCGCCCTCGCCGTGGCGTTGACGTTGTCGGTGCTGGGTGCGGTGCTATTGATGTTGGGGACGGGACGCCTGTACGCGCCGAGCCTGCGGGGCCGTCGGGCGATCATGCTGCCCGCGGGGGCGCTGGTCTACATCGCGGTACCCCCGGCGCGCGACTTCGCGACGTCAGGCCTCGAAAGCAGTCTGGTGATGGCCTACCTGGGCTTGCTGTGGTGGATGATGGTTTGCTGGGCGCAGCCGCTGCGGGTCCGTCCCGAGAACCGCTGGTTTATCTGTGCGCTGGCCTTCGTCGCCGGCTGCAGCGTGCTGGTGCGGCCCGAACTGGCGCTGATCGGCGGCGCCGCGTTGATCATGTTGATGATTGCGGCGCGCAGTTGGCGGCGCCGCGGGCTGATAGTGCTGGCCGGCGGCCTGCTGCCGGTTGCCTACCAGATCTTCCGGATGGGCTACTACGGGCTGTTGGTGCCGAGCACCGCGTTGGCCAAGGACGCCGCCGGCGACAAGTGGGCACAAGGCCTGATCTACCTCGCGAACTTCAACCGGCCTTACGCGCTGTGGATCCCGGTGGTGCTGCTGGTGCCGCTGGGCATCCTGCTGATGGTGGCACGGCGGCGGCCCTCGTTCATGCGTCCCACACTCGCGCCCGGGTACGGCCGGGTTGCCCGGTCGGTGCAGAGCCCGACCGCGGTAGTGATCTGGATGGTGCTCAGCGGCGTGCTGCAGGGGCTCTACTGGATCCGCCAAGGCGGCGACTTCATGCACGGCAGGGTCTTGCTGACGCCGCTGTTCTGTTTGCTGGCACCGGTGGCCGTCATCCCGGTGCTCATCCCGGACGGCAAGGACTTCTCGCGCGAGACCGGCTACTGGCTGGCCGGCGTGGTCAGCGTGCTGTGGCTGGCGGTCGCCGGTTGGTCGCTATGGGCGGCAAACTCGCCCGGACTGGGCGACGACGCCACCCACGTCACCTACTCCGGCATCGTCGACGAGCGGCGTTTCTACGCCCAGGCCACCGGCCGGGCGCATCCGCTGACCGCCGCCGACTACCTCGACTACCCGCGCATGGCCGCGGTGCTGGTGGCCCTGAACAACACCCCGGACGGTGCCCTGCTGCTGCCGTCGGGCAACTACACCCGGTGGGATCTGGTGCCGATGATCCCGCCGGGCAGTGCGCCCGGCATCCCGGCCGACCAAAAGCCGCAACACACAGTGTTTTTCACCAACCTGGGCATGGTGGGCATGAACGTCGGACTGGACGTGCGGGTGATCGACCAGATCGGGCTGGCAAACCCGTTGGCCGCACACACCGAGCGGCTCAAGCACGGCCGAATCGGTCACGACAAGAACCTGTTCCCGGACTGGGTGGTGGCCGACGGACCTTGGGTGAAGTGGCCGCCAGGCATTCCGGCTTACCTGGATAGGCAATGGGTGGCCGAGGCCGAGGCGGCCTTGCAGTGCCCCGCGACGCAGTCGGTGCTCAACTCGGTGCGGGCGCCGATGAGCCTGCGCCGGTTCGTCTCCAACTTCCTGCATGCCTACGAATTCACGCAGTACCGCATCGACCGGGTGCCGTTGTACGAACTGGTCAGATGTGGCCTCGAAGTGCCGCGGCTGCCGCCCACACCGCCACACGAATAGGGGCGGTACAGAAATTTTTTTCAGACCGTCCCAGAATTTGCGGTTGGTTGGCCGGGGGCGAGACTGACAGCAACATCACATCTAAGCCGTCACCAGCGTGCACCCGACGTTGGGCACATGCGGAAACGACGTTCCCGGACGGCCTTTGAGAGTCGCAGATCGCCGTGCATCACCGTCAAATAAGGCCGCTGACGACGTCCCGGAGGAGAGCCGGGGGCTCAAGGTGTGGTTGACTACATGAGCACTGCAGCGCCGCGTGCGTGCAGTCTGACCCAATTCGGGACGCGCCCCAAGCACAGTGATGCGTAAAGGCGTGCCCACAAGGATGAGGATGAGGAAGCAAGGATGAAGCTTGTTGACAAGTTTCGCGGCGCCGTGACGGGTATGCCGCGCCGACTCATGGTGGGAGCCGTTGGTGCGGCCCTGCTGTCGGGTCTGGTCGGCTTCGTCGGCGGCTCGGCGACCGCGAGTGCGTTCTCGCGGCCGGGCCTGCCGGTGGAATACCTTCAGGTGCCGTCGGCGGCGATGGGCCGCAACATCAAGGTCCAGTTCCAAAGTGGTGGAGCCAACGCCCCGGCGCTGTACCTGCTCGACGGCATGCGCGCCCAGGACGACTTCAACGGCTGGGACATCAACACCCCGGCGTTCGAGTGGTACCTGCAGTCGGGTCTCGCCGTGGTCATGCCGGTCGGTGGCCAGTCCAGCTTCTACAGCGACTGGTACAACCCGGCCTGCGGTAAGGCCGGTTGCACCACCTACAAGTGGGAGACCTTCCTGACCAGCGAGCTGCCCGCGTACCTCGCGGCCAACAAGCAGGTCAAGCCGACCGGCAGCGCCGCGGTGGGTCTGTCGATGGCCGGCTCGTCGGCTCTGATTCTGGCGGCCTACCACCCGGAGCAGTTCATCTACGCCGGTTCGCTCTCGGCGCTGCTCGACCCGTCCCAGGCGATGGGTCCCTCGCTGATCGGTCTGGCGATGGGTGACGCCGGTGGCTACAAGGCCTCCGACATGTGGGGTCCGAAGGAAGACCCGGCTTGGCAGCGCAACGACCCGTCGCTCCAGGTGGGCAAGCTGGTCGCCAACAACACCCGCCTCTGGGTGTACTGCGGTGACGGCAAGCCGTCGGACCTCGGTGGCAACAACCTGCCCGCCAAGTTCCTGGAGGGCTTCGTGCGGACCAGCAACCTGAAGTTCCAGGAGGCCTACACGGGCGCCGGTGGTCACAACGCGGTGTTCAACTTCGACGCCAACGGCACCCACAGCTGGGAGTACTGGGGCCAGCAGCTCAACGCGATGAAGGGTGACCTGCAGTCGACCCTGGGTGCGACCCCGGGGGCCGGTCCGGCCACCCCGGCGACCGCTCCCGCGGCCGGCACCGGTACCTAAACCGCGCTGAACGAAACGCAACTGACGGCGGCGACCCGACTCGGGTCGCCGCCGTTAGTTATTTGCGGGCTAGCTCCCCCTTTATCGGATTGATACCAATGTGGTTAGCTACCTTGCGGGCTCGTCTAGCTGTCGCGGACACGATGGAGGTGGACATGAGGGGTGTGTCGGTGCTGGTCCGGCTGCTGTGCGTTGCCATGCTGGCAGTTGCGTTCGGCGCAGTGACCGCAAGTGGGGCTTTGGGTCCGGTAGCCCCCGCCAAGGCAGCGCCGTACGAAACCCTGATGGTTCCGTCGGGCGCGATGGGCCGCGACATTCCGGTTGCCTTCCTGGCCGGCGGGCCGCACGCCGTCTACCTGCTGGACGCCGCGGACGCCCACCCCGATGTCAGCAACTGGGTCACGGCGGGCAACGCGATGAACACCCTTGCCGGCAAGGGCATTTCGGTGGTGGCACCGGCTGGCGGTGCGTTCAGCATGTACACCAACTGGGAGCAGGACGGCAGCAAGCAGTGGGACACGTTCCTGTCCTCCGAGCTGCCTGACTGGCTGGCCGCCAACAAGGGCCTGGCGCCCGGCGGACACGCCGTCGTAGGCGCGTCTCAGGGCGGCTATGGCGCCATGGCGCTGGCTACCTTCCACCCCGACCGCTTCGGCTTCGCCGGCTCGCTGTCCGGGTTCCTGTACCCGTCGAGCACGGCCAGCAACGGCGCGATCCTGGCCGGGCTGCAGCAATTCGGTGGCGTGGACGGTAACGGCATGTGGGGAGCGCCACAGCTGGGTCGTTGGAAGTGGCACGACCCGTGGATTCACGAGGCGTTGTTGGCCCAGAACAACACCCGGGTGTGGGTGTGGAGCCCGACCACCGGAGCCGCCAGTAATCCCGCCGCCATGCTCGGTGCCGGTGATACGGCCATGGGTGACAGCCGGAACTTCTACCAGCACTACCGCGAGGTCGGCGGGCACAACGGGCACTTCGACTTCCCGGCCGGCGGCGACAACGGCTGGGGCTCCTGGTCCGGTCAGCTCGCCGCGATGTCCGGCGACATCGTCGGCGCCATTCGCTGACCCACTGCGCGTTTCGCGCGACGGATGACCTCCCGCGGCGGGCCGGTACCGTGTAGGGAGTGCAGCAGAGGCGGTGCGGCCGCGCTGCGCGGGTGAGTTTAGGGCGCCAGGCCAGATGTTGAGGCTAGATGTCGGGTGCGCTTTGTGTCGCCCAGCCCATTCGCCAGGGACCGTTTCGGGCCCTACCGGACTCTGTTAGCAGGAGAAGATGGCCAAGAAGAGCGCGCGCCGCCAGCGTCATCGGCGCCTTGCCTGGATAGCGGCGGCTTCGATGGCTCTGGTGGTGGCCTTGGTGATCATCGGCGGCGTGATGCTGCTACGTCACCGCGACGTCCCGCCGAGCGCGGTGCCGCCAGGTGTGTTGCCGTCCGGCCCGACGGGTTCGCACCCGAAGAAGCCGCGACCCGCCTCCCAAGACGCTTCCTGCCCGGACGTGCAGTTGATCTCGGTGCCGGGGACCTGGGAATCGTGGCCGACGGACGACCCGCTGAACCCGACGCAGTTTCCGAAGGCGTTGTTGCTCAACGTGACGGGCCCGGTCTCCCAGCAGTTCGCAAAATCCCGAGTGCAGACCTACACCGTTCCGTACACGGCACAGTTCCGTAACCCGCTGTCTGCCGACGGCCAGATGACCTACAACGACAGCCGCGCCGAAGGCACCCGGGCGACGGTCAAGGCGCTGACCGACATGAACAACAAGTGCCCGCTGACCAGCTATGTGATTGTCGGCTTCTCCCAAGGCGCGGTCATCGCCGGAGACGTCGCCAGCGACATCGGCAATGGCCTCGGACCGGTCGACGAAGACCTCGTCCTGGGTGTGACTTTGATCGCCGACGGGCGCCGCGAAGCAGGCGTGGGTAACAACATTCCGCCCACCCCGCCGGGCGTCGGCGCCGAGATAACCCTGCACGAGGTGCCGGTGCTGTCCGGGCTCGGGTTGACCATGACCGGGGCCCGCCCGGGTGGGTTTGGTGACCTGAACAATCGGACGAACGAGATCTGTGCGGCCGGCGACCTGATTTGCGCCGCCCCGAAGGAAGCGTTCAGTCCCGCCAACCTGCCTACCACGCTGAATACCCTGGCAGGAGGCGCCGGCCAGCCGGTCCATGCGCTGTACGCCACTACCGACTTTTGGAGTTCCGACGGCCTTTCGGCCACCCAGTGGACACTGAATTGGGCGCAGGGTGTGCTGGAAAAAGCGCCGCATCCCAAGCACAGTTGAGCCGCCCAGTTGAGCCGTCCGAGCACGATGCGGAGCTTGTTATCAGACTGAGGCTTAGCTGGGCTAGCAGACACACCGCGGGTGCGTCGGTAGCGGGCGCGATCAGGCGTACCTTGTGATTTGGTCTGCCGCTCCCGGCCCCTTAACATTAAGAGAAAATTAAGAGCATGTGGTTGACCCGTTGGGTCGATACCGGTCTTTACAGGCGCCGACACACACGCGTTGGCGCGGGCAAGGGCTGGACTGCGCGTAGATCTTTTAGTCGGCTTCGAGATTTTCAAGTCGGCCCGATGGCACAAGCCATCGGATAGCGGAATACCCGTCGGCTCACGCCGACAACCGAGAACTTTGTGACAAGAGAGGGCGTCATGGCGTACCACAACCCGTTCATCGTGAACGGCAAGATCAGGTTCCCCCAGAACACCAACCTGGTCCGGCACGTCGAAAAGTGGGCGAAGGTCCGCGGCGACAAACTGGCGTACCGATTCCTGGACTACTCCACCGAACGCGACGGTGTGGAGCGCGACATCCTCTGGTCGGAGTTCAGCGCCCGCAACCGCGCCGTCGGTGCCCGGCTACAGCAGGTCACCGAACCGGGTGACCGCATTGCCATCCTGTGCCCGCAGAACCTGGACTATCTGGTCGCCTTTTTCGGCGCGCTGTACTCCGGACGCATCGCGGTGCCGCTGTTCGACCCCGCCGAGCCGGGCCACGTCGGCCGCCTGCACGCCGTGCTCGACGACTGCGCCCCGTCCACCATCCTGACCACCACCGAGTCAGCCGAGGGAGTGCGCAAGTTCATCCGCGCCCGTTCGGCGAAACAGCGGCCGCGCGTGATCGCCGTCGACGCGGTGCCCACCGAGGTCGCCAGCACCTGGCAGGAACCGCAAGCCGACGAGAACACAATCGCGTACTTGCAGTACACCTCGGGCTCGACGCGCACACCGACCGGCGTGCAGATCAGCCATTTGAACCTGCCGACGAATGTGCTGCAGACCCTGGTTGCCCTGGAAGGCAACGAAGGCGACCGTGGCCTGAGCTGGTTGCCGTTCTTCCACGACATGGGCCTGATCACCGCGCTGTGTGCCCCGGTGCTGGGTCAGAGCTTCACCTTTATGACGCCCGCCGCCTTCGTGCGGCGCCCCGGCCGGTGGATTCGTGAACTCGCCCGCAAGCCGGGTGAGACCGGCGGTGTGTTCTCGGCCGCGCCGAACTTCGCCTTCGAGCACGCCGCGGTGCGCGGGGTACCCAAGGAGGGTGAACCGCCGCTGGACTTGAGCAACGTCAAGGGCATCCTCAACGGGAGCGAGCCGGTGTCGCCGTCGTCGATGCGCAAGTTCTTCGCGGCATTCGAGCCCTATGGCCTGAAGCCCACTGCGGTCAAGCCGTCCTATGGCCTGGCCGAGGCCACCCTGTTCGTCTCGACCACCCCGATGGACGAGGAACCGCGGATCATCCACGTCGACCGCGAGGAGCTGAACAAGCAGCGCTTCGTCGAGGTGGCCGCCGACGCGCCAAACGCGGTCGCGCAAGTTTCCGCCGGCAAGATCGGCGTGGACGAATGGGCCGTCATCGTAGATCCCGACTCCGCCAGCGAACTGCCCGACGGTCAGATCGGCGAGATCTGGTTGCACGGCAACAACTTGGGTGGCGGCTACTGGGGCAAGGAAGAAGAGACCGCCCACGTTTTCAAAAACATCCTCAAGTCGCGCGTCGGCGAGTCACATGCCGAGGGCGCTCCCGACGACGGGATGTGGGTGCGCACCGGCGACTACGGCACTTATCACGACGGCCACCTCTATATCGCGGGACGCATCAAGGACTTGGTCATCATCGACGGTCGCAACCACTACCCGCAGGACCTCGAGTTCACCGCCCAGGAGTCCAGTAAGGCGTTGCGGGTGGGTTATGTCGCCGCCTTCTCCGTGCCCGCGAACCAGTTGCCCCAAAAGGTGTTCGACGACCCGCACGCTGGCCTGAGTTTCGATCCGGAAGACGGATCGGAGCAGTTGGTGATTGTGGCCGAGCGTGCTGCGGGGGCGCACAAGCTCGAATACCAGCCGATCGCCGACGACATCCGCGCGGCCATTGCCGTCGGGCACGGGGTGACGGTGCGTGACGTACTGCTGGTGTCGTCCGGAACCATTCCTCGTACCTCCAGCGGCAAGATCGGGCGCCGGGCCTGCCGTGCTGCCTATATCGACGGCAGCCTGCGCAGCGGCGTCGGCTCGCCGTCGACCTTCGCCACATCCGACTGAGTACAAGGTAGTTATGGCTGACAACGAAGACTCCCAGGAGAACTTGCCCGCCGCACCCGCTAAGGGGACCGAAATGACGGTCCCCGAGATGCGCAAATGGCTGCGCGAATGGGTGGGCAAGGCCGTCGGAAAGTCGCCCGACGACATCGACGAGTCGGTGCCGATGGTCGAACTCGGCATGGCTTCGCGTGACGCGGTCGCCATGGCCGCCGACATCGAGGACCTGACCGGCGTCACGTTGTCGGTGGCGGTGGCGTTCCAGCACCCGACCATCGAGTCGCTGGCGACGCGCATCATCGAAGGTGAGCCCGAGCCGGCAGACGCCGGCGACGCCGAAGCTGCCGACTGGACCCGCAACGGTCCCGCCGAGCGTGTCGACATCGCGATCGTCGGCCTGTCCACCCGGCTGCCCGGCGACATGAACTCCCCGGACGAGACGTGGGCGGCGCTGATGGAGGGCCGCGACGCCATTACCGACCTGCCCGAAGGGCGATGGTCGGAGTTTTTGGAAGAGCCGCGGCTCGCCGAACGCGTCAGCCAGGCCCGCACCCGCGGTGGCTACCTCAAGGACATCAAGGGATTCGACTCCGAATTCTTCGCCGTCGCCAAGACCGAAGCGGACAACATCGACCCGCAGCAGCGGATGGCGCTGGAGTTGACCTGGGAGGCGCTCGAGCACGCGCGCATCCCGGCATCCAGCCTGCGCGGCGCTGCCGTCGGCGTCTACGTCGGTGCCTCGACCAACGACTACAGCTTCCTGGCCGTCTCCGACCCGACGGTCGCCCACCCGTATGCGATCACCGGGACCGCCAGCTCGATCATCGCCAACCGCGTTTCGTACTTCTACGACTTCCGCGGCCCGTCGGTCACCCTGGACACCGCATGCTCGAGCTCGCTGGTGGCAATCCACCAGGGCGTTCAGGCACTGCGCAACGGCGAAGCCGACGTGGCGGTGGCCGGCGGGGTGAACGCGCTCATCACCCCGATGGTCACCCTCGGATTCGACGAGATCGGCGCGGTGCTCGCACCGGATGGCCGGATCAAGTCGTTCTCTGCCGACGCCGACGGGTACACCCGTTCGGAGGGCGGCGGCATGCTCGTGCTCAAGCGAGTCGACGACGCCCGCCGCGACGGCGACCAGATCCTGGCCGTCATTGCCGGTAGCGCAGTCAACCACGACGGTCGCTCCAACGGCCTCATCGCGCCCAACCAGGACGCGCAGGCCGAAGTGCTGCGCCGCGCCTACAAGGATGCCGGTATCGACCCGCGCACCGTCGACTACATCGAGGCGCACGGCACCGGCACCATCCTGGGCGACCCGATCGAGGCCGAAGCGCTGGGGCGCGTCGTCGGCCGCGGCCGTCCGGCCGATCGCCCGGCGCTGCTGGGCGCGGTCAAGACCAACGTCGGGCACCTGGAATCGGCCGCCGGCGCGGCCAGCATGGCCAAGGTGGTGCTGGCGTTGCAGCACAACAAGCTGCCGCCGTCGATCAACTTCGCGGGTCCCAGCCCCTACATCGACTTCGACGCAATGCGCCTGAAGGTGATCGACCAGGCCAGCGACTGGCCGCGCTACGGCGGTTATGCGCTGGCCGGCGTGTCCAGCTTCGGCTTCGGTGGCGCCAACGCGCACCTGGTGGTGCGCGAAGTCCTGCCGCGCGACGTGGTGGAGCGGGAACCGGAGCCGGAAGCGGCGCCCCAGGTCCCCGTCGTGTCCGCCGGCGCCGACCTGCATGAGGGTGAAGGCCACGCGCTGCGTTTCGACGAGTACGGCGAGATCATCTCCGACGAATCCGCCCCGGTGCAGGAAGAGTACGAACTGCCGGGCGTCACCGACGAAGCGCTGGCACTCAAAGCTGCCGCGCTGGAAGAGCTTGCCGGCCAAGAACTTCCGGCACCCCTATACCCACTGGTGATCTCGGCGTTTCTCACCTCGCGCAAGAAGGCGGCCGCCGCCGAGCTTGCGGACTGGATGGAAAGCCCCGAAGGTCAGGCGTCGTCGCTGGAATCCATCGGCCGCGCACTCTCGCGGCGTAACCACGGACGTTCGCGCGCCGTGGTGCTGGCCCGCGACCACGAAGAAGCCATCAAAGGCATGCGCGCCGTCGCCGAGGGCAAGCAGAAGCCGAACGTGTTCAGCGTCGACGGGCCGGTGACCAACGGGCCGGTATGGGCGATGGCCGGCTTCGGTGCGCAGCACCGCAAAATGGCCAAGAGCCTGTACCTGCGTAACGAGGTCTTCGCCAGCTGGATCGAGAAGGTCGACGCGCTGATTCAGGACGAGCGCGGCTACTCGGTGCTCGAGCTGATCCTGGACGACTCGCACGAATACGGCATCGAAACCTCCAACGTCACCATCTTCGCGATCCAGATCGCCCTGGGTGAGCTGCTCAAGCATCACGGCGCCAAACCCGCCGCGGTGGTGGGCCAGTCACTCGGCGAGCCTGCCTCGGCCTACTTCGCCGGCGGCCTGTCGCTGGAAGACGCGACCCGGGTGATCTGTTCGCGCTCGCACCTGATGGGTGAGGGCGAGGCGATGCTGTTCGGCGAGTACATCCGGTTCATGGCGATCGTCGAGTACTCCGCCGACGAACTCAAGACGGTGTTTGCCGACTTCCCCGGCCTCGAAG
This sequence comes from Mycobacterium asiaticum, assembly GCF_001673365.1. Lineage (GTDB taxonomy): Bacteria > Actinomycetota > Actinomycetes > Mycobacteriales > Mycobacteriaceae > Mycobacterium > Mycobacterium asiaticum_A. The sequence goes on from NZ_LZLS01000037.1 coordinate 20,285, forward strand.
TGTGCGTGTACGCCGCGCCGAGTCAGACCGTCATCGGCGGCCCGCCCGAGCAGATCGACGCGATCGTCGCCCGCGCGGAATCCGAGGGCAAGTTTGCGCGCAAGCTGCAAACCAAGGGCGCCGGGCACACCTCGCAGATGGATCCGCTGCTGGGCGAGTTCTCCGCCGAGCTGCAGGGCATCAAGCCGATGACCCCGTCGGTCGGGATCTTCTCGACCGTGCACGAGGGCACCTACGTCAAGCCGGGCGGCGAGCCCATCCACGACGTCGAGTACTGGATGAAGGGGATGCGGCACTCGGTGTACTTCACCCACGGCATCCGCAACGCCGTGGACAGCGGGTTCACCACCTTCCTGGAGTTGGCGCCGAACCCGGTCGCGCTGATGCAGATCGGGTTGACGACGGCCGCGGCCGGACTGCATGACGCCCAGCTGATCGCGACGCTGGCGCGCAAGCAGGACGAGGTCGAGTCGATGATCTCGACCATGGCCCAGCTCTACGTGTACGGCCACGACCTGGACGTGCGGACGCTGTTCACTCCTGGCTCGGGCCCGGAGGACTTCGCGAACATCCCGCCGACCCGGTTCAAGCGCAAAGAACACTGGCTGGACGTGCACTTCGCCGGCGACAGTTCGGTGTTGATGCCGGGTAACCACGTGGCGCTGCCGGACGGTCGCCATGTGTGGGAGTACGCGCCTCGGGACAAGACCGATCTGGCCGCCCTGGTTCGATCCGCCGCGACCGGAGTGCTGCCGGATGCCAAGATCACCGCGGCCGAACAGCGGGCGGTACCGGGTCCGGGTGCCCGGTTGGTGACGACGTTGACCCGGCACCCAGGTGGTGCGTCGGTGCAGGTGCACGCTCGCATCGACGAATCGTTCACGTTGGTCTACGACGCGTTGGTGAGCCGCGGCGGCACCGAGTCGGTGCTGCCGGCGGCGGTGGGGTCGGGAACGGCCGTCGCTGTCGCGGCGGGCGCGCCGGTGACCGAACTGGCCGAGATTCCGGTCGAAGAAGGTGACGCCGAAACCCTGACCGACAGCCTGACCAACCGCTACCTGCCCTCCAGCGTCGGTAGGTGGTCGCCGGATTCCGGAGAGACCATTGCCGAGCGGTTGGGCACCATCGTCGCGGCGGCCATGGGCTATGAGCCCGAGGACTTGCCGTGGGAGGTCCCGCTGATCGAGCTGGGCCTGGACTCGCTGATGGCGGTGCGGATCAAGAACCGCGTCGAGTACGACTTCGACCTGCCGCCAATTCAGCTGACGGCGGTACGTGACGCCAACTTGTATGCCGTCGAAAAGCTGATCGAGTACGCCATCGAGCACCGCGACGAGGTCGAGGCACTGCACGAGCACCAGAAGACGCAGACGGCCGAAGACATCGCCAGGGCGCAGGCCGAGTTGTTGAGTGGGGCGACGCCGTCGTCGGTGATCGCTGCGGCGCCCGACCCGCAGGCCGAACCGGAGACCCAGTCGGAACCTGAGACCCAGACCGCGTCCCCGCCGCCGTCGGACGTGGCCATTCCGCCGCCCCCGACGGACCCTTCTGGCCCCTCCGGCAATGGTGAGAAGCCGGATTCGAACGGAGCCGCGCTGGGCGAGGGAGCGTTGAGTCAGGAGGCGGTGGCCAAGGCCCTCAACTCCGACGTCCCGCCGCGTGACGCCGCCGAGCGGGTCACCTTCGCGACCTGGGCGATCGTCACGGGCAAGTCCGCGGGCGGCATCTTCAACCCGCTGCCCAAGCTGGATGAGGAGAAGGCCGCCAAGATGGCACAGCGGCTCTCTGAGCGCGCCGAAGGACCGATCACCACGCAGGACGTGCTGAGCTCGGAGAACATCGAGGCGCTGGCCGATAAGGTGCGCGAGCACCTGGAAGCCGGCGTCATCGACGGGTTCGTCCGCACTCTGCGGGCGCGGCCGGAAGGCAGCTCGCGCACGCCGGTGTTCGTGTTCCACCCGGCCGGCGGCTCGACCGTCGTGTACGAGCCGCTGCTCAACCGACTGCCGGCGGACACTCCGATGTACGGTTTCGAGCGAGTCGAGGGGTCGATCGAGGAACGCGCCGCTCAATACGTGCCGAAGCTGATCGAGATGCAGGGCGACGGGCCCTACATCCTGGCCGGCTGGTCGCTGGGCGGCGTCTTGGCCTACGCGTGCGCGATCGGGTTGAAGCGGCTCGGCAAGGACGTGCGGTGGGTCGGACTGATCGACGCGGTGCGGGCCGGCGAGGAGATTCCGCAGACCAAGGAAGAGGTTCGCAAGCGCTGGGACCGCTACGCCAAGTTCGCCGAGAAGACGTTCAACGTCACCATCCCGGCGATTCCGTACGAGCAGCTAGAGGAACTCGACGACGATGGTCAGGTCCGTTTCGTGCTCGAAGCGGTCAGCCAGAGCGGGGTGCAGATCCCGGCCGGGATCATCGAGCACCAGCGCACGTCCTACCTGGACAACCGGGCGATCGACACGGCTCGGATCGAGCCGTTCGATGGGCATGTCACGCTGTACATGGCCGATCGATACCATGACGACGCGATCATGTTCGAGCCGCGGTATGCCGTCCGCAAGCCGGACGGCGGCTGGGGCGAGTACGTTACCGACCTCGAGGTCGTGCCGATCGGTGGCGAGCACATTCAAGCCATCGACGAGCCGATCATCGCCAAGGTGGGCCAACACATGAGCGGTGCGCTGGACAAGATTGAGTCTGAGCAAGTCGGAACAGGTTAGGTAGGCAACTAGTGACAGAGCCGGCTCCCCATTCCACAGCAGAGAAGCTGGCCGAGCTACGGGCGCGGCTGGAGCTGGCCAAGGAACCCGGCGGCGAGAAAGCCGCGGCCAAGCGTGACAAGAAAGGCATCCCGAGCGCTCGCGCCCGGGTGCATGCGCTGGTCGACCCGGGCACCTTCTTCGAGATCGGGGCGCTGTGCAAGACGCCCGGCGACCCCAACGCGCTGTACGGCGATGGCGTCGTCACCGGACATGCGCTGATCGACGGCCGTCCGGTCGGAGTGTTCTCGCACGACCAGACGGTGTTCCAGGGCACCGTCGGCGAGATGTTCGGTCGCAAGGTTGCCCGGCTGATGGAGTGGTGCGCGATGGTCGGCTGCCCGATCGTCGGCATCCAGGACTCCGGCGGCGCCCGTATCCAGGACGCGGTCACCTCGCTGGCCTGGTACGCCGAGCTGGGCCAACGTCACGAAGCGCTGTCCGGAGTGGTGCCGCAGATCTCCCTCATCTTCGGCAAGTGCGCCGGTGGAGCCGTCTATTCGCCGATCCAGGACGACCTGCTCGTCTCGGTGCGCGACCAGGGCTACTTCTTCGTCACCGGTCCGGACGTGATCCGCGAGGTCACCGGTGAGGACGTCACCCTCGACGAGCTGGGCGGCTCCGACGCGCAGGCCCGCTACGGCAACATCCACCAAGTGGTGAATTCCGAAGCCGAGGCGTTCCAGTATGTGCGGGACTTCCTGTCGTTTTTGCCGTCGAACTGCTTCGGCGAGCCACCGGTCATCAATCCCGGACTGGAACCGGAGATCACCCCGACCGACCTCGAACTGGACTCGATCGTGCCGGATTCGGACAACGCGGCCTACGACATGCACGAGATCCTGCTGCGCATCTTCGACGACGGCGACTTCCTCGACGTCGCCGCCCAGCACGGGCCGGCCATCATCACCGGCTTCGCCCGGGTCGGCGGCCGCCCGGTGGGCGTGATCGCCAACCAGCCCATGCACTTGTCCGGGGCCATCGACAATGAGGCCTCCGACAAGGCGGCACGATTCATCAGGTTCTGCGACTCGTTCCAGCTTCCGCTGGTCTTCGTGGTGGACACCCCCGGCTTCCTGCCCGGTGCCGAGGAGGAGAAACGCGGCATCATCAAGCGCGGCGGCCGGTTCCTATATTCCGTCGTCGAGGCCGACGTGCCGAAGGTGACGATCACCATCCGCAAGTCCTACGGCGGCGCGTACGCGGTAATGGGCTCGCGGCAGCTGACGGCCGACTTCAACTACGCCTGGCCCACCGCGCGTATCGCGGTGATCGGCGCCGAGGGGGCGGCGCAGCTGTTGATGAAGCGCTTCCCCGACCCGACCACGCCCGAGGCGCAGCAGATCAAGAAAGACTTCATCGAGGGTTACAACCTCAACATGGCGATTCCGTGGACCGCCGCCGAGCGCGGCTTCATCGACGCGGTGATCGACCCGCACCAAACCCGGCTGCTGCTGCGCAGGTCGATGCATCTGTTGCGGGACAAGCAGAACTGGGCGCGGTTGGCCCGCAAGCACGGCCTGATCCCGGTCTAGCCGCGGGCGGGCCTGGCCCCCCTTCCGCCGAGCGTGCGTTTCACGACGCGACCCGCCGGCGGAGCGTCGCGTAGTTCACAGTCGACGGATGAATGCGCCGTCGACAAGTTCGTCGAAGTGCTCCAGCGCCTCGTCGGTGTCGGCGTCGATGCCGCGCAGTGGACCACGATCGGCCAGGTAGCGCTGTACGTACAGTCGCGCGAGGAGTGCCTTGCGCTCGCCGCCCCGCGTCTGGCGTTCCCAGGCCGCCTGTTCGGTCAGCAGTGCACCGGCGTACACATCGCCCATGAACTGCGCGAGTCCGAACAGCCGCGCCTCCGCCACCGAGCCGTCCAGCTTGCCCCACGCGGTAATCGCCGCCTCGAGGTCGTCAACTCGTTGGCTTACCAGCTGGGTGCATTCGTCGTCGTCGGATACCGAGACCGCGTCGCGCAATCGGGCTAATAGCGTCTCGTGAGCTGCGCTCTGCACGATGCCGCGCCGCACGTCCAGGCACAAGATGTTGTCCGGACCCTCCCAGATGGTGTTGACCTGCCCATCGCGCAAAAGCCTTGCCACCGGCCAGGTTTCGATATAGCCGTTGCCGCCGTGGATTTCGATGGCGTCCGAAGCCGCCGTGATACCCAACCGGGCCACCTTGAGCTTGGTGACCGGTACTGCGATCCGCTGGCGCAGACTACGCGGCTGCCGGTGGTTGCTGGCGCCGGTGCCGTCGAAAACCAGTGCCTGGGCGGCTTCGACGTCCACGATCATCTCGGCAAGCTTGCGCCGCATCAGTGGCTTGTCGATCAGCGCCGAACCGGACGCGTGCCGCTGTCGGGCGTAGCAGAGCGATTCGACGAGGGCGCGGCGCCCGTTGGCCAGCCCGAACAGCGCGATACCCAGCCGCGCCGCATTGGTGAGTTCCATCATGCGGCCCAGGCCCTTGCCGTCGGATGGCCCCGAGTCGCCAGATGGTTCGCCGGAGAGCAGGAAAGCCTCCGCGTCGACGAACTCCACCTCGCCGGAGGCGACCGAGCGGGTGCCGAGTTTGTCCTTGAGCCGCCGGATCCGCACCCCGTTGCGCGATCCGTCCCGACGGGTGCGCAGCACCAGGAAGTTGGCGACGCCGCGGGTCGAGTCGGGTGCGCCCTCGGGTTTGGCCAGCACGACGAACGCCTGGCCGGCACAGTTCGACGCGAACCACTTGAATCCGTTGAGTAGCCAGCTGTCCCCGCTGCGGCGAGCGGTCGTCTCCAATGCGCCCAAGTCAGAGCCGCCGGTGCGCTCGGTGAGCAGCTGCGCCGTCTCGCCTGCCCATTCGCCGGATTCGAACTTGGCGAGTACGTGGTCGCGGACGTCGGCCGGCGCATAGGCGGCCACCAGCGACTGAACCATGCCCCCGCCGGTGCCCAGCGCGCAGCCCATTCCGATATCGGCCTGGTTGAGCAGGTAGTTGGACGCGAACATCGAGAACGACGAGCGGAAGCCCGCGCCGTTGCAGGCATTGCGCAGCGCCTGCTGGGCGTCCAGTACTGCCCGTTTGGACTGGGTGAAAGACGCCGGCATGACGACGTGGCTGACGTCGTGGCCCCACCGGTCGTATCGATCCAGTCGTGGCGGGTTGCGGTCGGTTTCCTCAGCCCAGCGCGCCACCGGCCCGCCCATTAGCGCACCGATGCGGCTCAGCTCCGGTTCCACCACTGCCAACTCGTCGAGCTGCAAGTAGTACGCCATCATGAACTGCAGCGTGGGATCCGTGCGGTACCAGTTGAGCCCGACGGCCCCGCCGTAGTTTTCGGTTTGGTAGCGCTGGGCCTTCTCCGGTGTCGAGAACGGCAGCCGGTCTACCGACTCCAACCCGTATTCAGGCTCGGTCATTCAAGCGACGGTATTACAGACGCGAGCGCTTTCGGGCTAGACCGGCGCTTGGAACTCCGACGTGTAGAACTCGCCCGGAGCCTGGTTGTGCGCGTTGCCGGTTTCGACGATCACCCAGACGCCCGTTGTGCCCTCGCGCAGCGGTGCCTGCAGCGTCACGGTCGCCTGGCCGGAACCGTCGGTGTCCAAGCCGGTGAAGGTGGTGCCGGGGTCGCCGGGCCCACAGGTCGCCGAGGACGGGCGCGGTGTCTGTATCAGGCCGACGTCGAAGTGGGTGCCGGGCTCGTTGGAGACCACCATGTGCACTTGGGCGGTGACCGTTGATCCGGACGATTGGACTAGAGCCGTGCCGCGCCCAAGTGCGGTATGCGGTACCTGGATGGCTGTGGAGACGAGGCTGAAATCGCAATTCCGCAGCGAGGCATTGAGAGGTATTGGTCCGGTTGCCGACGCGGCGCCCGTTCCCAGTGTCACCGTCGAGGCGGTCAATACCGCTATTACTCCGGCGGGTATCCCTAAGTGAGTCAGCGCGCGCATATGCCCATCCATTTCGATATTGGAATTGCGTCCCTGACCCAAAGTTGCTATTGACCGGAATTCGCGCGGTTAAACCTGCCGAACCGGGACCCGATTATCTGTCGTTCGCGTCAATTTGGATGCGTGATGTCGCTGGTCTACCGCGAATTCGAGGCTTACCGATTTTCTGACAACACGAGATAATCCGTTAATGCATTGCCCACCGCGGTGGCACCCAAAGCCGTGGGGTGCAGCGGAACGCTGTCGTCATTGGTGACGTAGCCCTGGATGTATCGTTCGGTGGGCGGAGCGCACATGTCATGCCCCGCGGAAATGGTTCGGGTATCGAAAAACTCAATACCTTTCTCGGCCGCCAGTTGCCGTTGCCGATCGTTGAGTTCGTTGACTTTGGCCTGTAGATAGTTGGCGTCGTAGGGCAGCAGCGGTTGGTCGGGGAAACAGCCGCCGGGGCGAATGAACATTCCGTAGCCCACCAAAATGATCCGTGCTCTAGGTGCGTTGGCGCGCAGCTGGTCGATCATCGCGCCCCACACCGGCACTTGTGCCGCAATGGCTTTGGAAATGGTGTCGACCACGCCTGTTCCGTTGTCGACGACGAACGCGCCGGCGCAGGGCTCCGGATCGGCGCGCTTGACCTCGCACGATTCCGCGTCACCCGCCAGCCCGATGTCGTTGGCGCCGATCGTGATCGTGATGAGGTCGGTCGGAGGGCCGATCATGTCGAGTTGGCGCGGGACCAGCCCGTGGTCGGTCTGCTGTTCCCGATTGACGATGTCATCGGAGGTTGCTCCGCTGCAGGTGACATCGTGGAACGCGGCCGCAGCAAGACGGCGGGCCAACACCGATGGATAGTTGTTCGTCGACTTGTGGCAGCCGCGCGGCGCCGCGGGGTCCGGTACGCCTGGTGCCGCGGCGAAGGAATCGCCCATTGCGACGTAGTTGGGGCGCGTGGCCGAGCCCGGCCCGGCCGGCAGCGACGACGTGCACCCGACGCATGCGATACCCGCCAGCATGGCGCTACCAAGGCGCGTCGACCACATGGCACCCAGTGTTTCATCCCGTTCGGAGTCCCCCCGGCTGATGTAATAGCGGCGCCAGGTTGCAGGACGCTGTGTCCTCAACGGAGCTCGAAGGAGTTTGATGGCCAGCGGCGTATCGCGGCGTCAAGTCGGTTTGGCCACGGGTGCCCTGTTGGCGGCCGGGATAACCGGGTGTGGTTCGAGCGACGGCAAGTCGGTGCCGCCTCCGTCGGCAGCAGCGCCGCCGCCGGGCGGCGCCCGGCCCGCGGTGTCGGCGCAATCGCTGGGTTACACCGTCAACGTCAACAATGGCGGTGCCCCCGGCTACGTCTTCTTCGTCTCGGGCACCACCGCTGCCAATCCGGGTGCCGACTCGCATGCCTCGGTTCTCGTCATCGCCGACAAGAGCGGCAAGATCGTGTGGCAGCGTGAACTGCCGCCCGGCCAAACCGGAGGCAATCTCCGCGTCCAGACGTATCAGGGTAAGCCGGTACTGACCTGGTGGCAGGGCTTGAAAGTGGGCAGCCACGGTATCGGCGTCAGCTACGTCGCCGACCAGCACTACAACGTCATCGCCACCGTGACCCCCGGAGACGACCTCTCGTCGGACATCCACGAATTCCGGCTCACCCCCGACGGGCACGCCCTCATCACGTCCTATCAAGAGGTCAGCGCCGACCTCAGCGCCGTCGGGGGTCCCAAGGACGGCAGCATCTACAACTGCGTAGCCACGGTGGTAGACGTGGCAGCGAAGAAGACACTATTTCGCTGGGACGCGCTCACCCACATCCCCATCGCCGATTCGCCGGCCAAGTACACCGCCGGACAGGTACTCGACCCGTACCACATGAACTCGATAGCGCTCGATCCCGAGGGAAACCTGGTGATCAGCATGCGGGCGATCTCGACCGTGTTCAACGTCAATCCGCGCAGCGGGGCGATCAACTGGCAACTCGGCGGCAAGCACTCCACGTTCGAACTAGGCGGCGGCGTCGAGTTCGCCTTCCAGCACGACGCCGAGATGCCCGACGCCAATACCCTGACGTTGTTCGACAACCACTTCGAAGGCAGCCGGGCCCAGCCCGGCGGCGGTTCCGTCCCGAGCAGCCTCAAATGGATCCGCCTGGACTTTGAGACGCGCAAAGCCACCCTGATCCACGCCCAGCCGCACCCTGGCAATCTGAGCGCCGGCGCGATGGGCAACCTGCAACGACTCCCGGGTGGCAATACGTTCTCCGGTTGGGGCACCGCGGGGCACATCGCGGAGTTCGGTGCGAACGGCGACATGGTTTACGACGCCACGCTGAGCGACGGGACCTATCGCGCGTTCCTCGACGAATGGACAGGCGACCCGGTGCTGCCGCCGCAGCTCGTCCTCAATGAGCGCACCGCACACGGTATTTGGAACGGCGCCACCACCGTCGCACGGTGGCGGCTGCTGCAAGGTCGGGATAGCACCGTCCTAAGACCGGTGACCACCGTCGAATGGGCGGGTTACGACACGCCCATTCCGCTGCCGGACAAGCCGGCCGGCTTCTATCAGCTGCAGGCGCTGGACGCGGCCAGTGTCGTCATTAACCAGACGCCGCCGCTGCCCCCGGGACCCTAGGGCTTAGGGCGCCGACCCGCCGCGCCCGGCTGCGCCGCGCTCGCGGTCACCGCTGAGCCCGACGGCGCCGACCCGCCGCGCCCGGCTGCGCCGCGCTCGCGGTCGACGCTAGGGCTTAATCCGGATCCGGCCCGGCGACCACAACCCCCCGCGCGTGGCTTCGCCCAGCTCCAACCGCGCGGGCGGCGCGTCGATGAGGGTCTCGAACTTGCGCAGCGAACCCCAATCACGGGCCCAGTCGCGCGACAGGTACGTCGCCATCACGTGCGCGCGCAAGAGCAGGTCGGTGATCCCGAGCAGGCCGCCGTTGGTGCCGTCCTCCCAGGTGTCGGTGTCCAGCTTCTTGGCGTTGTAGTCCGGTGTGATCCGGAATCGCGGAATCTCGGTGACACCGTTGGTGTGCAGCATCGGCTGCTGACACGGGAAGGCCAACCCGACCGCCCAGTCCAGCAGCACCGGTTGCGTGGAACCGACATACTCCTGCAAAGAGCGCAGTTCCGGTACCCGCGGCGGGGTCACCGCTATCCAGTCCTCGGGGGTCAGCGATAGATCCTCGGCCACCACCCGCACGGCGACGGCGTCGGCGGGCATCCGGTCGCGGGCGAAACGCAGGTTGCGCCAAGCCTTGGGCTGCTCGCCGTACAGATCGTCGGGCACCAGCCGCCCGGCCGGCACCAGTGCGCCGGGGGCGGGCCGCGCGTACTCCAGCACCACGGTCTGACCGGCGGTGTAATGGTGCAGCACGCTGTTGCCGGCGATCTTGCCCGCCGCGGTGATCACCACGAGCGGGTGCGCATCGTCCGGCTTGGGCAGCAAATACCACGCGGAGGCCAGCCGGCTCTGCTGTTGGGCACCGGAGGTGTACGTACCGGCCAGCGGCACCCGCGCCGGATCGAGCTGATATGGCAGCGGCACCGTCGATCCGTTGATGCCCGGAGTCTTCAGTTTCGTCGGCGCGTCCCAGTCGTAGTCGGTGCCGGGCTGATTGGGCTTCATCACGATCGCCTCGGCGACGGTGTGTTCGGGCACCCCGTTGGGTGAGAATCCAACCGGGCCGGTCCCGCCGAGGGGGCCCAATGGGCCCCAGGGATCGGGGCCGCCGGGCACCGCCGTCATGAAACCAGCGTTGGCGTCCGGTTCGACGAGCACGTCGTCGGCCAGTCCGCAGCCACCGACGAACGCCCGCAGGTTCGACCAGCCGTTGGAATAGGTCGGGTACTGCCGGACAATGCCGATCCCCATCGACGCGACGAACACCAGCGCCATGAACCCGGCCGCGACCGCCACCGGCGCCCTGCCCAGCAGCAGTGCCACCCGGCCTTCGCCGCTGCCGCGGGGCGCGAAGTGCAACCACGCCGCATACACCGCGGCGAGCGCGAACAGCGCGAAAAAGAAGGTGCTGACGGTGATCCCAGCGATCTTCGGCATGGTGCTGTTGAACGGAACGCCGTAACTGGACACGTACCACCAGCCGTTGGTGGTCGCAAAACACAACGCCAGGATGAAGAACACGGCCGCCAAAAACGCCATCCGGTTGCGCGACCAGCGCAACACCGACGGCGACACCAGCACCGTCGTCAGCGCCGCCATCGCCGCTCCTACGGCGGCGAACAGCCCGAAGTGGTGCACCCACTTGGTGGGGGTGAACATCAGGAAGAACATGGTGCCGAAGATGACGCCCATCAGCCGCCAGGCCGGGCCGCGCGCCACCCCGGGCACCCGTTTGCGTCGCAACATGATG
>NZ_LZLS01000038.1 GCF_001673365.1 Mycobacterium asiaticum
AATAGCTCCTATGTCAAGCCGCGGCGGTTTGGGGTGGTGATTGGCGGGCCTTTTCGTCGGCGATGAGGTGGCGGTAGACGACGCGGGCGAGGTGGCGTTTGAGGCAGCGCAGGGCTTCTTTCGAAGTTTTGTTCTCGGCGGTTTTGGCTTGATAGTAGGTCTGGCCGATGCCGGGGTGGGCTCGTTGAGTGTTGGCGATGGTGTGGAGGGCCCGGTTGAGTTGTCGGTTACCGCAGCGACTGAGCCGGACCCGTCCGCAGGTGTTGCCTGACCATACCGGGATGGGAGCCACTCCGGCGTGGTTGGCGAAGGCAGCCTCGCTTTTGAACCGGGCGACCCCGGCGGTCTCACCGATAATTTTGGCCGCGGTCAGCTCGCCGCACCCAAACAGGCTCAGCAGGCTGGGGGCCACCTCACGGGTGCGGGCACCGATGCGGGTGGCCAATGCGTTGATCTCGGACGTGAGCCGGACGACATCAGCGAGTTCGGCCAGGGCCATCTCGGCCACGACCCCGGCGACGGTGAGCAACCAGTCCTGCAGCATCTCCTGATGCGTGGCCGCATCCAGTTTGCGTGATCCAGGAGCACGTTCGGGATCGAGTTCATGCACCAGCCAACGCAACCGGTTGGTCGCCGAAGTACGTTGTGTGACAAGGGTATCGCGACGATCTGTCAGCAGCTTCAACTCACGGGACACCTCGTCATGAGTGGCCCTGGGCAAATTCGGCTCACGCAACACTGCCCGTGCCACCGCCAGGGCGTCGATCGGGTCGGACTTGCCGCGAGTGCGGGTGGCCTTGCGTTCCCGGTCCATCAATTTGGTCGGAACCCGCACCACTGCCTGCCCGGTGCCCAGCAAGTCCCGCTCGAGCAGTCCCGACATGTTGCGACAATCCTCAATGCCCCACCTCACCTGGTCTCCGAACTGCTCGCGGGCCCACATCACGGCCTCACGATGCCCGGAATGGGTGGCCTTGACGGTCTTGCAGCCAAGCCAGCGACCAACCTCGTCGACAGCGACGAAGGTATGCGTGGACTTGTGTACATCGCTTCCAATGACAACCATGAAGGTTGCCTCCCATCTATCAAGAGGTGACAGTTGGGCCGGTCGGCAGACACATCTCAGTCGGGGGCGGTGCCACGCTCCTATCAAGTCACGCCGGCCGGTCCTTCACACCCGGTGCCGGCACTACTGCTCCAAGCCAACCTTTACGGCGACAGACGCAAAAAGAGCCAAACACCGAGTGATCTAGACCCAACCACCGCAACGCGGCAAAGTCAC
>NZ_LZLS01000039.1 GCF_001673365.1 Mycobacterium asiaticum
CCTTGATCTTAGCGTCCACATTCTCCGGAACCACCCCGCCGGATCCGAGGTACTCCGGATAGATCTCCAGGGTGAACTTTGCGGCCGGCTTACCGTTGCGGGTGACTTCCTCGATCTTGCCGACGCGCCCGATCTGGACTCCGTTGTAGGTGACCTTGGAGCCCGGGTCCATCACCAGACCGGCGCGGTCGGAGTACATCGTGAGCTCTTTTTTGGCGGTGAAGCCGCCGCGGAACTGCACGTACACCAACGAGAGGACGAGCAGCAGAACCACGAAGGCCGATAGACCGATCACCTTGTACGGCGGGCTCTTGATCTTGTTGACTTTCCCCGGACTCGTCATGGCGCTACACCGTCAGTGCGAAGTTGGGGTTGACGCCGTAGAGCGCCAACGCGGCGGACAGGACGACAATCTGTACCGATACCAGCGAGAACCGCATCGATCGGCCGACAGCCTCACCCACGCCGACGGGCCCGCCGCCGGCGTTGTACCCGTAGTAACAGTGGGTCACCATCACGATGGCCGCGATGATGATCGCCTCCAAGAACGACCAGAACACGTCGTCGGGTCGTAGGAATGTTCGGAAGTAGTGCTCGTAGGTGCCGGTCGACTGTCCGTACAGCGCCGTGGTGACGATCTGCGGAGATAGGAACGACATGATCATCGCGAGCGCATACAGCGGGATGATCACCACCAGCCCGGCGACGATACGGGTGGACGCCAGGTAGGAGACCGACTTGATGCCCATCACCTCCAGGGCGTCGATCTCCTCGCTGATGCGCATGGCCCCCAACTCCGCAGTGGCACCGGCACCCACCGTGGCGGCCAGCGCGATGCCGGTGACGACGGGACCGGCGATGCGTACGTTGATCAGCGC
>NZ_LZLS01000040.1 GCF_001673365.1 Mycobacterium asiaticum
GGCACACTCCGGCGCCCCGACAGCGCGTTCAGACTGGTTGGACATGCTGGGCCTAGGCGATTCTGATCCGGCCGCGCTGTGGCGGACCCGAGGTCGTCGCGACCGCTTGTGCGTCCCGATCGGCGTCAACCCCGAGGGCCAACCGGTGTACCTCGACATCAAGGAGGCCGCGGAGCACGGCATGGGCCCGCATGGCCTCTGTGTCGGAGCCACCGGATCGGGGAAGTCGGAGCTACTGCGCACGGTCACGCTGGGCATGCTGGCGCTCAACTCCCCGGAGGTTCTGAATCTGCTGCTGGTCGATTTCAAAGGTGGCGCAACCTTTCTCGACCTGGCCGAGGCGCCGCACGTCGCCGCGGTCATCACCAACCTCGCCGAGGAAGCACCGCTGGTCGCGCGGATGAGCGAAGCATTGGCGGGGGAGATGAACCGTCGACAACAGCTGCTGCGCGCGGCCGGATTCGCCAGCGTCTCGGCATATGAGCAAGGACGCGGCCCGGGTTCGGCGCCGCTGCCGACATTGTTTGTCATTGTCGACGAATTCTCCGAACTGCTCAGTCAGCATCCCGATTTCGCGGACATGTTCGTCGCTATCGGACGGCTGGGTCGGTCATTGGGAATGCACTTGTTGCTGGCCAGTCAGCGCCTCGACGAGGGCAGGCTGCGTGGACTGGAGGCACATCTGTCATACCGGCTGTGTTTGAAGACGTTGTCGGCCAGCGAGTCACGAGCGGTGCTGGGCACGGCGGACGCCTACGAGTTGCCCAACATTCCCGGTGTCGGCTTGCTTCGGACCGCGGGCGGCGGACTCATTCGGTTTCAGGCCGCATCCGTATCCGGTCTGACCCAGCCCACGCGCGCTGTCGAATCCAGCTCATTGGTGGTGCGGCCCTTCACCGCCGAACCCGTGGGAGCAGTCGCGCCTGCCGATGTCGCGCCGGGAATCTCCGTCGTCGCTTCGGTATTGGAACGGCTGGCGTCCCATGGGCCACCCGCACACCGGGTTTGGTTACCGCCGCTGGGCACCGCACCGTCGCTGGGCGCGCTGCTGTGTACCAGCCCGCCGGCGCATTTGCAGGTTCCAATAGGTGTGGTCGACCGACCGTACGAGCAGTGCCGCAGCCCGCTACTTGTCGATTTATCCGGTGCCGCGGGCAATGTCGCGGTCGTCGGTGCCCCGCAGTCGGGAAAGTCGACCGCACTGCGCACACTGATACTCGCGCTGGCCGCCACTCACGACGCGGTGCAGTTCTACTGCATGGACTTCGGTGGCGGAGGGCTGTCCGCGCTGCGGGATTTGCCGCAGGTGGGGGCAGTTGCCGACCGAGGCCAACCTGAGCTCGTCCGGCGCATGACCGCCGAAGTGGAGTCAGCGGTGCGGTCCCGCGAAGCTTACTTCCGCCGCCACGGGACGCTGGACTCGTTTCCCGAGATGTTCCTGGTCGTTGACGGCTGGGCTAGTCTGCGCCCGGAGTTCGAAGCGGTCGAAGAGTCGATCACCGCCCTTGCGGCTCAAGGACTTTCCTACGGGGTACATGTCGTGTTGTCGGCAACTCGTTGGGCGGAGATCAGGCCCGCGTTGCGGGATCAGCTGGGCAGCCGTATCGAGTTGCGGCTCGGCGATCCGGCGGACTCCGAACTGGACCGTCGGCGGGCTCGTGAAGTGCCCGGCGAGCATCCCGGCCGCGGCCTGACGCGCGATGGTTCGCACATGATGATCGCGTTGCCCACCGAAGTCGACGTGCGCCAAGACGGACCGCCGGCTCCGCCGATACCGCTGTTGCCGGCCCGCGTGGACTACCGCACGGTTATCTCGGAAAACGAGCATGCCGCCGCGATCCTGCTCGGCCTCGGCGAACGACTCGAACCGGTGGCCGTGGACTTCGAGCATCTATTGGTATTGGGAGACAACGGCTGTGGCAAGACCGCCATGTTGCGCACCCTTTGCCGGGAGATCGTCCGCACCAACACCATCGAACAGGCGCAACTGTTCATCGTCGATTTCCGGCGAAACTTGCTTGGCGTGTTGGAATCCGGATATCTCGGCGGCTTTGCGATGTCACCCGCTGCCTTGGGGACGCTGCTGCCGGGCCTGATCGACGTGCTGAGACAGCGGATGCCCGGCCCCGATGTCAACCAGATGCAGTTGCGGGACAGATCCTGGTGGAACGGACCGGAGCTCTACCTCGTCGTCGACGACTACGACCTGGTTGCCACCCCGGCCGGCAACGCATTACACGAACTGCTCGAATATCTGCCGTACGCAACGGATCTCGGACTTCACATCGTCGTGGCGCGCCGTTGCGGGGGAGCGGCGAGGGCATTGTTCGAACCGCTGCTCGCCGGACTGCGCGACTTCGGCTGTCTGGGACTGATGATGAGCGGGCGTGCCGAGGAAGGGGCGCTGCTCGGATCCAGGCCCCCGGTGCCGCTGCCCCCTGGTCGTGGCGTGCTGATCAGCGCTCCTGGCGTCGAACAGCTCATCCAGGTCGCCTGGAGCCCGCCACCGTGACCTCGCACCGCGCAGTCATTGCCGTCGGTCCCGACCGTGTCCGTCGATTGTGTTGCGGTGCAGGCGAAGTTGGCGCTGATGCGGCGGCGGCACTGGAGGCAGTCGACGACTCGGTGGTGCTGGTGGATGAGCGGCCGGTCGCGGTCGACGAGCTGTGGTCGAGCGTGCTGAGTTCGTTGGCCGCCGGGCACTGCGGCCTTGTCGTCGTGCATCCGTCCTGGTGGCCGGCGGCGCGCGTCGGCGTGGCGCGCAATGCCACGCGGACGCTCGGTGAAGACGTTGACGTACAACCGCGGTCCTGGTTGCTGTCGCAGCCGGGGTCCGAGGCACCGTCGGTCGTCGTGGAGATCGCCGACCGGTTGGTAGCTGTCACCGGGCTGGACGTCGTCGCGGTCTCACGCCGGCGCGGACCCGAAGTGGTCACCGAAGAAGTCGCCTCCATTGTCGCCAGGCGAGCCGCGACGATGCAGCGACCCGAGGTGTTGATCGATGCGCCCAGCGCGGTCGGCGACGCGGCACGGCTGGCGACGTTGATCGCCCGTGCAGTCCCGGAAGGCGCCACGATCATTGACGACGACGCATTGGGGCGTAGGGCTCGAGCCGCCACGATGATTCCCGCCGAGCCAGTCGCCGCGCAGGTGCCGCCACATGCGCGGGGGCGAGCGGTCGCGCGATTCGTCTGCGCGGGCATCGGCGTGTCGGCAGTGGCACTGGCGTTGTCTTTGCTTAGCGGCGAGGACCCGCGGCGCGCGGTCCTCACACCGGCGGCGCCCACCACGGTTCTGGTCGAAGGCAGGGTCGCATTGACAATTCCGGCGAACTGGCTCACCCAGCGCGTCGTCGCCGGACCCGGCTCGGCCCGGGTACAGGTCACCTCGCCAGCTGACCCCGAGGTGGCGTTGCACGTCACGCAAACACCGACGCCGGCAGAGACGCTGGCCGACGCCGCCGATCGGTTGAAACGTGCGATCCTCGCCGAGCCCGCTGGCGTGTTCGTCGACTTCAACCCCTCCGGTTTCCACGCAGGGAGGCCAGTGGTGACCTATCGCGAGGTCAGGGCCGTCCACGACGTTCGGTGGACGGTACTGGTCGATCGGTCGGTGCGGATCAGCATCGGATGCCAGAGCCGGCGCGTCGACCCGGACAGCATTCGCGAGACGTGCGAGCAAGCGGTGCGCTCAGCGCACTCGCTGGAATGAAAGTGGAACCAAAACGGGCACGCCAGCCGTCCAATCGAATATGACTACTTTGAACGCCGACTTCGACCTGATGCGCGCGGTCGCGGCCACCACCGATGCCCGCAACGAGGAGATCCGGACCATGCTGCACGCCTTCGTAGGCCGAGTGAGCAGCGTGCCGCCGTCAGTATGGGGCGGGCTTGCGGCCGCCCGATTCAAGGACGTGCTGGACCGCTGGAACGTCGAGTCGGCCCGCCTGTACCACGTCCTGGGCACTATCGCCGACACCATCCGCTGCAACGAGGCCGCCTTGCGCGAGGCGGGTCAGAGCCACGCCCAGCGCATCGCGGCCAGTGGGGGGAATCTGTGATGGCGGGCGAACCGGTACTTTCCTACAACTTCGACGCCATCGAATGCTCGGTCCGCCAGGAGATTCACACCACATCGGCCCGGCTCAATGCCGCGCTGCACGAGCTGAGGTCTTCGATCGCGCCGCTGCAACATTTGTGGACCCGCGAGGCAGCCGCTGCCTACCAGGCCGAACAGCTCAAATGGCACCAGGCGGCCACCGCACTCAACGAGATACTCGTCGAGTTGGGGCACGCGGTCCGCGACGGCGCCGACGAGGTGGCCGGCGCCGATCGTCGGGCTGCCGGCGGTTGGGCGCGCTAGTCATTTTGACCTGCGGGGATGCCCCTCGGTAAGCTGCACCGTTGGCGTGCGGGTACCTCCGGGTACTTCGGATTCCAGGGTTCCTCGGGTCTACGTCGGTCGCCGAGACGAACCCCAACCGCACGTCTGACCGGCACCCGGGTCGCACCGGGATCCAACCCGAGAGAAAAGAAGGTAAGCGCTGTGCCTACATACGCGCCCAAGGCGGGTGACACCACGCGCTCGTGGTACGTCATCGACGCCACGGACGTAGTGCTTGGCCGCCTTGCCGTCGCAGCTGCCAATCTGCTGCGCGGCAAGCACAAGCCGACGTTCGCGCCCAATGTCGACGGTGGTGACTTCGTCATCGTCATCAACGCCGAGAAGGTCGCCATCAGCGGCGACAAACTGCAGAGCAAAATGGCCTACAGCCACTCGGGTTATCCCGGCGGTCTGCGCAAGCGGAGCATCGGTGAGCTGCTGCAAAAGCACCCCGACCGGGTGGTGGAGAAGGCGATCGTCGGCATGCTGCCCAAGAACAAGTTGAGCCGACAGATCCAGAAGAAGCTTCGTGTCTACGCCGGCCCGGAGCACCCCCACACCGCTCAGCAGCCGGTTCCGTACGAGATCAAGCAGGTGGCACAGTGACCGAAACCAGTCTGGAAACCACCGAAGTGACCGAGACGGTGGTCGAGAGCGAGTCGTTCGTGTTCGAGCGCCCCATCCAGACCGTCGGCCGCCGCAAGGAGGCCGTGGTGCGGGTGCGGCTGGTGCCCGGCAGCGGCAAGTTCGACCTCAACGGCCGCAGCCTGGAGGACTACTTCCCGAACAAGGTGCACCAGCAGCTGATCAAGGCTCCGCTGGTCACCGTCGAGCGGTTGGAGAGCTACGACATCTACGCGCTGCTGCACGGCGGCGGCCCGTCCGGCCAGGCCGGCGCGCTGCGGCTGGGCATCGCCCGCGCCCTGATCGTGGCGAACCCCGAGGACCGTCCGGCGCTGAAGAAGGCCGGCTTCCTCACCCGTGACCCGCGCGCCACCGAGCGCAAGAAGTACGGGCTGAAGAAGGCCCGCAAGGCGCCTCAGTACAGCAAGCGCTGATCGGCGACCACTTTTTGGCTGCGAGCGGGTGTCGCTCGGCGTGTCGCGGGTATAAGACGCACGCTCGCAGCCAACAGTGGGTATCTGCAATGTCGCTATCTGTGAGAGGTTTGTCCGCATGGGTCGACTATTCGGCACCGACGGCGTCCGCGGAGTCGCCAATCGTGAGTTGACCGCCGAACTGGCGCTTGCGCTCGGCTCCGCGGCGGCGCGGCACCTGGCGAGCTCGGCGGGGCCTGGACGTCGCGTTGCGGTCATCGGTCGCGATCCGCGAGCCAGCGGCGAAATGCTGGAGGCCGCGGTGATCGCCGGCCTGAGCAGCGAGGGTGTCGACGCGCTACGGGTCGGGGTGCTCCCGACACCGGCGGTGGCCTACCTGACCGGTGCGTACGACGCCGACTTCGGCGTAATGATTTCGGCCTCACACAACCCGATGCCGGACAACGGCATCAAGATCTTCGGTCCCGGCGGCCACAAACTGGACGACGACACCGAGGACCAGATCGAGAACCTGGTTGCCGCCGGGCCCGGTTTGCGGCCCGTCGGCGCGGAAATCGGCCGCGTGATAGACGCTGCGGACGCCGCCGAACGCTATCTGCGCCACGTCGGCAAGGCCAGCACCAATCGGCTTGACGGTCTCACCGTCGTCGTCGACTGCGCGCATGGCGCGGCCTCCGAGGCGGCGCCGAGTGCTTATCGCGCGGCCGGAGCGCGGGTCATCGCCATCAACGCCGAGCCCAATGGTCTGAACATCAACGACGGGTGCGGTTCCACCCACCTGGACGCGCTGCGCGCGGCGGTCATCGCTGAGGGTGCCGACCTGGGTCTGGCGCACGACGGTGACGCCGACCGCTGCCTGGCCATAGATGCCAACGGTGAACTCGTCGACGGCGACACCATCATGGTGGTGCTGGCCCTGGCGATGAAGGACGCCGGCGAGTTGGCCTCCGACACGCTGGTCGCGACGGTGATGAGCAACCTTGGGTTGCACCTGGCCATGCGTGCGGCCGGCGTGACGGTGCGTACCACCGGCGTCGGCGACCGGTATGTCTTGGAAGAGTTGCGGGCCGGCGAATACAGCCTGGGTGGTGAGCAATCGGGTCACATCGTGATGCCGGCGCTGGGCTCCACCGGTGACGGCATCGTCACCGGACTTCGGCTCATGACCCGCATGGTGCAGACGGGTTCGTCATTGGCTGCGTTGGCATCGGCGATGCAGACGTTGCCGCAGGTGCTGATCAACGTCGAGGTCGCCGATAAGGCCGCCGCCGCCGCGGCACGCTCGGTACAGACCGCGGTTGCGCAGGCCGAGGCCGAACTCGGCGATACCGGTCGGATTTTGTTGCGTCCCTCGGGAACCGAGCCGCTGATCCGCGTCATGGTGGAAGCTTCCGACGAGGAGATCGCGCAGCGGTTGGCTACCAGCGTGGCCGACGCGGTCAGCACTGCCGACTAAATCTTTTTGGAACCTAGACGCCGTTCGCCGCGTCGAACTAGGTATGAGAGTTGAAAGTGCTGCGCTGTACCGGATCGCTGACCGAATTTCCGCGGCGGCCGGGCAAATCGATGATGCGGTAGGAAATCACCTGTCGCACTTGAGTTTTTGTGGAGCCCGCGCCGGCCGCGAATATGCTGAATACGGCGCTGCGGTGCGCGCCGGGCTGGACGGACTGGCCGCCGACCTTTCGCAGTGGTCCCGGGCGGCGCAGCAGATCGCGCTCGCATTGCGCGCCGGTGTCGACCGCTACCAGGACGCCGAGCGGTATGCCGCCGCCCGGATCGACTGACCGTGGCCGAGTGGTTTGATGTCAGCGGGCGGCTGGCGGAAGGACTGCCGGCGGTGGAGCACACGCAGAGCTATGTAAGCGCCTGCCACGATCCAACTCCGATCCGCGATCTGTACTCCAGTGAGGACGGCCTTGATCTTCGCGCGCTCGACGCCGACTGCGCGGCGCTGCGCGCGGCCGCCGCCCTTGCGGCCGAAGCGTTGCGCTTGCAGCGGGATCAACTCGCTGCCGTGCCGGGGGTATGGGCGGGGGCGGGTGCGGACTCCGCGGTTGCGTTCCTGCAGCGTCATTGCGATGCAGCCGTCGCGGTGGTCGCCGAAATCCGGGCGGCGGCCCGGCGGTGCGAGTCGTTGCGAGACGGCTTGTGGGATCTCGTCGACGCAAAGGTCGCGACCGTTATCGCGATCGACGACCGCACGCTGCCGCACCAGCCGGTATGGCTGGCCGCGGCCGCGGCGGCTACCACCGAAGCGGCGGCCCAGAATATCGTCAACCAACAAATAAAGCCGTACGTGGACAACGATATTCGCCACGACTGGCTCACTGCCATGCACTCGAACCGAGCGGGCGTCACGGCCTGCTACGACACGGTCACCGACCAGTTCGCCGCCACGCCGCGAGCACACTTCGAAAGCCCCGTCGACTTCGGTCCCAGCAGTCCGCCACCGCGGTCGCCTGGCAGTCCGGCGCCCGTGGCGGCGGCCGTCGCACCGGCTACATTTTCCCGACCGTCGGTGTCGGCGCCGGTGCAGACGCCGAATTCGCCGCTGGTGCAACCGGAATGGGGGCAGGGGGTGAGCGAGTCCTCCGGCATGGCGAGTGTGGACAGCGGCCTCGGTGACGGCGGCGAGCTTGACAGTGCGGATGGGTCCGGCGGTGCCGGTGGACTCGGCGGTGCCGGTGTGCTCGGTGGCCTCGCGAGCCGCATTGTGCAAGCGATAGACAGCCTGTTGGGAGCGGCCACCGATCAAGCCGGCTACGCGGACGAACCACTGGACGAAGAAGGCGAACAGGACGATCCGGACGAGCCAGAACCCGGTCAGACCGAAAAGCCCGAAGCGACAAAAGCATTCGAGCCCACCGGGCGCGTCGGCGGTCCGGTCACAGTAGCCGCTCAACCGGTGCCGGAGGCGCCACGACCGGTGCCGGAGGCGTCACCGCCGCCGGTGCAGGCCGGGGCGCCGCCGGTGCAGGGCGCCGAGCCCGTTATCGCGCCGGCCAGACCGCCGCTTCCGCCGGGGGCAACGCCGTGCGAGATCGCCGCCAACGAACTGCCGCAGGCCGGCCAGTGAAACTCAGCTGCGCATCAGTGCGATCGAAGCTCCAACAACTCCTCGACATAGCGCACCGCTTCGCGAGGGTCTGCCGTGGCCGGTCGGACCATCAACGTGGTCACCCCAGCCTCGGCGAACACGCTCAACCGCTCGGCGACGAAGCCGCGCGGGCCGATCAGCGACACCCCGCGGACCAGTTCGTCGGGCAACGCCTCGATCGCCTCCCGTTTGCGGCCGGCCAGGTACAGCTCCTGGATACGGTCGGCAACCTCGCCGAAGCCGTATCTGGTGGCCAAATCGTGGTAGAAGTTACGACCCTTGGCGCCCATGCCGCCGATGTAGAGGGCCAGTTGCGGCTTGATCCACGCAAACCGGTCATCGACATCATCGCCGAGGGCCAACGAGGTGCCGACCATCACGTCCAGCGGCCCCAGCGCAGGATCCCGCTTGGCACCGCCGGCCGCCAGCGCTTCGCCCCACACCAGATGTGCCTTGTCCGGATAGAAGAACGCCGGCTGCCAACCTTCGGCGATTTCCGCCGTGAGTTCGACGTTCTTGGGGCCCAGTGCCGCGATCGATATCGGAATTCGTTCTCGCACTGGATGATTGATGAGGTGCAGTGCCTTTCCCAAGCCCGTCCCGCGGTCTGCCGGCAGCGGGATCTGGTAGTGCTTCCCGTCGTACTCAAGCCGCTCCCTGCGCCACACGCGCCGACAGATTTCGACCGCTTCGCGGGTACGGCCCAGCGGGGCGTCGAACTCCACGCCGTGGAAGCCCTCGATCACCTGTGGCCCGGAGGTGCCGATCCCGAGGTGGAATCGGCCGTCGGAGACGTAGTCCAGACCCGCGGCGGTCATCGCCAGCAACGTCGGCGTGCGGATGTACAGCGGCAGCACTCCCGAGGCGAGTTCGACGGTGTTAGTCTTGGCCGCCAAGAAACCCAACTGGCTGATGGCGTCGAACGCGTACGCCTCGGCCACCACGGCAAGGTCGATGCCGAGCTTTTCCAGTTCGACCACGCGTTCGACGGCCTCGTGGAATCCGCCCGAGTAATCCAGTGCTATCCCGATGCGCATCAACGACACTTACCACGGGGTCACCTACCCCGAGGAGGTACCCGTCCAGTACTCGGCGAATCGCCGGCCGTCGGCGGCAAGGCGCAGAATGTCATTGCCGGTGAAGCCAACCGAACCATCGGGGGCCTGCCCGGACCCGGCCCACCGGGCGGCCACCCAATCGCCGTCGCGAAACGGACCGATCTCCACGGTAAAAGTCAAGTCCGTCAACATATTTCGCGTCTGGGCGACGATCTGTTCGAGTTCGTCGGGGCCGTGAATGTCGCGGTCCGGCCAGTGACCGACGAAGTCGTCGGTGACGATCTCAGCGGCGATGGGTCGTCCGGCCCACAGTTCTGTGATCCAGCGTTGATACAGGTCGTGGACGGTCATTTGAGCAGCGCCACGATCTTCTCTTCGGGGGTCACCGGCGGCGCTTCGAGGTCTACTGCATCGGTCTTGGGCAGCGTCACCTCGGGGTCGGCGAAGTCGCGGTAGGTCTTGTCACCAGCCAGGGTGTAGAGCAGGTAGCCGGTGAGTAGAGCGCGGACCGCCCGCTGGGTCTTGCGGTCCGAACCGGCCAGCCCGAGCGCCTTGGGCAGTCGGCGTCCCTCCACCAGACCGCCGGCCTCGGCCTTGCTGACGATGCGCAGCGTTGCCTTCTCCCACGCCAGATCCAATGCCAGCGCGTTGGAGTTAAAAGATTTGGGGTCGCCCGGTGCGCTCAAAATCAGGCCCGGAACGTCCAGCGTCGCGGCAGGTCGCTCAGCAGGGGGCGCTGTCACCGTCGGGAACAACGCCACCGCAGCCGCGGGCTTGTTCGGCATACCGGCCGCTGCGAACACCGCTGCCGAACCTCCGAAGCCGTGGCCGACCACGCCGAGCTTGGTGGGGTGCACGCTGATTTCACCCGGCCCCAGCCGTACCCCCGCCACGATGTCGAGGGCGACGCCCATGTCGAAGGCCAGATTCATCACCGACGGCACGAGGCCGCGCTGGGTATCCGGCGCGCCGGACACAATGCCCCAGGACGCCAGATGCTCGAGCAGACCGGAATACTGCGCAGCGCCAGTCAGCCAGTCGTGGCCGAACGCGATAGCGGGCAGGTTCAGCCCGGCTTCGGGGGTGTACACCACGCCCGGTAGGCCGGCAAAGGCCAGGTCACCACGCAGAACGCGGTGCGGACCGCGGCGGTTGAGGGCGGCGATGAGCTTACGGATCCGAGCCACCCACCGAACGTTAGCGGACGTCAGCAGTGCAAAGGGGGATGGGTAATGTGCCCCCAGCTCGCGCCAACCCGTCCGAGACGCCGGCGTTTGATGCGGATGGGACAAAACAGGCCGTTTGTGCAGGTAGCGAGCTAGCCGTTACCGGCGGTCCCGGTGATAATTCCGCACCTGCACTACCCTGGTCAGAATGTGCGGAATCGTCGGCTACGTCGGGCAGCGCCCTGCCTGCGACGTCGTCATGAACGCCCTACGCCGGATGGAATACCGCGGCTACGACTCGTCGGGCATTGCGCTGGTCGACGGCAAGGGCAAGCTCACGGTACGCCGCCGCGC
The DNA here is from genome assembly GCF_001673365.1 of Mycobacterium asiaticum. Lineage (GTDB taxonomy): Bacteria > Actinomycetota > Actinomycetes > Mycobacteriales > Mycobacteriaceae > Mycobacterium > Mycobacterium asiaticum_A. The sequence goes on from NZ_LZLS01000040.1 coordinate 11,120, forward strand.
CGGTCAGCTAGCCAATCTGGAAGCCGCGATCGCCGAAATGACCCCGACCGAACTGGCCGGCACCGCCGGGCTCGGTCACACCCGCTGGGCCACGCACGGCCGCCCCACCGACCGCAACGCACACCCACACCGCGACGCCGCCGGCAAGATCGCCGTCGTTCACAACGGGATCATCGAAAACTTCGCCTCGCTGCGCCATGAGCTGGAAGCCGAAGGGGTGGAGTTCGCCAGCGACACCGACACCGAGGTCGCGGTTCACCTGGTCGCGCACGAGTTCCATCACGGTGAGACCGCCGGTGACTTCGTCGCCTCCGTACTGTCCGTGCTGCGCCGTCTCGAGGGCCACTTCACCCTGGTATTCGCCAACGCCGACGAACCCGGCACCATCATCGCCGCCCGCCGGTCGACGCCGCTGGTCATCGGCATCGGCGACGGCGAAATGTTCGTCGGATCCGACGTCGCCGCATTCATCGAACACACTCGCCACGCGGTCGAACTCGGCCAGGACCAGGCCGTGGTTATCAATGCGGATGGCTACCGCATCACCGACTTCACCGGCAACCCAGAGGTCGAGTACCGCGAATTTCATATCGACTGGGACCTGGCCGCCGCGGAAAAGGGCGGCTACGAGTACTTCATGCTCAAGGAGATCGCCGAGCAGCCCACTGCGGTGGCCGACACGCTGCTCGGCCACTTCGTGGGCAACCGCATCGTGCTCGACGAGCAACGCCTGTCCGATCAGGAGCTGCGCGAGGTCGACAAGGTCTTCGTCGTCGCCTGCGGCACCGCCTACCACTCCGGACTGCTGGCCAAGTACGCCATCGAGCACTGGACGCGACTGCCGGTGGAAGTTGAGCTCGCGAGTGAATTTCGATATCGGGACCCGGTGTTGGACCGCAGCACGCTGGTGGTGGCCATCTCGCAGTCCGGTGAAACCGCCGACACCTTAGAAGCGGTTCGGCACGCCAAAGAACAGAAAGCCAAGGTACTGGCGATCTGCAACACCAACGGGTCCCAGATCCCGCGCGAATGCGACGCGGTGCTCTACACCCGGGCCGGCCCGGAAATCGGGGTGGCTTCCACTAAAACGTTCCTGGCCCAGATCACCGCCAACTATCTGGTGGGCCTGGCGCTGGCCCAAGCGCGTGGCACCAAATACCCCGACGAGGTCGAGCGCGAATACCGCGAGCTGGAGGCGATGCCGGAACTGGTCGCCCGGGTCATCGCCGCGACCGACCCGGTGGCCGAGCTGGCCTACCGGTTTGCCAAGTCTTCGACCGTGCTGTTTTTGGGCCGGCACGTCGGCTACCCGGTGGCACTGGAAGGCGCACTCAAGCTCAAAGAGCTGGCCTACATGCACGCCGAGGGCTTCGCGGCCGGTGAACTCAAGCACGGACCGATCGCGCTGATCGAAGACGACTTGCCGGTGATCGTCGTCATGCCCTCGCCGAAAGGCCAGGCCACCCTGCACGCCAAGCTGCTGTCGAACATCCGCGAAATCCAGACACGCGGAGCGGTGACGATCGTCATCGCCGAGGAAGGCGACGAGACGGTGCGTCCCTACGCCGACCATCTGATCGAGATGCCTTCGGTGTCAACGCTTTTGCAGCCATTGCTGTCCACGATCCCATTGCAGGTATTCGCCGCATCGGTGGCCCGGGCCCGTGGCTACGACGTCGACAAGCCGCGAAACCTGGCCAAGTCGGTAACTGTCGAATAGTCTTCGGAAGCTAATGAGATGGGGCATCGTTAGCTTCGCGGTTTTCGTCGTCGCATATGTCAGCCTTGCTGTGCTGTACGCCATTACCGGCATGGGTCCGCCGCATCCCGTCACCGACGGTCAAGCGGCGGCCGACGGAACGACGGTGACATTGGACATCGAAGGCATCCAGCCGTATCGCAGCGTGCTGGTTGCCAACCTCACCGTCTCGCCCGGGCCCGCACTGCTGGATCCGCGGACCGGCAATCTCACCGAAGACCTCAGCGTCTCAGTCACGTCCGCGGCGACACCGACGAAACACTCCTGGCCCAAAGGCACCCAGCCAGGCGTCTTTCCGGTCCCGCTGAACATCAACGGGGACGTGTCGGATTGGCCGTTCGACGGCTACCGGTCGGGCCCGATCTCGGTCGATCTGTTTCGCGGTGCCGAGCAAGTACCGGAACGCGCGTCGGTCACGTTTGTCGATCGTCTTCCCGGCTGGCACGTCCAGGTGCCCGGCGGAAAGGACGCCGTGCCCTACCGAGTAGAAGTGCAGCGGTCGCCAAGCACCGTCGCCTTGGCCGTCGTCCTGCTCGGGGTGTTGGTCGCGCTGGCTGGTTTCGGCCTCGTCGTGGCCATTCAGACGGTGCGCAACCGGCGTAAATTCCAGCCGCCGATGACAACGTGGTTCGCGGCCATGCTCTTTGCCGTGATACCGCTGCGCAACGCGCTGCCCGACTCACCGCCGTTTGGGGCCTGGGTGGACGTGATGATCGTGATTTGGGTGATCGTGGCGCTCGTGGTCGCGATGGGGGTGTACGTGTTCTGCTGGTGGCGGCATCTGGCACCTGACGCGCAGGCGCCCGCCAATCCCTGATGTGCGCCATGCGAAGGTAATGCCGTGGCGAAGACATCGGTGTCGACACGCAGCATCATCGGTTTGGCGGTCTTCATCTTGGCGTACGTCGCGGCGATCGCGCTTTATGTCAACAGCGGGATGGGCCATCGGCACCAGATTTCCAACGGTTCGGGTGACGGCACCAGGGTGACCGTTGACATCGAAGACATCCAGTCCAACAACGGCACGCTGATAGCAAACATCACCGTCGCGCTCGCGCCTGCCTTGGTCGATCCGGAAACCGGCGCCCTGAAGGAAGACCTCAGTGTCGTCGGCAACTCGCTGGCCCAAGCCAATAAGCGCATTTGGCCCAAAGGCACAGTCCCTGAAGTCTTTCGAGTGCCGATAAGCCTCACCGGCGACATCGCAAACTGGCCTTTCGACCGCTACCAGACCGGACCGATCAACATTCAACTCTTTTCCGGCGATTCGAAAGTGCCCGCACCGGTGACCGTGACTCTGGTCGACCGGCTGCTCGGCTGGGAAGTCGACGTCTCCCGCATCAACATCGGCGAACTCCGTACGCCATACCAATTGCATTTGCACCGCTCGCACAGCACGACGGCGTTCGCTGTGCTGATCCTCGGTGTCCTCATCGCGCTGGCCGGAATGGCATTTTTCGTCGCGATCCAGACGATGCGGAACCGGAGAAAATTCCAGCCGCCGATGACGACTTGGTACGCGGCGATGCTGTTCGCGGTGATGCCCCTGCGCAATGCGCTGCCAGACTCGCCGCCCTTCGGAAGCTGGATGGACGTCACCATCGTCCTGTGGGTCATCGTCGTCTTGACGATTTCACTGGTGCTCTACATCTCTTGCTGGTGGCGGCACACTGCGCCTGAGGACAGCCAAGTTCCGACCGTAGCGGCAGGCAGCACATGAAACTCGGCATCGCGGGCCTACTGCTCTTCATCGCGGCCTATTTCGCGTCGACCTCGCTGTACGGCAGCGCAGGCAAGGGCCCGCATGATCTGACGCAAGGCCAGCCGGCGGCCGACGGGACCACGGTGACGATCGATCTGCAAGACGTTCAGCAGAGCAACACCGTGCTGCTGGCCAACCTGGCGATCTCTCCCGGACCCAAGATGCTGGATCCGCGAACGCACGGCCTCACCGAGGATCTCAGCGTCGTTGTGACGTCCGCGGTGTCGCCCACCAAGCGGACCTGGTCGAAAGATATGCTGCCCGGTACTTTTCCGGTACCGCTCACCCTCAGCGGCGACGTTGCCGACTGGCCATTCGACCACTACGTGTCGGGCCCGATCACCGTCGAACTCTTCCGCGGTCCCGAACAACTTCAGGAACGCGCGGCGGTGCGGTTCGTCGACCGCCTGGCCGGATGGCAGATCAGCGTTCGCGACTCCGGCAACGATCGCGGGCTCGCCCCGTACCAAGTGAACCTGCAGCGCTCGGCCGGCACCGTGGCATTCGCCGTCGTGATCCTCGGCGCGCTGATACTTCTGGCCGGCATCGGCCTCTTTGTGGCAGTTCAGACCGCGCGGGACCGCCGGAAATTCCAGCCACCCATGACGACGTGGTATGCGGCAATGCTTTTCGCGGTGGTGCCGTTGCGAAACGCGCTGCCGAACGCGCCACCGTTCGGCTCCTGGATCGATATCAGGGTTGTTCTCTGGGTGATCGTCGTCCTGGTGCTTTCGATGCTGATCTACATCACGTGTTGGTGGCGACATCTGGCGCCTGACTACGACAAGTCGTGAAAGGGTTGGGTGGTGGCGAACAAGTCGGTGTCGCGGCGGGCGCGGGCCTTGGTGCGTGCCGTCTGGGCATATGTCACGAGCGCGCCACTGACCTACGGCTGGCTGTTGGTGTTGACGATCACCACGATCGTGCAGAACGTCCTCACCGGTCATCAGCTGCACTCGATCCTGCTGCACCGCTACACCAACATTCACGCGCTGGCGACTGACCCGCTCGGCGTGCTGTTCTCCAGCCTGCTGTGGATCGACGGCAAGAGCTTGGAACCGTACTTGCTGATGTTCACCATCTTCCTCGCGCCCGCTGAACGATGGCTGCGTCAATTGCGTTGGCTCACCGTGGGATTGAGTTCACACATATTGGCGACCTATATCAGTGAGGGCCTGCTGTACCTGTCGATCGAGATGCGCGAGGCCTCGGAGAGATCAGTGCGTGCACACGACATCGGCGTCAGCTACTTTCTGGTGGGCGTGATGGGCGTTCTCACTTATCGCATCGCGCGACCATGGCGGTGGGGCTATCTGGCGGTGCTGCTATTGATTTTCGGCTTTCCCCTGATCTTGATGGACCGCATCGAACTGAGCTTCACCGCTATCGGCCATTTCGCGGCTCTGCTGATCGGCCTGGCGTTTTATCCGATGGCCCGCGAGCGCAAGAGCACCCCCTGGAATCCGGCCACACTCAAGGATCTGTTTCGACGGCGCAAGGAACCGGAGGCCTCAGAGGGCGCCTCGTAGCAGCGCACCCGCAAGCGACGTCGGCTCACGAATCTCGGCGGTGTGCAATGCTGGCAATGATGCGGCATTACTACTCCGTAGACGCAATTCGCGACGCCGAAGCGCCGCTGTTGGCCAGCCTGCCCGATGGTGCACTGATGAAGCGGGCGGCCTACGGGTTGGCTACCGCGATCCTCCGCGAACTCAAGGACCGCACTGGCGGCGTTGCCGGACGCCGGATCTGCGCCGTCGTCGGTTCCGGGGACAACGGTGGCGATGCCCTGTGGGCGGCCACCTTCCTGCGCCGACGCGGCGCGGCCGCCGACGCGATCCTGCTCAACCCGGAACGCGCCCACCGAAAAGGTCTCGCGGCGTTTCGCAAGGCCGGTGGTCGGATAGTCGAAAACGTCCAGCCGGCAACCGATCTCATTGTCGACGGAGTGGTGGGCATCTCCGGGTCAGGTCCGCTGCGGGCGAATGCCGCCGAGGTGTTCGAGGCGGCGCCGACCGTGCCCGTCGTCGCCGTCGACATCCCCAGTGGCATCGATGTGGCCACCGGCGCGACCAGCGGGCCCGCCGTGCGTGCCGCGCTCACGGTGACCTTCGGCGGCCTCAAACCGGTTCACGCGCTGGCCGACTGCGGACGCCTCGAACTCATCGACATCGGGCTCGACCTGCCCGAAACCGACGTCCTTGGTTTCGAGGCCGGCGATGTCTTGGCGCGCTGGCCGATCCCCGGATCCCATGACGACAAGTACACCCAGGGCGTCACCGGAGTGCTGGCCGGATCCTCGACCTATCCGGGTGCGGCGGTCTTGAGCGCCGGCGCGGCAGTCGCCGCCACCTCGGGCATGGTCCGCTACGCCGGTAGCGCCAACCATGAAGTGCTCGCGCACTGGCCGGAAGTCATTGCCGCGCCCACCCCCGCGGCGTCCGGCCGGGTACAGGCGTGGGTGGTCGGGCCAGGACTGGGAACCGACGAAACAGGCGCTGCCGCACTGTGGTTCGCGTTGGAGAGCGACCTGCCGGTATTGGTGGACGCGGACGGGCTGACCATGCTGGCCGCCCACCCCGATCTGGTGGCCGACCGTGCCGCGCCGACGGTGTTGACACCGCACGCCGGCGAGTTCGCCCGGCTGGCCGGGTCGGCGCCCGGGGACGATCGGATCGGCGCCACGCGACGGCTCGCCGACACGTTCGGCGCCACGGTTCTGCTGAAAGGCAACGTCACCGTTATCGCCGAACCCGGTGGCCCGGTCTACCTCAACCCGGCCGGGCAGTCGTGGGCGGCCACCGCCGGCTCGGGTGACGTGCTGTCCGGAATGATCGGCGCGCTGCTTGCGTCGGGTTTGCCGGCCGCCGAAGCGGCCGCCGCAGCGGCGTTCGTGCACGCGCGCGCGGCCGCGCTCTCGGCGGCCGATCCCGGGCCCGGTGACGCACCGACCTCGGCCTCGCGAATCCTGCGGCACATCCGCGCCGCCCTGGCTTCCCTCTAACAGCCCCCACCGAAAGGATCGTCGTGTCACGCAGCCACCCGTCCATGGCCACTCACTCCATCGCGCCCGCCTACACCGGGCGGCTGTTCAACGCGCCGGTTCCCGCGCTGCGATTGCCCGAGGAGTCCATGGACCCCGACGCCGCCTACCGCTTCATCCACGACGAGTTGATGCTCGACGGCAGTTCCCGGCTGAACCTGGCCACCTTCGTCACCACGTGGATGGATCCCGAGGCCGGCAAGCTGATGGCCGAGACGTTCGACAAGAACATGATCGACAAGGACGAATATCCGGCGACCGCGGCCATCGAACAGCGCTGCGTATGCATGGTGGCCGACCTGTTCCACGCCGAAAACCTCAGCGACGCCGACCCTTCCAGCGCATGCGGTGTGTCCACAATCGGGTCCAGCGAGGCGGTGATGCTGGGCGGTCTGGCCATGAAATGGCGGTGGCGCGAGAAGGTCGGTAAAGACTGGAAGGGGCGCACCCCGAACCTGGTGATGGGCTCCAACGTGCAGGTGGTGTGGGAAAAGTTCTGCCGCTATTTCGACGTCGAACCGATCTACCTGCCGATGGAAGAGGGGCGCTACGTCATCACCCCCGAACAGGTAGTCGAGGCCGTCGACGAGAACACCATCGGCGTGGTGGCGATCCTGGGCACCACCTACACCGGTGAACTCGAGCCCGTCGCAGCGATCTGCGCGGCCCTGGACAAACTTGCCGCGGGCGGTGGCGCGGACGTTCCGGTGCACGTCGACGCGGCCAGCGGTGGCTTCGTGGTGCCGTTCCTGCACCCCGAGCTCAAGTGGGATTTCCGGCTGCCGCGGGTGGTGTCGATCAATGTCAGCGGCCACAAATACGGCCTGACCTACCCCGGCATCGGCTTCGTGGTGTGGCGCAGTGCCGAGTACCTGCCGGAGGACCTGGTTTTCCGAGTCAATTACCTCGGCGGCGACATGCCGACCTTCACGCTGAATTTCTCCCGGCCCGGCAACCAGGTCGTCGGCCAGTACTACAACTTCCTGCGACTTGGCCGCGAAGGCTATACCCAGGTGATGCAGTCGTTGTCGTCGACGGCGCGCTGGCTGGGGGAGCAGTTGCGTGTCGGGGAGCACTGCGAGTTGATCACCGATGGTTCGGCGATCCCGGTGGTCAGTTTCCGGCTGGCCCGCGACCGCGGCTACACCGAGTTCGACGTCTCCCATGAGCTGCGGACCTACGGCTGGCAGGTGCCGGCCTACACCATGCCCGACAACGCGACGAACGTGTCCGTGCTGCGCATCGTGGTGCGTGAGGGGCTGTCCGCAGACCTGGCCAGGGCACTTCACGACGACGCCGCCAAGGCTTTGGCGTCCCTGGACAAGCTTAAGCCCGGCGGGCACTACGACGCCGAGCACTTCGCGCACTAGCTTTTTGCTCCCCTTTTGCCCGCGAGCCGAACCACACGGCGAAAATCGGCCGGAAATTCCGCAGCCTGGTTCGGCTCGGCGGCGAGATGGGGCGAGCCTGGTTCGGCTCGGCGGCGAGGTGGGGCGATCCTCTGGGACAATGGTCGGCGTGTCCGTTACGCCACTCGCCGAGGCCGTCATCGACCTTGGCGCTATCGCACACAACGTGCGGGTGCTGCGAGAGCACGCCGGGAACGCACAGGTCATGGCCGTGGTCAAGGCCGATGGCTACGGCCACGGCGCCACCAAGGTGGCCTACGCCGCGCTGACCGCCGGGGCATCGGAGCTCGGTGTCGCCACCGTGGAGGAGGCACTGGCACTACGCGCCGACGGCATCGCCGACCCGGTGCTGGCCTGGCTGCACCCACCCGGTTTCGACTTCGGCCCCGCGCTGGCCGGCGACATACAGATCGCGGTCTCCTCCCAGCGCCAGCTCGAGGAGTTGTTGGAGGCGGTGCGGCGCACCGACACGCCGGCCACCGTCACCGTCAAGGTCGATACCGGTCTGAACCGCAACGGGGTGGCCCCAGCCGAGTACCCGGCGGTGTTGGCCGCGCTGCGCAAGGCGGCTGCCGATGAAGAAATCACGCTGCGCGGCCTGATGTCGCACATGGTTTTCGCCGACGCGCCCGACGAATCCATCAACGACGTGCAGGCCAAGCGGTTTCGCGAAATGCTCGCCTATGCCCGCGAGCAGGGCGTGGAGTTCGAGGTCGCGCACCTGTCGAACTCGTCGGCGACCCTGGCCCGTCCCGACCTGACCTTCGACCTGGTGCGCCCGGGCATCGCGGTATACGGACTGAGCCCGGTACCTGAGCTGGGGGACATGGGGCTGGTGCCGGCTATGACAGTCAAATGCCCTGTGGCACTGGTCAAGTCGATCAACGCGGGAGAAGGCGTGTCCTACGGGCACACCTGGACGGCGCCGCATGACACCAACGTGGCGCTGATGCCCATCGGTTACGCCGACGGTGTGTTCCGCGCGCTGGGCAATCGTCTCGAGGTGCTGATCAACGGCCGTCGCCGGCCCGGGGTCGGACGGATTTGCATGGACCAGTTCGTCGTCGACCTGGGACCGGGCAAGCCAGACGTCACCGAGGGCGACGAGGCCATTCTGTTCGGGCCCGGCACACAAGGCGAACCAACTGCACAGGACTGGGCCGATCTCGTCGGCACCATCCACTACGAGGTCGTCACCAGCGTCCGGGGTCGGATCACCAGAACCTATCGCGAGGCGTAAACCGTTGAGTGCTGACGAATCCAATCGCGTCCAGAAAGGCAAGGCGTGGCTTGCCGGGGGAGCCGGAATCAGCGCCGTGGCTACCTTGGTCGGAGCCTCGGCCCGCAAGTCGCTGGCCGAACGTACCAACATGTCCGAAGACCCTTGGGCCGACGAGGATTTCGAGCGGCTAGACAGCGACCGTGCCCAGGTGGTGACCACGAGCGACGGGGTGCCGTTGGCGGTGCGCGAGGCGGGGCCTCCGGACGCTCCGCTGACCATGGTCTTCGCGCACGGATTCTGTCTTCGCATGGGCGCCTACCATTTTCAGCGGGCGCACCTCGGGGAGGTGCTGGGCGATCAGGTGCGGATGGTGTTCTACGACCAACGCGGTCACGGTCAATCCGGTGAGGGCGAACCGGATTCGTACACGCTGACCCAGCTTGGGCAGGATTTGGAGACCGTGCTGCAGGTGACAGCGCCGCGCGGACCGGTTGTGTTGGTTGGTCATTCGATGGGCGGCATGACGGTGATGTCGCACGCCCGGCAGTTCCCCGAGCGGTACGGGCGCCGGATTGTCGGCGCGGCACTGTTGTCCTCTGCAGCCGAAGGGGTCACCCGTTCTCCGCTGGGGGAGTTCCTGAAAAACCCTGCCCTGAATGCGGTTCGGTTCACCGCCAAGTCGGCGCCGCGCCTGGCACACCGCGGGCGCAACGTGTCGCGATCGCTGATCGGTCCGATTCTGCGTGCCGCTTCCTACAGTGACCTGCAGGTCAGCCGCAGCCTGGACGCGTTCTCCCAGCGAATGATGAACGGCACTCCGATCGCCACCCTGGTCGGCTTCCTGCACGCGCTGGAAACCCACGACGAAACAGCGGGCTTGTGGACGCTGCTGAAGGTGCCGACGTTCATCGCCTGTGGTGACCACGATCTGCTGACTCCGGACGAGTACTCGCGGTTGATGGCGGAGTCGTTGCCGCAGTCTGAGCTGGTGATCGTAGAAGGGGCCAGCCATCTGGCGCTGCTGGACAAACCCGAGGCCATCAATGACGGGCTGATTCGGTTGGTGCAGCGGTCGCTGCCGGGCAAGATGACGCTGCGCTACCGGCGGTTGAGCGATCGGTTGCGAAAGCGGTTCCGGCGCAATGGTTAACGGCAGCGCGACCCTTGAGCGCGTCGAGCACACCCTGGAGCTGGGAGCGCAGCTCGGCGAGCAACTGCGCGCCGGTGACGTCGTGGTGCTCACCGGACCGTTAGGCGCCGGAAAAACGGTGCTGGCCAAGGGAATTGCGGCGGCAATGGACGTCGACGGGCCGGTGACTTCGCCGACCTTCGTGCTGGCGCGGGTGCATCCGGCACGCCAAGCGGGCAACCCGTCTCTGATCCACGTCGACGTCTACCGACTGCTCGACCAGCACGGGGCCGATCTGCTGGGCGAGTTGGACTCACTCGATCTCGACACCGATCTGCAGGACGCCGTGGTGGTCGTGGAATGGGGGGAGGGGCTGGTCGAACGCCTCGCTGAACGCCACCTCGATGTTCGACTCGAACGCCTCACCGGATCCGATGTGCGGATCGCCACCTGGGAGTGGGTGCAGACGTGATCGTCCTGGCCCTCGACACCGCCACGCCGGCGGTCACGGCGGGGATCGTGCGCGTCCCCGACTTCGTCACGTTAGCCGAGCGGGTTACCGTCGACGCGCGCGCACACGCCGAGCGATTGACACCCAATGTGATTGCGGCACTTGGCGATGCGCACCTGAAGATGGCCGACTTGGACGCTGTCGTGGTGGGCTGCGGACCGGGCCCGTTCACCGGGCTACGGGCCGGGATGGCCACGGGCGCCGCCTACGGGCACGCCCTGGACATCCCGGTATACGGCGTGTGCAGCCTGGACGCCATCGGCCGGCTCACCAACGGTGACACCTTGGTAGTCACCGACGCCCGCCGGCGAGAGGTGTACTGGGCGCGCTACCACGACGGAATCCGCACCGAGGGTCCGGCGGTTAACGCCCCGGCCGATGTCGATCCCGGCCCGGCGCGCGCGGTGGCCGGCTCGCCCGAGCATGCCGCACTGTTCGGTCTGCCGGTCTGCGGGCCGGTCCACCCGACACCGGCCGGCTTGGTGCGCGCCGTGCCCGACTGGTCCGCCGACCCCGAGCCGCTGGTGGCGTTGTATCTGCGCCGGCCTGACGCCAAGCCCTTGGCGGCCCGGACATGACCACCCTGCAGCCTGTGACGATCGGCGCCCTGACCCACGCGGACGCGCGCCGGTGCGCCGAATTGGAGGCGCTGCTGTTCGACGGAGACGATCCGTGGCCGGCCGTCGCGTTCCGAAGGGAACTGGACAGCAAGACCAATCACTACGTCGGGGCCCGCTGCGACGGCACCCTGGTCGGCTACGCCGGCATCTCCCGGCTGGGTCGTGTCGCGCCGTTCGAGTATGAGGTGCACACCATCGGGGTAGACCCCGCGTATCAGGGGCGCGGCATCGGTCGTCGAATGCTCGACGAGCTACTGGACTTCGCCGACGGGGGAGTGGTCTTTCTGGAGGTCCGTACCGACAACGAGGCCGCGATCGGGCTGTACCGCAGCGTGGGATTCGAGCAGATCGGTCTGCGCAAGCGGTATTACCGAGTCAGCGGTGCCGACGCCTACACAATGCGGAGGGCCGCGCGGTGAAAACCATCTTGGCTATCGAAACCTCTTGTGACGAAACAGGTGTCGGCATCGCGCGGCTCAACGCCGACGGAACTGTCGCCTTGTTGGCCGACGAGGTCGCATCCAGCGTCGACGAACACGTACGGTTCGGCGGCGTGGTGCCCGAGATTGCGTCGCGCGCGCACCTGGAGGCGTTGGGACCGGCGATGCGCCGCGCGTTGGCGACGGCGGGACTGGACCGGCCCGACATCGTCGCGGCCACCATCGGACCCGGTCTGGCCGGCGCTCTGCTGGTGGGAGTTGCTGCCGCCAAAGCGTATTCGGCAGCGTGGGGGGTGCCGTTCTACGCCGTGAACCACCTGGGCGGACACTTGGCCGCCGACGTCTACGAGCACGGCCCGTTGCCGGAGTGCGTGGCGCTGTTGGTCTCCGGCGGGCACACGCATCAGCTGCACGTGCGTTCGCTCGGCGAACCGATCGTCGAACTCGGCAGCACCGTCGACGACGCCGCCGGCGAGGCCTACGACAAGGTGGCGCGGCTGCTGGGATTGGGATATCCGGGCGGGCGGGCGCTCGACGAACTGGCCCGCACCGGTGATCCGCAAGCGGTCGTATTCCCGCGCGGCATGACCGGACCCAACGACGACCCGTATGCATTCAGCTTCTCCGGACTCAAGACCGCCGTGGCTCGATACGTGGAGAGCAACCCGGAGTTCAGGCCAGCCGACGTGGCAGCGGGATTCCAGGAATCGGTCGCCGACGTGCTGACCCGCAAGGCGGTGCGCGCGGCGAACGAACTGGGAGTCTCGACGCTGCTGATCGCCGGTGGAGTCGCCGCGAACTCCCGGTTGCGCGAACTGGCCACCCAACGCTGCGCGGACGCGCGATTGACGCTGCGGATCCCGAAGCCGCGGCTGTGCACCGACAACGGGGCGATGATCGCCTCCTTTGCGGCGCATCTGGTCGCTGCGGGGGCGTCGCCTTCACCTCTGGATGCGGCCAGCGACCCGGGGCTGCCGGTGGTGCGGGGACAGGTTGGCTGAGCCGAGGATCGGGACCACCGAGATGTCGTTCGTCCCATGACGGCCGACCGTGAGTGGCGACAGCTCTTGAGTGACGAGCGGGCAATTCTGACCGCGGTGATATCCAACTTGAAGCTGCCCGCGAAGCAGTCCCTGCTCGACGAGGTGGACGAGACCCTGGCGTCGAATTCCACCGCGTGGATCGTCGACCTCAAATCAGCCGCCGATGTGCCCGGCGCCGAAGTTCCGGACGGACCCCTGCCGGTACGAACCTACGTGCCCAACAAAGCCGCCTACCGAGGTGAGATTCTCGTCTGGATCAAGAACGGCCGCCTCGACGGGTTGGAATACGCCTGGGTCACCGATGACCCGCCGAAGCGGTGGCCGCAACCCGCCGAGGTTGAGATCCATCCGGAATAGTTCTGCTGTGGGACCAGGTGGTTTGCCGCAGCGCGCAAGAAGCACCATGCCGCCCTTGAGTGCTAGCACTCTCATGTATAGAGTGCTAGGTGGCAGTCGGAGGACCCCCTTGTGTCGGCACCCGCGACGACGGCACTAGGGCTAGGACGAATGCCGAATCACCTGGTAATTCGGACGGTTCGGGGGGTTCCCCGGACCGACCGCCAAACTCTGGTCGGGGCGAACGCCCTGGACCCGATCTAACTAGTGGAGGGCTCCAATCGTGGCGAAGGTGAACATCAAGCCACTCGAGGACAAGATTCTCGTACAGGCCAACGAGGCCGAGACCACGACCGCGTCTGGTCTGGTCATTCCTGACACCGCCAAGGAGAAGCCCCAGGAGGGCACCGTCGTCGCAGTCGGCCCCGGCCGTTGGGACGAGGACGGCGAGAAGCGGATCCCGCTTGACGTCGCCGAGGGTGACACCGTCATCTACAGCAAGTACGGCGGCACCGAAATCAAGTACGGCGGCGAGGAATACCTGATCCTGTCGGCACGCGACGTGCTGGCTGTCGTTTCCAAGTAAGACACCGTGTTCCGCCCCGGCGATCCCCGCGCCCCGCGCGGGTGATTTCCGGGGCGGCATGCGTCGGTGCCTAGATCGGGTGAAGGAGCCTGATGAGCAAACTTATTGAGTTCGACGCGACCGCGCGTCGCGCGATGGAAGCGGGCGTGAACAAGCTCGCCGACGCGGTCAAGGTCACGCTTGGGCCGGGAGGCCGGCATGTGGTGCTGGCCAAGGCATTCGGCGGACCGCAGGTGACCAACGATGGGGTCACCGTCGCCCGCGAGATCGACCTGGAAGACCCGTTCGAAAACCTGGGCGCCCAGCTGGTTAAGTCGGTGGCCACCAAGACCAACGACGTCGCCGGTGACGGCACCACCACCGCGACCGTGTTGGCGCAAGCCCTGGTCAAGGGCGGACTGCGGCTGGTAGCGGCCGGCGCCAACCCGATCGCGCTGGGTTCGGGCATCAGCAAGGCCGCCGACGCGGTGTCCGAGGCACTGTTGGCCTCAGCCACACCGGTGTCCGGCAAGGAAGCCATCGCGCAGGTGGCCACCGTGTCCTCGCGCGACGAGCACATCGGCGAACTGGTCGGCGAGGCGATGAGCAAAGTCGGCCACGACGGCGTCGTCAGCGTGGAGGAGTCCTCGACACTGAACACCGAGCTGGAGTTCACCGAGGGTGTCGGCTTCGACAAGGGGTTCCTGTCGGCCTACTTCGTCACCGACTTCGACTCCCAGGAAGCCGTGCTCGACGACCCGCTGATCTTGCTGCACCAGGACAAGATCAGCTCGCTGCCTGACCTGTTGCCGCTGCTGGAGAAGGTCGCCGAATCGGGCAAGCCGCTGCTGATCATCGCCGAGGACGTCGAGGGTGAGGCGCTGGCGACGTTGGTCGTCAACTCAATCCGCAAGACGCTCAAGGCAGTCGCAGTCAAGTCGCCGTACTTCGGCGACCGGCGCAAGGCCTTCCTGCAGGATCTGGCGGCGGTCACCGGTGCCGAGGTGGTCAACCCCGACGCCGGCCTGCTGCTGCGGGAGGTCGGCCTGGACGTGCTGGGTTCGGCCCGCCGCGTCGTGGTGAGCAAGGACGACACGATCGTCGTCGACGGTGGTGGTTCTGCCGAGGCGGTCGCCGCGCGCGTGCACCTGCTGCGCACCGAGATCGAGCGCAGCGACTCGGACTGGGATCGCGAAAAGCTGGGCGAACGGCTGGCCAAGCTGGCCGGCGGGGTTGCCGTCGTCAAGGTCGGTGCGGCAACCGAAACGGCCTTAAAGGAGCGCAAGGAAAGCGTCGAGGACGCGGTCGCGGCGGCTAAGGCTGCGGTCGAGGAGGGCATCGTCGCCGGCGGTGGCTCGGCGCTGATCCAGGCCCGCCACGTGCTGGAGTCGCTGCGTGCGGAGCTCACCGGCGACGAGCAGCTCGGCGTCGACGTCTTCTCCGAGGCGCTGGCCGCTCCGCTGTACTGGATCGCCACCAACGCCGGACTCGACGGGGCTGTGGTGGTCAGCAAGGTCAGCGAGCTGCCAACCGGTCAGGGCCTCAACGCCGCCACCCGCAACTACGGGGACCTGGCGGCCGACGGCATCGTCGACCCGGTCAAGGTGACCCGCTCTGCGGTGCTCAACGCATCCTCGGTGGCCCGGATGGTGCTGTCCACCGAGACGGCGGTGGTCGACAAGCCGGCCGAGGCCGCAGACGACGGTCACGGGCATCACGGGCACGCCCACTAAGAAATACTGCATTTCGGGACGTCCTCGGCCTGCAAAGGCCGAGGGCGCTTCCGTCTGTAGCGGACAGCGGATTGCGTTGTGCCGCCGGGGATCTCAGTCATCGGCTGTCGAGGAGTCTGGCACGTTCGGATCCCACGGCTGTGGCGCTAACAGTCGCGCCGGCCAACGACCGGATCGTATGAGTTCAGCAATTTCCTCGCGCAGCACCTCGCCGATCTTCGCAGTAAACTCGCGCGGCAACTCCAAGCGTGCCGTCGCGGCCACTCCCACTTGTTGTTTGAGGACGGGGTTGCATGGGGCGCAGCGCAAGCGGCCGATAGACACGTCGTGTCCACATGCGGATAGCGGCAGCACACCGTACGCAGTGCCTGCTGCAATGAGTGACTTGGTTACCGCTATGGAGTCGGTGGACGTCCGGTAGCCGATTTTGACTTTAGTTCGCAGAGCAGCGTTTTCGAGAATTGCTCCGATGCCGGTGGGAGAATGCGGAATCACTAGTGGCCAGTTTGTGAGTTCTTCGAAGTCGACGGGCTTGTCGGGTTGCAGAGGTGATTGCCCGCCGCCCACGACGACCAGCTCTTCTTCAAGAAGCGCGCGATAGAACACCCTGTCGTCGGGAACAGGGTTGATCAGTGCGACGTCGACGGTTCCCCTCAGCATGGCTTCGACGAGATGGTCAGTGCTGCCGACCGTTACGGAGAAGACCGCGTTTGGAAACGCTGCGCTAAGGCTGCCGATCAGCGGGGCGGCGAGTAGGTCGACGGCCGTCTCGGGTAAGCCAAGCAACATGTTGCGCTTGAGCCGTGCCAACGGCGACGCCGCATACTTCACGGCCAAGTCCAGCTGACGCAACGGCGCCGCAGTCGATGCGCGCAGGCGTTCGCCTGCATCTGTCAACTCGACCCCGCGACGCGTTCGCCGGAACAATTCGACGCCGAGGTCGGCTTCGAGCATCTGCAGCTGACGACTCAATGCGGGCTGGGCAATGCCAAGCATCTCCGCCGCGCGGGTGATCGACCCCTCTTCCGCGATACGTAAGAAGTACTTCAGCCGATGCGTGTCCATATGCTTCGACGTATACCAGCCATCGAAAAAAGGCATGACTGAACGCCGCAATTGGTATTACCGCCCCTGCAGGCCCCGGCCATATCGTCGCCATCGAACCCTGTGAAGGAGCGCCATGACTGTCGACGACGCCGAGGCCGTTGCCGCACTGAACCTCGATAAGTTGCCGACCCATATTGTCGGCAAACGCGTAACAGAGTTGATGGACCTGACCGGGAAGAAGGCGTTTTGCACCGGCGCTGGCGGCGATGGCTTGGGGCACGCGATCGCCAACCGGTTGGCTGGGTCCGGTGCCGACATGGCGCTGGTTGGACGAACACTGGAGCCGTTGCAGCGCCGCGCCGAAGAGATCGCGCAGCGGTGGAATGTGAACACGGTGCCAGTACAGGCTGACATGTCGAATTGGGACCAGATACACAACGCAGTCGCTGAAGCGCACGACAAGCTCGGCGGGTTGGACATCATGATCAACAACCCGGTCATGGTCGCGGCGGGGCCATTCGAGTCGCAGACCAAAGCCGACATCGACCTCACTGTGTTGGGCAGTTTGACCATGATGATGTACGGCGCTCATGCCGCGTTGGAGTACCTGCTGCCGCAGGGGTCGGGGACCATCATCAATATCGGCTCTGTCGGTGGTCGCATTCAACAGCGCGGACTGGTCGCCTATAACGCGTGCAAAGCCGGAGTCATCGGATTCACCCGCAATCTGGCTCACGAGGTGGCATTACGCGGCGTGAATGTGTTCTGCGTAGCGCCGGGCATCATGATCTAAGAACAGATGAAGCAGTATCTCTATGATCCGCAGACTCCGGCGCATTACGCCGGTCGAGGCGCGATCTTAGAAGCGATCACCACCCAGGTCCAGTTGGGCCGGGCATCGCTGCCGGAAGAGGCCGCCAACATGGTCGCCTTCTTGGCTTCCGAAGCAGCCAGTTACATGTGCGGACAAACTATCGACGTCGCCGGCGGACAATGGATGGGCTGAAACATGCTCTCGCTGAATGAGATACAGGACACCGCGGTCGCTCAAACCGGCCTGAGCGACTTCGGTGACCCGTCCTATCAAGAGGGCCTGACCGTACTGCTGACGGCACTGAATGACGAGGCTCGGCTGAACTCTCGCGGTGACGCATTCATCACCCAGCGCATCGTGGGCTATCTGGCGCAGCGTCTGCAGGTTGAGGACTGGTACCGGCGCCACCCCGAGATCGAGGACGTGCCCATCGAGGCGCCGCTGATCGGGCTCGGTCTGCCTCGCACGGGTTCGACGGCACTGTCCATGCTGCTCGCCCAGGATCCCGAGGTGCGTTATCTGCGGAGATGGGAGTCCGTGCAGCCTTGTCCGCCGCCGTCCACTGTGCAGGGCATCGACCCACGGATCCCTCCAGACAAAGGCGAGATGATCGGTACGCGATACCACGTGCCGGGCGATACGCACGGCCCGATGGAGTGCCACGAGCTGATGGCGTTGAGTTTTGCTTCCCACATCTTCCAGTCGTTCGCCCAGGTGCCGTCCTACTCTCGGTGGCTGGTCGAGGACGCCGACCTGACACCGACACTGCGCTACCAGCGCCGCGTGATGAAGCTGCTGCAGTGGGGCGAGGCTGCCCGTACCTGGCGACTGAAATGCCCCTCACACGTGTTGTGGCTTGATGCGCTCGACTCGGTCTTCCCCGACGCCCGCTACGTGATGACTCACCGAGACCCCGCCGACGTGATCCTGTCGGTGGCCGAGTTGTACGCCGACATCATCGGGTCGTTCACCGACAACATCGATCGGCCCTACATCGGCCGTCTGAACATCGAGCATTGGTCACTAGGAATGCGACGAGCCCTCGAATTCCGTAGTGCTGGCGCCGACAACCGGTTCTACGACATCGACTTTCGCGCGATGCAGGCCGATCCCATCGGAGAGGTCAGCGGACTGTACGAGTGGCTCGGGGACGCGTTGACCGATGAGTTCACCGCCCGCATGCACAGCTGGTGGGAGCAGGCCGCCGCCGAACGTGAACCGAGCCACTGCGCCGACCCCGCGGAGTTCGGCATCAACCTCGACCATGTGCGTCCGCTCTTTGCGGACTACGCCGATGCTGCTGTCCGGTGGACAACGCACAACCCAATTGAAAGGCGGACGAACTGATGGCGGTCGACCTGACCGGCGGCATAGATCCGACTCGCGAGCACGTGTTCGACCATCGCCCCGACAACCCGGAAATGCGCGACTCAGTGAGCTTCTGGACTGTCGACGACCGCGGCGAGGTGGGACTGCCGCGCATCGGTATCGAGGCGGTCGCCGCGAACTGGGACGCTCACGACATCCAGGTCAATCTCGCCTACCCCGACGGCCGGGTGTATCGACTACGCACTAATGGCCCTTCGATGCCCGCAACAGGACCCGATGGCAAGCCCACGATACTGGGCGCCGGGGGGCTCGCCTTCCGCTGCATCGAGCCATTCTCGGTATGGACGATGACCTTCAAAGGCAAGGCGCTGCAAACCTCTTCGGAAGATCTGATCGCGGGACGCAAGGAAGGTCCAATGGTCGACGTCGAATTCGATGTCGAGGCGACGATGGCTGTTCCGCCCTGGGTCCAAGGAAGCTTGCACTCCGATGCAGGTGAGCAAC
Source organism: Mycobacterium asiaticum (assembly GCF_001673365.1). Taxonomy (GTDB): domain Bacteria; phylum Actinomycetota; class Actinomycetes; order Mycobacteriales; family Mycobacteriaceae; genus Mycobacterium; species Mycobacterium asiaticum_A. Next base: position 30,386 of record NZ_LZLS01000040.1, read on the forward strand.
TCAAAACCTCAATTGAGGGCGGCCTAATGGGCGGCCCGCGCTACGAGCAGCTTTACACCGCAACAGGATCGGTCACCATCGACGGCGGCGCACGTAAAGCGATTACCGGCAGCGGATTGCGGATTCGCCGCCAAGGTGTGCGCAAACTCGGCGGCTTCTGGGGCCACAGCTGGCAGTCGGCGGTGTTTCCCAGCGGCAAAGCATTTGGATACATCGCCTACCCGCCTCGACCCGATGGTCAACCCACCTTTAACGAGGGCTACCTGTTCACCGGGGACGGTCCACTAATCCCAGCGCGTGTCATCGAGGCGCCATGGCTGACCAAGCTGCAGGCGCTGGGGGAGGACGTATCGATGGTTCTCGAAACCGCCGACGGGACAACACGTATCGAAGGAGAAACAGTCTTCTCCGCTCACGACATCCACCACGACGACGACATGTATTCCATGCATGCACTGAAAAAGGAGATGCCCTCCTTCCCCGCGCTTCAGCAGGCGGGCGTGCGCTACCGATGGGACGGCGAAGAGACGTACGGCATGCTCGAGCGATCAAATCCACTCGACAAGATCAAGCGTGGTTAGGGCGGTGGGCCAAGATCTATCGGGCAAGGTGGCGCTTGTCACGGGAGCCGCGCGGGGACAAGGCCGGGCACATGCGCAAAGGCTCAGTGCCGAGGGCGCTGACATCATTGCCCTCGACATCGCCGGGCCCCTTCCCGCGAGTGTTCGCTACGCCTCGTCAACGCCCGACGACCTCGCGGAAACTGCGCGTCTGGTCGAAGCGAACGGCCGACGGGTCGTGCTGGCTGCCAACGATATTCGCGATCTCGACTCACTCGTCGCGGCCGTCGACCGGGCCGTCACGCAATTGGGTCGCCTCGACATAATCGTTGCCAACGCCGGGATCTGTACGCCCGCGCCATGGGATCAAATTACTAAAGAGGCCTTTCACGAAACCATCGAGACGAACGTGACGGGCACCTGGAACACCGTCATGGCCGGCGCTCCGCACATCGTCCGCGGTGGGCAAGGCGGTTCGATCATTCTCATCGGATCCGCGGCCGGGGTGAAGATGCAGGCGTTCATGATTCATTACACGGCAAGCAAGCACGCGATCACTGGTATGGCACGTGGTTTCGCAGCTGAACTCGGTATGCACAACATCCGCGTGAACAGTTTGCACCCTGGTTCGGTCGCCAGCCCTATGGTGACCACCGGAGGCTTACGTGAGGCACTCATGGAGGCGCGTGAGACCAATCCTCACCTTGCAAACCTCCACACGCCGCTGCTACCGCAGGGCATCGCACGCCCGGAAGACATCGCCGACGCGGTGGCCTGGCTGGCATCGGACCAGTCGAAGTTTGTTACGGCGTCTGCGATTTCAGTTGATATCGGCGTCGCAAATTGCTGATCGAGCCGCCACACTGTGACTGAAGGAGATCCATGCGCGGCCTAGCCAATAAGACGTTCATCGTCGCCGGTGGCGCCACCGGTATCGGAGCTGGAACAGCGCGACGTTTGGCCGAAGAAGGTGCAAACGTCGTCATCGGAGACATCAACATAGTTGGCGCCACTCACACTGCCGAGGCGCTCAACGCCGCCGGTGGTCGCGCCATCGCGGTCGAATTCGACTTAGCGGACGAAGCCTCCGTGAACCAGTTAGTGGACAAGACAATCGTCGAATTCGACTCTCTGAAGGGCCTATTCAACGTCGGCGCAGACTTGTCTGCCGAAATCAACGGCAGCGACTTCACCGTGCTCGACACGAGTATCGATATCTGGCGACGCACCCTAGAGGTCAACTTGCTCGGCTATGTCCGAACCATCCGGGCGGTGCTGCCACACCTGATCGAGCAGGGAGCCGGCAGCATCGTCAACACCTCATCGGGTGGATCGCTGGGCACCGGAGACCCGATGCACGTCGCGTACAACGCCTCCAAGGCCGCCGTCAACCAGTTAACCCGCCATGTCGCAAATAATTACGGCAAGGACGGTGTGAGAAGCAACTGCGTAATGCCGGGCCTGGTGTGGGGCGAAACGCAAGAACGCGCCGGCCTTCATGTTTTGCAGGAGATGTTCGTGGTCGCGGCTAAGACTACCCGCGTGGGTCAAGCTTCCGACCTCGCTGGGATAACCGCGTTTCTTTTGTCTGACGAGGCCGAGTGGATCAACGGTCAATGTTGGTACATAGGCGGCGCGGCACATATGCGCCAGTAGATCGCACAAGTCGGCAGCGACGATCTGGCACCTTCCTCGGCGTCGTCCAGGGGCTACTCTCACGCCATGGACCGCATCTTGCAGGCGGCGTGGGACCGTCACGGCGCGAAATACTCATGGGCACTTGCCGTGGTCGTTCTTGTGCTCGCCTGCCCAATCTTCTTCTTGTTGTCGTTCGTCATTGTCGCCGTTGAGAATTCGAGCCGATTCGTCGAGGCCACCGGCGTCACTACAGTCGCCGTCCTAGCGTTCGCGATTCTGCTCGGTGCTCCCAGCCACGGCGTATGGCGGCAGTTCGAACGCTGGGCGGCCGGTGCAGAGGTTGATCGCTTCAAGACGTTGGAGGCCACCTACGTCTTGGCGCGCAAACTGCCGGCTCGGTTGGTTAGCGTCGGTGCCGTTACGGCGGCCGCCCTGTCGATCGCGGTGGGTATGGTCGCCGGAGCTTCCCCATCACGGCTTATTCAGTACGCGGTGGTGGGCGCCACGATTCAGGGTCCTTGCCAGCTGATTGGGGTGCACAGTCTGGTCGAGGCGATGATGCGCCCGGTGCGAATATCTTTGGTCGATCACACCGGAATCGGGGATTCGCTGCCCCGTGCCCACCCAACATTCGCCACGTGGTCGAAGGTGTCCATGCTCGGCGTTTCGTTGGCGTTCGCTGTCGAAAGCGCAATGCTGTCAGCGGTTTTCGACGAGGCGAGCCAGGAGCCCATCTTGTGGGTGGTGATCGGTGGTGTGCTGACATTGGTCATCGGCGTGCCGATAACGGTCGGCGCTGCCTTTGCTCCGTCGCTTCGGCCGATCCGGGATCTTGCCGAGGGCACCCAACGAGTCGCGGCCGGGGACTACAACGTGCGATTGCCGGTAGTTCAGGATGACGACCTCGGAGCCTTGGCGGCGTCATTCAACCGCATGCAGGCGGGTTTGGCTGAGAGGCAACGACTTCAGGCCGCATTCGGCACGTATGTCGACCCGGTCCTGGCGGCGCGGCTGCTTGAGCAGGGTGACGACGTGTTCAGCGGTGAGCGTCGAGAGGTGACGGTGATGTTCATCGATATCCGTGACTTCACACCGTTTGCTGAGACCAATTCCCCTGAAGATACCGTGGCTCGGCTCAACGCATTGTTCGAGATCGTGGTGCCCGCAGTCGTCAACGCCGGTGGGCACGTCAACAAGTTCCTCGGCGACGGTGCCCTGGCGGTTTTTGGCGCCCCGAACGATCTAGCCGATCATGCGGATGCCGCGGTGGGCGCGGCGTTGTCGATTCATCGGCTCGTCGCCGACCGATTCGCCGGCGAGCTTCGAATCGGCATCGGCATCAATACCGGTGTGGTGATCGCGGGCACCATAGGTGGCGGAAGCAAGCTTGAGTTCACGTTGATCGGCGACACCGTCAACGTGGCCGCGCGCGTCGAGCAGCTCACCAAGAACACTGGTGACGCAGTCCTGCTCACTGGCCACACCGTCGACGCACTGACATCGCGACCGTCCGCACTCACCGACCGGGGATCGCACGCCTTGAAGGGCAAGTCAGCCGAGACGCAGGTCTTCGGACTTGACCCGACAGGGCTGCAATTCAGCACTGAAAATGGCACACATGGATAAGCCGATCTTTTTTGTCACTCCTGGCTATGGGAAACGCCAGCTGCGGGACTTTCACTACTCACAAGCCGTTCGGTGCGGCAACCGGGTAGAGACCGCCGGTCAAGGAGGGTGGGACGACGACTGGTGCTATCCGGAGGCAGTCCACGACGAAGTCATTCAGGCCTTCGACAACGTCGAACGGACGTTGGCAACGGCCGGAGCATCCTGGCTGCAAGTGATAACCGTGCACTCCTACCATGTGCCGGGCTCAGACGGCCGGATCGGGCCTGAGCACCTTGACACCATGGTCGAACAGTTGCGCCTACGTACGGGTGATCGCGCACCGTTGTGGACATGCATCGGTGTCGCCGCGCTGGCGGGTCCAAAGATGCGCGTGGAGATTCAAGTCGCTGCGATCGTTGAGAACGAAAACTGAGTGCGTTGGCCGCGCGCCCAAGCTACCGAGGTGTCGGCTGGATAGTTACCAGGCGAAACCAGCCGGGCTGGGCATCATCAGGGGTGAACCGGACCAGCAGGGTATCGGGCGGAAATTGGGCGGCCAGGTCATTTAGCGTCCGGGGCAGAAACGCCTTGGCCTTGGCATTTCCGTACCAGTTGGGATCGGATTGGTCGACGCTGAGTTCACTCACGCTTTCGATCGCAGCGTCCCACCGCTGAACGGCGTCCGGCCGGGCGTTCCCAAATCCCGCCGACATTTGGTAGGCGTCACCTTGTCCGGCCAAGGTGACCGCCGTCCCGCCGCCGACGGGCGTCCCGGTGATCGTGCCGTCGACGACGTTGGCCGTCACCGAGGTCAGCCGCGCCGTGCAAACGTTGTCGACGACGCTGGACGCCACGCAGAAGGCCGGCAGTGGCCCAGCGTGAGCCGTGGCGGCGTTCAGGACGGCCGGCACCGCCAGGACGGATATTGCGGCGCTGATAGCGGCCGTCGCACGGCTGCGATCGTTGGGCATCAGGATGTGTCCCCTGCTCGTCACGAAATCGGATTGACCACCAAATTTACGCGACCCGCAAGACGCCGACCCCCATCAAGACACGCGCGGCCGCAGCTCTTGTGAGCAACCGCACGTTGACGCTCGCAAGCGGTCGGCGAGAAAATAGTTAGCGTGGGTAATAAAAGCGAGGAAGAACTGATACGCGAGGTTGAGCAGCGCCTCATGGCAGCCTTCGTTGAGTTGCCCACGGACCTGGTCGCCAACGCTGTGCAGGACGCTTACGCCCGCTTCGACGAGAGCGCGATCCGCGACTACGTTCCGCTGCTCGTCGAACGCCGCGCCCACCGCGACTTGACCCGGGCAGCTGCCTGACCTGCTCGCCCGTAGCCCGTAACACGCCGCATACGCTGCGGACATGCAGACGTTGCCCGAAGCACGTATTCAAGCGGGTGCCGAGTCGGCCGCTTTGTCCCAGGGGCTTACCGCGTACCGCGTGGCCGGGAAACGCGGCCCCTGGGTGGTATTGGTGCACGGTCTGATCACGCCCAGCTATGCGTGGGAGCCGCTCGCGGAAACTCTTGCCGGCCAAGGGTTTCGGGTCCTCCGCTACGACCAGTTCGGTCGGGGGCTGTCGGACCGCCCCTCGGTCCGATACGACCTCGACTTGTACGTCGCACAGTTGCGCGAACTGCTCGATGCGTTGAGCATCGAGTCCGCGCATTTCATCGGTTGGTCGATGGGTGGCTTGATCCTGACCCGCTTCGCCGCCGAAGACCCCGAGCGCGCAACCAGTCTCACGCTGATCGCGCCCGGTCTGTACGCGGGTGGGGCGCTTGCGTATCTTGCCAAGCTGGTGTCACGGTTGCCCGGTGCTCGAAAACTGTTGGCGCGGCGCGTCGGTGACGCGATCAACCGCCTGGACAAACAGCACCTGAGCCGGCCCGAACGATTCCCCGATTACAACCGGCGTGCCAGTGAACAACTGGGGTTCCCCGGGATGGCGGAGTCCTTCGCATCGACGGTGACCAACTACCCCGCCAATGCCGGTGATCAGTGGGCTGCGGTAGGTCAGCACCCGCGTCGCGTCCTGGTGGTCTGGGGCACCCGCGACCGCGTCACGCCGTATGAAAACAATCGCCGCGTCACGCAGTTGTTTGTCCGCTCGGAGTTGCTCAGCGTCGACGGCGCGAAGCATGCCCCGCATGTGGACCACGCGGAGGTCGTATTTCCGGCGATCTCACGGCACCTGGCGGGGGCAGCTAACCAGGCCGAGAATCAGTCCTGAGCATCAAACACCCCCGGCGCAATTCGCCGGGGGTGCTGACGCAATCTGCGTCGGTCTACCGGGCCGATGCGGTTAGGGCAGGTACGCGCTCGTCTTCAACCACTTGCGCGACATCGTATTTCGGCGCCCGACCGCCCACCAGAACGGTCAGGCCCGAGTCCGCCTCCGAACTGGCTTCCTCAGCGCGACGGTAGGAGTCGAAGTAACGATCGATCTGCTCCCGGCGCAGTGGCGTCGAGAAGATGCTGATGTTGTTGCTCGGATCGTCGGAGTCCTTGAACAGGGCGATTTTGCGGCCACTCGCGCGGAACCCGGCGACCGCCCCTACAAGGCATGCGATCAGACCAATTGCGGCGGCGATGGCCAGGCTGCTGCCGGCCGCTAAGGCCGCGACCAACCCGCCGAGAAAAGCGAACGCCAGCAACAGCGATACGACCGCCAGGCCGGGGACGTAGAAATGCCGGACATGCTTGAACACAGTCACCACCCTCTTCGAGAACCTCTTGGAACCAATAACAAAAACGATACGCGTAGCGTAGCGATACGTATAGTGTAGCGCATCTCGGTCGATGAATATTCCCGTGCAGACGAAGGAGCTTTGAGATGCCACAGCGTCAGCCCGTCGAGGACGTCATCGCGGAAGCCGCACTTCGTCTGCTGCGCACCGGCGGACCTCGGGCGGTGACCGTAGAGGCGGTCGCGGCGCACTCCGGGATTGCGAAAACGACCATCTACCGGCGTCATCCCAATCGACGGGACATGCTGTCTACCGCTCTGTCGCGGGTGGCGTCACCGGAACCACTGGGTTCTGAGGCCGGGGCGCCCGAACGGCTTCGGTGGCTGATCAAGCACGCGGTCGAGATGATCGACGAGGGCATCGGGCTAGGCGGGGTGGCGGCGCTGCTTACCGAGGACGATCCCGAGTTCAACGCTTCCTTCCGGCAGATCCTGGCCGAGCAGCGACGGAAATTGACAGCTGCGATCGATGCGGGCAAAGCTGACGGCTCGATGCGGACCGACTTGGCCCCCGAGGCGCTGATCGACGCGGTGGTGGGTGCCTACATCGCCGAGCGTGCGCGCACGGGGGAAATCGCGCGCGGTTGGCAAGAGCGACTGTTCGACCTCTTCTGGCCGACGGTGCAGGCATGAACGTGGAATGAAATCCGTGAATGTCGCCGTTGCACCAATGCGTGACTATTCGACTCGGCTTGCAGATTCCCAATTTCTCTTACGGCGCCTCAGTCGCCGACCTTTTCCCGGCCGTCACGGCCCAGGCGCAGGAGGCCGAAGCCGCCGGCTTCGACACGGTCTTGTTGATGGACCACTTCTATCAGCTGCCGGGCCTGGGTGAACCCGATGAACCCATGCTGGAGGCCTACACGGCCCTCGGTGCTTTGGCCACGGCCGTGCAGCGAGTCCAGCTGTCAACGTTGGTGACTGGCAACACTTATCGCAATCCGGCCCTACTCGCCAAGATCATCACCACGCTGGATGTGGTCAGCGCGGGACGGGCAATCCTGGGCATTGGAGCCGGCTGGTTCGAGCTCGAGCACCGGCAGCTGGGCTTCGATTTCGGCACCTTCACCGAACGCTTCGAGAAGCTCGAGGAGGCTCTGCAAATCATCGTCGGGATGCTGCACGGTGAGCGACCTACGTTCTCCGGCAAGTGGTATCGCGCCGAAAACGCGGTCAATGAACCGCGCTACCGCGACCACATCCCGATCATGCTCGGCGGCAGCGGCGAGAAGAAGACGTTTCGCCTGGCCGCCCGCTACGCCGACCATCTCAACATCATCGCCGACATAGACCAGCTCCCCGCCAAACTCCAAGTGCTCCAACAGCGCTGCGCCGAAATCGACCGCGACCCAGCAACTTTGGAAACCAGCGCATTGTTGACGCTCGTGGTCGACGGCTATGGTGCCCACCGGGATATCGCCGAAGCACAGGGTGGCCGCGCGGTCACCGGCGCTATCGATCAGATCGCCGACGAGATCAAACGCCGAGTGCTCGACGTCGGCATCGACGGTGTGATCGTCAACCTGCCGACACACCGCCACACACCCGGAGTAATCACCGAGGTCGGTCAGGCACTCAAAGGGCTGCTCGACGGTTAAGCTCCCGATGTGAAGCGGCTCGCAATGATTGCCGTGCTCGGGTTGACCGCGTTGGCGGTGCGCCGTTACCGGGACGCCCGGGACGCGTTGGCCGCCGTCGCCCCCGATCTTCGAAGTCCGTTGCTGCCGTTCATCTCTGAAACGCGGCACGCTTGGTTGCTGCCGTTGTTTCGGCTCAATGCGCGGATCCCGACGCGCTCGGGTCCCGGCGTAATCGTGACCGAGCGTCACGTCGGGCAGCCCGCCGTGCGAGTAATGATCACCACCCCGGCCGGCGGACAGGCGCCGCGCCCGGGCGTGCTGTGGATACACGGCGGTGGCTACGTCGTGGGTTCACCGCAGCTGGAGGCGTTCGCAACCGCTCACCTGGCAAGGGATCTCAACGTCGTCACCGTGTCACCGGACTACCGGTTGGCCCCCGTCCACCCGTTCCCGGCCGCGCTGGACGACTGCATGGCCGTGCTGCGCTGGATGCGTAGCAACGCCGAAGAATTGGGCATCGACCCGACCCGCGTCGCGGTCATGGGCGCCAGCGCCGGAGGCGGCTTATCCGCTGCAGTAGCGCAGCGCAGTCACGACGAGGGAATCCCGTTGCGCGCTCAGGTGCTGGCCTATCCGATGCTCGACGACCGCACGGTGCTGCGCCTCGATCACGAGGGGCGTGGCCGGTTCATGTGGACGCCGGCATCCAATCGGCTGGGCTGGAGCAGTTACCTCGGGCGGGAGCCACGGATGTCGGACGCGCCGCAATACGCTGCGCCGGCGCGCCGCACGGATCTGACCGGCCTGGCCCCGGCCTGGGTGGGCGTCGGCGAACTCGACTTGTTCTACGACGAGGATGTTGCCTATGCGCAGGCGTTGAAGGACAGCGGGGTGGACACCACGCTGGTCATCGTTGCGGGCATGTATCACGGCGCGGATGCCATTCGGCGAAAATCTCTGTCAATGAAGGACTTTCGGGCAAGCATGCACAATCATCTGCGCACCTACCTGGCTCAGTAACCCTCGCCGTCGTCGGCCAGGTAGGTGACGAGGTACCAGCGCTGGGGCGGGGTGTCGAACTCCTCGGTTGCAGTCGCTTGATCAAGCCGAACATCGGTCAGCTGCGGATTGTGCGCCCGGACATAATCTTCGAGCGCAGCGGTAAGAGCGTCGCCTCTAAGAGTCGAATCGGCAAGGGCCTTCGCCTCGTGCTTGTTCCAGCTCACGCCCTAGCAGAACACAGGCCCGGGCAGTGTTCCACCCGGGCCTGCGTCGTCTAGAGCGATTACGCCGAGCGCCGAATCCCGCGGTTGCGTCCGATCGAGCCCTTGAGCAGCATGTCGCGTTCGGCCTCCGACAGGCCACCCCACACTCCGTAGGGCTCGCCTACGTCCAATGCATGGGTGCGGCACTCGTCGATCACCGGGCAGCTCCGGCACATCTCCTTGGCGCGCTGTTCGCGTTGCATGCGCGCGCGTCCGCGTTCACCGTCGGGGTGGAAGAACATCGACGAGTCGACACCGCGGCACAATCCCTGCAACTGCCAGTTCCACATGTCGGCGTTGGGTCCAGGTAGCTCTTCCGGCTGTGGCATTGCTGATCCTCTCTGCACGGCACACCTGAAGCAGGCTGGCGGACGGGGCGAGTTGTGCAACTGAATTGGCGGTGGCGTCATCGATGACTACACCGAACACGGTAGACGCTAGGTGGGCTATCGAATTTCAGTCAATAGGTCTGTGTTGTGGCCAAAAACGTACCGGTTGTTTGAGAATTAACGTTGCGTTCATCTGTGACGCCTTTACTGACGGCTAGGTGTGCTAACCGGATCGGACTGTTATGTCAAAACCCCAGTTCAGCTGGGTACCAACGAGTTGCTCTAATGCCCAATCGGGCGCCTGTTAGTAATGATTTGGTAACACAGAGCGCACGAACTTTTTACGATTCATTTGCAGCCAATCACGCTGATTGAAACCCTTCCGGTTGGGCAGAACGGCCGGCGCTTAGCCCCAGCCGCGTAGCCAACGTCATTAGTTGAGCCGCCAGCGGCGGGTTGCCCGCCGCCGGAGCCAGCACGTCCGCCCCCGCGTCCGCCACGCCGAATGCGCGGCGGTACTGCGCCCCGCACCGGGAGTCGCCGCAAACCATTTCGCACCACCCCTTTCTGGCGGCTGATCCGTGGACTCGAGAACGGCGGAATGAAAGTCGCATTCTGGGGTTCTGTAGAGAACCGGCGCGCCCTGGGGCGCTGAGAAGTCAAGTGCGCGTTCGCTTCCCGTGCCGCTGAGCACAGATCGGCCCGCATTACGTAACAGCAGTTGCGAGGGGGCTATGCAATAATCCCGAGCTGGAATATTGATTAATACCGGCGGGGGCACAGCAATTACCGTGAGTGAACCTCCAGGCGTCAGCGATGTTGAGTCCGACGACGCAAAGCTGGTCTGCCGGCTAAATGAAGCCGCGTTCGGTCCCCACCCGGGCAGCTGGCCACTGCCGACCGCGACCTGCCCGCGCCAGTTGTGGTTACGTGCCGTCGCCGCCGGAGGTCAGGGCCGCTACGGCAGCGCCTATGCCGACCTTGCCCTGCTGCGCCGGCAGGTCAACGCAGGACCGCTGGCCTCACTCGCGCACAGCACGCAGGGCTCGTTTCTGCGCCAGCTCGGCTGGCACGCCCGGGCGCGCGGCTGGGACGGGCGCGCATTGGCGCTGGCCGGCGACGATCCCGAAGCGCAAGCCGACGCGTTGGTCGGGTTGGCAGCCGACGCACTGGGCATCGGCCGCCTCGCCGCGGCCGGCGCATTGTTGACGCGCGCCGACGCGGCGCTTGACGGGGTCGAGTTGCCGGCAGCGACGGCGGAGCGATTGACCGTGCGTCGGGGCTGGGTGGGCGCCGAGTTGGCGATGGCCTCCGGTGACGGCCCGACTGCCGTCGCCCGCGCCGAAGAGACTCTCCGACAGGCCCAGGCCATGACCAACGCGTCGGCGCGGCACCTGATCAAGAGCGAGGTGGTGCTGGCGGCCGCGCTGTGCAGCGCCGGTGCCGTCGAGCGGGCCCGCAGTGTCGCGCAACGGGCACTTCAGGCCACCGGACCGCACCGTCTGTTGCCGCTGCGTTGGGCTCTCGCTTGCTTGCTGATGGATACCGGAAACGTCACGGTTCCGGAACAAGGGCTGCCCGAACTGGCTGAAATTAGAGATATTTGCGCAGGTGAGGTGCAACGCGCCGGTGGCAACTGGCGTACCGCTTGAAAATCCTGTCCGGCCGTTACTACTGATCAGCGAGTTAGCCCGGGATGTGTCCCGTTCGTGACTTTGGAGAAACCAGCGTCGATGACAATGCAGAAAGAACGTCTCGATGCTGTGGTCGTGGAGGCCGCTGCTGGGGACCGAAACGCGCTTCGGGAGGTGCTGGAAACGATCCGTCCGATCGTCGTCCGCTACTGCCGAGCACGCGTCGGCACGGTCGATCGGGGCGGGCTGTCAGCAGATGACGTGGCTCAGGAGGTGTGCTTGGCCACCATAACGGCGCTGCCGCGCTACCGGGACCGAGGACGCCCGTTCCTGGCCTTCCTGTACGGCATCGCAGCACACAAAGTCGCCGACGCCCATCGTGCCGCCGGCCGCGACCTGGCCTACCCCGCCGAAGAGGTGCCCGAACGTCGGTCATTCGACGCCGGCCCTGAGCAGCGGGCCATCGAGGCCGATTCGGTCAGCCGGATGAGCGAACTGCTCGAGATATTGCCGGCCAAGCAGCGCGAGATCCTGATCCTGCGGGTGGTGGTGGGTCTTAGTGCAGAGGAGACGGCGGCGGCCGTGGGCAGCACGACCGGCGCGGTCCGGGTGGCCCAGCACCGCGCACTTCAACGATTGAAAGACGAGATCGTCGCGGCAGGTGACTATGCGTAATTTCGGTTCTGATTTCGGCGCTCCTCGCGGGGAGCAGCCCGCGCTCGACGAGGTTTCCCGAACCGACCTACTCCTGGACGCTCTGGCGGCCCGTACCGAGAGCCAATTCGGTCCGCCCGGCGAATTCGACGACTTCGACGACCAAGCGCTGACCGCGCTGCTCGGCGACTGGCGAGACGATCTGCGGTGGCCACCGGCCAGTGCACTGGTCTCGCAGGACGAGGCCGAAGACGCACTGCGCGCCGGGATGATGGCCCGCGGCCATGGCCGGCGCGGTTTGGCCGCGGTCGGGTCGGTGGCCGCGACCCTGTTGATGCTCAGCGGGTTTGGCGCCGTGGTGGCCGACGCCAAACCGGGCGACCTGCTGTACGGCCTGCACGCCATGATGCTCAACGAGCCGCGCGTCAGTGACGATTCAATCCTGTTGTCCGCCAAGGCAGATCTGGCCAAGGTTGAGCAGATGATCGCGCAGGGCCAGTGGGATCAGGCGCAGAGCCAGCTGGCCGAGGTGAGCAGCACCCTGCGGGCCGTCAACGACGGCGGCCGCCGGCAGGGCCTGCTCGATGAGGTCAACCAGCTCAACACCAAGGTGGAAAAACGCGACCCGAACGCGACGGTGCGGCCCGCCACCCCGCCCACCACCGAACTCGCCGTTCCCAGCGCTCCGGCGAAGTCGTGGACGCCGCTGGCTCCCGCCACCGAGCCCGCCATCCAGTCGCAGCCCCCGGCGGCCACCGCACCAGCCACAGAACCATCCACTGATGCCCCGGAGCCGACTGAACCCGCCAACCCGGAGGTTTCGGCCACCCTGACACCGACGACCACGCCACCGACGACCACCAACCCGAGCTCGACTACCAGCCCGACTACAACGACCAAGCCGAAGTCCACGACCACGACGCCTTCCACGGGGCCGTCCACCACGACCACGACGCCGTCCACGGTTTCGCCGCACACCACACAACCCAGCTCAAGCAAGCCCGGGACCAGCGCGTCGGCGACACCGAGCGGCACGCCTAATTCGCCGGCGGCAGCAGCGAGCTCACCGGTTCCCACGTCACAGTCGGGGCAACTTTGGGATAGAACGACCGGGCCGGCGAGTCCAACCGGGCCGCGAACACCGTTCCCGAAGGGGACGGCGCCTTAACTCACAGGTGGCGGCGGAAGCCGTCGGCGTCTGACGTCGCCTCGTTCAGCGATGCGTCGGCGTACCCGCGGCAGTAATCCCACGTGACGTAGGCGTCCGGTTCCGGGTCGTAGGCCGGCTCGTGGGGGCGCACGGTGCCGTCGATCAACAGCTGCAGCAGATTGGCGCGCAACATGTCCCAGTCGTGGTAGTGATCCTGCTGGCACTCGTCGCAGCACACCACCAGTCCGCGAATGCCTTTGTGCGCCAGCAGGGCTTCATATACCGCTAGGTCCGCGAGGTCCGCTTCGACGGCCATCCGCTCTTGCTGATCGAGTGGCTGACCAGGCTCGACGGCTTCCAGCGCTGCCGACGGGTCACAGGGGTCGTCGGCGAATGGATCGGGCGGCAAACCCGGCGGGAGGTGGTCACGCACCCCCATAGCCTACGCAGGCCGGTAGGGAATACGCCAGAAATTGTCCAGGCACGCCGTTACACCGCTGTTTCTGGCTGAGCATGCCCCGAAAGACACGACAGAACTCGCGAGTCGGGGTGTCCGTGGAAGCCGATAGGATGAGTTTCTTACCCCCAGCATGCGTATGGAAGGCCTCGCCGATGTCCCGTGGCATGTCCGGCCTCGAAGACAGCTCCGACCTGGTCGGTAGCCCCTACATGCGTATGGGCGGCCTGGCCGAGGATTCGGTGCCCACCGGAGGCGACGACCCGCACAAGATCGCCATGCTCGGCCTGACTTTCGATGACGTGCTGCTGTTGCCCGCGGCCTCCGATGTGGTGCCTGCCACCGCCGACACCTCCAGTCAGCTGACCAGGCGGATTCGCTTGAAGGTGCCGCTGGTCAGCTCGGCGATGGACACCGTCACCGAGTCCCGGATGGCGATCGCGATGGCCCGCGCCGGCGGCATGGGCGTGCTGCACCGCAACTTGCCGGTCGCCGAGCAGGCCGGCCAGGTCGAGATGGTCAAACGTTCCGAGGCCGGCATGGTCACCGACCCGGTCACCTGCCGCCCGGACAACACATTGGCCGAGGTAGATGCGCTGTGCGCCCGGTTCCGGATTTCCGGCCTGCCGGTGGTCGACGACGACGGCGCGCTGGTCGGCATCATCACCAACCGGGATATGCGGTTCGAGGTCGACCAGAACCGGCAGGTCGCGGAGGTGATGACCAAGGCTCCGCTGATCACCGCCCAGGAGGGCGTCAGCGCGTCGGCGGCGCTTGGCTTGTTGCGCCGCAACAAGATCGAGAAGTTGCCCATCGTCGACGGGCACGGCCGGCTGACCGGGCTGATCACCGTCAAAGACTTCGTCAAGACCGAGCAACACCCGCTGGCCACCAAGGACCGCGACGGACGGTTGCTGGTGGGCGCGGCCGTCGGTGTCGGCGGCGACGCTTGGGTGCGCTCGATGATGCTGGTAGACGCCGGCGTGGACGTGCTGATCGTCGACACCGCGCACGCGCACAACCGGCTGGTGCTCGACATGGTCAACAAGCTCAAGCTCGAGGTCGGCGATCGGGTGGACGTGGTCGGCGGCAATGTCGCTACTCGTTCGGCGGCGGCGGCCCTGGTCGATGCCGGCGCCGACGCGGTGAAGGTCGGGGTGGGGCCGGGTTCGATCTGCACCACCCGCGTGGTGGCCGGGGTCGGTGCACCACAAATCACCGCGATTTTGGAAGCCGTCGCGGTGTGCCGCCCGGCGGGGGTTCCGGTGATCGCCGACGGGGGTCTGCAGTACTCCGGCGATATCGCCAAGGCGCTGGCTGCGGGCGCGTCGACCACGATGCTCGGCTCGTTGCTGGCCGGCACCGCCGAAGCGCCGGGCGAGCTGATCTTCGTCAACGGCAAGCAGTACAAGAGTTACCGCGGGATGGGGTCACTCGGTGCCATGCAGGGACGCGGAGGCGCCAAGTCCTACTCCAAGGACCGCTACTTCGCCGATGATGCGCTGTCCGAAGACAAGCTTGTCCCCGAGGGCATCGAGGGACGTGTGCCGTTCCGCGGCCCACTGGGCTCGGTGATCCACCAGCTGACCGGCGGTCTGCGCGCCGCGATGGGCTACACAGGGTCACCCTCTATCGAGGTGTTGCAGCAAGCGCAGTTCGTCCGGATCACTGCGGCGGGTCTGAAGGAAAGCCACCCACACGACGTCGCCATGACCGTCGAAGCACCCAACTACTACGCACGTTGAGCGAACCGAACATGGTCGAGATCGGCATGGGCCGCAGCGCCCGTCGCACCTATGAACTCAGCGAAATCAACATCGTGCCGTCGCGACGCACCCGCTCGTCGCAGGACGTGTCTACGGCCTGGCAACTCGACGCCTACCGGTTCGAGATCCCGCTGCTGGCCCATCCGACCGACGCGCTGGTGTCACCGGAATTCGCCATCGAACTCGGCCGCCTTGGTGGCCTGGCGGTGCTCAACGGCGAGGGGCTGATCGGGCGCCACGCCGACGTGCAAGCCAAGATCGCCCAGCTGGTGGAGGCGGCCAGTAAGGAACCGGAACCGTCGGCGGCGATCCGCCTGCTGCAGGAGTTGCACGCCGCACCGCTCGACCCGGAGCTGCTCGGCGCCGCGGTGGCCCGCATCCGCGAGGCCGGCGTCACCACGGCGGTACGGCTCAGCCCGCAGAGCGCCCAGACGCTCACCCCGGTGCTGGTACAGGCCGGCGTGGATCTGCTGGTCATCCAGGGCACCATCGTCTCGGCCGAACGGGTCGCCAGCAACGGCGAGCCGCTGAACCTGAAGACCTTCATCTCCGAGCTCGACATCCCCGTCGTCGCCGGCGGCGTGCAGGACCACCGCACCGCGCTGCACCTGATGCGCACCGGCGCGGCCGGCGTCATAGTCGGCTACGGATCGACCAGGGGAGTGACCACCACCGACGAGGTGCTGGGCATCAGCGTGCCGATGGCCACCGCGATCGCCGACGCCGCCGCCGCGCGGCGTGAGTATCTCGACGAAACCGGTGGCCGCTACGTGCACGTGCTGGCCGACGGCGACATCCACACCTCCGGCGAGCTGGCCAAGGCCGTCGCGTGCGGGGCCGACGCGGTAATGCTGGGCACCCCGCTGGCCGAAGCCGCCGAGGCCCTGGGCGAGGGCTGGTTCTGGCCGTCCGCCGCGGCGCACCCGTCGCTGCCACGTGGGGCATTGCTGCAGATCGCGGTCGGCGAACGTCCGCCGCTCGAACGCGTGCTCAACGGGCCGTCCGACGACCCGTTCGGCACCCTGAACCTGGTCGGCGGTCTGCGGCGCGCCATGGCCAAAGCCGGGTACTGCGACCTCAAAGAGTTCCAGAAGGTCGGACTGACGGTCACCAGCTGAACCTCCGGCATCTCGCGGTCGGTGGCTGGTTGACCACTCCGGTGTAAAGCGGGTCATACTGCACCGATGAAACCGGATTACGACGTTCTGATTATCGGTTCGGGGTTTGGCGGTAGCGTCAGCGCGCTGCGGCTGACGGAAAAGGGTTACCGGGTCGGTGTGCTCGAGGCGGGCCGCCGGTTCTCCGATGAGGAGTTCGCCAAGACCTCCTGGGATCTGCGTAAGTTTCTGTGGGCCCCCCGGCTGGGCTGCTTCGGCATCCAGCGCATCCATCCGCTGAAGAACGTGATGATTCTTGCCGGTGCGGGTGTGGGCGGCGGTTCACTGAATTACGCCAACACGCTCTACATCCCGCCGGACCCATTCTTCAACGACCAGCAGTGGAAGCACATCACCGACTGGCGTGATGAGCTGATGCCCCACTATGAGCAGGCGCAGCGAATGTTGGGCGTCGTCTACAACCCGACGTTCACCGACGCCGACCGGATCGTCAAAGAAGTTGCCGACGAGATGGGTTGCGGCGACACGTTTGTGCCGACCCCGGTGGGTGTCTTCTTCGGTCCTGACGGCACCAAGACCCCGGGCCAGACGGTGCCCGACCCCTTCTTCGGCGGCGCCGGTCCGGCCCGCACCGGCTGCCTGGAGTGCGGCTCGTGTATGACCGGCTGCCGCTACGGCGCCAAGAACACGTTGGTGAAGAACTACCTTGGTCTGGCGGAATCGGCTGGGGCCGAAGTGATTCCGATGACAACCGTGAAGGGGTTCGAGCAGCGATCCGACGGACTGTGGGAGATCAAGACCGTCCGTACCGGCAGCTGGCTGCGCCGCGACCGCCGCACGTACACCGCGGCGAACGTGATTCTGGCCGCCGGCACCTGGGGCACCCAGCACCTGCTGTTCAACATGCGCGACAAGGGCAAACTGCCTCGGCTCTCGGAGCGATTGGGCGTACTGACCCGAACCAACTCCGAGTCGATCGTCGGCGCCGCGACGCTGAGTGTGAAGGAAGACCTAGACCTCACTCACGGGGTGGCGATCACGTCGTCGATTCACCCCACATCCGACACACACGTCGAACCGGTTCGTTACGGCAAGGGCTCCAACGCTATGGGACTGCTGCAGACCCTGATGACCGACGGGGCCGGACCGAAGGGCACAGATGTGCCGCGCTGGCGACAGTTGCTCAACGAGGCGCGCTCGGATCCCAAGCTGATGCTGCGGATGCTTTATCCGCGGCAGTGGAGCGAGCGCACGGTGATCGCGCTGGTGATGCAGCACCTTGACAACTCGATCACCACGTTCACCAAGCGCGGCAAGCTGGGCATCCGCTGGTACTCGAGCAAGCAGGGCCACGGCGAGCCGAACCCGAGCTGGATCCCGGTCGGCAACGAGGTGACCCGGCGCATCGCCGAGAAGATCGACGGCGTGGCCGGCGGCACCTGGGGCGAGCTGTTCAACATCCCGCTCACGGCGCACTTCCTCGGCGGCGCGGCGATCGGCGACAGTCCGTCCAACGGGGTCATCGATCCCTATCACCGGGTTTACGGTTACCCGACGTTGTTCGTCGTCGATGGCGCCGCCATCTCGGCCAACCTCGGCGTTAACCCCTCGTTGTCTATCGCCGCGCAAGCCGAGCGGGCGGCTTCGCTCTGGCCGAACAAAGGCCAGAACGATGAACGGCCGCTGCAGGGAGATCAGTATCAGCGGCTGAACCCGATCGAACCGGAGAATCCGGTGGTGCCCGCCGACGCCCCTGGCGCCCTGCGGTGGCTGCCGATTGACCCGGTCGGCAAGACCGGCTGATTCAGCTCGCTTGTTAACTCGCTAAAGCCAGCGGCGCCCCGCTCACAACTCGGCTGCGCTGTCCGTGCTTGTTGACGGGGACGTCGCCCATCAGCGTGACCCGGTGCATCAGCCGGTGCTGGTCGTCGTAGTCGTCGACGGCGCGGTGCTGAGTGGCGCGGTTGTCCCAGATGGCGACGTCGCCGGCCTGCCAGTTCCATCGAACCGTGTTCTCGGGCTTGGTGATTCGCCGCTGGAGCAGTTCGAACAGCGCATTGGATTCGTAGTTGTCCAGACCAACGAAGCTGCGCACGAAGTCACCGGCGACCAGCGTGCGCTCGCCGGTCTCGGGGTGCACCCGCACCAGGGGGTGCACGGTCTGAAAGTCCGGTGTCTCGAACGCCTGCCGGAATGCGCGCTGCAGATCGGTCATCTGCTCGTTCGTGGCCGCGCTTGCCGCGTAGTCGTAGCGGTTGGTGTGCAGGGCCCACAGGTTGTCGACCAGACATTTCAGCGGCTCAGGCAGTTCGGTGTAGGCCGTTGCGGTGTTGGCCCACAGCGTAGAGCCGCCGTAGCTGGGCAGCGTGATCGCGCGCAGGATCGAAGCCGCTGGGTAATTCGCCGCGAAGGTCACATCGGTGTGCCAGCGGTTGGCTTTGCCGAACTCGGAGTTGATCGGCGTGATGATCGAGGCGTCGGGTGCGATCGACGTCGCCGCGGGGTGCCCGATCGGGGTCCCGAGCAGCGCTGCGAACCCGAGTTGCGCCTGGTCGTCGAGGTGGTGCTGGTCGCGGAAGAAGATCACCTTGTGAGTCAGCAGGGCCGCGCGGATTTCCTCGACCGCTGCGTAGGGGAGGTCGCCGTGCAGGCGCACTCCGCTGACCTCGGCGCCGATGCGGCTGCCTAGCTTCTGCACTGCGATGTGGTCTGTCATGCTCTGGTCCTTTGTGCCTCAGCGTGTGTAGTCAACTGACTACGCATGCTGACTGTAGTCGATTGACTACGCCACGGCAAGGGGGTGCTCCACTGAGCACCCGACTGGCCCTGCCCTGGGTATCGACCGGGACGTCGCCAAGCAGGGTGACGCGGTGCATGAGCCGGTGCTCGTCGTCGTAGTCGTCCACGGCGCGGTGCTCGGTGGCCGTCTGTCATGGGTGTGGTCCTTTTCCGGCGAGGCCTGGTGTAGTCATTTGACTACCTCGGTTAACGTAGGCGGGTGACTACACGGTCGGCAAGCGTTTCGCGCGGCGAAATTCCCACCGGACGCGAACAGGTCGCGGCTGCGGTATTGCAGGCCGCCGCCGAGCTGTTCGCCGAGCGTGGCCCCGCGGCGACATCGATCCGCGACATCGCCACGCGCTCAAAAGTCAACCACGGCTTGGTTTTCCGCCACTTCGGCGCCAAAGAGAAGCTGGTCGGCGCCGTGCTGGACTACTTGGGCGCCGACCTGACGGGACTGCTGCAGTCCGGTGCTGCCCCCGATGTCATCGAGGGCGCATTGGACCGGCAGATGCGGGTATGGGCTCGCACCCTGCTCGACGGCTATCCGGCCGAGCAGTTGCAGACCCGGTTTCCCAACATCGCCCCGCTGCTCGACGAGGTGCGTGACCGCTTCCGCGAAAACGGCCAGCCCGACTCGGCTGCGCGGCTGGCCGTCGCCAATGCCCTTGCGTTGCAAATGGGTTGGCGGCTTTTCGAGCCGATGTTGCGCTCGGCGACCGGACTTGAAGAGCTGGACGACGCCGAGCGCCGGCAGGCGGTGCTCGCCGAATCCGCCCGCATGATCGCCCCGGACTGACGGTGGCCGTCGAGTCCCGTTGCCGAGTCCCCGCGAGAGTGCATTTCTCGACAGCAGACCGGCGCGTCGCGTCGTGAAATCCACACTCGGCAGGGGGGTTTCGGCGAATTTAGTCGGGCGCCATCCTCGCCAGGCTCCGACGATGAAGCGGTTCGCGGTTCGGCGGCTGTGGTGGCGGGGGCAGCAGCGCCTCTTGCCGTCGCACCGCGATGGTCGACGGCTCCTCGGTGGTCAAGGTGACTTCCTCACCGGCGTGCTTAATGGTCAACTCCCCGTCGGGACCGTCGCGCAATGTGTAGGTGACGTTTTCGTGGTCGGCATCGACCGTCAACCGGCAACCTCGCCAGCGCACCCGGAACCGGAGCCGCGAAATGCCCTCGGGCAGTTGAGGATCGAGGGACAAGATGCCCTCGTCGTCGCGCAGGCGCCCGAACCCGACGACCAGGGCCATCCACGCCCCGGCCAGCGAGGCCATGTGTAGACCGTCGCGGGTGTTGTGGTGCAGGTCGCGCAGGTCGATCAGCGCGGCCTCGTAGGCGTAGTTGTGGGCCAGCTCCAAATGGCCGACCTCCGCGCACATCACCGCCTGGGTGCAGGCCGACAGCGACGAGTCGCGCACGGTGCGCCGCTCGTAGTAGTCGACGTTGCGGGCCTTCTGCTCTGGGGTGAACGCGTGGCTCTGCCACTGCATGGCCAGCACCAGGTCAGCCTGTTTGATCACCTGAGAGGGGTAGAGCCGCACATAAGCCTCGTGCAGCAGCAAGGGGTAGGTGTCGTTGGCCTCGAAATCCCATTCGGCGAAGTTGGTGAAGCCTTCGCACTGCTCGTGGACGCCCAACTCCTCGTCGTAGGGGATGTTGACGGCGTCGGCCGCGTCGCGCCAGGCCGCCATCTCTTCGTTGGTGACACCCAACGCGCTTGCCTTGTCGGGATGGCGCTTGGCGGCGTCGGCGGCGATGCGCAGGTTGTTGGCCGCCATCAGATTGGTGAACACGTTGTCCCGCACGATCGCCGTGTACTCGTCGGGACCGGTGACGCCGTCAAGATGCCAGACGCCTTCGCGGTCGTGATGTCCCAGCGAGATCCACAGCCGTGCGGTCTCGATGAGCACCGGCAATCCGCATTCCTCTTCCAGTGACTCGTCCCCGGTGACGATGCGGTAGCGCTCGAAGGCCATGGCGATGTCGGCGTTGATGTGCCAGGCCGCGGTACCGGCCGGCCAGTACGCCGAGCACTCCTGCCCCCGAATGGTTCGCCAGGGAAAACTCGCGCCGTCCAGGCCGAGTTCGGCAGCCCGCTCCTTGGCCAGGTCCAACGTAGAGGCCCGCCAGCGTAGCGCGTCGGCGACCGCATGCGGGACCGTGTAGGTGAGCACCGGAAGCACGAAACCCTCAGTGTCCCAAAAGGCATGGCCGTCGTAACCGGTTCCGGTAAGCCCCTTGCTGGGAATGGCCCGACGCTCGGCGCGCGCACTGGCCTGCAGCAGGTGGAACAACCCGAACCGGACCGCCTGCTGGCTTTCCGGGTCGCCGTCGACCTCGACGTCCGCGGCATCCCAGAACAGATCCAGATAGGCCCGCTGGCCGTCGAGCAGGCCCTGCCAGCCGCTGTAGCGTGCACTGGACAGTGCCGCGGCGGCCTGATCGCGCAGCGCCGGACGCGACCGCAGACTGGACCAGCCGTAGGCAAGGTATTTGACGATGCGCAGCTTCTCCCCGGGGCGCAGTCCGCAGATCACCGTTGTGCGCGCCAGGTCGGCGCGGGCGTCGGTGGTGACGTCGACGCGCCCCGGAACGTCGACTTCGTGATCCATCGCGGCGGCCATCATCAGTGCACTGCTACGCGTCCGGTGCATGAGAAGCGCTCTG
The DNA here is from genome assembly GCF_001673365.1 of Mycobacterium asiaticum. GTDB lineage: Bacteria > Actinomycetota > Actinomycetes > Mycobacteriales > Mycobacteriaceae > Mycobacterium > Mycobacterium asiaticum_A. The sequence continues at coordinate 52,347 of NZ_LZLS01000040.1, forward strand.
CCCTTGGTGATTTCGTGATCGACTGCCTCCAGCGGGTTCTCCAAGATGGCCGACACGCGTGGGTCGTCGGAGGTCTCGGGCTGGTCCTCGTTGGTCACCAACTCCGACTGCACGGTGACGCGGGCGAAATCGTCGATCGCCTCGACTACGTACTCGATGGCCGCCACACTGCGGTGCACCAGCGAGACCAGCCTGGTCGAGACCACCTTGACCTGCTTGCCGGTGGGGGAGCGCCAGTGCGCGCAGCGCGTCATCGTGCCGGCTCGTAAGTCGAGAATTCGCTCGTGGTCCAGTAATTCGCCGTAGCGGACGTCGAAGGGCTCGTCGTCGACCATCAGCCGAATGATCTTGCCGTTGGTGACGTCGACGACGGTCTGGCCGGCCTCGGGATATCCGTAGCCGGCTTCGGCGTAGGGCAACGGGCGGATTTCGTAGAACGAGTTCAGGTAGGTGCCGGGTAGTCCGTAGGGTTCACCCTCGTCGAGGTTGCCGCGTAATCCGATGTGCCCGTTGGATAATGCGAACACCGACTCCGATTGCGACAGCAGGTTGAGGTTGAGCTTGGTCTCGCGGATCTGCCACGGCTCGACCGGGAATGCCTCCTCCGAGATCATGCCAATTTCCCCTATCCATCAGCGAGCAGTTCGGCGAGATCGGTGACAACCACATCGGCGCCGTTGTCGCGCAGATCCTGCGCCTGGCCGATGCGGTCCACCCCGACCACGAGTCCGAAGTTACCGGCTCGGCCGGCCTGGACGCCGGATATTGCGTCTTCAAAAACGGCGGCCGCGCCGGGTTCGACCTCGAGCAACTCCGCCCCGCGCAGATAGGAGTCGGGGGCCGGCTTGCCGGCGATGTTCTCCTCCCGCAGCGTCACACCGTCCACGCGCTGCTGGACGAACCGATCCAGGCCGGTGGTCTCCAGGACATCGCGCGTGTTGGCGCTCGAGGAGACCACCGCTATCGCCAGGCCCGCCTCCGAGACCGCCTCCAGGTATCGGCGTGATCCTTCGAAAACTTCGATCCCGTCGTCGTGCAAAACCTTCTGAAACGCATCGTTTTTGCGGTTGCCCAACCCATGTATCGTCTCGGCGTCATCGGGATCGTCGGGGCCGCCGTCGGGCAACTCGATGTCCCGGCTTGCCAAGAATGATCGAACGCCGTCTTCGCGTTTCTTGCCGTCCACGTACTTGCGGTAGTCGGCGGCCGGATCGAACGGGACGAATTTGTCGCCGGTGCGCTCTGCTCGCTCGGACAGGTAGGAATCGAACATCTCTTGCCACGCCTTGGTGTGCACGCTCGCGGTGTCGGTTAACACACCGTCGAGGTCGAACAGGCAGGCACGTACGTTATCTGGCAGGCCCAACTCTGAGTGACTCACGGGTACCTCGTGTCCTGGATGGTTAATGGCTTACCTGTTCCCCATGCCCTCCCGATCGAATTCAGAAACCCGATGCGGTCTTTGCACAGGTCCGGACGCGTAAGTACGGCTCAGGAGTCAATTAGGCCGTGCTTGCGTGCCACTTCCTCGAAGCTGCTCCGCACCGCGAGGATCTGCTGGGCGCTCAGCGCCGGAGTGATGTGCAGTAGCTTCTCGGTTATCGTGTGGCGAAATTCGTCAGCCGATAGCACGTCGAAGTACTCGTCGCCACCCGGAAACGCTTCGTCATCGTCCTTATGACGCGGCTTTGCCGATCCCGCGTCAGTTGCCAAATGGACCTGCGTTGCAAATTTGCCCCGTGCTCCTTCTTCAATTTCAAAAGAAACCCGAGCACCGGCACGGGCTTGACGTTTGTCCATTTCTAGATCGTTAGCGTGCAAGAAAACATCTTCGCCACCGACATCCGGAGTTATGAAGCCATAGCCCCGCACATCGTCAAACCGCACCACTTTCCCAGTAACCCGCACCTCGACCTCTCAACGCTCGTCGCCGCCCGGCGAACCATTGCCGACAATAAAGAAGGGTACTGTTTCCGGCGCTGCATTTGACAGGTGAGAGTTTTCCATTGTGGTGCTGGAGAAATCCCTGCCGCGGAAGGCCTCTCGGCGCAACGCGAGGCCGGAGGGTGCGGCCAGGGCCAGCGGCTAAACTGACTCGCCGTGACCGAGCCTGCTGACCTTGATGTGCCTGGGGCACCGGTGCGCCCGGTGCTTGTCGTGGATTTCGGTGCACAGTATGCCCAGCTGATCGCCCGGCGGATCCGCGAGGCGCGGGTCTTTTCGGAGGTCATTCCGCATACCGCCTCGATCGAGGAAATCCGGGCTCGCGACCCGTTGGCGCTGGTGCTGTCCGGCGGACCGGCCAGCGTCTACGTCGAGGGTGCCCCGCAATTGGACCCGGCGCTGTTCGAGCTTGGTCTGCCGGTATTCGGCATCTGCTACGGATTCCAGGCGATGGCCCAGGCGCTCGGTGGCACCGTGGCGCATACCGGCACCAGCGAGTATGGCCGCACTGAACTGAAAGTCGTTGGCGGCGAACTGCATTCAGATCTTCCCGAGGTTCAGCCGGTGTGGATGAGTCACGGGGACGCGGTTACCGCCGCCCCGGATGGATTTACCGTGGTGGCCACCAGTGCGGGTGCGGCGGTGGCAGCGTTCGAAGCTCGGGATCGTGGCCTGGCTGGCGTGCAGTACCACCCTGAGGTGCTGCACACCCCGCACGGGCAACAGGTGCTCAGCCGGTTCCTGCACGAGTTCGCCGGAATCGGCGCGCAGTGGACCCCCGCCAACATCGCCAACGCGCTGATCGAGCAGGTGCGCGCGCAGATCGGGGACGGCCATGCGATCTGCGGCCTGTCCGGCGGAGTGGACTCGGCCGTGGCCGCCGCCCTGGTGCAGCGAGCCATCGGCGACCGGTTGACTTGCGTCTTCGTCGACCACGGGTTGTTGCGCGCCGGTGAGCGTGCCCAGGTGGAGCGCGACTTCGTCGCCGCCACCGGCGCCAATCTGGTTACCGTCGACGCGGCGCAGACGTTTTTGGCCGCGCTATCCGGTGTCAGCAATCCAGAAGGCAAACGCAAGATCATCGGCCGCCAATTTATTCGCGCGTTCGAGGGTGCGGTGCGAGATGTCCTGCACGGCAAGGAGATCGACTTTCTGGTGCAAGGGACGCTCTACCCGGACGTGGTGGAGTCCGGCGGGGGCAGTGGCACGGCCAACATCAAGAGTCACCACAACGTCGGCGGCCTGCCCGATGACCTGAAGTTCACCCTCGTCGAGCCGTTGCGGCTGCTGTTCAAAGACGAGGTGCGCGCGGTCGGACGGGAATTGGGCCTGCCTGAGGAAATCGTTGCGCGCCAACCATTTCCGGGCCCGGGGCTGGGAATCAGAATCGTCGGAGAGGTGACCGCGCAGCGGTTGGAGACGCTGCGTCGCGCGGACTCGATCGCGCGCGAGGAGCTGACCGCGGCGGGCCTGGACAACCTGATCTGGCAATGCCCGGTGGTCTTGTTGGCCGATGTCCGCTCGGTGGGTGTGCAGGGGGACGGCCGCACCTATGGACATCCGATCGTGCTGCGACCGGTGTCCAGTGAGGACGCCATGACCGCCGACTGGACCCGGGTTCCCTACGAGGTGCTCGAGCGCATTTCCACCCGCATCACCAACGAGGTCCGCGAGGTCAATCGCGTGGTGCTCGACATCACCAGCAAACCACCTGGCACCATCGAGTGGGAGTAGCCCGACCTGCGCTGATCGCACTCCGGGCGGTCGGTCCTGGGTTACGATATCGCGATGATCGGTACCCTTTCTGCTGCCCACGTGGAGCGCCGCGAGTTCTGGGGGGAGCTGTGCCCGGGGATGTCCATCGAGGCGGGCAATGTCGCCAGACCCGCCTCGGTCGGTGAAACCGCCCCGCTGTTCGCCGACCTGAAGCGCGAGGGTTACGTCCAGGTGGCCGACGCCCTGTCGGAGGCCATCACCGCACCGATCCGCTACGCCGTTTCGACGTTGTTCCAGCGCGGGATTCCGCTGGCGTTCGCGTTCGTCTACGACGAGTTGTGGCTTGCCTTCCAAGGACTTTCGGACTTCCTGACGTCCGTGCTCGGCGAGGGTTACCTGGCGCTGCCCGACTTCTGGGTATGGCACGTCAACCCCAACGAGAACGCAGTGGGCTGGGGGCCGCACCGCGACCGGTTGATGCCGACCCTGGATGCCGACAACTCGCCGCACACCCTGACCGTGTGGCTTCCGTTCACCGACGCCACCCCGCTCAACGGCTGCATGTACATGCTGCCCGCCCATCTCGACGACCGCTTCCGGCAACGCAGATGGGATGGCGCCGACAACACCGTCGTTTACAACCCGCAGGACATCCGTGCGTTGCCGGCGACGGCCGGGTCCATGCTGGCCTGGAACCAGGCGGTCCTGCACTGGGGCGGTCGGGGCAGCCGGCTGGGGACGGCCGCGCGGATCAGCGCCGCCTTCGAGTTCCAGCGTGCCGACCGGCCGGCGTTCAACAATCCGCTGCTGGATCCCGCTCGGGTGCCGACTTTCCACGAACGGCTCGGACTGATCGGAAAGCAGGTGCTGCAGTACCGGCACATGTATCCGCTCAGCGATGACGTCGCGGCCGTTGCCACGTCGCTTTTCCAGCGCTACATGCCGGGAATGCCGGTGCCGGTTGGGGTTTCGGCCCCGCCCGGCCTCGCTGTCAGCTGAGTTATCGGGCTGCCGCCACCGCAGTCGTTGTTCGACGGCTTGGGCTAGGTCGTCGGTCCGAGCGCATAGGCGCCGGTCTCTGGATCGTGATACCAGCCGCTGGCTGCGTGGGTGCCGCCGTCGACGTGGATCGTCTGCCCGGTGATGTAGCTCGACATTTCAGATGCGAGAAACACTGCCGCGCCCGCCATCTCATCGACGTGACCGGCGCGTCCCAACGGGACGGTGAGGCCGAAACGCTCGTCGGAACCCGGCGGTGCCATCTGCATGATGCCTTCGGTAAGCGTGATGTCGGGCGCCAGCGCGTTTACCCGGATGCCGTGCGGTGCGAGTTCGAGGGCCGCGGTCTTGGTGTAGTTGATGACTCCGGCCTTGGCGGCCGCATACGCTGCGTAACCGGGCGCGGCCCGGACGCCTTCGATCGACGTGATGCTGATGATGCTGCCCGGCAGCTTCTGTTCGACGAGGCCGCGGGCCACCCGTTGAGTGCACAGGTAGACGTGGCGCAGATTCGATTTGTACAGCGCATCCCAGCCGTTCTCGCTGGTGTCGAGGATCCCTGATGAGAACACCCCGCCGGCGTTGTTGACCAGGATCGTGACGGGTCCGAGTTCGGCGGTGGTATGCGCGAGCGCGGCGTCGACCGCGGTGCTGTCTCGGACGTCGACGGGGATGCCCAGCGCGCCGATTTCCCCGGCGGCTTCGGCGCACGATTCGGGGTTGCGTTCCCAGATGGCCACTTTGGCGCCGAAGGTCGCCAGGCCTGCGGCAATGCCGCGCCCGATCCCGGCACCTGCGCCGGTGACGACTGCGACGCGGTCGGTCAACAGGATGCTCGCCGGATTGATCGTCATGCGCTGACTATAGGAAGGCGCGTGCGCTGGTTCGCGATCCGGACAAAGCCGAGGCGTTGCGCCGGATCGGCGTCGAACTCGTCGAGGGTGATATCAGCGATGCCGGCGATGTGCTGCGCGCTGCCCACGGCGCTGAGTACGGCCACGTTCTTCAATTTGCTGCGGCTGATTGAGCCTCATTTCATGCCAGGAGTCACACCAGCATCGAACGCATAAAGCCGCCTCTTGCGTTGCTTGACGGTTGTCAGAGGGCAGGTGTTTACTCAAGCCAATCGAACATATTTTCGAAAAGAGCGCCAAGGTGGGAGGCTGATATGACTGTGGCTTTGGCCTCCGAAAGCCGGGCTGACCAGCTCGAATCGCTGCGTCGGCGGATGGAGGCGATGTCCGGAAAGAGCACCGCCCATACCGAGGAACTGTTGCCGGGGGCGAGCCCCTCCATGTTGCCGCGTGGAACGGTGGCGGTGCTGTCCGGCGCGCGCTCGCTGGTGCTGCGCATGGTGGCTTCGGCGACGGCCGACGGAGGCAACGTCGCCATCGTCGGCCAGCCGAATATCGGGTTGCTGGCCGCGGTGGAGATGGGGGCGGATCTGAGCCGGATCGCGGTGATACCAGATCCCGGAAATGATCCGGTAGAGGTGGCCGCCGTACTCGTCGACGGTATGGACCTGGTGGTTCTCGGCCTGGGTGGGCGCCGGGTGACGCGGACGCGGGCCCGGGCCGTGGTCGCCCGGGCCCGTCATAAAGGGTGCACGGTGCTGGTCACCGATGGTGACTGGGAAGGGGCGTCGGCGCGGTTGGAGGCTCGGGTCTGCGGTTATGAGCTGAGTCTGGGCAGCCGCCCGGGGTTCGGACGCATCAGCGGGGTGCGGTTGCAGATCAGCCGGTGCGGGCGGTCGATCGGTCGAGTTCGCACCGGTTGACGTCGATGGCCCCTTCTCGAGTGCTGGCGATCTGGTGCATGGACTGGCCGGCGGTCGCGGCGGCCGCGGCCGCGGGCCAGCCCGCGACGGCCCCGGTTGCGGTCACGTTGGCAAACCGGGTCATCGCCTGTTCGTCGATGGCTCGGGCGGCCGGGGTACGCCGAGGGCTGCGGCGCCGGGAGGCGGCCGCGCGGTGCCCGCAACTGCACGTCGCGGCCGCCGATGTGGACCGCGACGCCCGCTTCTTCGAAAGCGTGGTCACCGCGGTGGAGGATCTGGTGCCGCGCGCCGAGGTGCTGCGGCCCGGGCTCCTGGTGCTCCCGGTGCGCGGTGCGGCCCGGTTCTTCGGGTCCGAGCAGCAGGCGGCCGAGCGACTGATCGACGCGGTTGCAGTGAGTTCGGGGGTCGGTGCCGAGTGCCAGATCGGGATCGCCGACGGGCTGTCCACCGCGGTCTTCGCCGCGCGGGCCGGTCGCGTTGTGGAGCCCGGTGGCGATGCGCGGTTTTTGTCCGCGCTGTCGATCCGCCAACTGGCCACCGAGCCGAGCCTGTCCGGACCGGGACGAGAGGAGCTGGCGGATCTGTTGTGGCGGATGGGGATTCGCACCCTCGGGCAGTTCGCCGCGCTGTCTCGCACCGACGTCGCGTCCCGGTTCGGGGCCGACGCCATGGTCGCACACCGGTTCGCTTGCGGCGAAGCTGAACGCGGTCCTTCCGGCCGCGAACCGCCGCAGGAACTCGAAGCCGTGCTGGACTGCGATCCGCCGATCGACCGCGTCGACGCCGCGGCATTCGCCGGGCGCTCACTGGCGGCCACGCTGCACCAGGTGTTGCTGGCTGCCGGAGTGGGCTGCACCCGGTTGGCCATTCACGCGGTCACTGCCAACGGCGAAGAGCTCAGCCGGGTGTGGCGGTGCGCCGAACCGTTGACCGAGGACGCCACCGCAGACCGGGTGCGTTGGCAGCTGGACGGTTGGTTGAGCCATCGCATCGCGCGCGGCCGCCCACTGGACGCACCGGTGACGCTGCTACG
>NZ_LZLS01000041.1 GCF_001673365.1 Mycobacterium asiaticum
ACGTCGGCACCGTCGGGTTGGTGCCGGTGGCAGCCAGCGCGGCACCGACGGCCGGGTCGAACGGCGCCGCCACCACCGGGGCTGCCGCCCCGCCCCGGCTGGACCCCGCAGCAACCACCGGGAGCACCGCGACGCCCCCGGCAGGAAGAACTGTCCGACGCCGCGGTGGTGTCGCGGTCCTGGGGCATGGCCTTTGCGACGCTAATCAGCCGGCTCACCGGCTTCGCCCGCATCGTGCTGCTGGCCGCGATCCTGGGTGCGGCGCTTTCCAGCTCGTTCTCGGTGGCCAACCAGCTACCCAACATGATCGCCGCCCTTGTCCTCGAGGCGACCTTCACCGCGATCTTCGTGCCGGTGCTGGCCCGCGCCGAGCAGGACGATCCCGACGGCGGCGCGGCCTTCGTGCGGCGCCTGGTCACCCTGGCCACCACATTGCTACTGGTGGCCACCGCGCTGTCGGTGCTCGCCGCACCCCTGCTGGTGCGGCTGATGCTGGGTCGCAGTCCCGAGGTCAGCGAGCCGCTGACCACCGCCTTCGCCTACCTGTTACTGCCCCAGGTCCTGGTGTACGGCCTGTCCTCGGTGTTCATGGCGATCCTGAACACCCGCAACGTATTCGGGCCGCCGGCCTGGGCGCCGGTGGTCAACAACGTCGTCGCCATCGCGACCCTCGGGGTATACCTCGCCGTTCCCGGCGAACTCTCCGTGGACCCCGTCGAGATGGGAAACACCAAACTGCTGGTGCTGGGCATCGGCACCACGTTGGGGGTGTTCGCCCAGACCGCGGTGCTGCTGGTGGCGATCCGACGCCAGCACATCAGCCTGCGCCCCCTGTGGGGACTCGACGAACGGCTCAAGCGCTTCGGCACGATGGCCGCCGCGATGGTGCTCTATGTGGTCATCAGCCAACTCGGCTACGTGGTGGGCAACCAGATCGCCAGCGGCTCCGCCGCTTCTGGCCCGGCGATCTACAACTACACCTGGCTGGTGCTGATGCTGCCGTTCGGCATCATCGGCGTGACGGTGTTGACGGTGGTGATGCCGCGGCTGAGTCGCAACGCGGCCGCCGAGGACATCCCCGCGGTGCTGGCCGACCTGTCCTTGGCCACCCGGCTGACCATGATCACGCTGATCCCGGCGGTGGCGTTCATGACCGTCGGCGGACCCGCGATGGGCAGCGCACTGTTCGCCTACGGCCATTTCGGGCAGGTAGACGCCGGCTATCTGGGCGCGGCGATCTCGCTGTCCGCCTTCACCCTGATCCCTTACGCGCTGGTGCTGCTGCAACTGCGGGTGTTCTACGCCCGCGAGCAGCCGTGGACGCCCATCGTGATCATCATCGTGATCACCGCGGTCAAGATCGCCGGTTCGCTGCTGGCCCCGCATGTCACCGACAACAAAGATCTGGTCGCCGGCTACCTAGGCACCGCCAACGGGCTGGGGTTTTTGACCGGGGCCGTCGTCGGCCATTTCCTGCTGCGTCGCAGCCTGCGCCCCAAGGGCGGTGGGCTGATCGGTCTCGGCGAAGTGCGCACCATCCTGGTGACGATCGCCGCCTCCCTGCTGGCCGGCCTAATCGCCCACGTCGTCGACCGACTGCTGGGACTGCATCAGCTGACCGAGCACGGCGGCATGGGCTCGCTGCTACGACTGCTGGTACTGGGGCTGATCATGGTGCCGATCCTGGCCGCGGTCATGCTGGGCGCGCGGGTTCCCGAAGCGCAGGCGGCGCTCGCCGCTATCCGAACCCGCCGCACCCGGGCCGGTGCGGCCAGGCGATCGCGACGGGCCGCCGCCACGCCGCGGGTGTCGTCGCGGCATTCCCCGGTCACGTACCCTGAGCAAAGAAAATCCCTGCCGGGGGGAAACGCGGTCCAGGAGCAGATCCGGCGCAGGCCTCCGGTAGCCAGAACCGGGATAGCGAAAGGACCGGAGGTGACCGACCGCAGTTCGGATAGCGCCTCGACTCACTCGGTGGGCGGCCAGGAACCGCCGCTGTCGCGGGCCGACGACTTCCAGCCCGACATTCCGTCCCGCAAGGAGCCGGCGCCGCGCGACCAGCGCAATGGCGATCTCACCGCTGACACGCGCGGTCCTATCCCGTTCGACGCCCCGCGGGAACGCGATCCCGAACCGCCGCAAGACGATCTGAACCTGGTGCCCGGTGCCCGCATCGCCAACGGCCGCTACCGCCTGCTGATCTCGCACGGCGGCAACCCGCCCCTGCACTTCTGGCAGGCGCTGGACACCGCGCTGGACCGCCAAGTAGCGCTCACCTTCGTCGACCCGGAAGGCGCCCTGCCCGACGACGTGCTGCAAGAGATCCTGTCCCGCACCCTGCGGCTGAGCCGGATCGACAAGCCGGGCATCGCCCGGGTGCTCGACGTCGTGCACACCGGCTCGGGCGGCCTGGTCGTCGCGGAATGGATCCGCGGCGGCTCGCTGCAGGAAGTGGCCGATACGTCGCCGTCGCCGGTGGGCGCGATCCGGGCCATGCAGTCACTGGCCGCGGCCGCCGACGCGGCCCACCGCGCCGGCGTCGCGCTTTCGCTCGACCATCCCAGCCGGGTACGCGTGAGCATCGAGGGCGACGTCGTGCTGGCTTACCCGGCGACCATGCCCGACGCCAACCCGCAAGACGACATCCGCGGCATCGGCGCCGCGCTGTACGCCTTGTTGGTCAACCGCTGGCCGCTGCCGGAAGCCGGCGCGCGCAGTGGGTTGGCACCGGCAGATCGGGACGCCAACGGTCAGCCGGTGGAACCGACCGTCGTCGACCGTGACATTCCGTTCCAGATTTCCGCCGTCGCCGTCCGGTCCGTTCAGGAAGACGGCGGGATACGCAGTGCCTCAACGCTTTTGAATTTGCTGCAGCAGGCCACCGCGGTCGCCGACCGTACCGAGGTGATCGGTCCGATTGCCGAGCCCCCCGCGCCGGCCACGCCGCGGCGGCAGGCCGAGCGCGGCACCGAGGTCTACTCCCGTCGTCGCCGCAACCTGCTGATCGGGTTGGGTGCCGGCGCAGCCATCCTGCTGGTCGCGCTGCTGGTGCTCGCGTCGGTGGTCAGCAAGATCTTCGGCGATGTCGGCAACGGCCTCAAAGGTGAGCAACTGGGCCTCAACAATCCGACGTCGTCATCGGCCACGGATTCCCCGGGCAGCACCGCTCCGGCTGGCGGCTTCGTCAGACCCACCAAAGCCACGGTGTTTTCCCCCGGCGGCGACGCCGACAATCCCGGTGAGGCCAGCCAGGCCATCGACGGCAATCCCGGCACCGCCTGGCACACCGACACCTACTCCGACTCAGTCCCGTTCCCGGGCTTCAAGAGTGGTGTCGGACTGCTGCTGCAGTTGCCCCGCCCGACGGTCGTGGGCGTAGTCACCCTCAACGTTTCCAGCACCGGCACGAAGGTTGAGATTCGCTCCTCGTCTTCGGCGAATCCGTCGAAGCTTGAGGACACCACCGTGTTGGCCCCAGCCACCACACTTAAGCCCGGTCCCAACACCATCCAGGTCAAAGCGTCATCCCCGACGTCGAACCTGTTGGTGTGGATCTCGACGTTGGGTACCACCGACGGGAAGAGCGAGGCCGACATCTCCGAGCTCACGATTCAAGCCGCATCCTGAGCACAACCGCGGCCCCGGGTGAAGTGCCGGGCGCGCGCGGATTGGTTACCGTCCGGCGGTGGGCTTCTGGGGAGCGGACCGGCGGCAGCGCAGCGACGCCGAGTTGCTGACCGCGCACGTCGACGGTGACCGCCACGCCTTCGCCGAACTGTTGCGGCGCCACCACCGTGCGCTCTACGGGCTGGCGCGGCTCACCAGCCCTTCCCCCGAAGACGCCGACGACGCCTTCCAGGATGCGATGCTCTCGGTACATCGCAACGCCGGCTCGTTTCGACACGAAGCCGCGGTCAGCACTTGGCTGCACCGCGTCGTGCTCAACGCCTGCCTGGACCGGCTGCGTCGCACCAAACCGCCTCCGCCCGTTGGGTTTCAGAACGGGTACGTGGTGCCTGACCGCACCCGCGAAGTCGAAACGGCGGTGGTGGTGCAGCGGGCGCTGATGCGGCTGGCGGTGTCGCAGCGAGCGGCGGTGGTCGCGGTCGACATGTACGGCTATTCGATTGCCGAGACGGCGCGGTTACTGCGTATCCCCGAGGGCACCGTCAAGAGTCGTTGCGCCCGGGCGCGGGCCCGGCTGGCCTACCTGCTGGGATACCTCGACGTCCCAGCAGCGAACGACGTCGACGCAGTTGAGACCGGCTAGCCACGCGGCGCGACACGGCTGATGTCGATGGCCTCGTCGACCCGGGGGGCGCCATGACGGACACTGGGGCGGATGAGTTCCGCCGAGGATGAACCGCCCCTGACCGTTGACCAACTCGCCGATCTGCAAGCCGGACTGCTCGACGACGACACTGCCGCACGCGTGCCTAGCCGCATCCGCACCGACCCGCACGCCGCGGCGACGCTGCAGGCGCTGCACCAGGTTCGCGACGACCTCGCCGCCGCCGGCCCGTCCTCGGGTGCCGCTCACGCCGCCCGGCCGCCCGTGCGCCCGGTCCGCGCGATCGCGGGATTTATCGGTGTGTGCGCGGTGCTGGCCGCGATGGGCGTCGGCACCGTCGCACTGCTCGACCAACCGGAGTCCACGCCCAGCATGGGGCCCACCGTCGACCACATCACGGTGTCCACCCCGGTTCCGGTGATCCCGCTAACCGACCACGAGATCCGCGCGCTGCTGCAGCGCTCACCCGATTTCGGTGCGCTCGGCAGCGCGACGCAGCGCGCATCATGTCTGGCCGGCCTGGGCTATCCGGCGGCCGAACCGGTGCTGGGCGCCCAACCGGTCGAAGTCAACGCCCGCCCCGGTGTGCTGCTGGTCATGCGCGGTGACACGCCCGACACCCTGTTGGCCTTCGCGGTTGCAGTCAACTGCAGCGCCGCCGATACCGGGTTGCTGGCTACGACCGCGATACCGCGCTCCTAGCCTCGAATGGTGTCTTGCGTCGCTCCCGGGAACAGCAGTGCCTACGCTGGCGTTCGTAGCATTGCAGCCCGCTTTCGTTGTGGCGAACCTGAAAGGCCCGCATGACCTCTCCTTCCTCACCCGACACCATCCACGACGTGATCGTCATCGGTTCCGGCCCGGCCGGATACACCGCGGCCCTCTACACCGCCCGTGCGCAGCTCAAGCCACTGGTCTTCGAGGGCACCTCGTTCGGCGGCGCACTGATGACCACCACCGAGGTGGAGAACTACCCCGGTTTCCGTGCCGGCATCACCGGTCCGGAATTGATGGACGAGATGCGCGAACAGGCGTTGCGCTTCGGCGCCGACCTGCGCATGGAGGACGTCGAGTCGGTTTCGCTGGATGGACCGGTCAAATCCGTCGTCACAGCCGAAGGTGAAGAGTTCCAGGCCCGCGCGGTCATCCTGGCGATGGGTGCGGCTGCACGCTACCTGCACGTGCCCGGCGAACAGGAACTGCTCGGCCGGGGGGTGAGCTCCTGTGCCACCTGCGACGGGTTCTTCTTCCGGGACCAGGACATCGCCGTCATCGGCGGCGGCGACTCCGCGATGGAGGAGGCCACCTTCCTCACCCGGTTCGCGCGCAGCGTCACGTTGGTGCACCGTCGCGAGGAGTTCCGCGCCTCCAAGATCATGCTCAACCGGGCACAGGCCAACGACAAGATCACCATCCTGACCAACAAGGCCGTCCTCGGAGTCGACGGCGACACCACGGTCACCGGATTGCGGTTGCGCGACACCAAGACCGGTGAAGAAACCACCCTGCCGGTGACGGGCGTGTTCGTGGCGATCGGGCACGAACCACGCTCGGCTCTGGTGCGCGACGCCATCGATCTAGACTCCGACGGCTACGTGTTGGTGCGGGGCCGCACCACCAGCACCTCGCTGGACGGCGTGTTCGCCGCCGGCGACCTGGTGGACCGCACCTATCGACAGGCGATCACCGCCGCGGGTAGCGGTTGTGCGGCCGCCATCGACGCCGAGCGGTGGCTCGCCGAGCACGAAGCGACCGGAGACGCCGACAGTACCGAGTTGATTGGAGCGCAGCGATGAGCAATCTGGAGGAGTCCGCCACCATCGAGGTTTCCGACGCCTCGTTCTCCACCGAGGTGTTATCCAGCAATAAGCCTGTGCTGGTTGACTTTTGGGCGACGTGGTGCGGACCGTGCAAGATGGTGGCGCCGGTACTCGAAGAGATCGCCGCTGAGCGATCCGCCGACCTCACCGTTGCCAAGCTCGACGTGGACGCCAACCCGGAGACGGCCCGCGACTTTCAGGTGGTCTCGATCCCCACGCTGATCCTGTTCAAGGACGGTCAGCCGGTGAAGCGGATCGTCGGCGCCAAGGGCAAGGCGGCGCTGCTGCGGGAGCTCTCGGACGCGGTTCCCAACCTGGCTTAGCCGGGCAGCGCGTCCCGATCTCGTCGGCGAATCGCACCGCCGGTTGGCCTGGGGTTTTCCCGATATCGGCGGGGATCTGCGACAATATCGGTTAACTGTGCTGCGATTTGCAGTGGTGTCAATCAGTCCCGGAGGGCCCTTGGTATGCCGAGTTCGCGCCGCGAAGACGGCGACGCGCTGCGCTGTGGCGACCGTGGCGCCGCTGTCACCGAGATCCGGGCGGCGCTGGCCGCGCTGGGAATGCTGGAGAACCCCGACGACGATCTGACCACTGGTCCGCACGTCGCGGCTGAGGTGTTCGACGGCGAACTCGACCATGCGGTTCGTGCCTTTCAACAGCATCGGGGATTGCTGGTGGACGGCATCGTCGGCGAGGCCACCTACCGCGCGTTGAAGGAGGCGTCCTACCGGCTCGGCGCGCGCACGCTGTATCACCAATTCGGGGCACCGCTCTACGGCGACGACGTCGCGACGCTGCAGGCCCGATTGCAGGACCTAGGCTTCTACACCGGTTTGGTGGACGGGCATTTCGGGTTGCAGACCCACAACGCGCTGATGTCCTACCAACGTGAGTACGGACTGTCCGCGGACGGCATCTGCGGCCCGGAAACGTTGCGCTCCTTGTACTTTCTTAGTTCCCGGGTCAGCGGTGGGTCACCGCACGCGATTCGCGAAGAGGAGCTGGTGCGCAGCTCCGGGCCGAAGCTGTCGGGCAAGCGGATCATCATCGATCCGGGCCGCGGCGGCGGTGACCACGGCCTGATCACCCAGGGTTCGGCCGGCCCGATCAGTGAGTCAGACGTGTTGTGGGACTTGGCAAGTCGTCTCGAAGGCCGGATGACGGCCATCGGTATGGAGACGTTCCTGTCCCGCCCGACCAACCGCAGCCCATCGGATGCCGAGCGGGCCGCCACCGCCAATTCCGTTGGCGCAGACCTGATGATTAGTCTGCGTTGCGAAACTCAGACCAGTCCGTCGGCCAACGGGGTGGCGTCCTTTCACTTCGGCAACTCGCACGGTTCGGTGTCCACCATCGGCCGCAACCTCGCCGATTTCATTCAGCGGGAAGTGGTGGCGCGCACCGGGTTACGGGACTGCCGGGTACACGGCCGGACGTGGGATCTGCTGCGGCTGACCAGGATGCCTACCGTCCAGGTTGACGTCGGCTACATCACCAACCCCCGCGACCGCGAGATGCTGATCTCGACGCAGACCCGTGACGCCATCGCCGAGGGCATTCTGGCCGCGGTGAAGCGGCTTTACCTGTTGGGCAAGAATGACCGGCCCACCGGAACATTCACCTTCGCCGAACTACTGGCGCACGAGCTGTCGGTGGAGCGGGAACGGGCCAGCCGAATCAGCGGTTCCTGATTCGGTTCTCCGTGATATCGCTTGTCTGTGGGCTTGGCTCGGGGCTTGTCTCGGGGCTTGTCTGGCGGGCCTTTAACGTGTTGTCGCCCGACCCCGCCGGCGCGCACCCCGCACCCACCGGCTGCTGCAACTGAGCGTTCTCCAGCAGACGCTCCAGCGCGGCCTCGACTTCGGCCTTCCAACCCAGACCCTTGTCGAGCTCGAGGCGTAGCCGCGGGAAGTACGGGTGCGGGGCGACCACCACAAATCCCGCATCCAACAAAAAGTCCGCGTCGATGATGCAGTGCTCGACCGAGCAATCCCCCAGTCCTTCCAGAACTGGTTGCACGTCACTGATCTCGAGGGCGTCCCCTCGAGTCTGCAACTCGGTGGCCGCCTCGGTGCGGCCGAATGCCTCCAGCGCCCGCACACCGCGGCGCATCAACTCGTCGATGACCCGTGCGATGAGGCTGTGCGGCAGGTCGGACAGATCGGTGGAAGCGGCCTGGCCGCGCTCCACACCCATCGACGTCAGCAGCACCGCATCCGCAGACACCGGACCGGTGGGAAAGCGATGCGCCCTGGGTACTGCCCGCGGCGGCGCGTACAAGATGTAGCCCAAGCACGGCGGCTCGGCTTGACTGCGCTCGTCGGGGATCGCCGTCGCCACCTGGCCGCACGAACCCCACTCCAGCATGACCATGGACAGCCACGCCTCTTTTTCGAACTCCGGGTCAGCCAGATGCTCATCCTTGCCGAGCGTCGCCGGGTCGACCTCCCAGTAGACGCAACGGCGCGCGTGCTTGGGAAGCTGCTCGAAGGCCTCGAGCCGCAGCGCTGTAATCCGAGCTGACACTAGACTCCTAGCCTCCGTGCGGTATCCGTGGCTTCGCTCCACATACCGCCCCGCGTTCGGCAACATTGCATGACCCGTCATCGGTGATGCCATTCGTGATACCGGGTCCCCACCCGTTCTTTTCTGCCACCTTCTCTCGCAAGGGCCGACGTGCGCCGGCAACCCCCTCAGGATAGGAGAGTTGGTTGCCCTCGGGCCAGTGGCGAGCGCGCCGGCACACCGCGCGGCCGGCCCTGCCGCCGCCGCCACTCCCCGACCGCTGCGACCACCGTGCCCGAGCACACCGCGGCGGCGTGCTCGACAGCAGCTCGCAGCTCGAAATCCGTTGACGCACAGCAAGTCTCCGTCGGATCGAAGTGCCCGGTGCGGGTTGGGGTACGGCCCGGGATCAGTCCAGTGTCACAGTGACGTAATTACAGAATATGTCTGGTCGGGCCTGCTCAGGGCTTCTTCGCGGTCATCAGATCGATGATTCGCTGAAGATCGTCCACCGAGCCGAACTCCACCACAATCTTGCCCTTACGTTTGCCGAGGGCGACCGTCACGCGGGTGTCGAAGGCATTCGACAGCCGCTCAGCAACGTCCTGCAGCCCCGGCATCTGGATCGGCTTGCGCCGCGGCGGCGCCGGCTTCGCGCCGTCACTGCGGTTCGCCAGCGTGACCGCCTCCTCGGTGGCCCGGACCGATAGCCCCTCTGCGACGATGCGGCTCGCCAGTTCCTCTTGTGCCTCGGACCCGGCTTCCAACGACAGCAGCGCCCGGGCGTGCCCGGCGGACAGCACCCCCGCGGCGACCCGTCGCTGCACGGGGATAGGCAGCTTGAGCAACCGGATCATGTTGGTGATCAACGGGCGCGACCGGCCGATGCGCGCGGCCAGTTCGTCGTGGGTGACCCCGAACTCGTCGAGGAGTTGCTGGTATGCGGCCGCTTCTTCCAACGGGTTCAGCTGCACTCGGTGGATGTTCTCCAGCAAGGCGTCGCGCAGCAGATTGTCGTCGCCGGTCTCGCGCACGATCGCCGGGATGGTCGTCAGGCCGGCTTCCTGCGCCGCCCGCCAGCGTCGCTCCCCCATCACGATCTGATACCGGGCGCCGCTCTCCGACGACGGAACCGCGCGCACCACGATCGGTTGCAGCAGTCCGAACTCCCGGATCGAGTGCACCAGTTCCGAGAGTGCTTCTTCGTCGAACACCTGCCGCGGTTGGCGCGGATTGGCCTCGATATCCGACGGCGCGATCTCGCGATACACCGCGCCCATGGCGGCAGCGTCCGGTCCGCCGTCCACGGGTCCACCGATCACGACGTCGGCCGCGGCCGAGCCCATCCGCGGCCCGAGCGTGGCGGGCCCCGCGTCACCTTCGGCCGGACCCGTCGGAATCAGGGACGCCAGGCCGCGGCCCAGGCCGCCTTTCCTACGTGATGGAGTCGTCATGACCTATCCCCTCCCGGCTGGTGGTCGATCGCGCTGCGCGAGTTCGCGGCTGGCATCCAGATAACTCATCGCGCCACGCGAACCGGGATCGTAATCGATGATCGTCATGCTGTAGCCCGGTGCCTCCGAGACTTTGACGCTGCGCGGGATCACCGTGCGCAGCACCTTGTCGCCGAAGTATCGCCGGACTTCCTCGGCCACCTGATCGGCGAGCTTGGTCCGCCCGTCGTACATGGTGAGGATGACGGTGGTGACGTCGAGTTGCGGATTCAGGTGGGCCTTCACCATTTCGATGTTGCGCATCAGCTGTGACACCCCCTCGAGGGCGTAGTACTCGCACTGAATCGGGATCAGGACTTCGGGCGCCGCGACGAGGGCGTTGATGGTGAGCAAGCCCAACGATGGCGGGCAATCCACAAAGACGTAGTCGAAGTCGAAATTGTCCAACTCGGCCAGCGCGTTGCGCAACCGGTTCTCCCGCGCCACCATGCTGACGAGTTCGATCTCCGCGCCCGCCAGATCGATTGTCGCCGGCACGCAGAACAGCCGGTCGCTGTGCGGGCTCTGCCGCAGCGCTTCGCGTATCGTCACCTCGCCGATGAGCATCTCGTAGGAGGACGGGGTGCCGGACTGCCGGTCGGCGATACCCAGCGCGGTGCTCGCATTGCCCTGCGGGTCGAGGTCGATCACGAGGGTCTTGAGCCCCTGGACCGCGAGTGCCGCAGCGAGGTTGACTGCCGTCGTGGTCTTGCCTACGCCGCCCTTCTGGTTCGCGATCGTGAAGACCCGGCGATGGCGCGGCCGTTGCAGCGGTTCGTGAGTGGTGTGCAGCACCCGCATCGCGCGTTCGGCAGCGGCGCCAATCGGAGTATCGAATTCAGCCGATGTTTCACGTGAAACATTCACCGTCGGATTGTGCGCGCCGCCGGGCGCGGCCGCTACTGGGGGCGGCGCTGGTGCCGTCGGGCTCGACGTGGCTGCTGGGGCCTGAGACGGCGGCGCGGCATCGGTAGGCCGTGTCCCTGGCTGCTGGGTATTGCGGGTGAACCTCATACCGCCGCTCCCCCCTGCCTGGACCGCCGGAGCTTGCGTGGAAGCGCTCCCCGATGTGCCAGCACCGCGGTTGCGGGCTGTTCCAAATAGTTCGCGCCACATGTCACCACCCTGACATCGACGGCTCCGGCCGCCTCCATCACACGCCGGTGTTCGCGAACTTCGTCGGGAGCTCGCTCCCCCTTCATCGCCACCATCAGTCCGCCTTGCCTTAGCAACGGCATACTCCACTTCGTCAATTTGTCCAACGCGGAAACGGCCCGAGAAACCGCGGCGTCGCTGCCGCCCAACTCGTCCCGAATCGACCGCTCTTCTGCCCGGCCCCGGACCACTTCGACCGGCACTCCAAGTTCCGCAACGACTTCGCGAAGGAAGTCGCTGCGCCGCAACAGAGGTTCCAGTAGCACTATGCGGAGGTCCGGCCGGGCAATCGCCAACGGCAACCCCGGCAACCCCGCGCCACTACCGATATCGACGACTCGAGCACCTTGGTCCAAGACCTCGCCAATAACCGCGGAATTCAGCAGATGGCGCTCCCACAGTCGATCCACTTCACGGGGACCCACCAGGCCGCGTTCGACTCCCGCGCTCGCCAGGGCCTCGGCGTAACGCTGCGCCAGGGGCAGCCCCGCGCCGAAGATCGCGGCGGCAGAGTCCGGCGGCGCGGTGAGCGAAGTGGCCGGAGCGGGCGCCGTCCGTGCGGACGGATCGACATGTTTCACGTGAAACATTCCTCCGCTCTACCCTCGCGTCGCCATCCCGCAGTAGGCACGTCTTCCCGAACTACATCCCTGTAACTCGGGTAGTCACGGCCCGGTCACGCCCGATCACGAATCAGTCACGCAGAACGACGACGCGGCGCGAGGGCTCCACGCCTTCGCTTTCGCTATGCACGCCGGCGACCGCGGCCACGGCATCGTGGACGATCTTGCGCTCGAACGGTGTCATCGGCGACAGCGCCTCGCGCTCTCCCGTCTCGGCCACTCGCCGCGCCACCTTGTCTCCCAGCGACGCCAACTCTTCGCGGCGCCGCCGGCGCCAACTGGCGATGTCGAGCATCAGCCGACTGCGCACGCCGGTCTTCTGGTGCACGGCCAGACGGGTCAGCTCCTGCAGTGCGTCGAGCACCTCTCCCCCGCGCCCCACCAACTTGTTCAGGTCGTCGCTGCCGTCGATGCTGACGACCGCGCGGTTGCCCTCGACGTCGAGGTCGATGTCGCCGTCGAAGTCCAGTAGGTCCAATAGCTCTTCCAGGTAGTCGCCGGCGATCTCACCTTCGGCGACCAGGCGCTCCTCCAGGTCCTCGGTTTCGTCGGTCGCGGCCTGCGCATCCGACGGATCCGTCGCAGCGTCCGTCGTCTCGAGATCCGACTCGATCTCGGTGGTGTCAGCGTCGGTCATGTCTTTCTCTCCCTCATCCACGGGTTGGTTTGTCACGGCATCCCGCCGCGGTCTCCTGCTCGGTACTTCTGGGACCGTCCGGCCTGCTGTCTGGCCTGAGTCCCGGCAAGCGCGGGCGCGCTCGCTAACGTTTGCGTTTTTTCGGTCGTGCGCCGGGCCGTGGAGTTCGGCCCGGACCGCCCGAAGCAGAGGTGTTGCGGTTCACCGGACTCGACTTGTTCGACTGAACCGGGGACGTCTTCCCGGTCTTCACATCGGTTTCGGCGGCTGACTCCGGGTCGGGCTCGGACGGCTCTGGGTCCGACCCAGCAGCGTTACCACCAACCGGTGTCGCCTTGTTGCGCTTGGGTTTGGCTCCGGGCGCGGGTGCGTTGGCCGCTCTGCGTTGCAGCACTTCCTGCTTCTTGGCCTCATCCTCTTTTTCGATCATGCCGAACACGTAGTGCTGCTGACCGAACGTCCAGATGTTGTTGGCGAACCAGTAAAGGATGATCGCCAGCGGCAGGAACGGACCGCCGACCACCACGCCCAGCGGGAACACGTACAGCGCCAATTTGTTCATCATCGCGGTCTGCGGGTTCGCCGCCGCCTCGGCGCTCTGCCGCGCGACCGAAGCCCGGCTGTTGAAGTACGTCGCCACGCCGGCCAGCAGCATCACCGGCGCCCCGACCGCGATCACCGCGGGCCGGCTGAAATGTTCGAACGCATCCAGGCCGCCCTGCTGGGTCATCGACGCACCGATGGGTGCCCCAAACAGATTGGCCTTGAGGAAGTTCTGCACATCGGTGGCGGTGAAGATGTAGTTGCCGATGAGCCTGTTCTGCTCCACCGACATCGACTGCAAACCGAAGCCGCCAGTGGTCCGGTTGAACGACCGAAGCACGTGATAGAGCCCGAGGAACACCGGCAACTGAGCCAGCATCGGCAGGCAGCCCAGGATCGGGTTGAAGCCGTGCTCGCGTTGCAGCTTCTGCATCTCCAGCGCCATCCGCTGCCGGTCCTTGCCGTACTTCTTTTGCAGCGCCTTGATCTGTGGCTGCAGTTCCTGCATCTGCCGGGTGGTCCGGATCTGTCGCACGAACGGCTTGTAGAGCAGCGCGCGCAGCGTGAAAACCAGGAACATCACCGACAGGGCCCAGGCGAAGAAGTTGTCCGGCCCGAGTACGAAAGCGAATGCTTTGTACCAGACCCACATGATCGCCGACACCGGGTAGTAGACGAAGTCGAGGCTGAAGAAATCAAACAAAAGATGCACTCTCCCCTTGCGTCGCCGGGGTCTCCCCGGCGGCATCATCAACGTCGACCGGGCACCCGCGGCGCTCCGGAATTGGATCCCATCCTCCCCGATGCCACGGACCGCACTTGGCCAGCCGGGCCACCGCCAGCCAACTCCCCCGAATCGCTCCGTATTCGGAAAGTGCCTCCACGGCGTACTGACTACAGGTCGGGATGAACCGACACGTCGCCGGCCGCAGCGGCGACACCATATGCCGGTAAAGCTGAATCAGGTAAATCAACGCCCGCGCGACCAGGGTGCCTACCCTGCCCACGGACCGCGCCGCGCGCGAGGGACTTTGCGCCGACAGACTCACCGTTCGGTACCCGCCAGTTCGAAGGCGCGTCGCAGACCACTGCGCAGTTGTTGGGCCAGCCGGGCCGACGAGACCTGTCGGCTACTGGGCAACGCACGGATCACGATTTGGTCCCGCGGATGTAAACCGTCCAGCATCGGTCGCGCAACATGACGCAGCCGCCGCGCGACTCGATGCCGCTCGACGGCTGTACCCACCCGCTTGGCAATGATCAGACCGACCCGGGGACCCGGGTCGTCCTCATATTGATTGCCGCGACGGACGTGGACGATGACGTCGGGCTGCACTGTGCGCATCCCGTACTTCACCGTCGCGTCAAACTCCGTCGACCGCCTCATGCGGTTGCGTGCGGAAAGCACCGCTGGACACCCCTGGGAAACCCGAGGTGGCGATCAGGCAGTCAGAGAGCGGCGGCCCTTACGACGCCGACCGGTGACAATGGCCCGCCCCGCACGGGTGCGCATCCGCAGTCGGAATCCGTGCACGCGGGCTCGGCGCCGGTTGTTCGGCTGGAAAGTCCGCTTGCCCTTGGCCACGGCGTTCTCCTCGCTGTGTTTGCATAAACCATCCGCCCACTTGTGACACATGGTCGGAGGGGTTCTCGCTTGCTGGCCGGCGCGGCCCCCGGGTGCTTATTCCGGATCGCTGCCGTATCGCCGACTTTCGGGCGACTGTTTGAGGGTACTGACGAGGCTTCTCCTGGTCAAACCTCGCCCGTCACAACAGACTCACCATATTCGACCAGGTGGAGCAGACCTCGTCCGGCCCAAGCACATTCCGGCGCCACAGAGATCATCAGGAACGCCCGCGGAATTCAAAAGAACTGTTGGCAGCTGGAACGAAAACTGTTAGCTTCGGGCGGGGTAAGTTTCCAAGCCGGTATGGACTTGGGACTCTGTCAACGACAAACAGGATGGCGGATCTACTAGCTGATTGGACAACCACAGGGCTGTCCCCAGCAC
Organism: Mycobacterium asiaticum; assembly: GCF_001673365.1. Taxonomy (GTDB): domain Bacteria; phylum Actinomycetota; class Actinomycetes; order Mycobacteriales; family Mycobacteriaceae; genus Mycobacterium; species Mycobacterium asiaticum_A. The sequence goes on from NZ_LZLS01000041.1 coordinate 15,082, forward strand.
GGAGGTCGCGAGCCGTGGCCGTAGGCTGCGGTACGTTATCGACCGTCCTTTCCACATCTGTGGATAACCATGTGGACAGGGGCTGTTGTCATCACCAAGCCAGTCGTACTTCGACCGTCAGACCAGGGAGATGCGTCGTTGACCGATGACCCCGGTTCCGGCTTTGCCACCGTGTGGAACGCGGTCGTCTCCGAACTCAACGGGGATGTCGGCAACGGCTCCGCCCTCACCACTCCACTGACGCCCCAGCAAAGAGCTTGGCTGAATTTGGTCCAGCCGCTCACCATCGTCGAGGGCTTTGCTCTGCTGTCGGTGCCAAGCGTGTTCGTCCAAAACGAAATCGAACGCCACCTGCGCACCCCGATCACCGATGCGCTCAGCCGTCGGCTTGGCCAACAGATTCAGCTCGGCGTACGGATCGCTCCGCCACCGGCCGACGACGACGCCGTCACCCCGGACGTTTCGGCGAAGTAACTCGGCCAGTTCTGTCCAGAACCGCTGTCGGTCTCGTCGGTCTCGTCGTTCTCGGTAATCGAGTCAGCGTCCTGATCGTCCACCGGTGCCGAAACGTCCGGGGTGACGGCGTCGTCGTCGGCCGGTGGCGGAGCGATCCGTACGCCGAGCTGAATCTGTTGGCC
>NZ_LZLS01000042.1 GCF_001673365.1 Mycobacterium asiaticum
CGTGCCGCCCATACCGCCGGCACCGCCCGTACCGCCGGCACCGCCACCCCAACCGAACAGTGCCCGATCGGCACCACCAACACCACCGGCGCCGCCACTACCGCCGGCCAAGCCGAAGCCCACGCCCGAGCCACCAGTACCTCCGGCACCGCCGTCGCCACCGTGCCCGCCGTTACCCACCAACATCCCGCCGCGCCCGCCGGCGCCTCCGACGCCGCCGATTCCCCCCGCTTGACCGGCGACTGTGGTGCCGGCGCCGTTACCGCCATTGCCGCCGCTGCCCGACTGCGGAACGGCGGCGCTCGCGGCTCCACCGTTACCGCCGTTTCCGCCCGCACCGCCTTCGGCCAGGGCATTGCCGCCGTGGCCGCCGTTACCGGACCCACCTACGCCCGGGCCTTCCCAGCCGTCGACGGAGTCCGCGTAGCCGCCGGCACCGCCGTGACCGCCGCTGGCACCGTCGGCCCCGTTGCCGCCGTTTCCGGCGTACGCGGAGAAGCCGATGGCGTTGGTCGACGCGTTGCCGCCGTCTCCGCCGTTACCGCCGTTGACGGTGGTGGTGCCGGCGATACCAGCGCCGCCGTTGCTGGCCTGGGCTTCTCTGCCGATGGCTAGCAAGTCGTCGTGGCCTCTCGGGCCGTCCACGCCAGGGGCACCGACGGGGTTGGCGCCGTTGGCGCCGGCGGCACCTGTGCCGCCCTGACCCCCGCTTCCGCCGTTGCCGAAGAGGTAGGCGTTACCGCCTTGACCGCCGGCGCCTGGGTTGCCGCCGTTGATGCCGGCCATGCCCAGCCCGCCGGTGCCGCCGCGACCGCCATCGCCGTAAAGCCAGCCCCCGGTGCCGCCCATGCCGCCGGCCGCCCCCGCACCGCCGGCGCCGCCAAGGCCGCCGGTACCGATGAGCCCCGCCGCTCCGCCGTTGCCGCCGGCCTGGTTCACTGCGCCCGCCGCACCGGCGCCGCCGTTGCCGTACAGAATGCCGCCGGCGCCGCCGTTGCCGCCCGGAGTGCTTGCGTCGGCTCCGTTGCCGATCAGCGGTCGTCCCAGCGCGGCTTGGGTCGGTGCGTTGATCACGTTCTCCAAGATTTGCAACGGCGACGAGTTGAGGGCTTCGGCGCCCGCGTAGGACTGGGCGGCGAAGGTCAGGGTTGACACGAATTGTCGGTGAAACGCCTCGGCCTGGGCGCCGAGCGCTTGATAGTCGTAGGCGTGCGAGGCGAAGAAAGTCGCCACCGCCTCCGACACCTCATCGGCCGCTGCGGCCAGCACGCTGGTGGTGGGGAGTGCCGCCGCGGCGTTGGCCGCGCCGACCGCCGATCCGATCCCCGCCAATTCCGCCGCGACCGCTGCAATTTGCTGCGGCGCGCTGGTCACAAACGACATCCCGGACCTCCGAAGGCTGTGTACGGACGCGGTTCACCGCGTCTCACAACCGTTCCGGACCGTGCTTGGGCAATTGTCAAATATTCGTTGAACGCACTGGTGGCGGTTGCGATCCCAGTCGGCGATAGCCTTAGAAACCGTGGCAGAGCTAGCCAAAGTCGACGTCGTGTTGGTGGGCGCCGGAATCATGAGCGCCACCCTGGGTGCGTTGCTGCGGCGGCTGGAACCGCAGTGGTCGATGACCGTGATCGAACGGCTCGACGCGGTGGGCGCGGAAAGCAGCGGTCCGTGGAACAACGCCGGCACCGGTCACGCTGGTCTGTGCGAAATGAACTACACCCCAGCCAGATCCGACGGCTCAATCGACATCACCAAAGCGGTACTGGTCAACGAACAGTTCCAAATCACCCGCCAGTTCTGGGCATACGCTGTGGAAAACCGGGTCTTGACCGACGTTCGAAGCTTTCTCAACCCGGTCCCACATGTCAGTTTCGTACATGGTGCGGACGGGGTCGACTATCTACGTCGACGCGGTGAGGCGTTGGCGCACAACCCGTTGTTCGCCGCCACAGAGTTCGTGGACGAGCCCGACGAGTTCGCGCACCGACTGCCGTATATGGCGAACCAGCGCAACTTCTCCGAACCGGTCGCGCTCTACTGGGCCGCGGACGGCACCGACGTCGACTTCGGTGCTCTGTCAAGGCAACTCATCGGGTACTGCGTGCGTAGCGGCGCGACTGCGCTATTCGGGCACGAGGTGCGCAAGCTGACCCGACGGCCCGACGGCAGTTGGACGTTGACCGTCGCCAACCGCCGCACCGGTCAGAAGCGGTTGCTGAACGCCAAGTTCGTCTTCGTCGGTGCCGGCGGCGACGCACTGCGACTGCTGCAGAAGGCCGGTATCCCCGAGATCCGGGGTTTTGCCGGGTTTCCGATCGGCGGCCGTTTCTTGCGCACCGCCAATCCGAGGCTCACCGATCTGCACCGGGCCAAGGTGTACGGGGCGCCCTCGCCGGGGGCTCCGCCGCTGGGAGCGCTGCATCTGGATTTGCGGCTGGTCAACGGCAAGCCGTGGCTGGTGTTCGGGCCCTACGCCGGGTGGTCGCCGAAGTTCTTGAAACACGGACATTTCAGCGACCTGCCCCGGTCCATCCGGTTGAATAACCTGATGTCCCTGCTCGGTGTCGGCGTCGGTGAGATGACGCTGCTCAACTACCTGATCAGCCAACTGCGGCTCACCGAACCCGACCGGGTCGAGGCCCTGCGTGAATTCGCGCCCAGCGCAGTCGATTCGGACTGGGAGCTGACGGTGGCCGGTCAGCGGGTCCAGGTGATTCGCCGCCACCGGCAGCGGGGCGGGGTGTTGGAGTTCGGCACCACGATCGTGGGTGCCGCTGACGGCACTATCGCCGGTCTGCTCGGTGGATCACCGGGCGCATCGACCGCGGTGCCGGCGATGCTGGAGGTGCTGGATCGCTGTTTCGCCAACCGGTACCCATCTTGGTTGCCCACGCTCAAGGAGATCGTGCCCTCATTGGGAGCCGAATTGTCAAACGAGCCGGCGCTGTATGACGAGTTGAGATCGTGGACCAATCGGACATTGGAACTGGAGGCCGCATGAGCGAGGCGTTGCGCCGCTCCTGGTTCAAAGACCTTGATGCGCAAACCCTTTACGAGATCCTCAAGCTGCGGGTGGAAGTATTCGTGGTCGAGCAGGCCTGCCCCTACCCTGAGCTGGATGGGCGTGATCTGCTCGCCGAAACCCGGCAATTCTGGCTGGAATCGGCTGACGGAGAAGTGATTTGCACGCTGCGCCTGATGGAAGAGCACGCGGGCGGCGAGAAAGTCTTCCGGATCGGCCGAGTATGCACCAAGCGCAGCGCCCGCGGGCACGGCCACGCCACTCGACTGCTGCGCGCCGCGCTGGCCGAGGTCGGTGATTACCCCTGCCGAATCGACGCGCAGAAATACTTGGCAGAAATGTATGCCCAACACGGGTTTGTGCGGGATGGAGACGATTTCCTGGACGACGGCGTACCGCACGTGCCGATGCTCAGGCCTGGTTCGGGGCCCGGTTTGGGGTCGGCGGCCGCGCGATAAACGCCATCCGGTCAGCGCGACTCCAGATCGGTTGCCGGACAACGGATAACGCTCCGTAACGGGCCACCGTCCAAGCTTCCGAACCCGTCGTACCTGCACACGCATCCGGTGGTAGCGCCCGCTGCCGCCTGCAGTCGCGCCGCGAAGGCAATTGAACAGTAAGCTTGCCCGGTGACCGAGAGCCCCTACCTGGTGGGACTGCGACTGGCCGGCAGAAAAGTCGTCGTGGTCGGCGGGGGCAGCGTCGCGCAGCGCCGACTACCTCTACTCATTGCCAGCGGCGCCGACGTGCACGTCATCTCGCGCAGTGCCACTCGCTCCGTCGAGGCGATGGAGGGCATCACCCTGGCCGTGCGGGAATACCGGGATGGTGACCTCGACGGTGCCTGGTATGCGCTAGCGGCCACCGACGATCCGCAGGTGAACGCCGCCGTCGTCGCCGAAGCCGAGCGTCGGCGCATCTTCTGCGTGCGCGCCGACATCGCCGTCGAGGGGACGGCGGTCACTCCGGCTTCGTTCGGCTATGCGGGCCTGTCGGTGGGGGTCCTGGCCGGCGGCGAACACCGGCGCTCGGCGGCGATCCGTTCGGCCATCCGCGAGGCACTGCAAACGGGCGTCATCACTGCGGAGGGTTCGGAGAGTTCCGACGTGGTTCGTGGCGGCGTCGCGCTCGTCGGGGGCGGTCCGGGTGATCCGGAACTGATCACCGTCCGGGGTCGCCGGCTGCTGGCTCAAGCCGACGTGGTGGTTGCCGATCGGCTTGCGCCGCCCGAGTTGCTCGCCGAACTGCCGCCCCACGTTGAGGTCATCGACGCCGCCAAGATCCCGTATGGACGGGCCATGGCCCAGGACGCGATCAATGCCGTGATGGTGGAGCGGGCGCGGGAAGGCAAGTTCGTGGTCCGCCTCAAAGGGGGCGACCCGTTCGTGTTCGCCCGGGGTTATGAGGAAGTCCTGGCGTGCGCGGAAGCGGGTATTCCGGTGCTTGTTGTGCCGGGTGTGACAAGCGCCATAGCGGTGCCAGCTTTGGCGGGTGTTCCGGTCACTCATCGGGCCACAAATCACGAGTTTGTGGTGGTCAGCGGCCATCTGGCGCCCGACCATCCCGAATCGTTAGTGAATTGGGACGCTTTAGCTGCAATGACCGGCACGATCATTTTGCTGATGGCCGTCGAAAGGATCGAACTTTTCGTCGATGCTCTGCTGAAAGGCGGCCGACCTGCGGATACTCCGGTGATCGTCGTGCAGCACGGAACGACGGCCGCTCAGCAGACGTTGCGGGCGACCCTGAAAGACACGCCAGAGAAGGTCCGCGCGGAGGGGATTCGACCTCCCGCGATCGTCGTAATCGGGCCGGTGGCGGCCTTCGGGGTTTAAACAATTCTTAAGATTACTGTAAGGTAACCTGCTATGACGGCTCTCAACGACTCGGAGCGGGCAGTCCACACTTGGACTGATGGACGCTCAGAACGTTCGGCCCAGGAGCGTCCCACACGATCGGTGGAGACCCCTTTGCAGCGCTTGAGCAGGTATTACCCGACGTGGCTGCCTTCGCGTCGCTTCATCGCAGCGGTCATTGCGATCGGCGGTATGCAGCTGCTGGCCACCATGGACAGCACCGTGGCCATCGTGGCGCTTCCTAAGATTCAGGACGAGCTCAGCTTGTCCGACGCTGGGCGCAGCTGGGTGATCACCGCTTATGTGCTGACGTTCGGCGGGCTGATGCTGCTCGGCGGCCGGCTTGGCGACACCATCGGCCGAAAGCGCACCTTCATCGTCGGTGTCGCCCTGTTCACCATCTCTTCGGTGCTGTGTGCGGTGGCCTGGGACGAGGTCACGCTGGTCATCGCGCGGCTTTCGCAGGGTGTGGGGTCGGCTATCGCCTCGCCAACCGGGTTGGCATTGGTGGCGACCACGTTCCCGAAGGGGCCTGCCCGTAACGCCGCGACAGCGGTGTTTGCCGCGATGACGGCGATTGGGTCGGTGATGGGCCTGGTCGTTGGTGGCGCGCTGACCGAATGGTCGTGGCGCCTGGCCTTCCTGGTCAACGTGCCGATCGGTCTGGTGATGATCTACCTGGCGCGCACCGCGCTGCGGGAAACCAACCGCGAGCGGATGAAGCTGGACGCCACCGGCGCCATACTGGCCACTCTGGCCTGCACAGCTGCCGTGTTCGCTTTCTCGATCGGCCCGGAGAAGGGCTGGCTGTCGGTTACGACCATCGGCTCAGGCGTGGTGGCACTGGGGGCGGCTATCGCCTTCGCGATCGTCGAGCGCACCGCCGAGAATCCGGTCATTCCGTTCGAATTGTTCCGCGACCGCAACCGCTTGGTCACGTTCATCGCGATCTTTTTGGCCGGTGGCGTCATGTTCAGCCTGACCGTGTCCATCGGCCTGTACGTGCAGGACATTCTGGGCTACAGCGCACTGGGTGCGGGTATCGGCTTCATCCCGTTCGTCATCGCGATGGGGATCGGTTTGGGCATTTCGTCACAGCTGGTGTCCCGGTTCTCTCCGCGGGTGCTCACCATTGGCGGCGGGTGGCTGCTGCTGGGTGCGATGATCTACGGCTCGCTGTTCATGCACCGCGGGGCGCCCTACTTCCCCAACTTGGTGCTGCCGATCGTGGTCGGTGGGATCGGCATCGGAATGGTCGTAGTGCCCCTGACCTTGGCCGCTATCGCCGGTGTCGGGTTCGACCAGATCGGTCCGGTGTCGGCGATGACGCTGATGCTGCAGAGTCTGGGCGGACCGTTGGTGCTGGCCGTCATCCAGGCCGTGATCACTTCGCGCACGCTGTACAACGGCGGTATCACCGGTCCGGTGAAGTTCATGAACGAACTTCAGTTGCACGCGCTCGACAAGGGCTACACCTACGGCCTGCTATGGGTGGCCGGAGCGGCCGTCATCGTCGGAATTGCGGCGCTGTTCATCGGCTACACGCCCGAACAGGTCGCGCACGCGCAAGAGGTCAAGGAAGCGATGGACGCCGGGGAGCTATAGCTCTCCGCGGCGCCGAGTCACGAACGCCACATCAGTCACTGGCTCCAGGTGTGGTACCTGTTTGCCCGGCTCCGAGCGACACCGGAGTGCACGCGGCCAAAACCGGCCGAACGCACTCGATTCCTGCCGATGTCCCTTCCACGCTTTTGTCGCTCGAAGCCGGTCAATTGTCGATATATGCCGCGGGGCGGTCGTGTCGCGGAAGCGGTCGCCGCCTGGGTTGCGGCTTTTGGATGGGCTAAGTCTCAATAGTCACACCAGTTGCTGGTCTCCCGGTGGGTACATATTTGCCCGCCTTCGAGCGACACCGTGTGCACGCGGCCAAACAGGCCGAACGCACCTGATGCCTGCCGATGTCCCGCCCGCGTTGTTGTCGCTCGGAGTCGGGCAAATACCCATATATGCCTCTACCCGGGGCCAATGTGACTCGTGTGACTTGGAACGCCGAAGGTTGTCATCCCTCGTCGCCAACCGGCTAGGCCCCGATCGCTCACGGCACGTGCCAGCCCGCATCGTCACCCGGCTAGCCCTGATGGCCGGGTTCCTCTACGGGCCGTGCCAGCCCGCATCGTCACCCGGCTAGCCCTGATGGCCGGGTTCCTCTACGGGCCGTGCCAGCCCGCATCGTCACCCGGCTAGGCTTGATGGCCGGGTTCCTCTACGGGCCGTGCCAGCCCGCATCGTCACCCGGCTAGCCCTGATGGCCGGGTTCCTCTACGGGCCGTGCCAGCCCGCATCGTCACCCGGCTAGCCCTGATGGCCGGGTTCCTCTACGGGCCGTGCCAGCCCGCATCGTCACCCGGCTAGGCTTGCCGCCTGTGATTACCCGGATGTCCGAGCTGTTCCTGCGCACCCTGCGCGACGACCCCGCCGACGCCGAAGTGCCCAGCCACAAGCTGCTGATCCGCGCCGGATACGTCCGGCCGATCGCGCCCGGGCTGTACAGCTGGCTGCCGCTCGGCCTGAAGGTTCTGCGCAACATCGAACGCATCGTCCGCGAGGAGATGAACGCGATCGGAGGCCAGGAGATCCTTTTTCCGGCCTTGCTGCCCCGCGCGCCCTACGAGACGACGAACCGCTGGACCGAGTACGGAGACAGTGTCTTCCGGCTGAAAGACCGCCGCGACAACGACTACTTACTGGGCCCCACCCACGAAGAACTTTTCACCCTGACCGTCAAAGGCGAATACAGCTCATACAAGGACTTTCCGCTGACGCTGTACCAAATCCAGACGAAATACCGCGACGAGGCGCGCCCGCGCGCCGGCATCCTGCGTGGCCGCGAGTTCGTCATGAAGGATTCCTACTCCTTTGACATCGACGCAGCCGGACTCAAAGCCGCCTACCACGCACATCGCGAGGCCTACCAGCGCATATTCGACCGGCTGGAGGTGCGGTACGTCATCGTGTCGGCCGTCTCGGGCGCGATGGGCGGAAGCGCTTCCGAGGAATTTCTGGCCGAAAGCCCGATTGGCGAGGACACCTTCGTAAGGTGCGCAGAGTCCGGCTATGCGGCCAATGTGGAGGCCGTCGTCACCGCCCAGCCCGAGGCTCAGCCCACCGACGGCCTGCCCGAGGCGCAAGTCCACGACACCGGTGATACCCCCACCATTGCCACGCTGGTGGACTGGGCGAACCAGGCCGGTCTGGGTCGCACTATCAGCGCCGCAGACACGCTGAAGAACGTTCTGGTCAAAGTCCGCCAGCCCGGCGGCGAGTGGGAACTGCTGGCCATCGGGGTGCCCGGCGACCGCGAGGTCGACGACAAGAGGCTGGGCGCGGCACTGGAGCCGGCCGAATACGCCCTGCTCGGCGACGCCGACTTCGCCAAGTATCCATTTCTGGTCAAGGGTTATATCGGGCCGAAAGCGTTGCGAGACAACGGCGTTCGCTACCTCGTCGACCCTCGTGTGGTGGACGGCACCAGCTGGATCACCGGCGCCGACGCGCCCGGGCGCCACGTGGTCGGTCTGGTGGCCGGTCGTGACTTCACTGCCGACGGCACCATCGAGGCCGCGGAGGTGCGCGAAGGTGACCCCTCGCCCGACGGTGCCGGACCGCTGGTCATGGCGCGCGGCATCGAGATCGGGCACATCTTCCAACTCGGCCGCAAGTACACCGACGCGTTCACCGCCGATGTGCTGGGTGAGGACGGCAAGCCGGTGCGGCTGACCATGGGCTCATATGGCATCGGGGTATCGCGACTGGTCGCCGTCGTCGCCGAACAGCACCACGACAAACTGGGTCTGCGGTGGCCTTCGTCGATCGCGCCGTTCGACGTCCACCTGGTGATTGCGAACAAAGATCCCGAGGCTCGGTTAGGGGCCGCCAAGCTGGCCGCCGACCTGGAAAAGGTAGGGGTCGACGTGCTGCTGGACGACCGGCAGTCATCGCCTGGTGTGAAGTTCAAGGACGCCGAGCTGCTCGGGATGCCGTGGATCGTCGTGGTGGGCCGTGGCTGGGCCGACGGTCGCGTCGAACTCCGCAACCGCTTCAGCGGAGAGACCAGCGAGGTGGCGGTAGGAGAGTCACTGACCACGGAGATCGTCGCGGCGATCGCAAGCTCGGCGTAGCCGGGCGCGGCGGGTCGTCGCGGTGGGGTGGGCGGCGATCGCAAGCTCGGCGTAGCCGGGCGCGGCGGGTCGTCGCGGTGGGGTTCGCGGCGATCGCAAGCTCGGCGTAGCCGGGCGCGGCGGGTCAGGCGCAGCTCACTCATTCCCACCGGGGAACGACGTGGTGATCGGCCAGCCGCCCAGCACCTTGTTCCAGCGCGCGGCCATCACCGCGCTCTGGGTCAGCGCAGTCGACGCAAACGCGCGATCTTCGGCGGTTTCGGCATGCTCGACCACCGCCCGCCACGCCGTCGCTCCGTCGTTCTCCATCCGTGCCGCCAGCCGCGCGGCGTCTGCCGGGCTGCCCACCGGCGCCGGCAATTGATAGCCGGCAGCGGCCACGGGAGCGGTGGCCTTGCGCGCGGTCAGCATCGCGATCACGTCGTCGCGCCGCTGCCGGTGCTGATTGAGCGCCTCGACCACCAAATCGTTGACGCTGGGCGGCGACAGTGCCGAGACGATGCCGTAGCCGTAGATAGTCGCGTGCTCCACCACCAGCGCATCGCTGAGCGCCGTCACGTCAGACGAGGTCATATCGACGGCCCCCCGGGCACCAACGCCACCTCGCAGGACGCGGTGCACGAAGCGGCGATCGAAGAGAGCAGTCCCGCCCGGTAACCCGAGGACGTCGATACCAGGCGGTTAGCCTCCTCGGCCGACTTACGCAACGAGTCGATCACGTCGGAGACGGGCGGCGGTGGCGGTGGCGGGGCTTCCGGGTCGGTCGGGGTGGGCGTAGCGCTGGAACTGCTCGTCTCGCTGGTCGAGGAAACGAGCTTGCCCGCGGCTCGCGCGATCTCGGTGGACAGCGCTCGAGCGTGCGCCGCGCGCTGGGTGGCCACGACGGTCAGCGCGGCGGCAATCTGGGGCGGGCTGCCGATGGCCCCGGCCGCCGCTGCGGCCAGCGCACTATCGCGTCGGGCCTGATCCAGCGGGCCTAACAACTCTTCCACGGCGGGCGGCTTGGGCGGCGACTCACCGCACGCGGTGGCGACCACCCCAAGTGCAGCGAGAGCGGCGCCACCGGCGAGCACACCCCGCCTGCTGATGACGGGTACTGCTCTGGGCACGCCCCACATCCTGCCATTACGGCGCCGGGCAGCCACGCCAGCCACGATGACGTGCGACGGCGCCTTCGTTATCAGGCGCAGCGGAATCACTCAATCCTGGCGTATCGTTGATAGCTGGCTCTCCTGAGTTCGCTGTGAACGCCGGGAACCCGCCGATGACCAACAACTCAAGATGAGGACTCGCCGTGACCACCGGGCTACCGTCGCAGACGCAGGTGATCGAGCTACTCAGTGGCGAGTTCGCGCGCGCGGGCTTCGAGATCGAAGACGTGGTCATCAACAGCCGCACTCGTCCACCGCGCATCACTGTGATCGCCGATGGCGAGACTGCCCTGGATCTGGACACCATTGCCGCGCTATCGCGCTCGGCCTCGGATTTGCTGGACGGGCTGGACAACTCGCAATCCACTGCCGACGGTTATGTCCTCGAGGTCAGTTCTCCCGGTGTGGAGCGGCCGTTGACCAGCGAAAAGCACTTCCGGCGGGCGCGCGGACGCAAAGTGGAACTGGCGATGGCGGACGGCACCAAGTTGACCGGACGCGTCGGTGAAACCCGCAGCGAGGCGCTGGCCTTGGTGGTGCGCAACGGCCGGGACCTGACGGTGCGCGATATCCCGCTCGGGCAGATCGCCAAAGCTGTTGTGCAAGTTGAATTTTCGCCGCCGTCTGCAGCTGAGCTGGAATTGGCTGAGGCGAGTCGGGCTGCTGGGACGGAGGCCGGAGCATGAACATCGATATGGCCGCGCTCCATGCGATCGAGGTGGACCGGGGTATCTCGGTCAACGAACTGCTCGAGACCATAAAGTCCGCGCTGCTCACCGCCTACCGGCACACCCAGGGCCACCAGAACGACGCGCGCATCGAGATCGATCGCAAGAGCGGCGTCGTCCGCGTCATCGCGCGCGAAACCGACGACGACGGCAATCTCATCAGCGAGTGGGACGACACCCCGGAGGGTTTCGGCCGCATCGCCGCCACCACGGCACGCCAGGTGATGCTGCAGCGTTTCCGGGACGCCGAGAACGAGCGCACGTTCGGTGAGTTCTCCACCCGCGAGGGTGAGATCGTCGCCGGGGTCATCCAGCGTGACAGTCGGGCCAACGCCCGCGGCTTGGTCGTCGTTCGAATGGGCACCGAGGCCAAGGCCTCCGAAGGCGTGATCCCGGCAGCCGAGCAGGTCCCGGGCGAGAGCTACGAGCACGGCAACCGCCTGCGCTGCTATGTCGTCGGGGTAAGTCGCGGCTCCCGCGAGCCGTTGATCACCCTGTCGCGTACGCACCCCAACCTGGTCCGCAAGCTGTTCTCGCTGGAAGTCCCCGAGATCGCCGACGGTTCCGTGGAGATCGTGGCGGTGGCCCGGGAGGCCGGCCACCGATCCAAGATCGCCGTGACGTCGCGGGTGGCAGGCCTCAACGCCAAGGGCGCGTGCATCGGACCGATGGGGCAACGGGTGCGCAACGTCATGAGCGAGTTGTCCGGCGAGAAGATCGACATCATCGACTACGACGAAGACCCGGCCCGCTTCGTGGCCAATGCGTTGTCGCCCGCCAAGGTGGTTTCGGTGTCGGTGATCGACCAGACGGCCCGGGCCGCGCGGGTAGTGGTGCCCGACTTCCAGTTGTCGCTGGCCATCGGCAAGGAAGGGCAGAACGCAAGGCTTGCCGCCCGCCTCACCGGCTGGCGCATCGACATCCGCGGTGACGCGCCGGGCCAGTCCGAACAGGGCGCCAGCCACGGAATGGCACACGAGCGGTAGCCGCTGGCCCGTCACCCGCCGGGTGGTTCAGACCATGGGTCGGGTGACGCTAGACTGAGCCGTGATCCAGCGCGAGCCTTCGGCCTCCGAAACCAAGCTGGAGCACCAACGCCCGGACCACCCCAGCGGACCCGTGCGGACGTGTGTCGGATGCCGGAAGCGAGAGTTGGCCGTCGAACTGCTTCGAGTGGTGGCTAGGTCTACCGGGAACGGCAACTACGCCGTAATCGTTGACCCAGCCGGAAGCCTGCCGGGGCGAGGTGCATGGCTGCACCCCGCACCGCAGTGCGTACAACAAGCGATTCGGCGGCGAGCTTTCATCCGAGCGCTGCGCATCACCGGTTCACCGGAAACATCCGCGGTGGTCGAGCACGTGGGCATCGCCGCGCAACAGAACAGGTAGCAAAGAACATGAGCACACCGTGAAGTCCCGATGACTCCCACCTCTATGCGTTACAGCTAATACCCGAGGCGCGGCCCACAACTGTCGCCTCTTAGACAGGAGATGTAGTGGCAGGTAAGGCCCGCGTACACGAGTTAGCCAAGGAACTCGGTGTCACCAGCAAGGAAGTCCTCGCCCGACTGAATGAACAGGGCGAATTCGTAAAATCCGCATCGTCGACGGTGGAAGCCCCCGTGGCCCGACGGTTGCGCGAATCATTTGGCGGCGGCAAAGCGGCGCCTGCGAAGGTTGCGGCGAAGGATGGTTCAGCGGTAGGCGCGCCGGCAGGGGCTGCCAAACCCGCCGAGAAGGCGCCGGCAAGCGCCCAGGCCGCAGGTGCCGATCTCGACCGGGCGCTCGACAAGGCGATTGACAAGGCCAGTGATAATGGCGCGCCCGCGAAGCCGGCCGTCAAACCCGCGGCCCCCGGCCGTCCGGCCACGCCGGCGGCCCCGGCAGCGTCGGCGGCTCCGCCGTCAGCGCCGCCCGCGCCCGCCCCAGGCCAAGGCGCTCCGGCGCAGCCGGCCAGTCCTCAGGCACCGAACACCGGGGCGACCCCTGGACCGCGTCCCGGTCCGGCACCCAAGCCCGGTGTTCGTACGCCGCGCGTCGGCAACAACCCGTTCTCGTCGGCGCAGCCCGTCGACCGGCCCATCCCACGTCCCCACCCGCAGGCCCCACGCCCGGGAGCACCCCGGCCGGGCGCGCCGCGTCCGGGTGGCGCTTCCCCCGGCAGCATGCCGCCGCGTCCCGGTGGCGCTTCCGGCGGTGGACCCCGTCCACCGCGCACCGGCGCGCCCCGGCCCGGGGGCGCCCGACCCGGCGGTCCCGGTGGCGGTCGCGACGGCGGCGGTGGTGGTAACTACC
>NZ_LZLS01000043.1 GCF_001673365.1 Mycobacterium asiaticum
TCGACATGCTGGGCAACGCCGGCTTTGTCCGCAACGTGGTGGAGAAGGCGCGCGATCACCGCAGTTTCCGGCTGGACTGTGCGAAACATCGCCGCCACCGCGACCAGTCGCGCGATCCCGCTCGGCGCCTTCTCGCAGTGGACCGACGACGCGGAAAGCGCGTCCTTTGCGTTGGCGCGCAGAGTCGTCGAGGCACTGACCGACGGTCTGGCAGCGGATCGTCTGGTGGTCTTCGTCGACGATGCCCATTTACTGGACGACCTGTCGGCACTCGTCGTGCACCAACTGGTGCACTCGCGGCTCGCGACCGTGATCCTGACGGTACGTACCGGCGCGGCGGCCCCGGCCGCCGTAACCGCGCTCTGGAAAAACGGCCTGCTGCGCCGTTGCGAATTAGAACCGTTGACCCGCAGCGGAATTGACGACCTGCTGGCCGCGGCCTTCGGGACCGCCCCGGATCGGCACGGCGCGGACGAACTATGGCGACGCGACCAGCCCGGCGATCGAGGCGGCGTCCTTCGCGCCGCCATTCTCCAATCGGGAGCGTGAGATCGCGGTGCTGGTGGCCCAAGGGCTGTCGAATCGCGAGATTGCCGAGGCGGTGTCTCTTTCGGTGCGGACCGTGGAAAGTCACGTTTATCGTGCCAGCACGAAGGCCGGGGTGAGTGGGCGCGCCGCGCTCGCCGAGATGATGCGCAGCCCGGGTAGCTGAGATCACGCCTGGATCGACGTCCTTGCCGTAGTCGCTGCCGTGACGAGTATCAGGCGCTGAGCGCGCAGGTGGGTTCGTTGCCACCGGCGGCATCGGAGGCGTCGGTGGAGCCGGGGGAACCGGAGGCCTGGGCACCGCCGGAACCGGAGGCAGCGGCGGGCCCGCATAGCAAACGCATGTTTTCGCCGATTGGGCGCCGATCGGCGTTCCCGGGGGGCACCTGCAGCGTTCTCGGTGGGCGAACTGCGGATTTGTCTGGCAGAAGCGCCGTCTCAAATCCCAGCTTCAGCTGCAAAAGCCCTTACCCTGACACGGGTGACCAGTTCGAATGATTTGCATTGGCAGCGGCCGGACAGTCCCGCGGTGCCAACTTCTAGCCGTCCCGCCTCGGCAAGCCTGGTCGACCCGGAAGACGATCTGACCCCCGCCGGGTACGCAACCGACTTCGGCACCACCGGTACCACGACCATCATCCCGCCCTATGACGCCAATACCGGCAGCTCGGGCTACAACCTGATGGACGCCCAGGAGCCATTGCCTTATGTGCAGCCACAGCCGCTGAGTCGCCAGGTTCCCGCAGTTCCGGCCGCCATCGACATCGATGAGGACGACGAGCGGATACGCGCCGCCTCCCGACGCGGTACCCAGAACTTCGGCCTACTGATCCTGCGGGCCGGTCTGGGCGTGGTGCTGATCGCGCACGGACTGCAGAAGCTTTTCGGCTGGTGGGGCGGCTCAGGGCTGCACGGATTCAAGAACGCGCTGACCGACATCGGTTTCCAGCACGCCGACATCCTCGCCTACGTGAGCGCCGGCGGCGAGATCGTCGCCGGGGTGCTGCTGGTGTTGGGCTTGTTCACCCCGATCGCGGCCGCGGGCGCCCTGGCGTTCCTGATCAACGGCCTGCTCGCGTCGGCCTCGGCGCGGCCACGGTCGGACACGTTCACCTATTTCCTGCCGGATGGGCACGAGTACCAGATCAGCCTGATCGTGATGGCGGTTGCCGTCATCCTGGCCGGCCCCGGGCGCTACGGACTCGACGCCGGGCGCCGCTGGTCCAGCCGGCCATTCATCGGGTCGTTCGTGGCGCTGCTGAGCGGAATCGCCGCCGGCATCGCGGTATGGGTCCTGCTCAACGGGGTTAACCCGCTGGCCTGAGCGCGGATTGTCGCGAACTTCCCGCATCTGTCGGACCGGAATGACCTAACGTGTAGGTCGTCCATTCGCCTGCTGGCAGGGGGATACCTTGAGCACACCCCGAGACTTCGGCCAGCGCCCCTGGCCACAGGGGCCCCAACGGGGGCCTCATCAGGGGCCGCGCCCCGTTTACGGGTCGCCGCCACCACAGAGTCCGCGGCGCCCGCCGTCACCGTATCCGGCTCCCGGCCAGTACTGGCAACAGCCTCCGCAGCGACAGTGGGTCCAGCCGACACCCACCCCTGCGCCGAACACGCCAAAAAAGAGCAAGTCCAAGGCCAAGCCCTTCCTGATTGCGGGTGCGATCGCCGCGGCGTTGATCGTCGTGGTGGTCGCCGTGTTACTGCTGTCCGGAACCGTGAACGGTGACGTCAAGAAAGTCGCCGTCGCAAGCGTGCAAACCGAGGTCCAACAAGTCCTGGTGGATCGGATCACCGGCTACGACGAAGGCGACATCGGCGAGATCAGGTGCAACAACGGCAAAGATCCGACGGTCAAGAAGGGCGGAAGCTTTACCTGCGACGTCACCGTCCGAGGTAAGCAGCACCAATTGAAGGTGACGTTTCAAGACGCCGACGGAACTTACGAGGTCGGCTTACCTCAGCTGGACGGTGGCAAATGAGGCCGGGTTGGGTCAAAGCTCTGGTCATTGCCGGGTGTGTGTTGCTCAGCATTACCGGATGCGGCTCGTCCGGTAAGACGAGCATGGTCAGCGGGCGGGCCGTGTCAGGGCTCTACGATCCGGCTCAGGTGGGTGGATTGCCGGTGAGTGACGGCCCCAGCGGACCGCGCCCGAATGCCCCGGCGCCCACCGGCACCGTGAAGAACACCGACAACGGCGAGATCGATCACCTTGCGTTGTTGTCGCTGAACGACATTGAAGATTTTTGGCAGCAGAACTGGCCGGCCGCTGCCAAGAAACCCTTCAAGGCGGTCAGCACCGTCGTGTCCTACGACTCGAGCGATCCCTCCAGCCCGATCGTGTGCCGGACCAAGACCGCCGGCGCCATCAACGCCGCCTACGTCTTCAGCTGCAACCTGGTCGAATGGGACCGCGGTCAGCTGTTTCCCGCGGCCAAGAAGTTCTTCGGCGATATGGCCGTGGTTGGCATTCTCGCCCACGAGTTCGGGCACGCACTGCAGGTCAATGGCGGCTTGGTCAACACGCGGACGACGCCGACATTGGTCATGGAGCAGCAAGCGGACTGCTTCGCCGGGGTTTATCTGCGGTGGGTGGCCGAGGGGCACTCGTCCCGCTTCACGCTGAGCACCGGCGACGCGCTCAGCCATGTGATCGCCGGCATGCTCAAGATCTCCGATCCGATCATGACCGAGGAAGACTACGAGCAGTCCGAAGACTCCGCCCACGGCTCCGGGTTCGACCGGGTCAGCGCATTCCAGATGGGGTTCAACAGCGGGTCCGGGACGTGCGCCAAGATCGACACCGACGAAATCAAGAAACGTCGTGCAGGCTTGCCGGTGGCGTTGCAGGAGGAGGCGTCAGGCGGGGCGGATCCGGGTGAAGTGACCATCAACGAGGACACCGTCGGAACCTTGGTCGAGATACTCAACAAGATCTTTTCGCCGAAGTCGCCGCCGACGTTGTCGTTTGCTTCCAGCTCGTGCTCGGATGCCAAGCCGACCCGAGGCGCGTCGTATTGCCCGGCGACCAATACCGTCGTGGCCGACTTGGCTGCCTTGCAGGAGATCGGCAAACCCGGTGGTCGCAAGGGCATGACCGACCCGCAAATGCTGCAAGGCGACAACACCGCGCTGTCCATCGTGGTGTCGCGCTATGTTCTGGCGCTTCAGCACGAGCGGAATTTGCCGCTGGACACCGCGGTGGCCGCGTCGCGCACGGCGTGCCTGACCGGCGCCGCTCAGCGCGGCATGACCCAGGTCGTCAGCATCCCGTCGGGCAAACAGCTGGTGCTCACAGCCGGCGACCTGGACAAGGCCGTGATCGGCCTGCTGGTCAATGGGGTGGCCGCCAGTGACGTCAACGGCGAAAACATGCCGGCCGGCTTCACCCGCACCATCGCGTTCCGTGGCGGCGTGCTCGACAACGTCGACGAATGCTTCGACCGGATCGCGTAATCAGCGGTAGGGGTTAGGCACCCGGCCCGAGCTGGCTTCGGTCAGTTGCGGCAGCGTCGCAAATGTCACTGCGGGTAACCGCAGCTCAGCGCCGCTTTTGAGGTGGGCGCGGGCCCAGTTGCCGCGGTGGAAACGCAAGCCGTCGATGTCCTCCCAGACCACCGACTGGCTGCCGAGCAACGTCCGCACGGTCACGCCGCGATCGTCGGCCACGGTGCGCAGCCGGATGATCAACGCGGACAACAAGACCGGGACAACGAGCACCGGCGCGCTCAGCGGCCAGGCCAGCACCAAAGCCAGCAGGCACAGTGTCAAGAACCCGACAGCCAGATGTGCCATCGGCGATACCTTGATCACGACGGGCGCCTGCGTATCCACCCTGGCATCATCGCATCGCCGCCTGACGTGCTGCGCCGACGGTGTCCGGATTTGACTCCTGAGCTGTGCGAAGGCTACCGTCGGACGCTATGAAGTCTGGGATGCTCGTAGTAATTAGTCGGCGCGTTGGTGCCTGACTAGCCATCGAGCACCAACGCCGCCCTCGTACAGCAGCTGCGCTGACGGGGGCTTTTTGTTGCCCACGACACCACTGAAGACAGGACAACGAGGAAAAAGTGAGCGCACCGACCAAGCCGCACTCGCCGGCGTCGAACCCGGAGGGTTCAGGCACGACCAATGGAAAGTCCGCGCCTGTACAACCGAAACGTATTGCGCCGCAACAGATTACCGGCGCACAGGCGGTAATCCGGTCGTTGGAGGCGCTCGACGTTGACGTCATCTTCGGGATTCCCGGCGGTGCGGTGCTGCCGGTGTATGACCCGCTGTTCGACTCGCAGAAGCTGCGCCACGTGCTGGTGCGTCACGAACAGGGTGCCGGGCACGCTGCCAGCGGTTATGCGCACGCCACCGGCCGGGTCGGAGTGTGTATGGCGACATCTGGCCCCGGCGCCACCAACCTGGTGACCCCGCTGGCCGATGCGCAGATGGACTCGATCCCGGTGGTCGCCATCACCGGTCAGGTCGGCAGGCAACTGATCGGGACCGACGCGTTCCAAGAGGCCGATATCTCGGGCATCACGATGCCGATCACCAAGCACAACTTCCTGGTTCGCACCGGCGACGAAATCCCGCGGGTGATCGCCGAGGCGTTCCACATCGCCGCATCCGGTCGCCCAGGCGCCGTGCTCGTCGACATCCCCAAGGACGTGCTGCAGGGTCAGTGCACGTTCAGCTGGCCCCCGCGCATGGAGCTGCCCGGCTACAAGCCGAACACCAAACCGCACAACCGCCAGATCCGTGAGGCCGCCAAGCTGATCGCCGCCGCGAAAAAACCGGTGCTGTATGTCGGCGGCGGCGTCATCCGCGGCGAGGCGACCCAGGAGCTACGGCAGTTGGCCGAGCTGACCGGAATCCCGGTGGTCACCACTTTGATGGCGCGCGGCGCGTTCCCCGACAGCCATCCGCAGAATTTCGGTATGCCGGGCATGCACGGCACGGTGGGTGCGGTGGCGGCGCTGCAGCGCAGTGATCTGCTGATCACCCTGGGCGCCCGTTTCGACGACCGGGTGACCGGACGGCTCGACTCGTTTGCGCCCGAGGCCAAGGTGATTCACGCCGACATCGACCCCGCTGAGATCGGCAAGAACCGGCACGCCGACGTGCCGATCGTGGGCGATGTCCGCAACGTCATCACCGACCTGATCGAGATGCTGCGGCACTACGAGGTTCCGGGCAACCTCGAGATGACCGACTGGTTGGCGTATTTGGAGGGTGTGCGCAAGACGTACCCGCTGAGCTACGACCCGCAGAGCGACGGCAGCCTGGGGCCGGAATACGTGATCGAAAAGCTCGGCGAGATCGCCGGACCCGATGCCATCTACGTGGCCGGCGTGGGCCAGCACCAGATGTGGGCCGCGCAGTTCGTCAAGTACGAAAAGCCGCGCACCTGGCTGAATTCCGGCGGTTTGGGCACCATGGGCTTCGCCATCCCAGCGGCCATGGGCGCCAAGATCGCCCTGCCGGACACCGAGGTGTGGGCGATCGACGGCGACGGCTGCTTCCAGATGACCAACCAGGAGTTGGCCACCTGCGCGATCGAAGGTATCCCAATCAAGGTGGCGCTGATCAACAATGGCAACCTGGGCATGGTTCGCCAATGGCAGACGCTGTTCTACGAAGAGCGTTACTCGCAGACCGACCTGGCTACCCACTCGCACCGCATCCCCGATTTCGTGAAGCTGGCCGAGGCGTTGGGCTGCGTCGGAATGCGTTGCGAGCGTGAGGAAGACGTCGCGGAGATGATCAACAGAGCGCGGGAGATCAACGATCGCCCGGTGGTCATCGACTTCATCGTCGGGGCCGACGCGCAGGTCTGGCCGATGGTCGCCGCGGGCACCAGCAACGACGAGATCCAAGCAGCACGTGGCATCCGTCCGCTGTTCGACGACATCACCGAAGGACACGCCTGATGACCACTAGCTCGACGAAGACACACACACTGTCGGTTCTGGTTGAAGACAAGCCCGGTGTGCTTGCCCGCGTGGCAGCGCTGTTCTCCCGCCGCGGTTTTAACATCGAGTCGCTGGCCGTGGGCGGCACCGAACAGAAGGACATGTCGCGGATGACCATCGTGGTCTCCGCGGAAGAGACGCCACTCGAGCAGATCACCAAGCAGCTCAACAAGTTGATCAACGTGATCAAGATCGTCGAGCAGGACGACAACAACTCGGTGGACCGGGAGTTGGCACTGATCAAGGTGCGCGCCGACGCCGGCACCCGCAGCCAGGTCATCGAGGCGGTAAACCTTTTCCGCGCCAACGTGATTGACGTATCGCCGGAATCGTTGACGGTGGAAGCCACCGGCAACCGCGGCAAGCTCGAAGCGCTGCTGCGACTGCTGGAACCGTTCGGTATCAAAGAGATCGTTCAGTCCGGTGTGGTTTCGATGGCCCGCGGCCCCCGCAGCATCGGTACCGCGAAATAATTTTCGATAGCTAATACAAGAAGGAGATATTGACGTGGCAGATGTGCCAGCGCAGACGTTGGAGATGTTCTACGACGACGACGCAGACCTGTCGATCATTCAGGGCCGCAAGGTCGGTGTGATCGGCTATGGCAGCCAGGGACACGCGCACTCGTTGAGCCTGCGCGACTCCGGGGTCGAGGTGAAGGTCGGTCTGAAGGAGGGTTCGAAGTCGCGCGCCAAGGTCGAGGAGCAGGGTCTGGAGGTCGACACACCCGCCGAGGTCGCCAAGTGGGCCGACGTGATCATGCTGCTGGCTCCCGACACCGCGCAGGCCGACATCTTCACCAACGACATCGAGCCCAGCCTCAAAGACGGTGACGCACTGTTTTTCGGGCACGGTCTCAACATTCATTTCGATCTGATCAAGCCTCCGTCCAACGTGACCGTCGCGATGGTCGCGCCGAAGGGGCCCGGGCATTTGGTGCGCCGCCAGTTCGTCGACGGCAAGGGCGTGCCAGCGCTCATCGCCGTCGACCAGGATCCGACCGGTGAGGGCCAGGCGCTGGCGCTGTCCTATGCCAAGGCGATCGGCGGCACGCGCGCCGGTGTCATCAAGACCACCTTCAAGGACGAGACCGAAACCGACCTGTTCGGTGAGCAGGCCGTATTATGCGGTGGCACAGAGGAATTGGTGAAGACTGGCTTCGACGTGATGGTCGAGGCGGGCTACCCGCCGGAGATGGCCTACTTCGAGGTGCTGCACGAGTTGAAGTTGATCGTCGACCTGATGTACGAGGGTGGCATCGCCCGGATGAACTACTCGGTGTCCGACACCGCGGAGTTCGGCGGGTATTTGTCAGGTCCGCGGGTCATCGACGCCGACACTAAGGAGCGGATGCGCGCCATCCTGCGCGACATTCAGGACGGCAGCTTCACCAAGAAGCTCGTCGCCAACGTCGAGGGCGGCAACAAGCAACTCGAGGACTTGCGCAAGGAGAACGCCGAGCACCCGATCGAGGTCACCGGCAAGAAGCTGCGTGACCTGATGAGCTGGGTCGACCGCCCGATCACCGAAACCGCCTGACGGCGAACAGACGCAGAATCGCCCTGGAACGTGCGTTCCAGGGCGATTCTGCGTCTTCTCGCGCGGGGAGCGTGCGGTGCTTCTCGCGCGGGGCAGAGGGCCACCTCGTTCGCCGAGAGATAAGCCACTGCGACGGCTTTCGGCGTGTCGTGTGTGTGGGTTATCTGTCGGCGAGGCGCGCCGCGGTAGAGACGACGCGGCGCGCCAGGTGGTCCAGCGCGTCGGCCGTTGCGTCGTCGAACTCGGTGATGTTTTCGCGGGTGGCGACCAGGCCAACCCCGTAGGGGTTGCCGTCGACGAACTTCAGCGGGTCGGTGTATCCGGGCGGCACGATGATTCCACCGAAGTGCATTAGTGAGGTGTACAGACCGATCAGCGTGGTCTCCTGACCGCCGTGCGGGGATTGCGTCGAAGTCCATGCGGCATAGACCTTGTCGGCCAGCTTGCCCTGCGCCCACAAGCCGCCAAGTGAGTCCATGAACGTCTGAAACTGTGATGTGGTCGAACCGAATCGGGTCGGCGAACCGAAGATCACCGCGTCCGCCCACACGATGTCCTCGCCGGTGGCGGCCGGCAGATCTTTGGTCGCCTCGTAGTTCGCCGTCCACGCCGGATTCTCGGCGAACGCAGCGGGATCGCGGGTTTCGGCGATGTGGCGGACCCGAACCTCGGCACCAGCGTCCTCGGCCGCCGCCGCGACGCGCTTGGCCATCGAGGTGCCGTGTCCGGTGGCGGAGTAATAGATGATCGCAAGTTTTGTCATGGCGCCAGCTTAGGCATTTCGGTAATACCGAACTCACGGCGCAGCATCGTCCGCGCCGCGTTGTACCCGCCCATGCCGTGCACCCCGGCGCCCGGTGGTGTGGCCGCTGAACACAAGTAGACCTTAGGAATCGGTGTGCTCCAAGGGTTTACCCGCAGCGTAGGACCGGCGATGGCGCGCACCGTCGAGTTGCCGCCGACGCTGATGTCACCACCGACGTAGTTGGCGTTGTGGTCGGCCATCCGCGCTGCGGGAACGCTGCGGGAAGCCACCACGATGTCGCGGAACCCTGGCGCGAACCGCTCGACCACGGCGGTGACGGCCTCGGTCGCATCCACGGTGGATCCCGCCGGCACATGGGCGTACGTCCAGAACGGCCGCCGGCCATCAGCATCGATTCGACCGGGATCAGCGAGATGCGGAGAGGAGCCGAGCACCATCGGCAACTGCGCGTGGCGCCCCGTGGCGATGTCGGCTTCGGCCCGCGCCATCTCCTCGCGGGTACCGCCGAGGTGCAGGGTCGGGGCTTGGTTCACCCGGGGATCCGACCACGGAATATCGCCGCTGAGCACAAAATCCACCTTGGCCGCACCAGAACCAAAGCGGTAGTGCCGCAACGCTTTAGCGTACCGGCCGGGAATCGTGTCGCCGTACACGTTCAGCAGCGTGGTGGGCGCCGTGTCGAAAACGGCGATGCCTTCCGGTGGCTCGGTCACTTCGACGCCGGATGTCAGATCACCGCCGTGCGCACGCAGGTCGGCGATCAAGGCGTCGGAGATCGCTTGGGTGCCGCCCACCGGTATTGGCCAGCCCACCGAATGGGCAAGCGTCGACAGCATCATCCCGGCACCCGCCGACGCCAGCGACGGCAACGGCGTAATCGCATGTGCGGCAACGCCGGTGAATAATGCACGCGCGTCTTCACCCGTCAGCAAGCCCCAAGCAGGTGTGCCCTGAGCCAGCATTCGCAAGCCGAGCCGCGCTGAGGTCACCAAAGAGCTTGGCACCGAGCGCTTGTCGCCGAGAAGAAAATCCACTACCGCGTCGGAGTTCGACACCAACGGACCCAGAAAGCGCCGCCACGCCGCACCGTCGTCCAGTTCTGAGCAGGTGCGCTCCAGATCGCGATACGCGATAGCGGCGGGCCGGCCCGGCAACGGGTTGGCATAGGAAATCTCCGGCACCGCCAATTCGACTCCGCGCGCGGTCAGATCGAACTCGGCGAAAAACGGTGACGCGTATGCCAGCGGATGCACCGCCGAGCACACGTCGTGCAAGACTCCGGGAAATTCCAAGTCGACCGCGCTGCGGGCGCCGCCGCCGAATGTGGGCTGGGCTTCGAGGACCTGGACTTTCAATCCGGCACGGGCACAAATTACGGCCGCGGCGAGCCCGTTGGGTCCGCTGCCGATGACGGTGACATCCATCTGTGAATTACAGCCGACGACGTCGCTAAAGGGAATCCGGGAACCATTTCACACCGACGTGATGCACAGCACCTCGTCGAGACTGGCGGTCCCCAGTCCGGCGGCCGCGGCCCGCCGGCCGAGTTCGGCGAGCGGATCTATATCAATGTCACGAATACCGCCGACGCGATCCAGTCGCGCGGTATCGAACATCGCCGGGCCGTACGCCACCTGCTTGCTCAGCACGTAGCGACCCGCCGCAGGCGCTCGGCTTACCGTGTCCTCCGCCGCGCTCGCACCGCTCAGCGTGACCGCATCGCCGAAGTTGATCGCTACCTGGAACACCCGTGGTTCGGCCTCGAGCACCGCAGTAAGGCGGCCGATGAAGCCTTCGGGTGCGTAGAACTGCCAGCCCTGTCCGAGGTGCAGCCAGAACCGTCCGTGGATCACAGCACGCAGGTATGCGAGGCGGGCGGCTGGCCCGTTGCCGGGGGCGGCTTCGGTGAACTCGAGAAACCCATAGCGCTCGAGGAGGTCGGCCCGATCTGCGGCTGACAGGCCGGCATCGACCACCAAGAAGCGTCCGACCCGCGACACGTCGGTGCAGCAGTTCAGCAATGAGTTCAGGGTCAGATCGGTGCCCGCGCGATCCGGGCCGGCGACCAGGCTGACGGTGACCTCGGCGTCGCGCGGACCGGCAAAGAGGCGTTGCGCCAAGGCCTCCGGGTAACGGGATGCCGCGTCGATCATTGGCGGCGCGCACACGTCGAGGTTGGCCGCCATCCGTTTGCGGTCATCGTCGGGGATGTCAGGCCGGGCCAGCACCCGCCGCCAGAGCGCGAACGCCTCGGCCTTCTCATTGATCCACGACGCGCACACCGCCTGCTCGTCGAGCGCGCGCCAGTTGTAGACGTCGGCGCCGACGAAGACGATGTCTTCATCGGGGTAGGGGATCTCGGCAGCGCGCTTGGCAAACATGTAGCCGGGTTGATAGCGCTGCTGCTCGCGATACCAGCGCGCGATGGCATACAGGGGCTCGGCCCGGCTCGGCCGGTTTTCCCAAGCCATCAGGTAACTGTGCTGCACCTGCGCCCACGGCTCGCCGAGTTCGGCCATCGACGCCGCGACCCGCAACAGCGAGTAGAAAACCTCTTCATCCCAACCCCCCATCTCGGCGCGGCGCTCATACCACTTTCGCGCATTGGCGTAATCGCTCATGCAGAAGTAGCTCTGGGCCAGG
Source organism: Mycobacterium asiaticum (assembly GCF_001673365.1). Classification (GTDB taxonomy): domain Bacteria; phylum Actinomycetota; class Actinomycetes; order Mycobacteriales; family Mycobacteriaceae; genus Mycobacterium; species Mycobacterium asiaticum_A. The sequence continues at coordinate 11,465 of NZ_LZLS01000043.1, forward strand.
TAGAAGACGGACCGAGAATCGCTGGGATTGCGTTCGACCTCGGCCAGTAGCAGATCGCGGTCGCTGGCGTGCTTACGTTCCGGGTCGCTGTTGCGTGCGCCGAGTCGACGAGATTCGACGTGGTAGTCGCCGTCCAATCGGTCGTGACGGAAGCTCACGTGGTCCGTCACGTATTCATGTACAACGCCTTCGAAACGGACCGGCAACCCGTCACGGAATAGATGTGGTCGCCAAAAGGTGTTGGTGTCCGAGTCTCGGCACCGCAGCCAGGTGATGTCGGCGCCGAGTCCGCTGAAATCGATTGTGCCGGTGATGATGTCGTCAGCATCTATAACCCAGACGTAGTCGGCCCGCCCCTGCGCCAGGGTCAGCGCCTCGGTTCGGTTGTGGCCGAAATTGCGCCAAGGACGTTCGAATAACTCGCCGGGTATACCGAGTTGGGCCATCCGGTTCCGGATGATGTCCTGGGTACCGTCGGTGGATCCGGTATCCACGATCACCCAAGAGCTGATGTGCGGGGCTACCACGTCAAGCACTTCGTGGACGATATGAGCCTCGTTGCGCACGATCATGTTGAGGCAGATCGCGGGGCGGGCGGTCACGGCGTCTGGCACGGCGAGATCCTAGTTCTGCGTTGGTGTGTCGCGGCTCAGTCTTGGGTCGACAGGCTCGCCTGGGGCACCGTGTCTGATACACAACACTTCGTCAAGGCTGGCGGTCGCGAGCCCGGCGACGGCGGCCCGCCGCCCCAGTTCAGCGAGCGGATCGGGGTCATCGGCACGGATACCGCCGACGCGATCGAGTCGGGCGGTGTCGAACATTGCCGGACCGTATGCCACTTGCTCGGCCAGCACATAGCGTCCGGCGCCGGGTGCGCGAAACACCACCTCGTCGGTCGCGCTTGCACCGATCAACTGGTGCGCATCGGTGAAGTTGACCGCAACCTGATATGCGTGTTCTTCGGCCTCCAACACGCTTGTCAGTCGGGTGATCAAGTTCTCGCGGGCATAGAACTGCCAACCTTGTCCTAGGTGCAGCCAGAACCGTCCGTAGATCCGATCTCGGATCTGGGACAGCAGGGCTCCGGCAGACTGTCCGGCACTGATCGGACAGAACTCCAGAAACGGATACCGTTCGAGCAGTGTCGCGCGAGCGGCCGCAGGCAGGCCGGCGTCGACCACGAGAAAGCGACCGATCCGCCGTACGTCCGTGCAGCAGTTGATGAGTGAGTTCAGCGTCACCTCGATGCCGTCGCGATCCGCCCCGGCCACCAGGCTGACCACCACGTCGGCGTCGCGGCGATGGCCGATCAGGCGCTGCGCCAGCTCACCCGGGTAAGAGGCGGCCGCTTCGAATATCCTCGGCGCACTGTTGTCGCAGTTGGCGGTAATTCGTTGCCGATCTCCGTCAGGTATGCCGGGCCGGGCCAGGATTCGCCGCCAGAGCGCGACCGCTTCGGCGTGCTCGCCGATCCATGATGCGCAGACGGCAGCCTCGTCGAGCGCGCCCCAGGTATAGGTATCCGCACTGACGAGCAACGTGTCCTCAGTGGGAAACGGAATTTCGGCAGCGTGCTTGGCGAACAGATAGCCGAGCTGGTAGCGCTCGTCTAGACGGTAGCGAAAAGCAATGGCGTACAACGGTTCCGCGCGGGTCGGCCGGAACTCCCAGGCCCTCAAATAGGCGTCCTGCACCTCCAGCCAGTGCGCACCCATCGACCACATCGACTCCGCAACGCGGTACATCGATTGGTAGACCTCTTCGGCCCACCCGCCCATGTCGACCCGACGCTGATACCACTTGCGGGCGTTCTCGAAATCGCCCAAGTCAAAGTAACTTTGTGCCAGGTAGAAGACCGACCGCGCATCCTCAGGATTGCGTTCGATCTCGGCCAGCAGCAGGTCGCGGTCGCTCTCGAATTTCTGGTGCGGATTCCGGTTGCGCGATCCGAGGCGGCGCGAATCGATGTAGTAGTCACCGTCGAGTCGGTCGTGACTGAAATCCGAGTCGACCATGACGTATTCATGGACGACGCCTTCGTAGCGGACCGGCAGCCCGTCGCGAAAAAGGTTCGGCCGCCAGATGACATCGGAAGTTTCGCCAAAACGGAGCTGGTAGAGATCTTTGCCCAACTGACCGAAATCGAGGGTGCCTGCAACCTTGTCGTCAGCGTCAAGGACCCAGATGTAGTCGCCGTGGCCCTGCGCGAGGGTCAACGCCTCGGATCGGTTGTGCCCGAAATCGCGCCACGGCCGCTCATGGAGCTCTCCGGGAATGCCAAGACGGGTCATGTGATCGCGGATGATGTCCTGGGTCCCGTCGTCGGAGCCGGTGTCCACGATCACCCACGCACTGATGTATCGCGCGATGTCGTCGAGGGTGGCCTGGATGATCGCCGCTTCGTTGCGGACGATCATGTTCACGCAGATCCGTGGGCGTACGGGGGAGGACACGGCCGGATCGTACTCAGCGGCGCCGGTTGAGGTTAAGGGTTTGCCTACTGATGTGGTCGCGCGGCGACCCGTTGCGCCCGACTCCGTCGCGCTTACGGTCGCCGCTGGTCTCGATGGCGGCGACCCGTTGCGCCCGACTCCGTCGCGCTTACGGTCGCCGCTAGGCTGTCCGGGTGAACTTGCCTGTTGTTTTGATCGCCGACAAACTCGCCCAATCGACCGTCGCTGCCCTGGGGGACCAGGTTGAGGTGCGCTGGGTAGACGGGCCCGACCGCGAGAAGCTGCTGGCCGCGGTACCTGAGGCGGACGCTCTGCTGGTGCGATCGGCTACCACCGTGGACGCCGAGGTGCTGGCTGCGGCCAACAAGCTGAAGATCGTGGCTCGCGCCGGCGTGGGACTGGACAACGTCGACGTGGACGCCGCTACCGCCCGCGGAGTCCTGGTCGTCAACGCTCCGACGTCGAACATCCACAGCGCCGCCGAGCATGCCATCGCCTTGCTGCTGGCCGCCTCCCGCCAGATCGCCGCCGCCGACGCCACGTTGCGCGAGCACACGTGGAAGCGGTCGTCGTTCTCCGGAACCGAGATCTTCGGCAAGACGGTCGGCGTGGTGGGTCTGGGCCGCATCGGTCAACTCGTCGCCCAGCGGATCGCCGCGTTCGGCGCCCACATCGTCGCCTATGACCCGTACGTGTCGTCGGCCCGCGCCGCCCAATTGGGCATCGAACTGCTGTCCCTGGACGACCTGTTGGCCCGCGCCGACTTCATCTCCGTGCACCTGCCAAAGACGCCCGAGACCGCGGGCTTGATCGACAAGGACGCGCTGGCCAAGACAAAGCCGGGCGTCATCATCGTCAACGCGGCGCGCGGCGGCTTGATTGACGAGCCGGCACTGGCCGACGCAATAACCTCCGGTCACGTACGGGCCGCCGGTCTTGACGTGTTCTCCACGGAACCTTGCACCGACAGCCCGCTGTTCGAACTGCCCCAGGTCGTCGTGACTCCGCACCTGGGTGCATCCACTGTCGAGGCTCAGGACCGAGCGGGCACCGATGTTGCCGAGAGCGTGCGCCTGGCCCTGGCGGGGGAGTTCGTGCCCGACGCGGTCAACATTGGCGGCGGCGTGGTCAACGAGGAAGTGGCGCCGTGGCTGGATCTGGTGCGCAAGCTCGGCCTGCTGGCGGCCGCCCTGTCCGATGAGCTGCCGGTGTCGTTGTCGGTCCAGGTTCGCGGTGAGCTGGCCGCCGAAGACGTTGAGGTGCTCAAGCTGTCGGCCCTGCGGGGTCTGTTCTCCGGGGTCATCGAAGACGCGGTGACCTTCGTCAATGCTCCGGCGCTCGCCGCCGATCGCGGCGTCACGGCCGAGATCAGCAAGGCCACCGAAAGCCCCAACCACCGCAGCGTTGTCGACGTGCGGGCGGTCGCCGCAGACGGTTCCGTCGTCAACGTCGCGGGCACGCTCTCCGGTCCGCAGCTGATCGAGAAAATCGTGCAGATCAACGGCCGCAACTTCGACCTGCGCGCCCAGGGCACCAACCTGATCGTTAACTACGCCGACCAGCCGGGTGCGCTGGGCAAGATCGGCACGTTGCTGGGCGCCGCCGGCGTGAACATCCAGGCCGCGCAGCTCTCTGAGGACGCCGAGGGGCCGAGCGCGACGATCCTGCTCCGGCTGGACCAGGACGTGCCTGCCGACGTGCGTTCGGAGATCGCGACGGCAGTCAGCGCCAGCAAGCTCGAAGTGGTTGATCTGTGAAGCTTGCGGTGATCGCCGGCGACGGCATCGGTCCTGAGGTGATCGCCGAGGCGACCAAGGTGCTCGACGCCGTTTTGCCGGGAGTCGAGAAAACCACGTATGACCTGGGTGCCCGCCGATTCCACGCGACGGGGGAGGTGCTGCCGGACTCGGTGGTCCCGGAGTTGCGCGAGCACGACGCGATCTTGCTCGGGGCGATCGGCGACCCCTCGGTCCCCAGCGGCGTGCTGGAGCGCGGACTACTGCTGCGCATGCGCTTCGAGCTCGACCACCACATCAATCTGCGACCGTCTCGGCTGTACCCGGGGGTCAGCAGTCCACTGGCCGGGGACCCCGCGATCGACTTCGTCGTAGTGCGCGAAGGCACTGAGGGCCCCTACACCGGTAACGGCGGCGCCCTTCGCGTCGGCACCCCGCATGAGGTGGCCACCGAGGTGAGCGTTAACACTGCGTTCGGAGTGCGACGGGTGGTTTCCGACGCGTTCGAACGCGCCCGCAAGCGTCGCAAGCACCTGACGCTGGTGCACAAGAACAATGTGCTGACCTTCGCCGGGTCGTTGTGGTGGCGCACCGTGCAAGAGATCGGTGAAAAGTACCCCGACGTGGAAGTGGCCTATCTGCACGTCGACGCCGCCACCATCTACCTGGTCACCGACCCTGGGCGGTTCGACGTGATCGTCACCGACAATCTGTTCGGCGACATCATTACCGATTTGGCCGCGGCCGTCTCCGGTGGGATCGGTCTGGCCGCCAGCGGAAACATTGACGCCACCCGGACCAATCCGTCGATGTTCGAACCGGTCCACGGCAGCGCACCCGATATCGCGGGCCAGGGCATCGCCGATCCGACGGCGGCCATCATGTCGGTGGCGTTGCTGCTTGCCCACCTTGGCGAGGACGACTCGGCCGCCCGCGTGGACCGGGCGGTCGAGGCCCATTTGGCAACTCGCGGGAACGAACGGCTTGCCACCACCGATGTCGGCGAACGGATTGCCGCCGCGCTCTGATCTCCAAACCCGGCGGAAGCACCCGCGTCGGCACCAGCGGCACCGCGACCAACGGGAAAAGGCCGCACAACCCCCAGGCCAGCGGATAGGCGGCCGCGGTGATCAACGCACCGAACATCGGTGCTCCCGCCGCCGCCATTAGGCGTTGCGTGGTGTTCTGAATACCCAACGCGCGTCCGCTCCAGTACGGACCGGCGAATTCAGTGATGGCCGTGGCCTCTAACCCGTTGTCCAGCAACGCGATTACCGCGATCGTCATCATCAGCAAGACGTCGTAAGGCGAGCCAAAATTGTCGCTGAGGGCGAGCAGGAACATCGTCGTGGCGGAGGCGGCGGCGATGATGCGCACCGGTCGCATCCGTGAGCCCACTCGGTCGGACCAGCGGCCCACCAGGACGCGACCGCCGGCACCGATGAGCTGGGAAATGGTCACCAAACCGCCGGCCGCGGCCGCCGGCCAGCCATGGTGATTAATCAGCCAGACCAGCATGAATGTGACGGTCACCGTCTGAGGCATCATCAGCAACCCCGACGCGGCGTGTATTCGCCACAAAACCGACGACCCGCGATACGGACTGGCGAGTTCTTCGACACTGGCGACTGCGCGCGCCTTGCGCGGTGGATCGACCGCCCCGACCAGGCTGATCAGCGCCGAGACACCGCACACAACTGCGGGGAACAGCATCGCGGTGTGTGCGCCTCGCTCGGCCAGCTCGGGAATTACCAACGCGCCCAATGCGATTCCGATCGGTTGCGCAGTCTGGCGGATTCCCATCGCCAGGCCGCGCTGCTCCGGCGGGAACCAGCCAGACACCAACCGGCCACCGGCGCTGTTACAGCTTGCCGCCGCCATGCCGCCGAGAAACAAGAACACACCCATCGCCAGCAGCGAATGCACGGATGCCGCCGCATAGGCCGCGGCCGCCGTGAGCACCGAGCCCAGGGTCAATACGATGCGCTCGCCCAGATGGTCCAAGACGTAACCCCAGCCGACCAAGGTGACGACCATGCCCCAGCTGGGCATCGACGCCAACAGACTGGCCTGGGTAAGCGGCGTTCCGCGTGCGTTTTCCAGTCGTGGGATCAGGAAGGCGACGCCGTTGATGAACAAGAACGAGCTTGCCGTGACGAACAGCGAGACGAAGACGATCGACCAGCGTGCGACCGCGGTGGTCGGCTCCCTGGGCATTCACTCATGCTCGCACAGGTACGCGAGGTTGCCCGCTTACAAAGAACCGTCGACCGGAGTCGCGTGCCGCCCAGCCCTGTCCTCCAGTCCGGGGGCCACCAGCCCAGTGGGTACCACCGGCACCGCCGCCAACGGGAACAGCGCGCACAGCGCGAAGGCCAACGGATAGCCGGACGCGCCGATGATGGCGCCGAACATCGGGGGTCCGGCCAGGGTCATCAGGCGCTGCGCGGTGTTTTGCACGCCCAGCGCGCGCCCGCTCCAGAATTGTCCCGCGAATTCGGTGATGGCGGTGGCCTCCAGACCGTTGTCCATCACGGTGATGACCGACGCCGCAACCATGATCGCGACCGCCAGTGGCGGGTAGAAGTCATTGACGAACGCGAGCAACATCATGGCAACGCTGGTGCCCAATGCGATAAGACGGATGGGCCGCATGCGGGATCCGATGAGATCGGACCAGCGGCCGGCGGCGATGCGACTGGCTGCACCCAGCATCGCGCTGATAGCAACCAACACCCCGGCGGCACCACCGGACCAGTCGTGATCGTCTTCTAGCCAGTCCAGCATGAAGGTCACCGTCATCGACTGCGGCATCACCATCAACGCCGACAGCGCATGGATTCGCCACAGCACACCGGTGCCGCGGTAAGGACTCGTCAGCTCTTCCTCGGTTGCCACCGCGCGTGGCTTGTGCGGCGGATCATGGGCGATCACCGCTGCGACGACGGCCGATACCGCACACGCCAACGCCGGGAACAGTAGTCCGGCAGCGGGTGGTCCATGCTGGGCCAGCCGCGGAATCACCAACGCCGCCATGGCGATTCCCAGCGGCTGTGCGGTTTGGCGGACGCCCATGGCCAAGCCCCGCTGCTCAGGTGGGAACCAACCGGCCACCAGTCGGCCGCACGCGGGGTTACAGCTGGCCGCTCCCATGCCGCCGACGAACAGCAACACTCCCATCGTCACCAGCGAGTCGACCGTTGATGCCGCGTATGCGGCAGCCGCGGTCACCATCGAGCCCACGGTCAGCACGATCCGTTCCCCGACCAGATCCGCTACGTAACCCCAGGCGATCAACGTCACCACCATGCCCAGGCTCGGCATCACCGACAGCAGGCCGGTTTCCGACAACGGGGTGCCGCGAGCAGCTTTGAGTGCCGGGATAAGGAAAGGGACGGAGTTGATGAAGCTAAACGCGCTGGCGGTCACCACGAGCGCCACGGCGACCATCGACCAGCGCGTTGCCGCGCTGACCGCGTCCGATGACATCAAGCCATGCTTGCACACATGCCGTGGCATTCCGAGATCATTGAGACTGCGAAAATGCAGGCCTCTTCTCGCACTTTGTCTGCAAATCCGCAGACTCAACGGGATCGCTCGCGCGACCCTCGCTAGGCCCGATGGCGAGGGCCCGCAGCGCCCGGCTGCGCCGGTCTCGCGACCCTCGCTAGGCTCATCCGAATGCGCCTTGGACGAATCGCCAGCCCCGACGGAGTTGCCTTCGTCAGCATCGAAGGCGAACTGGACGACCCCAGCGGCCTGACGGCCCGCGAAATCGCCGAACATCCGTTCGGCACGCCGACTTTCACCGGTCGCTCCTGGCCGTTGGCGGATGTCCGGCTGTTGGCTCCGATACTTGCCAGCAAGGTCGTCTGCATCGGCAAGAACTACACCGACCACATTGCCGAGATGGGTGGGCAAGCGCCGGCGGACCCGGTGATCTTCATGAAGCCCAACACCGCAATCGTTGGACCGAATGTGCCGATTCGACTGCCCGTCAACGCATCTCCCGTCCACTACGAGGGCGAGCTGGCGGTGGTAATCGGTCGCGCGTGCAAGGACGTCACAGCAGCGCAGGCCGCAGACAACATCCTCGGTTACACCATCGGCAACGACGTATCGGCCCGCGATCAGCAGAAATCCGACGGCCAGTGGACCAGGGCCAAGGGGCACGACACCTTCTGTCCCATCGGACCTTGGATCGTCACCGATATCGACCCGGCTGATCTCGCACTGCGCACCGAAGTCAACGGCGAAGTAAAGCAAGACGCCCGGACCTCGCTGATGATCCACGACGTTGGTGCTGTCGTCGAATGGATATCGGCGGTAATGACTTTGCTCCCAGGCGATCTCATTCTCACCGGAACCCCCGCCGGCGTCGGACCGATCGAGGACGGCGACACCGTCTCGATCACCGTCGAGCAAATCGGGACCCTGTCCAATCCCGTAGTCCGCAAAGGAAAGTCGTGACTGCACCAGAGCATGTGCGGGTTCGGTTCTGCCCGTCGCCCACCGGTATTCCACACGTCGGCATGGTCCGTACGGCGTTGTTCAACTGGGCCTACGCTCGGCATACCGGTGGCACCTTCGTCTTCCGCATCGAGGACACCGACGCCGAGCGGGACAGCGAGGAAAGCTATTTGGCGTTGCTTGATGCCCTGCGCTGGCTTGGGCTGGACTGGGATGAGGGACCCGAGGTGGGCGGTCCGTACGCGCCGTACCGGCAGTCGCAACGCAGCGATCTCTACCGCGATGTGTTGGCACGGCTGCTTGAGGCCGGCGAGGCCTACTACGCCTTTTCCACCCCGGACGAGGTCGAGGCCCGTCACGTGGCCGCCGGTCGAAATCCGAAGCTGGGCTATGACAACTTCGATCGTCAGCTCACCGACGCGCAGCGCAGCGCATACCTGACCGAGGGCCGCAAGCCGGTGGTGCGGCTACGGATGCCCGACGACGACCTCACCTGGGACGACCTGGTGCGCGGACCGATGACTTTCGGTGCGGGCACGGTGCCCGACTTCGCGTTGACCCGCGCCAACGGAAATCCGCTGTACACCTTGGTCAACCCGTGCGACGACGCGCTGATGCGCATCACGCACGTGCTGCGCGGCGAAGACTTGCTGCCGTCAACGCCTCGACAGCTGGCCCTGTATCAGGCGCTGATCCGGATCGGGATAGCCGACCGGATACCCGAATTCGGCCATCTCCCACCGGTATTGGGGGAGGGCACCAAGAAGCTGTCCAAGCGGGACCCGCAGTCGAACCTGTTCTTGCACCGCAACCGCGGCTTCATTCCGGAGGGGCTGCTGAATTACCTTGCATTGCTTGGCTGGTCGATCGCCGACGACCACGATCTGTTCAGCATCGACGAGATGGTCGCCGCGTTCGACGTCGTCGACGTCAACTCCAACCCGGCGCGGTTCGACCAGAAGAAGGCGGACGCGCTCAACGCTGAGCACATCCGCAGACTCGCCGTCGACGACTTCACCAACCGACTGCGCGACTACCTGGACACCCACGGCAAGACACTCGGTTTGGACGACGCGGACTTCGCCACCGTCGCCGAGCTGGTCCAGACCCGCATCGTCGTGCTCGGCGACGCATGGGGGCTGCTGAAGTTCCTCAACGACGACGAGTACGTGCTGGACCCCAAAGCCGCCGCCAAGGAGCTGGGACCTGATGCCGGCCCGGTGCTCGACGCGGCCATCACAGCACTGGACGGCATGCAGGCCTGGGCTACCGACCAGATCGAGGCAGCGCTGAAGTCGGCGCTGATCGAAGGCCTCGAGCTCAAACCGCGAAAGGCGTTCGGCCCGATCCGGGTAGCCGCCACGGGCACCACGATCAGCCCGCCGTTGTTCGAGTCGTTGGAACTCCTGGGCCGTGATCGCAGCCTGTCGCGGCTTCGCTCTGCGCGCGGTCAGATCGGCTCGGCGTAGGCGTGCGAAGCGCGCCGCAAGACTTTGGTAGTCTGCACTGCGGCTTCAAAGGCCTAGGGCCACTGTGCTCAGCGACGCCACCACGCGGGTATCCAACCCCGCTGGATGCGCTCTGACCAGCGGTTTTAGGTAGCAAATGGGGTATGGTGTAATTGGCAACACAGCTGATTCTGGTTCAGCCATTCTAGGTTCGAGTCCTGGTACCCCAGCAAAACCCCGCACGGGCAAGTCGATGCCGAGTGATTATGTGGGGTTCCAGGGGTGAGCTATGCTGGCACTCCGGATCGTGTCTGGCCCCGTCGTCTAGCGGCCTAGGACGCCGCCCTCTCACGGCGGTAGCGTGGGTTCGAATCCCATCGGGGCTACAAGGTCCGCCGCGCAGACGCAAAAGCACCCAATTTCGGTACGAAATGGGTGCTTTGCGTTTGCTCGGCCTACTTGGGAGCGGTGGTGCCGCCCACTGGCATGTTCGGCAATCCGAGCTTGCGGTGATCCCACGATCGGGCCCGCCGGCTGACGATGCGGACACCGACCCGCTTGTTCATCATCTGGTCAACCATCGGCTTGACTTCGTCGCTGTACGGACCGGTGTAGCGCTCCCACACGCTGACCCCGACCCGGTGCAACGCGTCCGGGTCGTCGACGATCTCCGCGACGCCTTCGAATGACACCCCGCGGAGGGTGTCGTAGGTGTCGCCGTCTTCAAGCAGGAAGCTGACCCGCGGATCGCGTTTGAGGTTCACGGCCTTCTGCGACTTGGCTTTGGTCTCCAGCCAGATCTCGCCGTCCACCACCGCGTACCACATCGCCGTCAGGTGCGGCTGTCCGTCGGGCCCGATGGTGGCCAGCGTGCCGGTTCGGCTGTTGTTGACGAACTCGACTATTTCGGCCTCGGACATGACGATGCTGGCGCGCTGATTGGTTCCCATGGCGTCAGTGTGTCAGGTGGTCATAGCCGGCGCGTCAGGGCGTCAGCCGCGGCCAGCAGGTCGGCGGCCCACCGGTCGCCGGGTCTGCGGCCCATCCGGTCGATGGGACCCGACACCGAGATCGCCGCGACCACGACACCGCGTCCATCTCGCACCGGAGCCGAAACGCTTGCCACGCCCGGCTCGCGCTCGGCGACGCTCTGCGCCCAACCGCGTTTGCGCACTTCGGCAAGGACCCGATCGCTGAACATCGCCGTCGGCAGCACGGCTTGCTGGGTGGCGGCATCGCTGTGCGCAAGCAGCACTTTGGCTCCCGAGCCCGCCGTCATCGGCAGCCGCGCACCTACCGGAACGGTATCGCGAAGCCCCGCAGGCGGTTCCAGTGCGGCGATGCAGACCCGAGCGGTGCCGTCGCGACGGTACAGCTGGACGCTTTCGCCGGTCGTCTCACGCAACTGCGGTAGTACGGCTGTGCTGGCGGCCAGCAGCGGGTCGTTGACATGCGCGGCGAGTTCGTTGAGTGCGGGCCCCAGTCGCCAACGTCCCTCTTCGTCGCGACCCACCAGGCGGTGCACTTCAAGCGCGGCCGCCAATCGGTAGGCGGTGGCTCGGGGCAGTCCGGTCCGTTCGCACAGTTCGGCCAGCCCGCAGGGGGATTCAGCAACCGCCTGCAATATGCCGACGGCTTTGTCGAGGACGCCGATACCGCTATGCTGTCTCACAGGAAGATACTAGCGTCTCGCATGATGAGATCACAGGCCTGGGTGATCGGCGAGTCACGAACGAGCAAATCGAGGAAGGCGCCCAGAGATGGCTACGCAGACCCGCCCGCGCACGTTGGCCGAGAAGGTATGGGACGACCACGTTGTCGTCTCCGGCGCGGGCACCGCTCCTGACTTGATCTACATCGATCTGCACCTCGTGCACGAGGTCACCAGTCCGCAGGCTTTCGACGGCTTGCGACTCGCCGGTCGGCCGGTGCGCCGGACCGATCTGACGATCGCCACCGAGGACCACAATGTGCCGACGATCGATATCGACAAGCCGATCGCCGACCCGATATCGCGCACGCAGGTAGAGACATTGCGGCGCAACTGCGCCGAATTCGGTGTGCGGCTTCACCCGATGGGTGATATCGAGCAGGGCATCGTGCACGTCGTCGGACCGCAACTGGGCCTGACCCAACCCGGCATGACGATTGTCTGTGGTGACAGTCACACCTCCACGCACGGCGCATTCGGCGCAATCGCAATGGGTATCGGCACCTCGGAGGTCGAGCATGTGCTGGCCACGCAGACGCTGCCGCTGCGCCCCTTCAAGACGATGGCGGTTAACGTCGACGGCCAACTGCCCGACGGAGTCACAGCCAAGGACATCATTCTCGCGGTGATCGCCAAGATCGGCACCGGCGGCGGACAGGGTCACGTCATCGAATACCGCGGCAGCGCCATCGAATCGCTGTCCATGGAAGCCCGGATGACGATCTGCAATATGAGCATCGAAGCCGGTGCCCGCGCCGGCATGGTGGCTCCCGACGAGACCACGTTCGAGTTCCTGCGCGGCCGTCCGCACGCGCCGACGGGCGCCGACTGGGACGCCGCGCTTGCGTACTGGCAGGAGTTGCGTACCGATCCCGGAGCCGTTTTCGACACCGAGGTGTATCTCGACGCGCCCTCGCTCAGCCCGTTCGTCACGTGGGGCACCAACCCCGGCCAAGGTGTGCCGCTGGCCGCCGCGGTGCCCGACCCGGAATTGATGACCGACGACGCGGACCGTCAGGCTGCCGAGAAAGCATTGGCGTACATGGACCTTCGGCCCGGCATGGCAATGCGTGATATCGCGGTTGACGCTGTGTTCGTCGGATCGTGCACCAACGGTCGAATCGAGGATCTGCGCGCGGTGGCCGACATACTGCGCGGTCGCAAAGTGGCACCGGGAGTGCGCATGCTGGTGGTTCCGGGTTCGATGCGGGTTCGTGCGGAAGCGGAAGCCGAAGGGCTGGGGGAGATTTTTACCGCTGCCGGGGCCGAATGGCGGCAGGCCGGTTGCTCAATGTGTCTGGGAATGAACCCCGATCAGCTTGCGCCCGGAGAGCGTTGCGCCGCGACGTCGAACCGGAATTTCGAAGGGCGACAGGGCAAGGGCGGCCGCACCCACTTGGTATCGCCGGCCGTTGCTGCGGCCACCGCGGTGCGCGGCAAGCTTTCCGCGCCGGCGGATTTGAACTGACGGACTGGAATTTACGCGGAGAAATAGGGGAACCCATGGAGGCCTTTCACACTCACACAGGTATCGGCGTACCGCTGCGGCGGTCCAATGTCGACACCGATCAGATCATTCCCGCGGTCTTTCTGAAGCGGGTCACCCGGACCGGTTTCGAGGACGGCTTGTTCGCAAGTTGGCGCTCAGATCCGTCATTCGTGCTCAATCTCAGTCCCTTTGACCGCGGCTCAGTCTTGGTTGCTGGCCCCGATTTCGGCACCGGATCCTCGCGCGAGCACGCGGTCTGGGCGCTCATGGACTACGGATTCCGGGTGGTTATCTCGTCTCGCTTCGGCGACATTTTCCGCGGCAACGCCGGCAAGGCAGGGCTGCTGGCGGCCGAAGTCGACCAAGATGGCGTCGAACTTCTTTGGAAGCTGATCGAGCAGAGTCCGGGACTGGAAATCACTGTGGATCTTCAAGATCGAAATATCACCGCGGGAACGGCGGTGTTGCCGTTCAGGATTGACGATCACACCGCCTACAGATTGCTCGAAGGCCTCGACGATATAGCCCTTACGCTGCGGAAACTCGACGAAATCGAGTCTTTCGAAGCGGCTCGTCCGAGTTGGAAACCGCGCACTCTGCCGACCTCCTGAAGCATCGCGCGACGTGAATTTCCCTCGCGAAATTCGCGTCAATTTGCGTCCGCGCCACCGGCCAAGGGAGGCAATCGGATTGCGAAAATGGCGCCGTCCTGAAGGCAAACGAGGCCCCAAATTGCGCGTGGCTCTTGGCAATTTGCCAGGTGAGGGTTTACCGTATTGCACTAGTCGGTTCCAAAACGAGGACCACAGGCTTCGGAGGGTTGGATGAACAAAGCAGAGCTCATAGATGTGCTCACACAGAAATTGGGCTCAGATCGTCGGCAGGCGACCGCCGCCGTCGAGAATGTCGTCGACACAATTGTGCGTGCGGTTCACAAGGGCGACAGCGTCACCATTACTGGTTTCGGTGTCTTCGAACAGCGTCGCCGCGCGGCTCGCGTGGCCCGCAACCCGCGCACCGGTGAGACGGTGAAAGTGAAGCCCACGTCTGTTCCGGCGTTCCGTCCGGGAGCCCAATTCAAGGCGGTTGTGTCTGGCGCACAAAAGCTCCCGTCTGAAGGCCCCGCGGTGAAGCGCGGTGTGGTGGCGAGTGCGGCCAAGAAGACAGCCAGGAAGTCGCCGGCCAAGAAGGCCGCGTCGAAGGCTCCGGCCAAGAAGGCGGCATCGAAGGCTCCGGCTAAGAAGGCGGCGTCGAAGGCGCCGGCCAAGAAGGCCGCAACCAAGACCACTGCCAAGAAGGCGGCGTCGAAGGCTCCGGCTAAGAAGGCGGCGTCGAAGGCGCCGGCCAAGAAGGCCGCAACCAAGACCACAGCCAAGAAGACTGCGACCAAGGCTCCGGCGCGCAAGGCAGCGTCGAAGGCTCCGGCCAAGAAGGCTCCAGCCAAGAAGGCCGCAGCCACCCGGCGCGGTCGCAAGTAAGTCCTACAACGCAAATACCCTCCGGCGGGCAGCGATGCCCTTCGGGGGGTATTCGCTTGTCAGGCGCGCACGTTCGCGGCCAACGCGCCGCCGATATGGTCGGCGGCTATCACTCGGCCACCGGACAGCGAGAGCACCCAGGTGCTGCCTTTGAGGTTGCGTGACTTGTCGGGTCGCACGCCATCGCGTTCGCACCACCACGAGATCAGGTCGGGAATCACCTTGCCCTGCGTACAAATAACCGGTGTGCCCGCTTGGTGGGCGATTTGTAGAGCGCGTTGCCGCCCACGCTTGGGGTTCTTCGCGTACGCCTCCTCGGTCAGGTGCGGCTCGTTGTGGACGGCCACGCCCAATTCGGCAGCCAGCGGTTCGACCGTCTGGTGGCACCGCACTCGGTCGGCCGCGTAGACGTCGGTGGCGCCGAACGCCAATAGCTGGCCGACCAGTGCCTCGGCCTGCGCGCGTCCCTTCTTGTCCAACGGTCGCTTGGTGTCGTCTCCGTGATAGCGCGATTTGCTGCCCGCGGTGCCGTGTCGCACCACGAGCACCGTTGCTGTGTCGGCCGGATGTTTGGCGAAGCGCTGCAAGACCTTTCGGTCCGGCGCGTACTCGAGCTTCTTCAGGGCGTCGGCGATTGGCAGCCACAGGAGTTCGTCGACTTCATTTCCGGGCGCGAAACTTCCACCGGTGCTACGCGCCGCCCAGTAGTGCACTCGCTTGACGCCTTGGTCGATCGGATAGGTGATCGTGTTGAGTCGCCTGCCCAGCCGGCAGTGGTGGCCGGTCTCTTCGAGCACCTCGCGTGCGGCGGCTACCGGTGCGGTCTCGCCCGGGTCGAGCTTGCCTTTGGGCAGCGACCAGTCGTCGTAGCGGGGCCGGTGAATCACGGCGATCTCAAGCGACTTGGCTCCTGGTTTGGTCGCCGCTTTGGCTCCCGCACCAGTGCGCGGTCGCCACAACACGGCGCCGGCGGCGTACACGACCCGGCTTCCCGAGCGCCGACGGTTGGACGAGTTTGGGATCGACACCTCAACTCCTGCAGGTCAATTCGGGCAGGTTACGGGCTGCGGTGCCGCTCCATGAGCGAAGCCTGGTGATCGCGCACGCTTTCACCTTCCTGAGGCGACGCGGTCCATTGACCGTCGGAGCCGAGTTCCCAGCATCTGGTGGACGGGTCCAACGCCGACTCGAACAATTCGTCGAGTTGGGCGGTCAACCGGGGGTCCTTGACCTGCGCCATGACCTCGACTCTTCGGTCCAGATTGCGGTGCATCATGTCGGCGCTGCCGATCCAGAATTCGTCGATGGCGTTGAAATGCAGGATGCGTGAGTGCTCCAGGAAGCGACCGAGAATCGAGCGGACGAAGATGTTTTCGGAGATGCCTTCGGCACCCGGACGCAATGCGCAGATGCCGCGCACCACCACCTCCACCCGCACACCGGCCTGTGATGCACGGTAGAGCGCATCGATGACCTGTTCGTCGACGAGTGCATTCATCTTCAGTCGGATCCGCGCGTCATTACCCCGCCGGTGCGCTTCGACCTCGCGCTCGACGCGCTCGATGATGCCGGTGCGAATACCGTGTGGAGCGACTAACAGGTTGCGGTAGGTCAGTTTTCGTGAGTAGCCGGTCAACGTGTTGAACAGGTCCGTTAAGTCGGCACCGATGCTGGGGTCGGCGGTCAGCAGGCCGACGTCCTCGTACAGGCGTGCCGTCTTGCCGTTGTAGTTGCCCGTACCCACATGGCAGTACCGGCGGATGTTGGGGCCTTCGCGACGCACCACCAGGCAGGTCTTGCAGTGTGTCTTGAGTCCCACAAATCCGTACACCACGTGCACGCCCGCCTGCTCAAGGGTTCGGGCCCAACGAATGTTGGCCTGCTCGTCGAAGCGCGCCTTGATCTCAACCATTGCCACTACCTGTTTTCCGGCTTCGGCGGCGTCGATCAACGCGCGCACGATCGGCGAATCACCGGAGGTGCGGTACAGCGTCTGTTTGATTGCCAGCACATTCGGGTCGGCGGCGGCTTGTTCGATGAAGCGCTGCACGCTGGTAGAAAACGAGTCATACGGGTGGTGCACCAGCACATCGCCTTCCCGAAGCGTGGCGAAGATGCTCTTAGGCGTCTCCCGGTCGGCGAAGGCCGGATGAGTGGCGGGCACGAACGCCCGGTCTTTGAGCGCGGGCCGATCCACGCGATAGACCTGCCACAGCGACGACAGGTCCAGCAGCCCAGGAACTTCGATGAGGTCACCGGGATGGACGTCGAGTTCGCGCAGCAGCAGTTCCAGCATGCTCTCGGTCATATCGTCGGCGACCTCGAGTCGGACCGGTGAACCGAACCGCCGCCGCGCCAACTCCCGCTCCAGGGCCTGCAACAAGTCCTCGTCGCGATCCTCTTCTACCTCGAAATCGGCGTTGCGAGTAATCCGAAACGCGTGGTGCTCCACGATTTCCATGCCTGGGAAGAGCACCGGCAGAAACGCTGCGATCAACTCTTCCATTGGCAGGAAGCGAAGGATTGCACGATCCTCATTACCCGCGGTGGACCCGTCTTCGCGCTCCGCGTCGAGTTCGACGAATCGGTCAACGTTGTCGGGTACCTTGACCCGCGCAAAGTGCTGCGTGCCGTCCTCGGGTTGTTTGACCGTGACAGCCAGGTTCAGGCTCAGCCCGCTGACGAACGGGAAGGGATGGGCGGGATCGACCGCCAGCGGGGTGAGGACCGGGAAGACCTGGTCGTTGAAATAAGTCGACAACCGGTCGCGCTCAGCGTCGTCCAGGTCCGACCACGTGACGATGTGGAGACCTTCTTCTTCCAGCGCCGGAAGCACCGAGTCGAGGAACACCCGCGCATGGCGAATGGCGATCTGCTGAGTTTGTTCGCCGATGCGGCGCAGTTGTTCGCGCGGCGTCAGGCCGTCGGCCGAACGGACAGACAGCCCCATTTCGTCGCGGCGTTTCAGTCCGGCGACCCGAACCATGTAGAACTCATCGAGATTCGAGGCGAAGATCGCCAGAAACTTGGCGCGCTCCAGCAGCGGCATGGAGTTGTCGTCAGCTAGCGCCAAGACGCGGGCGTTGAAGTCGAGCCAGCTCAGTTCCCGGTTGAGGTAGCGCTCATCGGGCAACGGGTCGGTGATCGCCGCGGGTGTGGCGGCCGGCGGTGCCGAAGGAGCCGAGTCGCCTGCATGCCACGAGTTCTCGTCGGAACGCGCATCCGTCGCCGGGGTGGCTTCTATATCGGTCACCCTGCGATCATGGCCTATCACCGGCCTATGCTGCCAGCGGTCCCGGACATCCTTATGACTTAGCGCCTCAGCGACGGACCAGCGCGCGTGCGGTTGCCGGACCTACGCCAAGCGCGCGGGCGGCCGTCAGGTCGGCGGGCGTGTCCACATCGCAACGCAGGCCCGGCCAGGCGCCGGTGAGTTCTATTGCGCCCGAACGACGGTGCCGCGCCGAGGAATCCGGTCCGAACTGCGGGTCAAGCGGTGCTCCGAACGCGCACAGCGCGGCCGTGCCGGTGCCCAGCCGATCTGCGACGAAACTGCGCTGGTAGTGCCGGGCGGAGGTGATCGCTTCGGCGAGTTCCTGGGTTTGGAGCGCGGGCAGATCACCCTGCAACACAACAATATTGGCGACCTCGTCCGTCATTGTTCGCTCGGCCGCTGCGATGGCACTGTTCAACGGGTCGGCGTCGTCGGCCGGTGTGGGGTCGGCAAGCACTCGGGCTCCGAGGTCGGCGGCGGCGGCCGCGGCCGCGTCGTCGGGCGTGATGACGGTGATCGAGCCCACCGAATTCACCGCGGTGGCCGCCGTCAATGTGTCCACCAGCATGGCCAGCACCACGCTTTCGCGGGTCGGTGCCGAGAAAATCGGAGCCAGCCTGGTCTTGGCGGCGGCCAAACGCTTGACGGCGATGATCAATCCGACATCCCCGCGTGCGCCGCCCATGCAGGCCATCCTGCCAGCGTGGCTTTGCGCGGCTCTGCTGAGCTTCCCCCGGGGTCGTGACGGGGGACGGTCGCTCGGACTAGGGTGTAGCGGCCGCATAGGCGACTTGGCAGCACAGGGTTGGGAGGGTGGATGGCCGGCACGGGAACTGTCGCGGTGATGGGCGCGGGCGCTTGGGGCACGGTGTTGTCCAAGGTTCTTGCCGACGCCGGTGGCGAGGTGACGTTGTGGGCACGGCGAGCTGAGGTCGCCAACAAGATCAATTCCACGCGCTACAACCCCGACTATCTTCCTGGCACGCCGCTGCCGGCGAGCATTCGCGCCACCGCTGACGCCGAAGAAGCGCTGTCGGGCGCGACGACGGTGTTGCTCGGTGTGCCGGCCCAGACGATGCGCGCCAATCTTGAGCAGTGGGACGGCATGTGGGCCGACGGTGCGACCTTGGTCAGCCTGGCCAAGGGAATCGAGCTGGGCACGCTGATGCGGATGAGTCAAGTGATCGTGTCGGTGACCGGAATCGACATGTCGCAGGTCGCGGTGATTTCGGGTCCGAACCTGGCCAGCGAGATCGCCCAGAGCCAACCCGCCGCTACCGTTGTCGCGTGCAGTGATTCGGGCCGGGCGGTGGCCGTGCAGCGCTTCTTGAACAGCGGCTACTTCCGCCCGTACACCAATTCCGATGTGGTCGGCACCGAGATCGGTGGGGCTTGTAAGAACGTCATTGCGCTGGCCTGTGGGATGGCGGTCGGAGTCGGCCTGGGCGAGAACACCGTTGCGGCGATCATCACTCGCGGACTGGCCGAGATCATGCGGCTCGGGTTGGCGTTGGGCGCCAAGGGAGCCACGCTCGCGGGTTTGGCTGGGGTCGGTGATCTGGTGGCTACCTGCACCTCGCCGTACTCGCGCAACCGCTCGCTGGGCGAGCGCTTGGGGCGTGGCGACACCGTGCACTCCGCGCTGCACGGACGGGACGGTCACGTCGTCGAGGGCGTCACATCGTGCGAGTCGGTGCTGGCTCTGGCCGCCAGCTACGACGTGGAAATGCCGCTCACTGACGCCGTGCACCGGGTCTGCCACAAGGGTCTGTCGGTCAACGAAGCAATCGCGCTGCTGCTCGGTCGCAGCACCAAGCCGGAGTAGGCAGGGGCTACCCGGTAGCCTCTTTAGGTTGTGACTGCCAGCACTCGCGTTCGCGTCGCCGTCGTTTTCGGTGGCCGGAGCAACGAGCACGCCATTTCGTGCGTGTCGGCGGGCAGCATTTTGCGCAACCTCGATCCCCAGCGTTTCGACGTCGTCGCGATCGGGATCACGCCGCAAGGTTCGTGGGTGCTTACCGACGGCGACCCTGATGCGCTGGCGATCACCAACCGTCAACTTCCCGGTGTGAGCCCCGATTCGGGCACCGAGTTGGCGTTGCCGGCCGACCCGCAGCGCGGGGGACAGTTGGTGTCCCTGCAGCCCGGTGCCGCCGAAGTGCTGGGCACGGTCGACGTGGTCTTCCCGGTCCTGCACGGTCCCTACGGCGAGGACGGCACCATCCAGGGACTGCTCGAACTTGCCGGTGTCCCGTACGTCGGTGCCGGGGTACTGGCCAGCGCCGCCGGCATGGACAAGGAATTTACCAAGAAGTTGCTCGTCGCCGACGGGCTTCCGGTCGGTGACTATGCGGTGCTGCGCCCCTCGCAGCCCACCCTGCAGTCCGAAGAGCGCGAACGGTTGGGCTTGCCGGTGTTCGTCAAACCGGCGCGCGGCGGGTCGTCGATCGGTGTCAGCCGGGTGACGGCTTGGGATCAGCTGAGTGCCGCGATTGCCGAGGCTCGTCGTCACGACCCGAAGGTGATCGTGGAGGCGGCGATCAGCGGCCGCGAGCTGGAATGCGGTGTGCTCGAAATGCCGGACGGCACAATCGAAGCCAGCACGCTGGGGGAGATCCGGGTGGCCGGGGTGCGCGGACGCGAGGACTCTTTCTACGACTTCGCCACCAAATACCTCGACGACGCCGCGGAGTTGGACGTGCCTGCCAAGGTCGACGACGATATCGCTGACGTGGTGCGGCAGTTGGCAATTCGGGCGTTTGCAGCCATTGACTGCCAGGGCCTGGCTCGGGTGGACTTCTTCCTCACCGACGAGGGCCCGGTGATCAACGAGATCAACACGATGCCGGGGTTCACCACGATTTCGATGTACCCGCGGATGTGGGCGGCCAGCGGCGTCGACTATCCGACTCTGCTGGCCACCATGGTCCAGACGGCACTTGCCCGTGGAGTTGGGCTGCGTTAGCGGGCCGGTGCCGGGTCGATCGGAACCGCAGCAATGGTGCGGTCGATGACACCGGAGATCTCTTGAATGGGTGCGGGGCCCGATCCGGCGGGCAGCGTCAATGCCACGTACACCGGACGATCCACGGTGTACCAGGTGGACGTGCCGGGTTGCGCGGGGACCTCGAACCACTGCACCCGGTCGACGCCCTGGATCGGTGAACCCACCACGAACTCGCCCGGCCGGTTCAGCCCGCAGCGCAGCACCACCGGTTCGGTGTCGGCTCCAGAGCGCCAGGCGCGGGCGCCCTGCGGCGCCGGTTGGGCAATATCGGCGCGCTGGAAGTCCCCCAGGCGTTGCGGCAACGCGGTGAGCAACGCCTGGCAGGCGGGGCTGTCGGCTTGCGGTGCGGGCAGCGCGGCAACGGCGACCGGGTGCCGTGGAGACTGACGGATGGCCGCGAAGACCAGAATTCCCACGATCGTGCCTACCGCCAGCGCCAGCGCGGCCACCATCGCCGCGCGCGGCGGTCCACCGGGGTCGGGGTCGCCGCTCATCTGGACACTAGCCTCACGTTTAGGGCCTCACGTTTAGACTGACGCGATCCGCCCGAACGGGCAGGGACCCAACTTACCGCAGGTCGGACGACCGTCTGAGCCTTCCTGGCCGCGGGAGGAGGTGGCGTGGGCGAGGACGTAGCGAACCAATCTCCGACGCTGGAGCAGTCCGGTGAGTTCGCGGTGATAGCGCGCCTGGTGCGAGACCGGCGGCAGCCCGCCGCGGTCTCCCTTGGTCCCGGTGACGACGGGGCAGTGGTGGCGACCCGGGACGGCCGCACCGTGGTATCCACCGACATGTTGGTGCAGGATCGCCACTTTCGGCTGGACTGGTCGACGCCGTATGACGTCGGCCGCAAGGCCATCGCGCAGAACGCGGCCGACATCGAGGCGATGGGCGCCCGGACAACCGCATTCGTGGTCGGCTTCGGTGCGCCCGGGACCACGCCGACAGCCGAGGCGAGCGCCCTGGTCGACGGCATGTGGGACGAAGCGGAGCGACTCGGTGCGGGCATCGCCGGCGGAGACCTGGTCAGCGCTCCGCAGTGGGTGGTGTCGGTGACAGTGCTCGGCGACCTCGACGGCCTAGCGCCGGTGCTGCGGTCGGGCGCCAGGCCCGACTCGGTACTGGCGGTCGCCGGTGAGCTCGGTCGATCGGCGGCAGGATATGAATTGTGGCGCAACGACATTGAGGGTTTCGCGGAGCTGCGTCGGCGGCATCTGGTTCCGCAGCCACCCTACGGCGCGGGGGCCGTGGCCGCCGCCGGCGGCGCCCTCGCGATGATCGACGTCTCCGACGGCTTGATCTCGGATCTAAGGCATGTCGCCGAAGCGTCCGGGGTGGGCATCGACGTGTCCACCGCGGCGCTGTCCGCTGACTTCGACGCGGTGTCCGGTGCCGCCGCCGCCGTAGGCGTCGACGGCTGGGACTGGGTGCTCGGTGGCGGCGAAGATCATGCTCTGGTGGCCTGTTTTGGAGGGCAGGTGCCGGTCGGTTGGCGGGTGATCGGACGGGTACTGGACGGACCGGCGCGGGTGCTGGTTGATGGTCTTGATTGGACGGGGTATGCGGGGTGGGAGTCGTTCGCGGGATAGGGAGTCGTTCGCGGCCCAGCGAGCCTGGGTGGGTAGACATTTGCCCGGCTCTGCGCGACAAATGGGCGAAATCAACAGCGGGCGTTGCAGTTTGTCGCGCAGAGGCGGGCAAAAGTTATACTGCCCAGGCTGCCGATAGCGGGGGTGTGGTCGCGGCAGTGGAAGTGACAGTGGGGGACCGAATCCGACCCGAATTTCGGGCGCTAGGGTGGCGCCGTGACCGTCTACGCGATCGCCCAGCTCAAATTCACCGACCGGGTGGCATATGACCGGTACCAGGCCGCGTTCCTGGATGTTTTCCGTCGTCATCCCGGCACGCTGCTGGCAGCCGATGAGGCGCCAGAGGTTGTCGAAGGAAACTGGGACCGGGAGAAGGTGGTGTTGATGTCGTTTCCCGACGAGGGCAGCTTCCGCGGCTGGGCGCAATCGCCGGAATATCAAGAGATCTCCAGGGACCGACAGGCCGGGGCCGACACCGTCGTGCTGTTGGTGCAGGGGCTGCCGTGACCGCGCGCCCACTGAGCGAACTGGTCGAGCCGGGTTGGGCTGCGGCGCTGGAGCCGGTCGCCGACCAGGTGGCTGCGATGGGACAATTCCTGCGCACGGAAATCGCGGCCGGACGACGCTACCTGCCAGCCGGGCCGAACGTCTTGCGGGCCTTCATCTTTCCGTTCAAAGAGGTTCGGGTGCTCATCGTGGGACAGGACCCGTACCCGACCCCCGGGCATGCCGTCGGCTTGAGCTTCTCGGTAGCTCCCGAGGTGCGGCCGTTGCCTCGGAGCCTGTCCAACATCTTCGACGAGTACAGCGCCGACCTGGGGCATCCGACGCCGTCGTGCGGTGATCTGACGCCGTGGTCGCAGCGCGGCGTCATGCTGCTCAACAGAGTGCTCACCGTACGGCCCAGCAATCCGGCATCGCACCGCGGCAAAGGCTGGGAAGCGGTGACAGAGTGCGCAATTCGCGCTTTGGTGGCCCGCGGGCAGCCGATGGTGGCGATTTTGTGGGGCCGTGACGCGTCGACGCTCAAACCGATGCTGGCCGAAGGTGACTGCGTGGCAATCGAATCCCCGCACCCCTCACCGCTGTCGGCGTCGCGTGGTTTCTTCGGGTCGCGGCCGTTCAGTCGCACCAACGAGCTGTTGACCGGAATGGGAGCCGAGCCGATCGATTGGCGGTTGCCTTGACCGAGATGACGGCGTTGCGCGCTCAGCACCGCGGTGGTCCGGAAGTGCTGGTTGTCGAATCGGCACAGGTACCGGTGCCGGGCCCAGGCGAGGTGTTGGTGGCGGTCAAAGCGGCCGCCATCACGTTCGACGAGCTGACCTGGGAGGAAACCTGGACGCGCGACGGTGTGAGTCGCACACCATCAATCGTGTCGCACGAGGTATCCGGTGTGGTCGCTGAAACCGCCTCGGACGTAACCGATTTCCATTCCGGTGACGAAGTCTACGGATTGATCGACTTCGATCGCGACGGCGCGGCAGCCGATTTCGTCACCGTCCCGGCTACCGGTCTGGCCGCGAAACCGGCAACCGTGTCGCACGTCGTTGCGGCGGCGCTGCCGCTGGCCGGCCTCACCGCACTGCAGGCATTGGTCGACCATGCCGCGGTCCGGGCCGGCGAGAGGGTGCTGGTGCACGGGGGATCCGGCGGAGTGGGGGCGTTGGCAGTCCAGCTCGCCGCCCAGCGGGGTGCGGAGGTCACCGCCACCGTGCGCAGTGACGTCGCCGACCTCGTCCGTGGCTTTGGTGCCCGCCATGTGATCGACACGCGCTCAACAGACTTCGATGCATCGGGCGCGACCTATGACGTGGTCCTGGACACCGTTGGTGGTGAAATTTCGGACCGGTCGTTCGGCGTGCTGCGTTCCGGCGGACGGTTGATCGCGCTGGTGGCACCACCTACCCCGGGCAAAGCCGAGGAATACGAAGTCACGGCAACCTTTTTCATCGTCACCGCGAATCGGGACCAGCTCGTCGAATTCGCCGCGCTCGTCGACGCCGGGGCCCTACACGTCGAGATCGCACAGACTTTCCCCCTCGCACAGGGCAAGGAGGCATTTGAAAGCCGCGGTCGTCGTCCCGGAAAAACCGTCATCGTCGTACCGCACTGAGCCGCGCCTGTCAGCATTGAGGAATGTACGACCTAGAGGACACCATCCGGCAGCGCCGATCAACGCGCATGTTCTTGTCTCGACCGGTACCTCGGCAGCTGGTCGAGGAATCGCTGGAGTTGGCGATGCGGGCGCCATCGAACTCGAATGTGCAGCCCTGGCAAGTCGTTTTCGTCGCTGGGGTGGCCCGGGACAGGTTGGTGGCGGCGTTGCTGGACGAGGCGCAAGCCCGGCCGCCGATCGTTCCGCAACTACCGCCGGCCTTCGCCCACCTGCGACGCGACCTCGGTGCCCAGGTCTATGGCGCGATGGGCATCAGCCGTGACGACGCCGAGGGCCGGCGCGTGGCGGTGCTACGCAACTGGGAGTTCTTCCGTGCTCCGCTGGGCGGGGTCGTGTTCATGCACCAAGACCTCGACCATGTCGACAGCATGGGCGTCGGCATGTTCGTGCAGACACTGCTGCTGGCATTGACCGCCCGCGGGCTGGGTACCTGTGTGCAGGTATCCATTGCCGGCTACCCCGATATCGTGCGCGAGCAATTGGGCATTGCGGCGGACATGCGCATTCTGTGCGGGCTTGCGATCGGTTATCCGGACCCAGATTTCCCTGGCAACTCAATCCGGATCGAACGCGATCCGCTCGACCGGCACGCGCTTTTCCTCGAAACCTAGGAAGAATCCGGGAAGTTCACGTCTTTCGTTACGGCCTTCCACTCCTCGATCGACGCGGTGAGTGCGGTGATCTTGTCGCGCATCGCTTTCAACACGTCCCGGCCCAGCAGCAACCGCAACGGTGGCTCGTCGAGTTCGGTCACCATCAGCACCGCCTCGGCGACCTTGCGCGGGTCACCTGGCAAGTGATCGGCGAACTGCTTGATCAGGTCCTTGCGCGCGGCGACATCGGCATAGTCGGCTATCGGCGTACCGGTTTCCTTCATCGACCGCGACGCCCAATCGGTACGGAATGCGCCCGGTTCGATCGCGGTCACCTTGATGCCCAGCGGTCGTACTTCGGTGGCAAGCGCTTCGGTGACGGCCTCGAGCGCGAACTTCGTCGAGGAGTAGTAGGCGTTAGGCGGATTGGCCACCAGCCCGGTCATCGACGAGATGTTGACGATGTGGCCCGATCCGCGGGCACGCATGGCCGGAAGCACCGCCTTGATCATGTCGACAGCTCCGAAATAGTTGACATCGAACAGCTTTCGAACTTCGGCGTCTTCACCTTCTTCTACCGCAGACAAGTAGCCGTGGCCTGCGTTGTTGACCAGCACGTCGATACCGCCAAAGGCATCATCGGCCGCTGCGAGTGCCGCCGAGATCTGCGCGCGGTCCGTTACGTCGAGTGCGACAGCCACGGCGCGATCGCCGAACTCGTCGACGATGTCCTGCACGGTCTCGGCGCGTCGCGCGGTCACCACCACACTGTGCCCGGCTTGCAAAGCAGCAGAGGCGATTTCGCGGCCGAACCCGGTCGAGCAGCCGGTGACAAACCAGCGTCCCATCTCAGACGGTCCCTTCCGGCAGTCGGCGTAGGTAGGCCGTTCGCCGGTCGGCCAACTCGGCCGCCCGCTGTTGCTGGCTCACCCGCGGCACGTGCGGCACCTCGGTGTCGAGTCGGTCCAGCTTGACCACCCGTCCGTGTGCACCGAGACCGTCGCGGGGACCGGTCTCGCCGAACTCGGCCATCCGCAACGTCAGAATTGCCTCGGTGAGCCCGTCGGAGTCGATCCAGTTCGCCACGCCGGGATCAACGGGTGAGATGACGTAGGTGTAGGTACCGTCCTCGTTGGGCACCGATTGCGCCTTGTTGAGGCTGCCGGTCCGATCGATGATGTCCAGGGTGGTGCCCCAGATGTTGCTCAGTGGGACCGTGAAGTATTCAGCGCCACCATCATTGACGTCCACCACAAACGCCTCGTCGGAGGCGAGGTCGACACGGCCCATCACATAAAACTGGTTGCGCATCGCGCCACCCTGGTCCGCCGACCATGCCAAATCGAAATGGTTGGCCGGCATCTTGTATGCGCCGTGGCTGAGCTTGCCGGTGAAGTTCGCGAAATACGCCATCATCGCCGCGGTCGCCTCCGCCTGCTCGTCAAGGGTCCGGGCCGGCGTCCCAGCCGGACCGCCAAGTCGTTGTACCTCAAAGTGATTCGGGTCGTCACGGGCCCAGTCCAACAGCACGTCACGGATGTAGAATTCGTGGGCCTCGGCGGTGGTCCGCACGTGGTTGGGGCGTCCGTTGGCCGGGTCGGCGTCGACGGTGATGGTGAAGCTGCCGTCAGAGTCGACCTGCATGGTGCGGCCGTTGAGTACGTCAACGGTGCCCATGTGCGCGTCCCACAGCGTGAAGTAGTTTTCGGTCATCCGGTTTGCGCCGACGCGGCCGCGGATCTCGTAGCGTTCGTCACCCGAGATCGGAATCACCCGATACACACTGTCGGGATTGTCTATGCCCCAACGTGATCCGGGGATTCGGCGACCGTCCACGGGATGGGCCAACCGGGTGATGCAGGTGACCTTCGGCCGCAGCTTGTCCTGGTTGGAGGACCACATCGCCGCCGAGAACATCACCTCGGCGAACGCGTCGTCGAAGCGCTCCCGCATCGCCTCAGACGCTTTGGCGCGGCCCAGCCAGGTCTCCGCAACGCTGCGGTAGGCGGCCTGCACGGTGGGATGCTCGGTCAGATCCAGCGCGGCCAGTTCCTGTTCACGCTGGGACGGCGTCGAGACCGGATTCTCAACCACGGGTCACTCCTTCGGTGTAGCGGCGAAAACGCTTGTTATACAGGGTGAATCGTTCATCGACCTGCTCGGGAAGCAGACCGTAGTTGTCCAAGCCGTATGGCGGGCGGGCAACTTCACGGGGACGTTCGGCCAGCCAGCGTCGCATCGCATCCTCGGCTTGACCGGTCAGTGGCAGCCCGATGGCGTCATACACTCGGGCCGCCTGTCGAATCGGATCCGCCACCGCCTCGTCGAAACCGATATCGGTGACGCGCAAGGCGTCGTCAGCCCAGCCGTCGCGGATCGTCATCGCCTTATCGTTCGTCCAGCCCATCCGTCCCAACCATTGCGCACCCACGCGCGCCAAGTCGACGGTGTCGGCGTGCATGGCGTGCAGCGTGGCGTTGAGGCTGGCGCCAGAGGCGATGGTGGTGCGCGGGTCGCGGTGCATGTGCACGATGTGCAGGCCGGGGAACCGGGCCCGCAACAAATCCAGATAGCCCAGGTGCGCAGGTGATTTGAGTACCCAGCGCTGCCCCTGCACGCCGCGCCGGCGCTTCTGCCACTGCAGAAACTGCAACATCCGGTGCAGGTACTCATAGGCCGGAGTGAAATCCTGCTCGTCGAGCCAGGATCGGTAATGCGGTAAGTGCGCGCCGGATTCGGGGACATGCGACAGGAACGCGTCGGCCAGAAAGACGATTTCCTCTTCGGCTTCGCGCGCATACATCGGGTGGATGGCGAACAATTCCGGTGCCAGCTCACGGGATTTCGCCTCGCGGGTCTCGCTGACGGCAATGCGAGGGTCCACACCGGTGAACGGGTAGTCAAGCCGCGGCGCGACCTCGACGACTTCCCAGCCGTAGGCGCAGACGAACCGCGGGTCGGCGGCCAGCAGTCGCTGCAGCAGTGTCGTTCCGCTGCGCATCATGCCGACGACGACGATCGGCGGCGCGATGACCTCGTCGAGGATCTCGGGGTGACGGCGGATCCACTCCTGGGTGCGCAGCCGCATCCGCAGGCTGTGCACGAGGCCCGAACGCAGGATGTGGACGCCGATCGCGTTCAGGTCGGCCCGCGCATAGTCGGCGAGCAACACCCCCAGCGCGTTCTCGAATTCGCCCGGGCCCCAATCGGTGAGCGACTCTTTGCGTTGCGCGTCGGCCAGGACGGCCGCAAGTTCGAAGGGGCTTTCCACGCGGTGTCAGAACTTCAGGTGGTGGCTGACGTCGCCGACCTGATCGACGAACATGGTGCGGCTGTCGAACCACCAGACTCCGTCCAGTCGGTGGAAGGTGTCTTTGTAATGGCCCGTCACGATCACCTGCAGCGGCAGGTCGGTGGTGGCCTGGGTGACGCAGTAATAGGACGTGCTGCGCGCGGTCCCCGAAGCGTCGTCGATGTGCAATTGCACATTAGTGGTGTTGTGTTTGGTTTTCGGGGTGCCGTCGTCGTAGATGCGGGTGGCCATCTCGTACATCTCGCGCACCCGAGCGGATCCGGCGAACACCGTCTCCGGTGGACCGTCCTCGACCCCGCAGATCCGGCCATGCTCGAACAGCCCGGCCACCCCGTCCAGGTCGCCGCCGTCCAGGAGTTGGGCGTAGGTGTAGATCAGGTTGGTGATTTCAATTGCGCTGCTGGTCATATCGAGTCACCTCGGGTTTAGTCTGATCGTCGTGACGTTACCTTGGGCGCTCAGTGGACTCGGCAACCCGACCGTGTCGTTGGCTCATGGGTGAGTTCGACAACACCGTCGCCGTCATCACTGGCGCGGCCCGCGGCCAGGGCCGCAGCCACGCCGTCGCGCTCGCCGAACGCGGTGCCGACATCGTCGCGGTCGATATCTGCGCCGATATCAACGGAATTCCCTATGCGCTGGGTACCGAGGCCGATCTGGACAAGACGGTCCGGCTGGTGGAAGCCGCCGGCCGCAGGGTGGTTCCCGTCGTCGCCGATGTGCGCGACCTAGCGCAGTTGGAGACGGGCGTGCAGGCCGGCATCGACGAGCTGGGCGATATCGACATCGTCATCGCCAATGCGGGCGTGGTGGCAATGGGTGATGACGAATCCCATTCGGAACCGGTGTTCAACGCGATCGTCGACACCAACCTCAACGGTGTGTGGCACACCCTGCTTGCCACGGTTCCCTCGATCATCCGCAAGGGTCGCGGAGGTTCGGTGGTGCTGGTCAGTTCGTCGCAGGGCCTTACCGGCCGCGGCGGAGACGGCAGCGCCGCCATGTTCGCCTATGCCGCGTCCAAGCACGGTGTGGTGGGGCTGATGCGCTCGGCGGCGAACGCCTACGCACCCCACAAAATCCGGGTCAACTCCATCCACCCCGGCGGGGTCGCTACGCCGATGATCATCAACGACTTCGTGATTAACCGTATGACGGAAAAGCCGAACCGCGCCGTCAGTCAGACTTTGCTACCGGGCGTGCCGTTGGTCGAAGCCCAAGACGTCACGGACGCCGTGTTATGGCTGGTGGGACCGGGGTCTCGATATGTGACCGGGGTGTCGATCCCGGTCGATGCCGGCCACGTCGCGATGTGACCGCCGAATCAGGGCCCGGCGTCAGCCGCGGGTGACCTTGCCGGCCTTGATGCACGACGTGCAGACGTTCATCCGCTTCTTGTTGCCACCGGGACGGGTCACGGCGTGCACGGTCTGAACGTTGGGG
The DNA here is from genome assembly GCF_001673365.1 of Mycobacterium asiaticum. GTDB lineage: Bacteria > Actinomycetota > Actinomycetes > Mycobacteriales > Mycobacteriaceae > Mycobacterium > Mycobacterium asiaticum_A. Next base: position 41,648 of record NZ_LZLS01000043.1, read on the forward strand.
TTCCACCGGCGGCTGGTGCGGCGGTGGGAGTGCGACACCGACTTACCGAAGCCGGGGCCTTTCCCGCAGATATCGCACACAGCGGCCATGGTTCAAACTCCTCAAGTCTGTTGCTGGGGGTCGGCGACTCCGGTTGCCGGGTCGGCCGAACTGAGCCGGAATAGCCAGGTTAGCCCAGGGGTGTCCCAGGATACCGACTCCGGTCGATAACCACCAAAACGGTCGACAACCACCAAAACGGGCGCCGCTGTTGTCGGCCGCGCTGGCTAGGCTCTGGACTGACACCGGCGCGGACCGAGACGAGGTTACGCTGGCGCGCTGGGGCCTGCGTGAATAGAAGGTGGGGTCAGGTTGGGCACGTCGGATCGTCTGCTGGACGGCTTGGCCCTTCGCGACTGGGCGCATGCCGTGGTGAGCGACCTGATCACCCACATCGACGAGATCAACCGGCTCAACGTGTTCCCGGTCGCCGATTCCGACACGGGCGCAAACATGCTGTTCACCATGCGTTCGGCACTGGCCCAAGCCGAGTCGGAGGATGATGCCGATGTCGCTAAGGTCGCCGCCGCGCTGGCGACCGGCGCCGTCAACGGGGCCCGCGGCAATTCCGGCGTGATCTTGTCCCAGATTCTGCTGGGTGTCGCCGAGGTGGCGGCCGAGGCTGCCGCCAAGTCGGCCGCAAAGGCGCTGGACGCGACGATCCTCGGGACGGCGCTGTGGCGAGGAGTCGAACTGGTTCTTGCCTCGATGGGCGGCGAGGAGGTACCCGGGACCATCGTCTCGGTGCTGCGGGCGGCCGCTGCTGCCGTCGAGCAGTCGGCGGCGGCGGGGGAGACGATCGGGCGGGCCGTCATCGACGCCGGTGACGCGGCCGTGGTCGCGCTGGAAAAGACCACCGAGCAGCTCGACGTGCTCGCCGACGCCGGGGTGGTAGACGCCGGGGGGCGGGGCCTGCTGGTCATGCTCGACTCGTTGCGTTCGATCATCACCGGAAGCGCGCCGGCGCGCCCGGTTTACGAGCCCGCGCCGCGCTCGCTGCCCGGCCCGACGTCGGAAGACGCCCGCCGCCCGGCTCCGCAATTCGAGGTGATGTACCGCCTGAGCGGGTGCGAAACCGAGGCCGTCGACACGTTGCGCGACCGGCTCGGGGAACTCGGCGACTCGGTGGCGATCGCCGCGGCGGGGTCGGAGAGCTACTCGGTGCATGTGCACGCCGACGACGCCGGCGCCGCGGTCGAAGCGGGGTTGGCAGCCGGCCACCTCAGCCGGATCGTGATCTCCGCGCTCAGTTCCGGTGCCAGCGGGCTGCCAGCTGGCAGCTGGACTCGCGAACGCGCGGTGCTGGCCGTTGTGGATGGTCAGGGGGCGAACGAGTTGTTCGCCGGCGAGGGAGCAAGTGTGCTGCGGCCGGATCCCGACGCCGACATCAACGCCCATCAGCTGGTCCGCGCCGTGGTCGACACGGGAGCCGCGCAGGTGATGGTGCTGCCCAACGGATATGTGGCCGCCGAGGAGCTGGTGGCGGGTTGCACCGCCGCGATCGGCTGGGGCGTGGATGTGGTGCCGGTGCCGACCGGGTCGATGGTGCAGGGGCTGGCCGCGCTGGCCGTGCACGACGCCGGTCGCCAAGCCGTCGACGACGGCTACACCATGGCCCGCGCCGCCGGCGCCACCCGGCACGGATCGGTCCGCATTGCCACCGAGAACGCGTTGACGTGGGCGGGTCCCTGTAAACCGGGCGACGGCCTGGGCATCGCCGGCGACGAGGTGCTGATCGTCGGTGCGGACGTCGCCGCGGCGGCGATCGGCCTGCTCGACCTGCTCATGGCCTCGGGTGGCGACTTGGTGACCGTGCTGCTGGGCGCCGAACTCGGCAGCGGCGATGCCGATTCGATCGCAGATGTGCTGGAACGGCATATGCATGACCGCCACCCCGGCACCGAGCTGATGATCTATCCCACCGGCCACCGCGGCGACGTGCTGCTGATCGGGGTCGAGTAGTGGCGTCGCTGAGCGATCGGCTCGCTTACCTGCTGACCGACAAGTCCATCGGGCTACTCGACGAGGTATTCGGTATTCAGACCGTCGGCGATCTGCTGCGGCACTACCCGCGCAGCTACATCAAGAACCGCGAGACGCCGGGCGTCGACGACGAGCGGCCCGAGGCCGGCGAGCACATCACCATCGTGGACGTCATCAGCCGTGCGGAATCCTTTCCGATGAAGAAGACGCCGTCGCGCAAGTGCCTACGCATCACGGTCGGCACCGGCCGGGGCAGCGTCACCGCAACCTTTTTCAACGCGAACTACATCAACAAGGTCCTTATCAAGGGCGCGAAGGTGATGTTGTCCGGGGAAGTCGGTTACTACAAGGGGGCCATGCAGCTCACTCACCCGGCATTTCTCGTATTCGACTCGCCGGACGGGAAAAATCACGGCGCCAAGTCGCTGCGAAGCATCGCCGATGCTTCGCGGGAGGCTCGCGGCGAAGTGGTGATGGACGAGTTCGAGCGTCCGTACTACCCGATCTATCCCGCCAGCGCGAAGCTGCAGAGCTGGGACATCTTCCGCTGCGTACGGCAGGTCCTGGAAGTTCTCGATCCGGTGCCCGACCCACTACCGGCGGCCCTGCGCAGCAAGTACCGCCTGATCTCCGAAGACGAAGCCCTACGCGCCGTCCACCTTGCCGAGGAAGAGTCGCTGCACGAGCGGGCCCGCCGGCGGCTGACTTTCGACGAAGCCATCGGACTGCAGTGGGCGCTGGCGGGCCGCCGGCACGGTGAGCTGTCGCAGTCCGGGCCGGCGGCGGCCCCACGGTCCGACGGCCTGGTGGCCGAGCTGTTGGGGCGCTTGCCATTCGAGCTGACGGCGGGTCAGCGCGAGGTGCTGGCCGTGTTGTCCGACGATTTGGCGACGACCCGCCCGATGAACCGTCTGTTGCAAGGCGAAGTGGGGTCCGGCAAGACGATCCTGGCGGTGCTCGCGATGCTGCAGATGGTCGACGCGGGTTATCAGTGCGCACTGCTTGCGCCGACGGAAGTGCTTGCCGCGCAACATCTTCTGTCGACCACCACGGTGCTGGGTCCGCTGGCGGCGGGCGGTCAGCTGGGTGGGGCGGATAACGCCACCCGGGTGGCGCTGCTGACCGGATCGATGACGGCCGCGCAGAAGAAGAAGGTCCGGGCCGAGATCGCCGGCGGTGAAGTCGGCATCGTCATCGGTACCCACGCGCTGCTGCAGGATGCGGTGGAGTTCCACCAGCTGGGCATGGTGGTGGTCGATGAGCAACACCGGTTCGGGGTCGAGCAGCGAGACCAGTTGCGCGCCAAAGCTCCTGCCGGAATCACCCCGCATCTGCTGGTGATGACGGCCACGCCGATCCCGCGCACCGTCGCGTTGACCTACTACGGCGACCTGGAGACCTCCACGCTGCGCGAACTACCGCGGGGTCGGCAGCCGATCACCAGCAGCGTGATCTTCGTCAACCAGAAACGGGAGTGGTTCGATCGCGCTTGGCAGCGCATCCGGGAGGAGGTGGCGGCCGGGCGGCAGGCCTACGTGGTGACCCCGCGCATCGACGAATCCGAAGCCGACGACAAGCAGGACGGACCTCGACCGTCGGCGACCGCCGAAACCACCTTCACCCGGCTGCGATCGGCCGAGTTGTCCGGATTGCGGCTGGGCCTGATGCACGGACGGTTGCCGGCCGACGAGAAGGAAGACGCGATGGCGTTGTTCCGGGCCGGCCAAATCGATGTGCTGGTGTGTACCACGGTGATAGAGGTTGGTGTGGACGTCCCGAACGCCACCGTGATGCTGGTCCTGGACGCCGACAGGTTCGGCATCAGCCAACTGCACCAGCTGCGCGGCCGGGTCGGTCGTGGCCGGCATCCCAGCGTGTGCCTGCTCGTGAGCTGGACATCGGAGGGGTCGTCGGCCGGCAAGCGGTTGAAGGCGGTCGCCGCGACGATGGACGGATTCGCGCTAGCCGACCTGGACTTGAAGGAACGCAAGGAGGGAGATGTGCTGGGCCGCAACCAATCCGGCCGCGCAATCACCTTGCGACTGCTTTCGCTGTCCGACCATTTGGAGTTCATCGAGGCAGCTCGGGACTACTGTGTCGCTGCCTACGCGGCCAACCCCGCCGACCCGGAATTAGGTTTGATGGCAGCACCTTTCACCAACACCGACCGTATCGAGTACCTGGACAAGTCATGAGCAGGCGCCGGATGTTGTGGTGGTTGGCGGCGGTGGCAGCACTGGCTGTGCTCGTCGCGTATCAGACCGTGGGATCGGCCCGGCACGCCGACGAATTTGCCGCTCGCGCAGACGTTCCCACTGTGGTGCCGGGCGTCGACGTGCTGGGCGGCATCGCCGTCGTCCCGCAGCGCATCCACCGCTACGACTATCTGCGGTCTGCGTTCGGGGATGCCTGGACCGACGACAACGACGCGCCCGGCGGCCATAACGGCTGCGACACCCGCAACGACATCCTGAACCGGGATCTGGTGGACATCACCCTGGTGTTCACCAAGCGATGCCCGACCGCGGTGGCCACCGGCATTTTGCACGACCCGTACACCAACGCGGTCGTCGCTTTCCAACGCGGTGCCAAGGTGGGCGAATCGGTGCAGATCGACCACCTGGTGCCGTTGTCCTACGCCTGGGACATGGGTGCCTATGGCTGGCCCGTCGCCGAGCGGGTGCGCTTTGCCAACGATCCGGCCAACCTGCTGGCCGTGCAGGGGCAGGCCAACCAGGACAAGGGCGATTCGCCGCCGGGGCGGTGGATGCCGCCGAACGCCGCTTTCGCGTGCCAGTATGCGGTCGGGTTCATCGCCGTGTTGCGCGGCTACTCGCTGCCGGTGGACCAGGCTTCCAGTGACGTGCTTCGCCAGGCGGCCGCCACCTGCCCGGCCGGCTAGCGCCGCTTCCCCCCGGCTCCCGCGCCTAGTGTGCATCCTGTGACGCGACACGCGAGCGAACGGTCGCCAGATTCACAGTCGGCGGCAAGACCGAGGGGGGCGGCAGAAACTTAAGTGCCGGCGTAGGTCTCCGGATCCGGACGCAGCCGGGTGCCGTCGTTGAGCCCGTTCAGAGCCTCCATGTGCTCGGCCGCCAGTTCGAAGTCGAAGACATCCAAGTTGCCGGCGATGTGTTCGGCGCTGGCTGAGCGGAAGACGACCGAATTGCCCAGTTGCAGGTTCCATCGCAGCAGCACCTGCGCGGCCGTCTTGCCGTACTCCCCGGCGATGGGGTTGATCGTGGGGTGGTCATTGAGCTTGCCCAGGGCCAGCGGCGTGTAGGACTGCGTCACGACCTCGTGCTGGGCGTTGGACTTGCGCAGCTCGTCCTGGTTGAGCAGCGGATGCAGCTCGATCTGGTTGACGGCCGGGGTGACGAAAGTCAGGTCGATCGCCATCGACAGGTGCTCTTCGGTGAAGTTGGACACCCCGATAGACCGGGCATGGCCTTCGCCGCGCGACTGGATCAGTCCGCCCCACGAGTCCACGTACTTGCCGACCGACGGGGCGGGCCAGTGGATCAGGTAGAGGTCGACGTAGTCCAGACCGAGCCGTTCCAGGCTGGCCTGGCAGGCCGGCGGCGCGGTGCTGAAGCCCTGGTCGTCGGTGGCCAGCTTGGTGGTGACGAACAGTTCGGCTCGGGGAATACCGGAGGCCGCGATCGCACGACCGACCGCCGCCTCGTTGCCGTAGGAAGCCGCGGTGTCGATGAGCCGGCAACCGAGCTCGAGCGCGGTCGACACTGCCCGTTCGGTCTCGTCCTCCGATAAGTCTGCGGTGCCAAGACCGAGCACCGGAATCGTGTTCTCGTCGTTAAGAGTTATCGAGGGAACGGCGCCCGACTCGCCAGCCACGTGATTTCACCTACCTGGTTGAAGTGAATGTTCTTGGATCAGGACCAAGCCGTGTTCCGTCGTTCAGCGAGGAAATCGACGCCATTTGAGTGGCGCTGAGTTCGAAGTCGAACACGTCGAAGTTACTCGCAATCCGCGCGGGGTTTACCGACTTGGGAATCACGATATTACCGAGTTGGATATGCCACCTAATCAACACCTGGGCGGGTGTCCGGTCACAATCTGCGGCGACGGCCGTCACCGTCGGGTGATTGAGCAGCGATCCGCGCCCCAACGGCGACCATGCCTCGGTGGCTATGCCCAGCCGGGCGTGCACCTCTCGCAACCTGGCCTGCGACAACAGCGGATGCAATTCGATCTGGTTGACCGCGGGAACGATTCCCGTCGCATCGATGAGCACGGATAGGTGCTCTGGTTCGAAGTTGCTGACGCCGATGGAGCGGATCCGGCCCTGGTCCCGCAGGCTGGCGAAAGCTTTGTAGGTGTCGACGTACTTGTTCAGCTGTGGCTGCGGCCAATGGATGAGGTACAAGTCCAGATAGTCCAGACCGAGCCGGCGCATGCTCGCGTCGAATGCGGTCATGGTGCGGTCATAACCCTGGTCGGGATTCGCCAATTTGGTCACAACGTAGAGTTGGTCGCGCGGCACGCCCGAATCGGCGATCGCGCGTCCGGTCTCCGGTTCGTTACGGTAGGCCGCCGCGGTGTCGATATGCCGATAACCGGCGCGCAGCGCGGCGGCTACCGCAGGCACGGTGTCCTTCGGTTCGATCTTGAAGACACCGAGCCCGACGACGGGGATCAAGTTGCCGTCGTTTAGCGTAACGAAAGTTTTTTCTAGGGAGCGGCCCATGACCAGAAGTCTGCCAGGTGCGCCAGACCTCCATCTGGGAGCGACGCGTCCACCGATCGGGTTGTTGTCCCGAGCGCAGAACACCGTGACCAGCGTTGGCGTCAAAGTCATTCCGTGGATTCCCGGCGCGGCCAAGCGGCTGCTCACCCGCGGGCGTTCGGTGGTTATCGACGGCAACACGCTCGACCCGACGTTGCAGCTGATGCTGACCGGCATGCGTGCCGTCGGCATCGACGGCCTGGTGATCAACGATGGCGACGGTCCCGGCCCGTCCCGCGCGCTGATGCACCAGAACATGGTGGAGCTGCCCGGTCCGCAGATTCACGTCGAGGTGAACGAGCTCACGCTGCCCGGCCCAGCCGGTGATATCGCGGCGCGGCACTACCGCCCGCCGGGCGAGGACCCCACACCGCTGTTGGTGTTCTACCACGGCGGCGGTTGGGCGATCGGCGACCTGGACACCCACGACGCGCTGTGCCGGCTGACCTGCCGCGACGCCGGTATCCACGTGCTGTCCATCGACTACCGGCTGGCCCCGGAACACCCGGCGCCGGCAGCCCTCGACGACGCGTACGCCGCGTTCGAATGGGCCTGCGAGCACGCCGCGGAACTGGGCGCGACGCCCGGACGGGTCGCGGTCGGCGGGGACAGCGCGGGCGGCAACCTCGCGGCCGTCGTTAGCCAACTGGCCCGGGACAGCGGAGGCCCGATCCCGGTGCTGCAGTGGCTGATCTATCCGCGCACCGACTTCACCGCGCAGAACCGATCGCTGAGCCTGTTCGCTCGGGGCTTCCTGCTGACCAAGCGCGACATGGACTGGTTCGAGACGCAGTACCTGCGCGGTTCCGGGATCGACCCGGCGGATCCCCGCGTGTCGCCGGCGCTGGCCGAGTCGCTGGAAGGGTTGCCGCCGGCGCTGATAGCGGTCGCCGGGTTCGATCCGCTGCGCGACGAGGGTGAGGATTATGCGACGGCGCTGCGCGCGGCGGGGATCGACGTAGACCTGCGCTACCTGGGTTCGCTGACGCACGGCTTCGCGAATTTGTTCCAGCTCGGCGGCGACAGCGCCGCGGCAACGACCGAGCTGATTTCGGCGCTGCGTGCCCACCTGAGCCGGTGCTGACCTGCTGCGGTGAGGTCGTCGGTACTCTAGAGGCGCCCGACTGCGGGTCAAGCCAACACACGTGAGGATCAGCGAACAGTGGCCGACAAAAAGCGCCCCGCGCGACTCGACCTGAAGTCCGGCGACGGCAAGTTCGGCCGGCTCATCCAGATCGGTGGCACGGCGATAGTGGTGATCTTCGCCGTCGTTCTCGTCTTCTACATCGTCAACAACGGCCACAAGAAGAGTGCCGGCGGGCACGAAGGCGCCGTCCGGGTGAGCGCGGCCAACCTGGTTACCAACGACGGCAAGCCCAAAGCCGTGCTGTCCTTCTACGAGGACTTCCTGTGCCCGGCGTGCGGCAACTTTGAGCGCGGTTTTGGCCCGACGGTGTCCAAGCTCATCGACATCGGCGCCGTCGCCGCCGACTACCATATGGTGACGATCCTGGACAGCCCGGCGACCCAGAACTATTCGTCGCGGGCCGCCGCGGCCGCGTACTGCGTAGCCGACGAGTCCATCGAGGCGTTTCGCCGTTTCCACACCGCGCTTTACAGCCCCGGTATTCAGCCCGAAGAAACGGGCAAGAGCTTTCCCGACAACTCCCGGTTGATCGAATTAGCGCGTCAGGCGGGTGCGGTGGGCACGGTGCCGGACTGCATCAACAGCGGCAAGTACATCTCGAAGGTCACCGGTTTGGCGGCGGCCAACGACATTCGTGCGACCCCGACCGTCCGGATCAACGGAGAGGAATACCATCCGTCGACACCGGATGCGTTGGTCGCCAAGGTCAGAGAGCTCGTCGGCAACGTTCCCGGTATGGACGAGGCCGCGGCCGAGGCGAAAACCTGACCGGTGTCAGCAGAACTTGCCCCCGAATCCCCTGACCTAGAACGGAATTCCGAAGCGGACCCGCAATCAGACTCGGGGCCGGGTCTGTGGGTGCCTGCGCTGAGCGCGTGGTGGGTGCTGATCGGCGGTGTGATCGGTTTGGTCGCTTCGATCACGCTGACGGTGGAAAAGATCGAGCTGCTGCTCAATGCGTCGTATGTGCCGTCCTGCAACATCAACCCGATCGTGTCGTGCGGCTCGGTGATGATCACACCGCAGGCATCGCTGCTCGGCTTCCCCAATTCGCTGCTCGGCATCGCCGGCTTCACCGTGGTGGTGGTTACCGGAGTCTTGGCGGTCGCGAAAGTGGCTCTGCCCCGGTGGTATTGGCTCGGCATGTTGCTGGGACTCCTGCTCGGTACGGTGTTCGTGCACTGGCTGATCTACCAGAGCCTCTACCGGATCGGGGCGCTGTGCCCGTACTGCATGGTGGTCTGGCTGGCGACCATCACGCTGCTGGTGGTGGTGGCGTCCGTCCTGGTGCGACCGGTGGTCGGAGATCGCACTGGCCTGCGGTTGTTGCTCCAGTGGCGGTGGTCGATCGTCACGTTCTGGATTACGGGAGTCTTCCTGTTGATCATGGTTCGCTTCTGGAACTATTGGTCGACACTCGTCTGAATTAGCGGGTCTGAATTAGAGGGGTCGAGCGTGATCGCCAAAGTGCTGGTGGCCAATCGCGGCGAGATCGCGATCCGGGCGTTCCGCGCCGCCTACGAATTAGGCGTCGGCACCGTCGCGGTCTACTCCTACGAGGACCGAAATTCGTTGCACCGAACCAAAGCCGACGAGTCCTACCAGATCGGCGAAGTCGGGCACCCGGTGCGCGCCTATCTGTCCGTCGAGGAGATCGTCGAAACCGCCCGCAACTGCGGCGCGGACGCCGTCTATCCCGGCTACGGGTTCCTCTCGGAGAACCCGGATCTGGCCGCGGCATGTTTGGCGGCCGGCATCACCTTCGTCGGTCCCGGCGCGGAAGTCCTTGAGCTGACCGGCAATAAGTCCCGCGCTATTTCCGCCGCGCGGGAAGCGGGACTGCCGGTGCTCGAATCCTCGGCGCCGTCGGCGTCGGTGGATGACCTGGTGTCCGCCGCGGAGGGGATGCGGTTTCCGTTGTTCGTCAAGGCGGTCGCCGGTGGCGGCGGCCGCGGGATGCGCCGGGTCACCGAGAGTTCGGCGTTACCCGAGGCGATCGAAGCGGCCAGCCGGGAAGCCGAATCGGCGTTCGGCGACCCGACGGTGTATCTGGAACAGGCCGTGTTGCGGCCGCGGCACATCGAGGTGCAGATCCTCGCTGACACGCACGGCAACGTCATCCACCTCTACGAGCGCGACTGCAGCGTGCAGCGTCGTCACCAGAAGGTCATCGAACTCGCGCCGGCACCGAACCTGTCCATCCAGGTGCGGGAAAAGATCTGTGCGGACGCGGTCGCATTCGCCCGCCACATCGGCTACAGCTGCGCCGGCACGGTGGAGTTTTTGCTCGACGAGAACGGCGATTACGTCTTCATCGAGATGAATCCTCGAATTCAGGTGGAGCACACCGTCACTGAGGAGATCACCGATGTCGACCTGGTGTCCAGCCAGTTGCGCATCGCGGCCGGGGAGACGCTTGACGACCTGGGTCTGACGCAGGATGCGGTGCGCCCGCACGGCGCCGCGCTGCAGTGCCGCATCACCACCGAGGACCCGGCCAACGGTTTTCGTCCCGATACCGGCCGGATCAGCGCGTTGCGTACCCCCGGTGGTGCCGGCATCCGGTTGGACGGCAGCACCAACCTGGGCGCGGAGATCAGTGCGCACTTCGACTCGATGCTGGTCAAGCTGACCTGCCGGGGCCGGGACTTCCAGACGGCGGTGAACCGGGCGCGCCGGTCGATGGCAGAGTTCCGGATTCGCGGGGTTTCGACGAATATCTCGTTCCTGCAAGCAGTTCTGGACGATCCGGACTTCCAAGCGGGCCGTATCACCACGTCGTTCATCGACGACCGCCCGCAGCTTTTGACCGCGCGCACCTCAGCCGACCGCGGCACCAAAATCCTGACCTACCTGGCCGATGTGACGGTCAACCAGCCGCACGGCACCCGCCCGTCGAAGGTGTACCCGCAGGACAAGTTGCCCGAAATCGACCGCGACGCCGCGCCGCCGCCCGGTTCGCGGCAACGACTCCTGGAGTTGGGGCCGGATCGCTTCGCGCGTTGGCTGCGCGAGTCACCGGCGATCGGGGTAACCGACACGACGTTCCGCGATGCGCACCAGTCGCTGTTGGCCACCCGGGTGCGGACCAGCGGATTACTTATGGTGGCACCGTATCTCGCGCACACCCTGCCGCAGCTTCTGTCGGTGGAGTGCTGGGGCGGCGCCACTTACGATGTGGCACTGCGCTTTTTGAAGGAGGACCCGTGGGAGCGGCTGGCGGCTCTGCGGGAAACGATCCCCAACATCTGTCTGCAGATGCTGTTGCGGGGCCGAAACACCGTGGGCTACACGCCATATCCGGAGATCGTCACGTCGGCTTTCATCGAGGAGGCGACGGCTACCGGCATTGACATCTTCCGGATCTTCGACGCGCTCAACAACCTCGACTCGATGCGTCCGGCTATCGATGCGGTGCGCGAAACCGGTTCCGCCATAGCCGAAGTCGCGATGTGTTACACCGGTGACCTGTCCGACCCGGGCGAGCGGCTCTACACCCTGGACTACTACCTGCGGTTGGCCGAGGCGATCGTCGAGTCCGGCGCCCACGTGCTGGCCATCAAGGACATGGCTGGCCTGCTGCGGGCGCCCGCGGCCCGCACGTTGGTCAGCGCGCTGCGGAAGCGCTTCGACCTTCCGGTGCATGTGCACACCCACGACACCCCGGGCGGTCAACTGGGCAGCTATGTCGCGGCGTGGCAGGCCGGCGCCGACGCGGTCGACGGGGCTGCGGCGCCGATGGCGGGCACCACCAGCCAACCTGCCCTGAGCTCGATCGTGGCCGCGGCCGCGCACACCGAGCACGACTCCGGTTTGTCGCTCGAGGCGGTGTGCGCGCTGGAGCCGTACTGGGAAGCGCTGCGAAAGGTGTACGCGCCGTTCGAATCTGGGCTGCCCGGTCCGACCGGCCGGGTCTATCATCACGAGATTCCGGGCGGTCAGTTGTCAAACCTGCGCCAGCAGGCCATCGCGCTTGGGCTGGGGGACCGCTTCGAGGAGGTCGAAGAGGCCTACGCGGGTGCCGACCGGATATTGGGGCGCCTGATCAAGGTGACCCCGTCGTCCAAAGTGGTCGGCGATTTGGCGCTCGCGTTGGTCGGCTCCGGTCTGAGCGCCGACGAATTCGCTGCTGACCCTTCGCGATTCGACATCCCCGAGTCGGTGCTGGGGTTCCTGCGCGGCGAACTCGGTGAACCGGCCGGCGGATGGCCCGAGCCGTTGCGATCGGCGGCCCTGGCCGGCCGCGAGCCGGCCAAGCCGGCCCCGAAACTGACGGCCGACGACGAGAAGGCGTTATCTGCGGCTGGGCCTAAACGTCAGGCCGCCCTGAACAGGCTGCTATTCCCCGGCCCGACAAGAGAATTCGAGGAGCACCGTGAGCTTTACGGCGACACGTCGCAGCTGTCGGCCAACCAGTTCTTCTACGGTCTGCGCCAGGGCGAAGAGCATCGGGTGAAGCTAGAGCGTGGCGTGGAGCTGCTGATGGGGCTGGAGGCCATCTCCGAACCCGACGAGCGCGGCATGCGAACGGTGATGTGCATCATCAACGGCCAGTTGCGGCCGGTGCTGGTGCGCGACCGCAGCATCGCCAGTGCGGTCCCGGCCGCCGAGAAGGCCGACCGCGGCAACCCCGGACACGTCGCGGCGCCGTTCGCCGGGGTCGTGACCGTCAGCGTGTCCGACGGCGATCAAGTCAGTGCCGGCCAGACCATCGCCACCATCGAGGCGATGAAGATGGAGGCGCCGATCACCGCCCCCAGTGACGGCACCGTGGAGCGGGTGGCGGTATCGGACACCGCGCAGGTTGAGGGCGGGGACCTGCTGGTGGTGCTGAACTGACCCGCATCATCGGCGGCGTCGCGGGGGGTCGGCGCCTGAGCGTCCCGCCGCGCGGTACCCGGCCGACCACCGACCGGGTTCGGGAGTCGCTGTTCAACATCTTGACGGCGCGGTTGGAGTTGGCGGGTATGGCCGTGCTGGATCTGTATGCCGGTTCGGGTGCGCTCGGGCTCGAAGCGCTTTCCCGGGGGGCCGGCTCGGCACTGTTCGTCGAGTCCGATCAACGCACCGCCGCCGTGCTCAACCGCAACATCGCCGCCATCGGCCTGCCCGGCGCGACAATTCGTCGCGGCGCGGTGGCCTCGGTGCTGGCCGGCGGGGCATCCTCACCGGCGGACCTGGTCCTGGCGGACCCGCCTTATGAGGTGGACACCGCCGAAGTCAACGCGGTGCTGGCCGCTCTGGACGAGCACGGCTGGGCCCGGCCGGGCACCGTTGCGGTGGTCGAGCGCGCCGCGTCCAGCCCGCCGTTGACCTGGCCGCGTGGCTGGTCGGAGTGGCCGCAGCGGGTTTACGGCGACACCCGCTTGGAGCTGGCCGAACTGGACTGAACCTCGGTGCTACCGTCAGGCCCTATGAGCGGCGCCGTATGCCCTGGATCATTCGACCCGGTCACGTTGGGCCACATCGACGTTTTCGAACGCGCCGCGGCCCAGTTTGACGAGGTGGTGGTTGCGATTCTGATAAACCCCGCCAAGAAGGGCATGTTCGAGCTCGAAGACCGGATTGCGATGATCGAGGAGTCCACGACCCACCTGCCCAACCTGCGCGTCGAATCGGGGCAGGGTCTGGTGGTCGATTTCGTCCGGTCTCAGGGGATGAACGCGATCGTCAAGGGTCTGCGCACCGGCACCGACTTCGAGTACGAGCTGCAGATGGCGCAGATGAACAAGCATGTGGCCGGCGTCGATACCTTTTTCGTGGCGACCGCGCCGCGGTATTCGTTCGTGTCGTCGTCGTTGGCCAAAGAGGTGGCGATGCTGGGTGGGGACGTGACCGAGTTGCTGCCCGAACCGGTGAACCGCCGACTGCGGGAACGGATAACCGCTAGGACAGCTGAACGTAGTTCTTCGGATTGATCGTGGGTTCGCCCGACCAGCGGTAGGCCGTCAACTTCCCGTTCTTTGCCACGCTGAAGTCCACGCATGCGCAGTAGTCGGTCCAATCGCGGGTGGGTAGCGGTGCGTCTTTGCGCCAGTAATGCCCGAAGAACACCGGCACCGTGTCGGTGTAGACGTAGGTGCGTTCCCGCGCACCCACCTCATGGTCCGGCAGGCTGGGGTAGGGATCGCCGTCTTCGGTTGTCAAATTCGTTGCCATTTCCGCTATTTCGCGCAGCGTGGTCGCATCGGCATGCCACCAGCGGATCCTGGCGTGTTCGCGGACGTGACCATCCTTGTCCTGGAAAGCGGGTTGGCCATGATCTGTCAGGCTGATCTCCGGGCCCTTGAGTACAATCTCGACGGCCTCGTAGAGTGGGTCACCCTTGGTCGAGGCGCGCACGAACTGATCGGGGTGATTGAACCGACCCGAACCGAGTTGTCGTTCAATAGATTTCATCGACTCTTCGTGCCAGCAAGCATGCACCACGCGAATGTCACCGAGGTCCAGCCAGAGCGGCAGCGCCTTGAACCACTGCAGGTAGTGCGCCCGTTGTCCGTCGGTGAGCTGATCCAGAAATTCTCGGTGCTGACGGTCATTTTTGGCACCGTGTTCGCGCAGGTATCGTCCGCTGCCGGCCGGATGCTCGGTGGCGTAGCAGATCGCGTTGAATTCGTGGTTGCCCATGACGATTTGGGCGCTACGGGCGTCCACCATGGCCTTGACGATCTCGAGGACACGAAGCTGTTGGGGGCCGCGGTCGAGAAGATCTCCGACGAAGATCGCCTGTCGTTGCGCGTGCCGGTACCCGCCGTCGGTAAGCCGGTAACCGAGTTCGGCCAGTAGCGATTCCAGCTCGGAGGCGCAACCGTGGATGTCGCCGATGATGTCGTAACCCCGCACCACTAGATCTTCGCAAAAAACGGGCCTAGCCCGAGGGGGAGGCTAGGCCCGTTTCTTGACCACTGAATGTGTGAGGGTCTTTTCGCCTGGGTGCCTCTCTTTCGCTTCGTCGGGTGGTGCGCGGCGGCGGTTCTGCCGTTGAACCAAGACTGACGCTGCTCACTTGGTGAAACCTTTTCGGATTCTTGGCGCGTAGTATCTCCGCCTATGAGGTCGGCGAAGGTGCTGATCACCGGCGCTTTCGGGTTAGTGGGCTGCGAGACCGTCCGGCGGTTCGCGGCCGACGGCTGGCAGGTGGTCGCCACCTCGCACCGCAAGGCCGAGGGCTTGCCGCCCGGCGTGCAAATCCGGCGGGTCGATCTCAGCGAACCCGATCAAGTCGACGCCATGGTGGGCGAGGTTGCCCCCGACGTGATCGTTCACCTGGCCGCGGTCATCCCGCCGTTGGTCTACCTGGATCGTGCGTTGGCCCGCAGGGTCAATGTCGATGCCACCGCCGCGGTGGTGCGGGCCGCCGAACGCCAGCCCAATCCGCCGCGTCTGCTGCACGCCTCCAGCGTCGCCATCTACGGCTCGCGCAACCCGCATCACTGCACTGACCTGCTGGGTGTGGATACCCCGATTCGGCCCAGCGAACTGTATGGGGGCCACAAGGCTGAAGCCGAACACATTGTCCGTTCGTCCACTCTGGACTGGGTGATTCTACGACTCGGCGGCGTGCTCAGCGTCGACCCGTCGGCGATGCCCTTCTCCAAAGACATTGTGTACTTTGGCAGCGCGATCCCGTCTGACTGTCGGGTGCACTGCGTTGATACCCGAGATGTCGCAACGGCTTTCGCGGCTGCCACGCACGCGGATGTCGTTGGACAAATCTTACTGATCGCCGGTGACGACTCGCTGCGCTTGCTACACGGTGAGATCGGGACAGCCATGGCCGCAGCGCAGGGCATGGTCGGCATTTTGCCGCAATCCCGGCCCGGAGACCCGAACAACGACGACGACTGGTATCTCAACGACTGGATGGATGTCGCCCGCGCGCAAGAACTGTTGGGATTTCAGCGCCATTCGTGGCCGGACATGCTGGCCGAGATGCGTGCGACGACCGGTTGGAAGCGGTACCCGAGGCGGCTCGTTGCGCCGTTGGTGCGTCAGATTCTCAAAGGACAAGGGGCGTACCGTAAGTCGCCCGGGTCGTACGCCGACGTACGGACAGCCTTGAGGGCCGGATTCGGCGATACCGCGATGGACACCGCCTCAGCCGAATAGCGTGCCTCAGAAGACGATGGTCTGGTTGTCGTGCACGATGACGCGGTCCTGGCAGTGCCAGAGCACCGCTCGGGACAGTACCGCCCGTTCCACGTCGGCGCCGACACGTACCAAATCGTCGACGGTGTCGGTGTGGCTGACCCGCACCACGTCCTGTTCGATGATCGGGCCTTCGTCAAGGACTTCGGTGACGTAGTGGGCGGTGGCACCGACGAGCTTGACGCCTCGTTCCCGGGCGCGCTTGTAGGGGGCGGCGCCGATGAAGGCGGGCAGGAATGAGTGGTGGATGTTGATCAGCGGACACCCCACCGCGGCGAGGAAGTCCGCGGTGAGGATCTGCATGTAGCGGGCCAGCACCACCAAATCGACGTTGCCGCTGAGCAATTGGAGTTGGCGCTGTTCGGATTCGGCTCGGGTGTCGCGGGTGGCGGGAATGTGGATGAACGGTACCCCGAAGGGTCGCACCCGCTCAGCCAGGTCCGGATGGTTGGCAATCACCATGGCGATGGACATCTGCAGTTCGCCACGCCGGTTGCGCCACAACAGGTCTAGCAGGCAATGGTCGTCTTTGGACGCCATGATCGCGACCCGCTTGAGTTTGGCGGCTTCGGTGAACCGGTAGGCGATGCCGAACTCCTCGGCGACGGTGCCCGCGAATTCTCGCTCCAGCCCGTCGATCGCGGCGGTGAGGCCGGGCAAGTGAAAGATCGCGCGCTGCAAGAAGGTTCCGTCCTCGGGCGCGGTGGAATGCTGGTCCAGGGAGATGATGTTGGCACCGGCCTGGCTCAGGAAATTGCTTACCGCAGCGATGATTCCCGGACGGTCGTGGCAGCGAAGCAGCAACCGTCCGATGTCGGCGGGCGGCGGGGGCCCGGCAGGCCGCTGCGGAAAGCGGCCAGGCTCGTTCGGCTTTGACAACCCACGACCCCTTTCGCCGGGAAATTCCCGCAGGCCAGAATAACGCCGCCCGGAAGGCGGAGGAAAGCTACGGGACGTCTGCGTCGTCATCGGGTGCGAGCAGTTTTTCGGGGTGGTGGAACGTGTTGGTTCTGGGTTGGCCGTGGTCGTGGGGGTCGGGGGGTAGCCATTCGGTGTGGCCGTTGGTGTTGGTGCGGGTTTTCCATCCTTTTTCGGCGAGGCGGTTGTGGGGTCCGCAGGCCAGGGTGAGGTCGGTGATGTCGGTGCGGTGGGTGTTGGTCCAGCCGCTGACGTGGTGGACCTGACAGTTGTAGGCCGGTGCGGTGCAGCCGGGTTTGGTGCAGCCGCGGTCTTTGGCGTAGAGCATTATTCGTTGGGCGGGGGAGGCCAAGCGCTTCTTGTGGTAGAGGGCGAGGGGTTTGGCGCCGTCGAAGATTGCCAGGTAGTGGTGTTTGGCGGCATCGGCCCAGCGGATCACTTGTGACATCGGCACCAGGGTGCCGTCGGCGGTTACGGCCTTTCCGGTTGCGGTTTGGAGATCGTTGAGGGTGGCGGTGACGATGATGCTGACCGGCAGGCCGTTGTGGTGGCCCAGCGTGCCGGAGGCCAGCAGCGTGCGCAGTGCGGTGGTGAAAGCGTCGTGATGGCGTTGCGGTTGGCTGCGGGTGTCGTTGCCTATGGGTTGTGCATCGGGTTCGCCGTCGCTGGCGGGGGTGTGGTCGGCGGGCTGACCGGCCGCGGGTGCGGCCAGCTTTGCCCATGTCGCCTCGATCATGGCCCGCAACTCCGGGGTGATCAGGCCGCTGATGCGCGACATACCGTCGTAGTCCTGCTGGCCCAAGGTGATGCCGCGTTTGCGGCCGCGTTCCGCGTCGCTGTAGTCCCCGTCGGGGTGTAGCAGCGCCATCACTTCCCGGGCGTATTTGGCGACCTGGTCGGGGCGAAACTCAGTTGCCTTGCCGGCCAGGTCGGCTTCGGCGGCTTCTCGGGTGCCTGGATCTACGTCGGCGGGCAGATGGGTGAGGAAGTCGCGAATGACCTTGATGTGGCCGTCGCCGATCAGTCCTTTGCGTTGGGCGGCTGCGGTTGCGGTCAACCTCGGGGGCAGTGGTTCTCCGGTCATGGCTCGGCGTTGGCCGAGGTCTTCGGCTTCGGCGATGCGCCTGCTGGCGTCGGCTTTGGTTATCCGCAGCCGGTCGGCCAATGCCGCACGCAGCTTGGCGCCCAGTTCCTCTTCGGATGCGTGCGCGCTGAGTTGGTTGATCAGCGCGTGTTGGGGAGTCTGCAACCGGCGCACGACACGCTCCAAGCGGTCCAACGTGGCCATCCACTCGCGGGTGGTCAGCGCGTCAAAAGACATCTCGCACAATAGATCAGCGGCATTATCGAGCGCGTCGAAGACCTCGACGATCTCCTCACGCACGCTCATGACAGAAATTCTACGAACCACCACTGACAAGAAAGTCTGACGTCGAGCGTGCACAGAATGCCACGGATTACGGTGTGTCGCTGAGCATTTCTGCACGCTCGCGACCTAGCGCGACCTAGCGCGACCTGGCGCGTCTAGAGCAGTGCCATCAGTGGCAAGCCGCGCCGTGCCCCTCATGCCCCCCGTGCTCGGCGTCCGGCGAGCCGCCCATCATCCGCAGCATCGGCATGCCGCCCGAGGTGAAGAACCGCGCGACCAACACCGCCGCGATCACCAAGAAGGCGATGTTCAACCATGTTGTGTAGTTCCACGAAATGCCCGCAGACATCATCATGGCGTTGCGCTCGTTTGGAATGAGACCCGCTGTGCCGAAGATCAATTCGACGAGGTATCCGGCCGCCACCATCGCGGCGTAGAAGGTCGCCAACAACGTCAGCATCATCCGGGTGCCGTAGTACTTGCGGTAGATGTTCAGTATCGGCAGGATCAGCAGGTCCGCGAAGATGAACGCGATGACCCCGCCGAAGCTGATGCCTCCGTTCCACAGCACCGCGGCCAGCGGCACGTTGCCGATCGAGCAGACGAACGACACGATCGCTACGAACGGCCCCACGATCGGCCCCCACACCACCGACCAGGTCGGGTGGCTCGTCAAAAAGAAGTCCTGCCAAAACGTTTCGGGCACCCAGGCGGCAATGGCCCCGGCGATGAACAGTCCCAGAACCAGGTCGCGCAGGATCGCCAACCACTCCATCACGAACACATGCGAGACCGAGGTCAGGCCCGGCCCGGACAACAGCCGCCGCCAGAACGATCCGTCGCCCTGAATCGACATATCCATGGCCGCATGGCCTTCCATGGAACCGGCGAGTCCCTTCTCGGCCTGCTCGCGAGCGGCGTCGATGAGGCGCTGGCGCACGAACAACCGGAACAGCACCGCCAGCACGATGATCATCAACGGTCCGCCGACGAACTCGGCGGCGGTGAACTGCCAGCCCATCAGCAGCGCCAGGATGATGCCCAACTCCACGACGAGATTGGTCGAACCGATCTCGAACGCCATCGCCGCGGTGAAATTGGCGCCCTTGCGGAACAGCGATCGCGCCAGCGCCACCGCGGCGTACGAGCAAGACGAGGAAGCCGCGCCGAGTCCGGCCGCAACGGCCAGAGTGCGGGGCCGGTCGTCGCCCATTAACGCCACGATGGTGGAGCGTCGCACCACGGCCTGCACCACCGCCGACAGGGCGAATCCCAGGATCAGCGCCCAGAGGATCTCCCACGTCATCGAGCCGGTCAGCTCCAATGCATGACCGATGGCCGCTAGCGCCCTATCTGTCACAGCTTTCTCCGATCTTCTGTGCCCGCTGCGAGGAACCTATACCCCTTGGGGGTATCGGTCAAGACTGTTGGAACTTCAACCCGTGGCCGGCTACTAAGCTGGGCAATTCGTGCGCCGGGCCAAGCCGCCACCCCGATAAAGCTGAGACGAGGAAATGATGGGATCACGTGTCACGGCCGCCATAGTGCTGGCACTGAGCGCCATGCTCTGGCTAGCCGGATGCGCCTCTGCGCCAAAGGATTCCGAGAGCCCAGCGCCTCCGACGACGGATTCGCCGCTGATGGCCGACGTACGGCAGTCGGTGGACGCGACCAAGGCGTTGACCAGCGCCCATCTGTCCGTCCGGACCAACGGGCAAGTCGACAGCATGCTGGGTATCACCAATGCCGACGTCGATGTCCGGGCCAACCCGCTCACTGCCAAGGGCTCGTGCACCTACAACGGCCAGGCCGACGTCCCGTTCCGGATCAAAGACGACAACATCTCGGTGAAACTGTTCGACGACTGGACCAACCTGGGTTCGGTCGCGGACCTGTCGGCAACGCGCCTGCTCGATCCCACCAACGGCGTGGCGAAAATGCTCTCCGGCGTGACGAACCTGCAGGCGCAGGGCACCGAGGTGATCGACGGAATCAACACCAACAAGATCACCGGGACGCTGCCGACCGACGCCGTCAAGAGCATCGATCCGGGCGCTCGGCAGCCGAGACCGGCGACCGTGTGGATAGCACAGGATGGTTCGCACCGACTGGTCCGGGCCAGTGTCGATCTGGGCTCGGGGTCGGTTCAGGTCACACTGTCGAAGTGGAATGAACCCGTGAACCTGGATTAGCACCGATCTGCGCCACCGCTGTCACCGCGACCAACCCAATCACCACGACGACGCCGACCTGGCCGATACTGCCTCCCGCGCCCACCAACGCCAAGCCGACGCCCAGCACGCCGCCGGCTGCCACCAGCGGCGCAAGGGATTGCCGAGCCGGCGCCAAAGCCGCAACCAGGTAAGGGACACCGCACGCCGCGAGAATGCCGAATGAGGCCGGCACCACCGCCGCGTCCAGGGAGCGGTAGAACACGTACTGGCACAACGCAGCGGCGACACCCAAGCCGGCCAGAAACGCGCCGGCCGTGCCGAGTCCTACCAGCACACCGCCCGCAGCGCCCCGCCACGCGCTGACCAGTACGAGGACCGCAATCATCGTGACGGCCAGCAACGTGACGTCGTGGTCAAGGTCGGCGCGGACCGTCGCAGCCGCCTGCGCGCCGCCGGTCAAGGCGGTCTCGGTGTCGACGAGGCTGCCGTACTTCGTCGCATTGGTCACCGCGGTTTCGATCTGCTGGGCGCGCGACGCCGCATCCAGATCCAGCCTGGTCGTGTCGGAATACACCAGCAGCCGGGTCGCGGTTCCGTCCGAGGAGAACATGGTCTGCCGGACATGCTGGTAGGACGGGTCGGCCAGCGCCTTGCGCGGGAGGTAAAAGCCGCCTTCACCGGTATTGGCGAAGTCGACGCTGAGGTTCTTCAGGAACGCCGACAGCTGGACTACCTGCGGGATGGTGCTTTCGATCGTGGTCTGCAAGGTGGGTACGAACGAGCGCAACTGGCCGAGCGCCGAGCGCATCTGCGCCACCGCGCGCGGCGTGGCGGACAGGGCGCCGGTCGCCCTGGTCGATCCGGCGGCGATCCGATCCGCGCCCTCGGAAAGCACGGTGACGTCGGCGATCACCCGGTCGAACGGATCGATCGCCTTGCGCACGGCAGAACAGAGGACGTCGGCCGCGCAGTCCGGGACCCCGCTCATCCAACCGCGCACCGGATCCAGATAGCCCGACGCTTCGGCGGCGGTGTCCTTGATGTTCCTGGTGCCCGAGACCACGCTGTTGATGGCCTGCTGCAGCTGGGTCAGTCCGCCGACTCCGGCGCGCACGCTCGCCTCGAGCTCGTCGACCGACCCGGACACCTGATCGAGCACCGATCCCAGGGTCTTGATGGCGGTCACCTGCGGCAGGAAGGTTGCGGCCTGACGATCCAGTTGGTCGCTGAGTCTGCCCGCCGCGGAACTCAGCGAGGCATCTGCCCACGGAACACCGCCCGGCCAGGCCGCCGACTGCACCTTGCGGACGCCCGGAATATCCATCAGCCGGCGGCTCAGGGCGTCGATGGCGATCAGGCCGGCCGGGTCCCGAAGGTCATGGGTGGCCTTGACCATGAGCACGTCGGGTAGTCGATTGTGCGGCGAGAAATGCGCGCTGCTCGTCCGGACCGGGGATTCCCCGACGCCCCAATGCGTTCCGAGTAGCGGCAATGCACAGATCCCCAACACCAGCGCGACGACGAGCGCGGGCCGGGCCACCCGACTCAGCACCGGAATCGGTCTAGCCGCGGGCCGTTCAGCCCATTCGCCGAGCACGGCGGGAAGCAGCGTGAGCGAAGCGCCAAGTGCCACAACGACACCCAGCGTCGCCAGCCCGAGGCCGTGGGCCCCAGGCGTTCGGGCCAACAGCAGCGGGCCGGTGAGTAGGGTGACCGCCGCTCCGGGGGCCGCCAGGGCGGGCAGCATCTCGCGGTAACTATGCCGACTTGGCGGCCGATCCTGGCCGGTGACCAGCAGGGTCGACGCGGCGATCACCCCGATCATCAGTGCCGCGGCCAGCGTCGCGACCAACCAACCGCACCAGGGCAAGGGCCAGGCCACCGCGAACGACAGACCGATCGTCAGCAACACACCAGCCACGGACCTAACGGAACGTCCCGCCCGAAACACCAGCAGCAGCGCGATCGCCGCTACCGCGGCCACGATCGCGCCCGCCTGCCACGCGGACAATCCGAACGAAGTGCCCACACCCGCCGCCGGGACGGTGATGCGCGCACGCAATCCCGGGCTCGGGGGCAGGTTGCGTACCACGGACCGGACGGCATCCAGCGATTCGCGGGCTTTGCCGCTTCCCGCCTCGCCTCGCAACCAGACGAGTGCCATTCCAGAGCGCCCGTCGGCGCTGGTCCCCATGGGGACCATCAGCGGGTCCGACCACCAGTCAAGGACGGATCCGACGTGCGCGGTGTCGGCGCGCAAGGCCTTGACGGCCGCGTCGTAGTACTGCTGATCGGCGGGACCGAGTGGGTCACGGGCAGCGGGTGCGCCGTCGAGCACCAGGTACGCGATGGCATCGGTGCCGGTCCCCGGGAACGCTTGCGCGATTTGGTGCTCGGCGGCGGTCTGCGCATGGGGGGACGGTGCCCCTACGACGGCCGCCACGATATTGGCGGCAACCGCGAGCGCAATCCAGGCTGCGACAACCAGAATGCTGGCGAGCCGGGATGGCCGAGAATTGCCGTCGGTTGACACGATGTGACTAAGCGTCCAAGCGGGCGAATTGGTCTTGGCGATATTGCTCGACGCACGCCCGGCGTCTGACCTTGCCGCTGGTGGTGATCGGAATCGAACCGGGCGGTACCACAACAAGATCCGCGACCGACAGGCCATGCGAGCTCGACAATGCCGAGGTGACTTCGCGCTTGAGTTCGCCCAGCCGGTCCGCGTAAGAGTCCCTGTCCCTCTCCGGCGGCTTCCGGAATTCGATGATAGCGACCAGCTTTTCGGTGCTGCGATCACTGGGAACCGCGATCGCGGCGCACCGTCCTCGGGTGATTTCCTGAATCGTCGCTTCGATGTCATCGGGAGAGTGGTTGCGCCCGTAGACAATCAGCAGATCTTTGATGCGCCCGATGATGAACAATTCGCCGTCGATGACGAAGCCCGAGTCTCCGGTTCGCAGCCAGGGCGCTTCGGGTGTGTCCCCGGACGCGCCGACGATGGTCGCACCGAAGGTCCGCTCACTGTCCTCGGCCCGCTGCCAATAGCCGGCGGCCACGTTGTCGCCGTGCACCCAAATCTCGCCCACCGTGGCGTCCGGGCAGGGCGTGCAGGTATCGGGATCGACGATGCGCACCAGCGGTGCTCGCGGGACCAGGTAACTGACCAGCGGTGTGCCGCTGCCGGTCGCGCACCGCTTCGCCTGGCCGTCAGCCAGCTTGTCGGATTCGAATTCGACGAGTTTCGGTGGTTGATCCGGTCTGCTGGTCGCCACGTACACGGTCGCCTCGGCCAGGCCATAGGAAGGGCGAATCGCGTTGGCTGCAAGGTTGACCCGGGCAAATCGATCGGTGAAGCGCTTGATACTCGCGGGCTGCACCCGTTCGCTGCCGCTGAGGATGGTGTGCACATTGGCGAGATCGCGGCCGGCCATGTCGTCGTCCGAAATCTTTTTGGCCGCAAGCTCAAAGGCGAAATTAGGTGCCGCCGAGAACGGCGAGGTGTTGTCGGCCAGCATGTGCATCCAGCGAGCCGGACGTTGCAGGAAGGAGACCGGACTGGTCAGCACCGCGGGAGCGCCCAGCAGAATCGGCGCACACACGCCCAGCACCAACCCCATGTCGTGGTAGAACGGCAGCCAGGACACCAGCGTCAGATCCGGTGGGGCTATTCCATCGGCGTCGGCGAAGTAGCCGGCCATCAATTGTTCGACATTGGTCCGCAGATTCTGGTGCGACATGATCACGCCGGCCGGGGTGCGGGTCGACCCCGAGGTGTACTGCAGGTAGGCGATGGGGGGATAACTGTCGTTCGCACCGCCGGATCCCACGCGGGCGTCCAGATCCAGCGAGTCCACCGCGATGATCTTCGGGACTGTTGCGCCGCAATGAGCCGTAACATGTTGTGTCACATCGTCTATGACTGCAGACGTGGTGAGAACGGCGACCGGTGCCGCGTCGCGCAGGACCGAGGTCACCCGTTCGTCGCTGGCGCCCCCTTGGGGTACCGAAAGCGGCACCGCGATAATTCCGGCCTGCAATGCGCCGAGAAAAGCGACGATGTAATCGAGGCCCTGGGGCGCCAATATCACCGCACGGTCACCGGGCGAACCGTGCTCAGCCAGTCCCCGCGCCATGTTCATCATGCGCCGGTACAACTGCGCCCAACTGAGGGTGTGCGCAACGCCGTCCCAGTTCTGCTCGTAATCGATGTACGTGAACGCCGCGTCATTGGGTTGCAGACGGGCGCTCGCGCGCAGCGCGGCGGGCAGGGAACGCACACTCATGGGCATGACGTTACCGGCGTCGGTGCGCGAGCAGGCACGGAATCGCCTGGACGAGCGCGCTGACGTGCGATTTTGCTGCTGCCGAGCGGGTAGATAGCTGAGAATTCGCTTTGTTTGGGCTCGGTGGTCAATAGGGGCGTCTAAGCTCGATTGCCGAGACGGTGTCGGTCCGGGTCAGCGCGAATTTTCCGGTCGCAGCAGCGCTGCGCCCTTGAAGTTGCCCACGCAGTTGCCCATGGAAACAACATCGAAAAGCATCGAAAAAACATCATGTGGTCGGGTAGCGCCGATTGAGTTGAGACGAGGGTATTAAGGCGATGGAAACAGGTGTCACTCCCATTGCGGTGATCGGAATGGGATGTCGGCTTCCCGGCGGAATCAACTCACCTGACCAGCTGTGGGAGTCGGTATTCAGGGGTGACGACCTGGTCACCGAGGTCCCCGCGGATCGGTGGGACGCCGACGCCTACTACGACCCCGAACCGGGTGTGCCGGGCCGGACCGTGTCGCGCTGGGGTGGCTTCGTCGACGAGCCCGCGGGCTTCGATGCCGAGTTCTTCGGCATCACCGAGCGGGAGGCGATCTCGATCGACCCCCAGCATCGATTGCTGCTGGAAACCTCGTGGGAAGCCATCGAGCACGCCGGTCTGGATCCGGCGGACCTGGCCGGAACCTCGACGGGTGTGTTCGCCGGGCTGACGCACGAAGACTATCTATTGCTCACCAAAGGGGCCGGCGGTCTGGCCGGCGCATACGCCGTCACCGGCCTGAACAACAGCGTCGCCAGCGGCCGGATCGCTTTCCTGCTGGGCCTGCGGGGGCCGGCGCTGACCATGGACACCGCCTGTTCGTCGGGTCTGACGGCGGTTCATCTCGCGTGCCGCAGCCTGCATCAGGGTGAAAGCGATATGGCGCTGGCCGGGGGCTGTTCGGTGTTGCTAGAACCCGACGGCAGCGTGGCCTGCTCGGCGCAGGGGATGCTGTCGCCGACCGGTCGCTGTCATTCCTTCGACGTCGCCGCCGACGGGTTCGTGCGCTCGGAAGGGTGCGCGATCGTGCTGTTGAAGCGGCTGGACGACGCGGTGCGCGACGGCAACCGGATCCTCGCTGTCATCCGCGGCACCGCGTCCAATCAGGACGGTCGCTCCGAGACGATCACGATGCCGTCCGAGGAAGCTCAGGTCGCCGTCTACCGCGCCGCGTTGGCGGCGGCTGGCGTGGAACCCGAGACGGTCGGTGCGGTCGAGGCGCACGGTACCGGCACACCGGTCGGCGACCCGATCGAATACCGAAGCCTCACAAGGGTTTACGGTTCCGACGGCAACCAGTGCGCAGTGGGCTCGGTCAAGAGCAACATGGGCCACGCCGAATCCGCGGCAGGGGCGATCGGTCTGGTCAAGGCGATCCTGTCGCTGCGGCACGGCGTGGTGCCCAAGCTGGTGGGTTTCACCCGGTTGCCCGACGAACTTGCCGCGGTTGATACGGGAATCATTGTGCCGCAGGAGAATACGCCCTGGCCGGGCAACGGTGACGGGCAGCCGAGGCGAATGGCGGTGTCCTCGTTCGGGATGTCGGGCACCAACGTGCACGCCATTTTGGAGGAAGCCCCCGAGCCCGCGCCTGCCACCACTTGCGAGTCTGACGGGCCTCTTTGGTTCGCGCTGTCGTCTTCGTCGGCCGAGGGGTTGCGGGAAACGTCGCGACGTCTTGCCCAGTGGGTCGAAACCCACTCGGACTCGGTGGATCCCACCGACCTCGGCTACACGCTGGCGCGCCGGCGCGCCCACCGGCCGGTGCGCACCGCGGTGGTGGCCGCCACCGTTTCGGAGCTTGCCGAGGGTCTGCGTGCCGTGGCCGACGGCGATACTCCGTACGAGGCAGCGGTGGCCCACGGTGACCGGGGGCCGGTGTGGGTGTTTTCCGGGCAAGGCTCGCAGTGGGCCGCGATGGGAGCCGACCTGCTGGCGAGCGAACCGGTGTTCGCTGCCAAGATTGCCGAACTCGAGCCGGTGATCGCCGCGGAATCGGGATTCTCGGTAACCGAGGCGATGACCGCGCCGCAGACGGTGACCGGAATCGACAAGGTGCAGCCCACCATTTTCGCCATCCAGGTCGCGCTGGCCGCCGCGATGGCGCAGACCTACGGGGTGCGACCGGGCGCGGTCGTCGGACATTCGATGGGTGAAACGGCGGCCGCCGTTGTCGCCGAGGCGCTTTCGCTGCAGGACGGGGCGCGCGTCATCTGCCGGCGCTCGAAGTTGATGGCCCGCATCGCTGGCTCGGGTGCCATGGCATCGGTGGAATTGCCTGCCAAGCAAGTGAATTCGGAGCTGATGGCCCGCGGCATCGATGATGTGGCCGTTGCGGTGATGGCGTCGCCGCAGTCCACGGTGATCGGCGGTGCCACCGAGCAGGTGCGCGAACTCGTCGCGCGCTGGGAACAACGGGACGTGATGGCACGCGAAGTGGCCGTCGACGTGGCGTCCCACTCGCCGCAGGTCGATCCGATCCTCGACGAATTGGCTGCAGCGCTAGCCGATCTCGAGCCGATGACGCCCACGGTCCCGTACTACTCGGCGACGTCGTTCGACCCGCACGAGTCCCCGGTGTGCGATGCCGACTACTGGGTCGACAACTTGCGCAACACCGTGCAGTTCGCCGCGGCTGTGCAGGCCGCATTGGACGACGGATTCCGGGTTTTCGCCGAGTTGTCGCCGCACCCGCTGCTCACCCACGCCGTCGACCAGAACGCCCGCAGCCTGGACATGACCGTGGCCACCCTGGCCGCGGTCCGGCGTGAGCAACCGCTGCCGCACGGACTGCGCGGCTTTTTGACCGATCTGCACGGCGCCGGCGCCGCGATCGACTTTTCGGTGCAGTACCCCGCTGGTCAATTGGTGGATGCGCCGTTGCCGGCATGGAGTCACCAGCACCTGTTCATCGACTCCGCGGGACAGGACAGCCAGGCCCAGGGCGCCTGCACAGTCACCGTGCACCCCCTGCTGGGTTCGCACGTGCGGCTAGCCGAGGAACCCGAACGCCACGTCTGGCAGACCGACGTCGGCACCGCGACGTTGGCATGGCTGCAGGACCACCAGGTGCACAACGTCGCCGCGCTGCCGGGGGCCGCGTACTGCGAGATGGCGCTGGCCGCCGCGGCGGAGATCTTCGGCGACGCCGCCGAGGCCCGTGACGTGGTGTTCGAGCAGATGCTTTTGCTCGACGACGAAACTCCGATCGATGCGGTCGCCTCGCTGCAAGCGCCTGGCCTCGTGGACTTCGTCGTGGAATCGGCGGTGGACGGGGAGAACACGCGCCATGCCACCGCCTCGCTGCGTGCCGCGTCCGATGAACCCGCACCGCGCGCGTACGACATCGCTGCTCTGCTGGCCGCGCATCCGCGCAGTGTGAAGGGCTCCGAACTGCGTGAGTCGTTCGTCGAACGCGGTGTGGCGCACGGCGCCGCGTTCGCCGGACTGGCCGTCGCGCACACGACGGAGTCCGGCGGCAACACCGTGTTGGCCGAGGTCGCGCTGCCGGCGTCGATTCGTTTCCAGCACGCTGCCTACGACGTGCACCCGGCGTTGCTGGATGCTTGCTTCCAGTCGGTCGCCGCCGGTGTCTCGGGCGCGGACGGGGCAACTTCCGGGTTGCTGCTGCCGCTGGGGGTGAACCGGTTGCGCGCCTACGGACCGTTGCGCAACGCGCACTACTGCTACGGACGGGTCACCCGAGCGGACGCGAGTGGCGGCGAGGCCGATCTCGACGTGCTGGACGAGAACGGCAACGTGCTGCTGGCCGTGCGTGGGCTGCGGATGGGCACCGGGACCACCGAACGAGGGGAACGCGACCGGGTGCTCAACGAGCGGCTGCTGACCATCGACTGGCAGCAACGGACGTTGCCCGAGGTCGACACGGACGAGGCCGGTTCGTGGCTGCTGATCGACACCTCCGACGGCGCGGAGATGCTGGTCGCGTCGTTGACCGACGCGCTGAAATCACAAGGCGCCGAGTGCTTTAACCTGCAACTTGCGCACGGAGCGCAGGTGGAGCCGCTGCGCAGCCAGTTGCACACCCGCAGTTTCTCCGGCGTGGTAATCCTTTGTGGCCCAAGGGTAAGCGAGACAGACGAGGACGCCCTGACACAGGGGCGCGAGCAGGTTCGGCACCTGACTCGCCTTTCTCGGGAACTTGCACAACTGGAGGGGGAGCTGCCCCGGCTCTTCGTGGTGACCAGGGGAGCCCTGCCGGTGCGCTCCGACGACCAGTTGAATCTCGACCACATCGGATTGCGCGGACTGCTGCGGGTGATCGGCAGTGAGGTGCATTTGATGCGACCCACTCAGATCGATGTGGACGAGCACACTGCGGGCGAGCAGGTGGCCGCGCAACTGCTCAGTGGTTCGCCCGAGGATGAAACGGCCTGGCGCAACGGCGACTGGCACACCGCCCGCCTGTCCCCGTCGCCGCTGGTCCATGGTGACCGCAAGTCCACCGTCATCGACCACGAGACCGAGAGCATGCGGCTGCACGTTCGTGCACCGGGTGATCTGGGATCGCTGGAACTTGTTTCCTGCGAACGTGTTTCACCCGGACCCGGCCAGATCGAGGTCGCGGTCACGATGTCTACGATCAACTTCGCCGATGTGCTGATCGCGTTTGGGAAGTTCCCCGTGGTCGACGACCGCGAACCAGAACCCGGCATGGATTTCGTCGGCGTGGTGACTGCGGTCGGTGAGGGCGTGGTCGGTCATCAGGTCGGTGACCGAGTCGCCGGCTTCGCCGAAGGCGGTGCCTGGCGTACCTTCCTCACCTGCAACGCCGACCTGGCGATCACGCTTCCGGCCGCGCTGACCGACGAGCAGGCGGTGGCGTCCGCTACCGCGAACGCCACCGCGTGGTACGGGCTGCACGAACTGGCCGGCATCAAAGCCGGCGATAAAGTGTTGATCCATTCCGCGACCGGCGGAGTGGGACAGGCGGCCATTGCGATCGCACGCCACGCCGGAGCGGAGATCTTTGCCACGGCCGGCAACGACGCCAAGCGGCAGATGTTGCGCGACATGGGAATCGAGCACGTCTACGACTCGCGCAGCATCGAGTTCGCCGAGCAGATCCGGCGCGACACCGACGACTACGGCGTGGACATCGTGCTGAACTCGCTGACCGGGGCCGCCCAGCGGGCCGGCTTGGAACTGCTGGCGTTCGGTGGACGGTTCGTCGAGATCGGTAAGGCCGACGTGTACGGCAACACCCGGCTCGGGCTCTACCCGTTCCGCCGCGGGTTGACCTTCTACTACCTCGACCTTGCCTTGATGTCGGTGTTGCAGCCGCAACGGGTCCGCGAGTTGCTCAAGACGGTATTCCAGCTCACCGCGGACGGTGTGTTGGCCGCGCCGCAGACCACGCACTACCCGTTGGCCGACGCGTCGAACGCGGTGCGGGCCATGAGCAACGCCGAACACACCGGCAAGCTGTTGCTCGACATGCCGCGCACCGGTCGCAGCAGTGTGGTGGTGCCGCCGGAGCAGGTTCCGGTGTTCCGCAGCGACGGCGCCTACATCATCACCGGCGGCGTGGGTGGCCTGGGCCTGTACTTCGCCTCGAAGATGAGTGCCGCGGGATGCGGGCGGCTGGTGCTGACCGCACGGTCGGCGCCAAACCCCAAGGCGCGGCAGATGATCGAGCGCCTGCGCAAGTCCGGCACCGACATCGTGGTGGAGCTTGGCAGCATCGCCGAACCCGACACCGCGGTCAGGTTGGTGGCGGCCGCGACCGCCACCGGTCTCCCGCTGCGCGGCGTGGTGCATTCGGCGGCGGTGGTGGAGGACGCCACGCTGGTCAACATCACCGACGAGATCATCGACCGTGACTGGGCGCCAAAGGCTTTCGGATCTTACTATCTGCACCGCGCGAGTATCGGTCAGCCGCTGGACTGGTTCTGTGTGTTCTCCTCGGGAGCCTCGCTGCTGGGATCGCCCGGCCAGGGTGCCTACGCGGCCGCGAGCTCCTGGGTCGACGCGTTCGCGCATTGGCTTGCCGCCCAGGGACTTCCGGTCACCACGTTGGCGTGGGGCGCGTGGGCCGAGGTAGGGCGGGCCACGTTCCTGGCCGAAAAGGGCAGCCAGTTGATGATCACACCCGACGAAGGCGCGTACGCCTTCGAGACGATCCTGCGGTACGACCGCACCTACACCGGCTACATCCCGATCATCGGCGCGCCCTGGCTGGACGACATCGTGCGGCGCAGTCATCAGCTCACTGCGGAATTTGCTTGGGCCCCGGGTGCTTTGCCCGCTGGCCTGAAACAGCTCGCCGAACGGACTGCGCCGC
>NZ_LZLS01000044.1 GCF_001673365.1 Mycobacterium asiaticum
CGGCCACCGCAGCCCACGCGACCAACCACACGCCGCAACCCCAAGTTGTCGCGCAGAGCCGGGCAAAAATGTATATGTCCCCCTCTGGTTGCGCGAGGGGCGGCAGCGCACGGCCAAAGCAGGCTCATGCCTCGAAACGATATCCCATGCCCGATTCGGTCAGCAGGTGCTTCGGATGCGACGGGTCATCCTCGAGTTTGCGACGCAACTGGGCGAGATACACTCGCAGGTAATGAGTTTCGCTCGCATACGCCGGGCCCCAAACCTCTTTCAGCAGTTCCTCGCGGCCTACCAGTTTGCCCCGATTACGCACCAGCATCTCAAGCATCCCCCACTCGGTCGGGGTCAGGTGTACCTCGGCGCCGTTCTTGACTACCTTTTTGGCCGCGAGGTCGACAGTGAATGACGAGGTTTCAAGCACGGGCTGGTCCAGCTCCGACGACGCTGCATTGCGCCGCACGGCCGCACGCAATCTAGCCAGAAATTCGTCCATCCCAAAGGGTTTCGTCACATAATCATCGGCACCGGCATCCAGCGCCTCCACCTTGTCCGACGAATCAGTACGTGCTGACAATACGATCACCGGCGCGTTCAACCAGCCGCGCAAACCCGCCAACACATCGATGCCCGAAATGTCAGGCAGCCCAAGGTCGAGGATCACGACGTCGGGCGGGTGCTCAGCGGCTGCCCGCAACGCGCCCGCACCCGTCGATGCGGTGATCACCTCATAACCGCGCACCGTCAAGTTGATCCGCAATGCACGCGAGATGTGGGGTTCGTCGTCAATCACCAAAACCCGCGTCATCGTTCACCGCCCTCCGGTGCCGCGGGCAGATCCAGCACCACGGTCAGTCCACCACCAGGCGTGTCACCGACCTGGATCACCCCGCCCATTGCCTCGACGAAGCCGCGTGCCACCGACATCCCCAGGCCGACACCGGTGGTGTTGTCGTGATCACCCAGTCGCTGGAAAGGCTCGAATATTTGCTCAGCGGTTCCGTGCGGAACGCCCGGTCCCTCGTCGATGACATTGACGAGCACGCGGTCACCGACCCGTCCCGCGTTGACCCGAACCAAGCAATCCGGCGCATAGCGCAGCGCGTTGTCAATCAGGTTGGCCAGCACTCGTTCCAGCAGTCCGGCATCGGCCAGCACCACCTCGTCGCCAACGTCGACTTTGACGCGGTCTATGGCGGATCGGTAGAAACCGGTGGCG
Organism: Mycobacterium asiaticum; assembly: GCF_001673365.1. GTDB lineage: Bacteria > Actinomycetota > Actinomycetes > Mycobacteriales > Mycobacteriaceae > Mycobacterium > Mycobacterium asiaticum_A. Next base: position 1,217 of record NZ_LZLS01000044.1, read on the forward strand.
CCCTTGCCGATGCTGACCAACGCGCGCTGCACCGCTTCCTCGAGATACACCCAATGGGATTCCGGGCGGACCACACCGGCTGCAAGCCGCGAAGAATCGAGCAAGTTACCCACCAATGCGGTGAGTTGATCGATGGATTCCTCAATAGTGGCCAGCAATTCGGCGGTGTCCTCGGCGGAGAAGGCGACATCGCCGGTGCGCAGGCTGGACACCGCAACCTTGGCCCCCGCCAGCGGGGTGCGCAGGTCGTGACTCACTGCCGAAAGCAGGGAGCGCCGTAGCTCGTCGGCCCGCACGATGGCCTCGGCCCGGCCGGCTTCCTCGACGAGTTCACGCTGACGAATCAATCCCGCGGCCTGCCTGGCCACGGCGCCCAGCACCCGTCGATCCCGCGCCGACAACTTCTTCCCCGCCATCAGCATCCAGAACTCGTCGTCGCCCACCTCAATGGCTGTGTCCGCCGAATCCACTGCGGTACAAGGATTCTTTCCCACGGAGGCGACAAGGACATCGCCGTCGCTACCTTCGCGCAGCATGCTGACGGCGCGCTGAGAGTAAGTCTCGCGCACGCGTTCTAATAGCGTGGACAGGTCAGCCCCGCGTAGCACCGATCCGGCGAAGAGCGTCAACAGCTCAGCCTCTTGGGAGGCCAAGCGGGCTTCCCGGGCGCGTTTGGCCGCACCGTCAACCAACACTGCGACGGCCACGGCGATCAGCAGCAGCACCAATTCGGTTACGGCACTGTTGGGTTCGGCGATGGTGAAGCTATGGCGCGGAGTGATCAGGTAGTAGTTGAGCAGCAGCCCGGACAGCATTGCCGAAAGCACCGCGGGGGCAACGCCTCCCAACAGGCCTACCAGCAGCACGCCCATGAAGAACAGCGCGCTTTCGCCGCCGGTGTCCAGGAACGGGTCCAGGACGGTCACCGTCGCTGCGCAGATACCCGACGGAATGGCGACCGCCGCCAACCACGCTGCCACCCGTCTCTCGCGCGGTGCGACGGCGACGGGCCGAACACGGCGCGTGGACTCGTCATGGGTGACGATGTGGACGTCGATCTTGCCGGACCGCTGCACAATCGCGGCGCCAATGCCCTCGTCGAAAAGCCGTGCCCATCGGGACCTGCGAGAGGTCCCGACGACCAGTTGGGTGGCATTGATCTCGCGCGCGAAGTCCAGCAGTGCGTCGGGCACGTCGTCGCCAACCACCGTGTGCAGGGAGGCGTCCAAACTGCCTGCCAATTCGCGGATCTTGCTCATCCGGGCATCCGACAAACCGGCCAGACCGTCGCCGCGCAACACGTGGACCACCATCAGTTCGGCGCTGGACTTCGAGGCAATCCGGGATGCTCGTCGTACCAAGATCTCTGACTCCGGACCCCCGGTGACGGCGACCACGACCCGCTCGCGCGCCTCCCACACGTCGGTGATCTTGTTCTCAGCGCGGTAGTTGGCCAGTGCCGTATCGACCTGGTCGGCCAGCCACAGCAATGCCAATTCCCTTAAGGCGGTGAGGTTTCCGCGCCGGAAATAGTTCGACAATGCGGCATCGATCTTTTCGGGCGCATAGACATTTCCATGAGATAACCTGCGTCGCAGCGCCTCCGGGGTTATGTCGATGAGTTCGACTTGGGCAGCCTGGCGCACGATCGAGTCCGGTATCGTCTCCTTTTGCTGGATTCCAGTGATTTGGGTGACCACATCGTTGAGGCTCTCCAGGTGCTGAATGTTGACCGTGGAGATGACCGTGATGCCGGCATCCAGCAGTTCCTCGACGTCCTGCCAGCGCTTGTCGTTCTTGCTCCCGGGCGTATTGGTATGCGCGAGTTCGTCAACCAACACCACCTGAGGATGGCGTGCCAACACCGCCGGCACGTCGAGTTCAGCAAAACTGCCACCACGGTATTCGATGTAGCGCGGCGCGATGACCTCGATGCCGTCAAGCAACTCACGGGTTTTCGCCCGCCCATGCGTTTCCACCACGGCCGCGACCAGATCGGTTCCGCGCTCCAACCGCCGATGTGCCTCGCCGAGCATCGCGTAGGTCTTGCCGACGCCCGGGGCAGCGCCGAGATAGATGCGCAGCTCGCCGCGTTTTGGGCGGTGATCTGTGACGTTGGGGACGTTCACGTCAACAATCATCCACCCATTTCACCGGCCGGTGATGGGATACCTGCTGTCGAGCGCCAGGTTGAGTTGCAGAACGTCGACAGTCGGCTCGCCGAAGAAGCCAAACGTGCGACCGGTGCGGTATTGCGCCACGACCTGACGAATCTGATCCGCGCTCGCGTGACGAGCGCGGGCTACCCGGGCCACCTGGATGTCGGCGTAGGCCGGTGAGATGTCCGGATCCAGACCGCTACCGCTGGCGGTGACGGCATCGGCCGGGACCTGCGGCGCTCCGGAGGCCGCGCCGCGAACCGGCACAATCAAGCCGTCCGAATAGTCCTCACCGAAACTTGCGCATTCGACGTGGACACCGCGGTAGTTGTCCACGAACGGCCGGCCTGTGGACGCGCACGGCTCGTTGACGCTGACCACCCGCGTCGGGTGGACGACGTCACCGCGCGCATTGCGCGGGCCCGACACCGAGAGCACTGCGCCCACGCCGGTTCCCGTGCAGAACGGACGCGACCCGTCCACACCCTCGAGCTTGCCCACCGCCGCGCTGCGCGAGCACACCAAAGTCAGCAGGCTCGGCTTGAACCCTGCGTCCGACGGACTGGCGCCAGCGGCCAGCCTGGCCGGGTCGGCGGGCGTGTCGATCACGCTTTCGGGGCCGAAGTTGCCGCCACCGCTCGACAGCGGGTCGTAACCCCCGGCCGAGGGTCGCGTCTGAAAGTACTGCGCCAGCGGGTTTCCAGCCGCGTCGGTGAACTGCTGGCCGATCAACTTGCTGCCAACGGCTTTACCGCCAGCGGTGAGGATCGAGCCTTCGGCCTTATCATGCAACCCCGGCACCAGGGCGATCAGCCAAATGAGCAACGGGTAACCCAGGCCGAGTAACGCGGTGAAGACCACCAGCGCCCGCAGCGCGGCCCCGTATTGCCGAAAGGTGTTGGTCAGGTTCATTTTAGGCGACCCCGGGCAGTAGTTGAACCACCAAGTCGATGAGCTTGATGCCGATGAATGGGGCGACGATGCCGCCCACCCCATAGCGGTACAGGTTGCGGCTGAGCAACTTTGACGCGCGGCTGGGTGTGTAGCGAACTCCGCGCAATGCCAACGGAATTAGCGCGACGATGACGACCGCGTTGAAGATGACGGCGGACAGGATCGCCGATTGCGGACTGTGCAACCGCATGACGTTGAGCAGGTCAAGACCCGGGAAGAGTGCGACGAACATCGCGGGAATGATCGCGAAGTACTTGGCGATGTCATTGGCGATGGAGAAGGTCGTCAACGCTCCGCGCGTGATCAACAGTTGCTTGCCGATCTCGACGATCTCGATGAGCTTGGTCGGGTCGGAGTCCAAATCGACCATGTTGCCGGCTTCTTTGGCGGCGGAGGTGCCGCTGTTCATCGCGACGCCGACGTCGGCCTGGGCGAGCGCCGGCGCATCGTTGGTGCCGTCGCCGGTCATCGCCACCAGTCGGCCGCCCTGCTGCTCATGCTTGATCAGTATCATCTTGTCCTCGGGAGTGGCTTCGGCGAGAAAGTCGTCCACGCCCGCCTCTTCCGCTATCGCCTTGGCGGTCAACGGATTATCGCCGGTGATCATCACCGTGCGGATACCCATCAGGCGCATCGCCTCGAACCGGTCACGCATACCTTTCTTCACCACGTCTTTGAGGTGGATGACCCCGAGCACCTCAGCTTGCCCGGCCTCGCCGACTCGGCCCACCACCAGGGGAGTCCCGCCGGCCGCGGCGATGCCGTCGACAATCTCGCCGAGTTCGGGCGGGACGGTTCCGCCGTGGCTGCGCACCCACTCGGCGACCGAGCTCGCCGCGCCTTTGCGCAGTTGCCGGCCATCCAGGTCGACGCCCGACATTCGGGTTGTCGCACTGAACGGCACCCAGCGCGCATCGGCTAGCTCACCGGCTGTCCGTGCGCGCAACCCGTAAGCTGATTTGGCGTAGACCACGATAGAACGCCCTTCGGGTGTTTCGTCAGCCAGGCTGGAAAGCTGTGCAGCGTCGGCCATTTCGTCGGCGCCGACTCCGGCGACCGGAATGAACTCCGACGCCTCGCGATTGCCCAGTGTGATTGTTCCGGTCTTGTCCAGTAGCAAGGTGTTGACGTCCCCGGCCGCCTCGACCGCGCGCCCAGACATCGCCAGCACGTTGCGCTGGACGAGTCGGTCCATGCCGGCGATACCGATCGCCGACAGCAGCGCACCAATTGTGGTGGGAATCAAGCACACCAGCAGTGCTACCAAAACAATTCCGCTGATGCCGTTGCCGTCGAGGGTGACGGTGTCGGGCACTCCAGGATTGTTGGTCTTCGAGTAGATCGCCAACGGCTGCAGCGTGGCTACGGCGCAGACGAAGATCATCGTCAGGGCGGCCAGCAGAATGTTGAGCGCAATCTCGTTGGGTGTCTTCTGCCGGTTCGCACCCTCGACCAGCGCAATCATCCGGTCCACGAAGCTTTCGCCCGGCTTCTGGGTGATCTTGACGACGATCCGGTCCGACAGCACGGTGGTGCCGCCCGTCACAGCAGACCGGTCGCCACCGGATTCCCGGATCACCGGTGCGGATTCCCCTGTGATTGCCGATTCATCCACTGAGGCAATGCCTTCCACGACATCACCGTCCCCGGGAATTACCTGACCCGCCGTAACTACCACGATGTCGCCCTGCTGCAACAGCGCTGCGGCGACTTCCTCGTATGCACCGGGCGTTCCGGGCGTCCAGTTGCGGAGTCGATGCGCGACGGTATCGGCCTTCGATCTGCGCAGCGTGTCGGCTTGAGCTTTGCCGCGCCCTTCGGCGACCGCTTCGGCCAGGTTGGCGAAAAGCACTGTCAGCCATAGCCAGAATACGGTCATCCAGCTGAACCAGCTTCCCTCCGCGAACGCCAGCAGCGTCGCCCACACTGCGCCGATCTCGACGATGAACATCACCGGGTTGCGCCACAGGGTGCGCGGATCGAGCTTGCGCAGCGCATCGGGCAGCGACTTCACCAGCAGAGCCGGATCGACGAACCCGCCCTGGAGCTTCTCGGCGGCTCCCGGGGTGTGGGACCGTCGCGCAGCAATGGAAACCTCTGTGGTGGACACGGTTTCAGTGAATCCCTTCCGCTAGCGGCCCGAGCGCGAGGGCGGGCAAGAAGGTCAGAGCGACGAGGATGACCGTCACACCTACTACCAATCCGACGAACTGTGGTCGGTGCGTGGGCAGGGTGCCACTGGACTCCGGGGTGGCGCCTTGGCGGGCCAGCGAACCGGCCAGCGCCAGCACCAGGATCATCGGCAGGAAGCGACCGAACAGCATCGCTAGGCCCAAAGCCGTGTTGTACCAACCGGTGTTGGCAGACAGCCCGGCGAACGCTGATCCGTTGTTGTTGGCGGCCGAAGTGAACGCGTAGAGCACCTCAGACAGGCCATGCGGCCCGGCATTGGCCATCCCCGCGCGTTCACCGGGCAGCGCGATGGCGATGGCAGTGCCGACCAGCACGATCAGCGGCGTCACCAGGAAATAGCTTGCCGCCAACTTCATTTCACGCGGATTGATCTTCTTGCCAAGGTATTCCGGCGTCCGGCCGACCATCAACCCGGCCACGAACACCGTGATGACGGCCAGGATGAGAATGCCGTACAGGCCCGAACCGGTACCACCCGGCGCGACTTCACCGAGTTGCATGTTGAACATCGTCATCATGCCGCCCAGGCTCGTGTACGAGTCGTGGGTCGAATCGACTGCGCCCGTGGAGGTCAGCGTGGTGGCGTCGGCGAAGATCGCGGAGTCGGCAACACCGAAGCGCTGTTCGACGCCCTCGGTGGACGCGCCTACCGCGGCAGGGACGGTGCCGTGGTGCTGCAGTTGAAAGAACATCATCGCCGCGATGCTGAGCCCGGCCATCACGCCGACGATGGCGGCGATCGCGTAGCCCTGCCGCTTACTACCCACCATCCGACCGAACGTGCGGGGCAGCGAAAAGCCGATGACAACCAACAGGAATATCTCTATCCAGTTGGTCCACGATGTCGGGTTTTCGAAGGGGTGCGCGGAGTTTGCGTTGTAGAAGCCTCCGCCGTTGGTGCCTAGCTCCTTGATCACTTCCTGGCTAGCGACCGGACCACCGGGGATGGTCTGCTGGGTTCCGGCCAACGTGGTGACCACCTGGTTGTGCAGGTGGAAGTTCTGAATGACTCCGCCGGCGACCAGGGCGATGGCCCCGATGATCGCGATTGGCAACAGGATTCGCATGGTGCCGCGGGTCAGGTCGACCCAGAAGTTGCCCAGCTCCTCGGTGCGATGGCGGGCGAACCCGCGCACCAGCGCGACCGCCACGGCCATGCCGACCGCGGCGGAGACGAAGTTCTGCACGGCCAGCCCGGCCATCTGCACCAGGTGGCCTTGGGTTGTTTCACCGGAATAGGACTGCCAGTTGGTGTTGGTGACGAAACTGACCGCGGTATTCCACGCCAGCGCCGGCGTCATGTGGGTGGCCGGATCGGATAGGTGCAACGGCAACCGGTTTTGGACCAACTGCAAGAAGAACAGGAACACAACACCGACCGCGGAGAACGCGAGCACACTGCGGGCGTAGGTGCGCCACGTCTGCTCGGCGTCCGGGTCGGCACCGATCAGTCGATAGATGAATCGCTCTATGCGCGAGTGCTTTTCGGAGCTGTAGACGCGGTACATGTAGTCACCGAGCGGAACGTGCACCGCCACAATCGCGGCGACGAGCGAGGTTAGGAACAGGACTCCGGCGGTGGTCTGGCTCATCAGAACCTTTCCGGATGCAACAGGGCGGCAACGAGCAGCAACGCGATCGAAGCGGCCAGCACTAGACCTACCGTGTTTGCGATGCTCACAATTCCAACTTCAGCAAGCCGCCGAGCGCGGCGAAGATCGCCACGGTCAGCACCAGATAAATGACGACGGACATGAGATCCTCGATCGTTTGGTGGGCAACGATGCGACGCTAGATCCGTCGGAGGCCGTAGGGCCGCCGCCTTAACGGTTTCTTTACGCTCTCAGCCGCTACCTTTACGCCGCACGTTGCGCGAGAAGACGCAAAATCGCGTCGGAGCGCCGGCTCCACAGTGATTTTGCGTCTTCTCGCCAACTAGGCGACGTCGACGGGAGCGTCGATCATCGGTATCCGCACCCGAAAAACGGTGCGGCCATTGGCCGACTCGGCCGACACCGAGCCCTGATGCGCCTTGACGATCGAGCTGACAATGGCCAGGCCGAGTCCGTGGCCAGAGCCGGTGGATCGGGCCTTGTCGGCGCGCACGAAACGCTCAAACAAGTGCGGTAGCACCGCGGGATCGATGTCGGGTCCGTCGTCGGCGACGGTCAACTCGGCGTAAGGCGCGTTCGGGCCACTTCGATGGCAGGTGATCCCCGTCGTCACCGTGACGCCCGGCGGCGTGTGCACGCAGGCATTGGTGAGCAGATTGCTGAGCAACTGGTGCAGCCGCGCGCGGTCCCCGTTGACCCAGACCGGCCCGGTGGGCAACTCCTTGACCCACTGGTGCGTCGGCGCGGCTACGGCCGCGTCATTCACCGCGTTGATCACCACATCGGTGAGCTCGAGGTCTTCGGTCTGCAGGTCTTCGCCCTCGCCCAGGCGGGAAAGCAGCAGTAGCTCGTCAACCAGCGACGCCATCCGCCGAGCTTCTGATTCGATGCGCGCCAGCGCGTACTCGGTGGTGGGCGGCAGGTCCGAACTGTCCTGACGGGTCAGCTCGGCATAGCCCTGAATGGCCGCAAGTGGTGTGCGCAACTCATGGCTCGCGTCGGTAATGAATTGCCGCATCCGCAGGTCGGATTCGACACGATGGGCCAGAGCGCTATCGACGTTGTCGAGCAATTTGTTCAGGGTGTGCCCGACGATCCCGACCTCGTTGTCCGGGTCGGTGTCTTCGGGCCTCACCCGCGCACTGATCTGGTGGTCGTCGTCGGCCAACGGCATCGCGGCGACTTCCGCGGCGGTGGCCGCGACGCGACTCAGCGGACGCAGTGCGTAGCCCACCACCCAGGCGGTCAACACAGCGGTGATCGCCAGCGCGGTCGCAACCAGCGCGGTGGTGGTGAGCTGCTTTCGGGCAATGATCCCCTCGGCCAGGCTCAGTGAGACCCCGACCACCAGGAGGTCGGACCCGGCCGTGCGGCTGTCTATCTGGTGGGGGCCCAGGCTGCCCAGGTCTTCGACGCGAGACGATTCCTCCGAGAAGGACTGCGATTCGATGGCGCGGACGACGTCAGGCGGCGCGGGTCGGGGTTCGTCTTCGGAGAAGACAGCAGAGGCGATGACCTTGCCGTCGCGAACCACCGCGATCAGGTTGCCGGGCGTCTGGCCGGTGAACTCCAGCAGCGCCTGCGACACCGGCGGTATACCGCTGTGTAGCGAGGTGTGTTCCCCGTTGCGATACCTGGCGTAGGAGTGACTGAACGCGTGCATGGACTCGGCGACTTCGGCATCGTTCATGGCCGTGACGTAGCCGCGCAGCGTCAGCACCGAGACGGCACCAACCGCCACCAGCACCAGGGTCACCACAGTCAGTACGCCCAAGAGCAACTGTCGGCGCAGGGAACGGGGGAGCCACCGCGGGATGTTGCGGTCCCCCGTCATTCAGAAACTCATTCCGGTGGTCGGAGCATGTATCCAATTCCACGGACGGTGTGGATCATCGGCTCTCTGTCGGCGTCGATCTTCTTCCTCAAGTAGGAAATGTACAGGTCGACGATGCTGGTGCGGCCGGCGAAGTCGTAATTCCAAACCCGGTCGAGGATCTCGGTGCGGCTCAGCGCGCGGCGCGGATTGCGCATCAGGAACCGCAGCAGTTCGAACTCGGTCGATGACAGTGACATCGGAGTGCCACCACGGGTGACCTCCCTGCTGGCCGCGTCGAGCTTGAGGTCGCCGACCTTGAGGGATTCATCGGCGGGCGGCGCCAGATGACTGGAGCGACGCAGCAACCCGCGCAGCCTGGCAACGAGTTCTTCGAGACTGAACGGCTTGGTCATGTAGTCGTCGGCGCCGGCGGTCAGACCCGTGACCCGGTCCATCACCGAGTCGCGCGCGGTGAGGAACAAGGTGGGCGTGTACGCGTCGGACTCGCGGACGCGCTGCAGGATCTGCAGACCGTCCACGTCCGGAAGCATGATGTCGAGGACCAGCACGTCGGGACTGATCTTGTCGAATTTGGCAATCGCTTCGCGTCCGTTGTGGGCGATCTCGACGTCCCAGCCCTCGTAGTGCAGGGCCATCTTCACCAGGTTGGTCAGCGCCGGCTCATCGTCAACCAGCAAAACCCGGATCGGTGAGCCGTCGGCTCGGTTGATTCGGGGCAGCTGCCCGAGAATTGCTTGGCGGGGACGTTGGCTGCGAGCGTATCCAGTCATTGCCGTCATATTCACGCATTCTTTCAACCACACATATGGTTGTCACTCCGTTCATATAATCCTCAAATGTACCGACTGGGCCGATTGCCGTCCAACGGCCGAGCTGATGTGCGTTGGTTATGCATTGGTGCCTTAGCGCAGTGTCGCGGCAACGTGAAACCCGCTGTGATGCAGGTTAGTTGGACGCATACCACTGAATCGTTGAAGTTGCCTTCCGGCAATTCGCTGGGTTCGAACAAATTTCGCGCACGGCATACTCCCGGCAACCGGGGCGCGGGATGCTGAGTTTGTGGTGCCCACGGCAACACTGTTGACGGTCAAGAATTTTCGTTCACAAAACGGTCGGCAAACTTTGCGGACCCTGACGCGAAGGTCGCTCTCGCGGCGCGCAGCAAGCTAGGTGCGTCGGTGCGAAGCACCACCAGCCGACGGCGGAGTTCGCGTGTTACATGGTGAGGTGGGAGAGGCTCTGAGCGAGCCACGACGTGCAGGTCGGCGGCCGAGAAGGGGCCCAACGCCCACGTGCGCTCGGGTCCCGACGAGTGCGCCGGACATCGCCAACACAGCCTCTAGGGGAGCCGTAACGCTCACCCGTGGCAAACTATTTTCAGTGCCCGGAAATAGCCGGGCGAAAACAGGGCCGCACACCTTGCGGTGTGCGGCCCCGTTATCTGTAGAGCGTTTTATCAGGCCCAGCTGGACCCGACGGCGCTGTCGGTCTGCGCCATGTTGTTGCCGGCGCTCTGGACCTTCTGGCCGTGAGCGTTGGCCTGCTCGTAGATCACCTGGAAGTTACGACCCAACTGGGCGATGAACTCCTGGCAAGCCACCGAACCGGCGCCGCCCCAGAAGTCACCGGCAGCCAGCACATCGCGAACGATGGCCTGGTGCTCGGCCTCCAAGTTGGCGGCCTGGGCGCGGATCAGCGCACCGTGGGCGTCGACGTCGCCGAACTGGTAATTGATCGTCATCGTGGGAGCCCTTTCTAGCTGCTCAACACTTGCTGGGAGGCCTGCTCTTGCTGCTCGTAGTTGTTCGCGTCGCGAACCAGCCCGTCGCGCACCCCGTGCAGCATGTTGACGATGTTGCGGAATGCGGTGTTCATCTGGCCCATCGTGTCCAGCGAGGTGGCCGAGGCCAGACCGCTCCAGCCTGCACCGGAAATGTTCTGCGAGGACGCCCACATCCGGCGGGCCTCGTCCTCAACGGTCTGAGCGTGCGTCTCGAAGCGCCCAGCCATGGCCCGCATCGCGTGCGGGTCGGTCATAAAGCGTGTTGCCATACTGCGTCTCCCTCTCTCAATTCTTGGTTTGGTAAAGCTTCTAGCTGCCGTTCAGCGCATAGGTTACGGCTTGGCGACCCCTTGGCGGTCTCGAATGAGTGACAAGTGCCGTGAATTTTCAGCGTCAGACGACGACCTGCTTGGGCATGATCGTCGGACGGAAGCCGTACCGCGGTCCCGCGGCGGCGCCGGCTCCCTTGGCGGCCGCGGCCATGCCCGGCATTCCGGCCATGACGCCCGGTGCGGCGGCTTCTTCGGCGACGGTCCAGCCGCTGCCCGCCAACGCAGTTCCGGCATTCGCCGCGACCGGGGCGGCCGCCGACCAACTCGCAGGTACCGACAAGCTGCCGACCAGAGATGCCTCACCCAGGGTGGCGGCGGCGCCCGCGGCGCCCACCTCACCGGTCAGTCCGGCAGCCGCTGCGGCCGCCGGAGCTGCGGCCGCTTCCGCGGCTTCGGCTGCCGCAGCGGCAATGTTGGCGTCGATGGTGTGTGCGGCGAAGATGCCGTTCGGGATCGCGGCGAACATGAACCACGACGCCGTGACACCGATCTGCTGAATGCCGTTGAAGATCAACGGGGTTCCAAGCATGCCGTCCAATGAGGTCAGCAACTCCTGCACGGGTACCGGCAGGGCATTGAATAGGCCGGTGCCGATTGACGACGTCCCCAACGTGATGTTCGACAGCTCGGTCTGCAGGCCAGTGACGACGTCACCCAACGAAGAGGCGGGTCCCACCGCTTGCGCAGCGGCGACCGCAGCGGCTTGGGCGCCCGCGCCACCGGGGTTGGTCTCCACCGGTGCCGGCACCAGGGGCTCGAGGACCGCAGCCGTCGCCGACGAGGCCTGGTAGGTCGTCATCGCCATGACGTCCTGGACCCACATCTCCATGTACTGAGCCTCGGTCGCCATGATCGCCGGGGTGTTGATACCCAGGAAGTTGGTCGCCACCAGCGCCGCCAGCAGCGCCCGGTTGGCGGCGATGACCGGCGGGGGAACCGTCGCGGTAAACGCCGCCTCGTATGCGGCGGCGGAGGCAGACGCCTGGATCCCGGCTTGTTCGGCGGCTGCCGCGGTGCTGGTCAGCCAGGCCACGTAGGGCTGGGCCGCGGCTGCCGCGGCTGCCGATCCACCGCCGGTCCATTGCTCGGTGGTGAGCGAGGTGATGATCGACTCGTACTGCGTCGCTGTCGTGCTCAACTCGGCGGCCAGGTTGTTCCACGCGGTCGCGGCGGCGACCAAGGGTGCCGCGCCGGCGCCGCTGTACATGAGTCCTGAGTTCACTTCGGGCGGGAAAGCTGCAAACGACATTTCGATCCGTTCCTTTTGGCTTTGTCTGGCTGGTCTGTTGGCGTGTCGAGGCCGGTCTTTAGACGCTCACCGCTTTCGGCATGACGATTGGCTTGACGCCATAGCGAGGCGCTCCGAAACCTGTGCTGCTGCGGGCGGCCGAGGCAACGCCCGGCATGCCGGGGTAGAGCGCGCCCGGTGCCGCGGCTGGGGCTGCGGTGGTCCAGCCCGCGCCGGACAGTGCGCCGGTGGTCGAACTCGACACGAGCGTGGTCCCCGCTGCCCAGCTGGGCGGAGCGGACATCGAGCCGACCAGAGTGGAGGTACCGAGGCTGGCCGCGACCGGGCCCGGGGCCACTGCGCTCGTCAAGCCACCCTCGATTGCGGCACCCTCGATAGCCGCGTCGGCAGCCGCCTCCGCGGAGGTACCGAAGCCCTCCGGGAAGAGTCCACCGCTGGTCAGACCCAGCATGTTCGAGGACGCCGAGGCGAAGTTCCCGATCTCGTAGCTGGCGATGTTGGCCATGTTGCCCGACAAGCTGAACGGTTGGCCGCCGGCGCTGTACAGGGGGCCGCCGAGCAGAATCTCGATCTGATCCATAAAGTTCGTCACCGGAGACGAGGCCGCGGGGGCTGCCGCTGCGGCGGATGCGCCGTCGGCCAGGGTGGCCGCAGCCGCGTTGGCCGACTCGGAGGACTCGTAGGTACCGCTGCTCAGTCCCAGGGTCTGCACGAACTGCTCTTGAATCGCCTGAGCCTCGGCCGCGACCTGCTGATACAGCGCGCCGTACGCGGTGAAGATGCCGGACTGGATGATCGACACCTGGTCCGCGGCGGCAGGGGCGATGGCAGTGGTCGGGGCCGCAGCACCCGCGTTCTGAGCCGCCAATGCACTGCCGATCGCTCCCAGCTGCGCCGCCGCGGCGGCCAATTCTGCGGGTACCGCTGTCAGAAATGACATCTTTGCTCCTTATGTATGAAACCGCCGGCCATATGCCCCTGGCCGACCCTGAGTGTTTGCCTACGAACCCCTGTGCGTTGGCGTAACGCTAACTAGCCACGGCTCCACAGTCGTCGTCGAAAGACGGGGGGTGACGAACGTTTACGGCTTCTTAACGGAGGGGCAAGCAGTCTTAACAAGGTCTTGTCGGGCGATACCGCGGTGTCATATGCGCCGAGGTCGGCGCCGCGTTATCCGGACGCGCGGCGCGCGATCCTACTCACGCCGCGAGGTTCTCGCACGTTGGGTCCTTGGGTTGTTCTGGGCGGATGGGAGTGACCGCGCGGGGGTGCAGCTGAGCACGGGGCGGGGTTCGGATAAGCGCCGTGAAATAGTCTGTTTTCGCGACGCCCCCATAGCCCAATTGGCAGAGGCAGCGGACTTAAAATCCGCACAGTGTCGGTTCGAGTCCGACTGGGGGCACGAGAAACAGCAGCTCAAACGTGGTTCAGCTTGGCTGGCTAGCCTGGCGAGCCGATCTCAGTGTCACCGGATGTCACAACTCGACTGAAACTCGATCCGGCGGCTTTCAGCGCTTCGTCTTGGGAGTGCGCATACACCGCCATCGGGAACGCAGCGCTCGCATGCCCTAACCAAGCTGCGATTGCTGCGACCGGCACTCCGCGCAAGTGCATCAACGTCCCACAGGTGTGACGGGCGTCATGCAGCCGTACCCGCTCGATCTTGAGGCCGTCGAGCATCTTGCCTCACCGCCAATAGATCAGGTTCGGGTGATACGGCTCCCCGGTCTCGTCGCACGCGACGTGCTCGCCGGGGCCGTACCCCTCATTGGCCGAGAACCGGCTGCTGATCTGCGTGTCGGGCACCCGCAGTCGAAGCTCCCTCGCGGTTCGCTCCTGGCGAGCCCCAAAGAGGCCCCAAGTAATGGCGAGCGCCAAGACAATCAAGCGCCCACAGCGTATGCCGTTGACGCGACCATGGCTGATGAACTGCGCTTCGAGTCGTCTAGCGTCCGCACAAAGTTGGCGGCTGCGGCCGATGCGGCCACGGCGGACCCGGCGGCGGAGAACCACCTCGCCCAAGCGGATATCGGCATAGTGGCCAATTCATGCCACCTTCACCGGTACCATCGCGGGTCTCCTTTCCGCCCGAAGGCTCAAACAAGATTGTGCTCACCATATTTTTCTCTGCTAGGTCGCGGTATTGAATGCCTGCATAAGCACGGAGATAGTCAGTAGCGGGATCTCCAAGACGAAGTTTGAGATGCTCGAATATGGTCCATTTCGAGTAGACATTCGGGTTCGTCCGGTTAGGCCGACGGGCTCTCCCCAGCGGAACTAGAAGCGTCAGGGGGTCAGCGTGGTCAGGGCAACCTGGCGAGCGGTAGTCAAATACAATTCAGCCTTAATATTGGTCGAACTCGGCTATTGCCCGTCACAACGCCCTTGAAACCTCCGGCACCTATTCAATAGGGCCGAGGTAGCGCTCCCAACTGGCCCCAAGCCTCGGGTCAATACGCTGGCAACTGATTAACGCCGGGTTACAGCTTAGTCCCGTCGTAACAATGCTTGGTGGGCAGCTTCGAAGTGCGTATCGAAAAGCGCTTTGCGCCAAGCCCACCAAGTCTCTGGTCCTGCATCTGGTGACGGTGTTCTTAATCCGTCATCGACATCACTTAGCGCCAACATGAATCGCCACTCCTTGGAGCGGTTGATGAGCCCGAACTCGTTTGGCGCATCGAGTGGGGCCAGCATAAAGTCAATCCCGCCTTCACGCGCTGACCAGCAGACCTGCAGTTTGCAGTCGCTGCCGAGGTAGAAGACCGCCCAGGCGGGTCGCTCCCCGTACGTGACAGCGTCATTGACCTCGTCGAGTTGAAATCCCAGATCAGCAAAGGTGGATCCCATAACGCGCTCCAGGTCATCAATGGCCGCCACTACCGACCGCCCTCGTAGACCCACGCATTACCGTTTCGGGTGTACCCATATTTTGCCGCGTTCTCATTTAGGTAGTTAATCTCAAGCGCCGAAAAAGATTCCCTTCGCACCCGGGCGACCTCATTGGCTATGACAGCCTGATTTGGCCCCAGGGGGACGGCTTGATGTGGCCCCACTTGCTCGACACGCCGGGGTAGTTAT
>NZ_LZLS01000045.1 GCF_001673365.1 Mycobacterium asiaticum
GTGCCACGTGCACGGGGCTCGCCGATCGAGTAGACCGGGGGTCACTGCAGCCCTCAGGACACTTCCGCGGTCATTTCTCCGCTCGACCGTGTTTAGCATAGGCAAGGCTGCCCTAATTTCGCAAGCACCTATTGGGTAGTGTCATGTCTTGGGTACGACACTCGGTAGTAAGCCGGAGTAAGCTGGTTCCAACGCTCAGGAGATGAACTATGGCCAAGCTGACGCGGCTGGGGGATCTGGAACGCGCCGTGATGGACCACTTGTGGTCCATGCCGGAACCGCAGACCGTTCGCCAAGTCCACGAAGCGTTGTCTGCGCGGCGCGACCTCGCCTACACGACCGTCATGACGGTGCTGCAGCGGTTGGCGAAGAAGAATCTGGTGTCTCAGCTTCGAGACGACCGGGCGCACCGTTATGCGCCGGTGCACGGCCGCGACGAACTGGTTGCCGGGCTGATGGTTGACGCACTGGCGCAAGCCGAGGACTCCGGTGGCCGGCAGGCCGCGCTGGTGCATTTTGTCGAGCGGGTCAACGCCGACGAGGCCGACGCTCTGCGACGCGCGCTCGCCGAATTAGAAACCAACCACCGCAATTCGCAATCCGCTGGACCTCCGGCCGAAGACTAAGGGAGACTAACAGCGTGTCTGCGCTGGCCTTCACCATCCTTGCGGTGATGCTGGCTGGCCCGACACCGGCGCTGTTGGCCCGCGCTCGGTGGCCGCTGCGCGCTCCGAGGGCCGCAATGGTGCTTTGGCAGGCCGTTGCCCTGGCCGCCGTCCTCTCCACGTTCAGCGCCGGCATCGCCATCGCCAGCCGACTTTTGATGCCCGGTCCGGACGGGCGACCCACCGCCGGGATCGTCGACGCCGAGCGTCGGCTGGGCTGGCCCTTGTGGGCGGCCTACCTCACCGTTCTCACGCTGACGGTCCTGGTGGGAGCCCGGCTGGTCATCGCGGTGGTGCGGGTAGCCATCGCCACCCGACGGCGTCGGGCTCGGCACCGCATGGTCGTCGACCTGGTCGGCGTGGACCACGGCGGAGCGTTGGTCCAGCCCTGTGCCAGAACTCGGGACCTGCGCGTCCTGGACGTCAAGCAGCCTCTCGCCTACTGCCTGCCCGGCGTGCGCAGCCGCGTCGTGGTCAGCGCAGGAGCACTGAACACGCTGGCGGATTCGGAAGTGACCGCGATTCTGTCCCATGAGCGGGCTCATCTGCGGGCCCGCCACGACCTTGTCCTGGAAGCGTTCACGGCCGTGCATGCCGCGTTCCCTCGGCTGGTCCGCAGCGCCAATGCCCTCGGCTCTGTGCAGCTTCTCGTCGAACTGTTGGCCGACGATGCGGCGGTACGCGCTACCGGGCGCACTCCCCTGGCTCGTGCCCTGGTTGCCTGCGCCTCCGGTCGTGCACCGTCCGGCGCGTTGGCCGCCGGCGGACCCAGCACCGTGTTGCGGGTACGCCGACTGTCCGGCCGCGGCAACAGCGCGGCGCTGTCCGCGGCCGCCTATCTGGCCGCCGCGGCCGTCCTGGTCGTGCCCACTATCGCGCTGGCCGTACCGTGGCTCACAGAGCTGCACCGGTTGGTCTCCGCCTAGGGGCGGAGCCAACACCGCCGCGCACCCACGGGGTCGTTATGCCACAGTGTTTGGCGAACAGTTTTGGACGCTGGATCATTCAATCTGAAAGGCGAGGACATGAGTTCGTCGGATTCGAAGGCTGCGACCGCCCAGATTGGAGTCACCGGCTTAGCCGTGATGGGCTCGAACCTGGCCCGGAACTTCGCCAGGCACGGGTACACCGTGGCGCTGCACAACCGGTCCGTCGCCAAGACCGACGCCCTGCTCGAAGAGCACGGCTCCGACGGCAACTTCGTCCGCAGTGAAACGATCTCGGAATTCCTTGCGGCACTGGAAAAGCCGCGGCGGGTCATCATCATGGTCAAAGCGGGCGACCCGACCGACGCCGTCATCAACGAGCTCGCCGACGCGATGGAAGACGGCGACATCATCATCGACGGCGGCAACGCCCTCTACACCGACACCATCCGTCGGGAAAAGGCGATCCGCGAGCGCGGGCTGCACTTCGTCGGCGCCGGGATTTCCGGCGGCGAGGAAGGTGCACTCAACGGCCCGTCGATCATGCCGGGCGGACCCGCCGAATCCTACGAATCCCTCGGCCCGCTGCTCGAGGAGATTTCGGCTCACGTCGACGGCGTACCGTGCTGCACCCACATCGGACCCGACGGCGCCGGGCACTTCGTCAAGATGGTGCACAACGGCATCGAATACTCCGACATGCAGTTGATCGGCGAGGCGTATCAGCTGCTTCGCGACGGGCTCGGCAAGTCGGCGGGTGAGATCGCCGACGTCTTCGACGAGTGGAACAAAGGCGATCTGGACAGCTTCCTGGTCGAGATCACCGCCAAGGTGCTGCGCCAGACCGACGCACGGACCGACAAGCCGCTGGTCGACGTCATCGTCGACGAAGCGGAGCAGAAGGGCACCGGCCGCTGGACAGTGAAGTCGGCCCTGGATCTCGGGGTGCCCGTCACCGGCATCGCCGAGGCGGTGTTCGCCCGAGCGCTGTCAGGTTCGGTAGCCCAACGCAAAGCCACCACCGGGCTGGCGTCCGGCGAACTCGGCACCAAACCAGGAGATGCGGCGCAGTTCACCGAAGATGTCCGCCAGGCGCTGTACGCGTCGAAGATCATCGCCTACGCCCAGGGCTTCAACCAGATTCAGGCTGGCAGCGCCGAATACGAGTGGAACATCACGCCCGGCGACCTCGCGACGATCTGGCGCGGGGGCTGCATCATCCGGGCCAAATTCCTCAACCGCATCAAAGACGCATACGACGAGGACCCCGACCTGGCCACGTTGATCGTCGCCCCCTATTTCCGCAGCGCGATCGAATCGGCTATCGACGGCTGGCGGCGGGTGGTGGTTACGGCGACGCAGCTGGGTATCCCGATACCGGGTTTCTCGTCGGCACTGTCTTACTACGACGCGTTGCGCACCGAGCGATTGCCGGCCGCACTGACCCAGGGCCTGCGCGACTTCTTCGGTGCGCACACCTACGGGCGGACCGACGAGGACCCGGGCAAGAAGTTTCACACCCTGTGGAGTGGAGACCGCACTGAAGTACCAGCTTGATCGACCTGACGAAGATGTGAGCGCCGCACGATGAAGTTCCTCGACGGGCACCGCCCGTCGTTCGACCTGACCTACAACGACGTGTTTATCGTGCCGAACCGGTCCGAGGTCGCCTCGCGGTTCGACGTCGACCTGTCCACCGTCGATGGCTCGGGCACCACCATCCCGGTGGTGGTCGCCAACATGACCGCGGTGGCCGGACGACGGATGGCCGAGACCGTCGCACGACGCGGCGGCCTGGTGATCCTTCCGCAGGATCTGCCCATCCCCGCCGTGGAGCAGACCGTCCAGTTCGTCAAGAGTCGTGACCTGGTGCTCGACACCCCGGTGACGCTGACCGCCGACGACTCGGTGTCGGATGCGACCGCTCTAATTCACAAGCGCGCACACGGCGTCGCGGTCGTCGTCTTCGAGGGCCGTCCGATCGGATTGGTCCGCGAGTCCGCGTGCGTCGGTGTGGACCGCTTCGCGCGGGTGCGCGACATAGCAATCACGGATTTCGTCGCCGCGCCGGTCGGCACCGAGCCACGCAAGATCTTCGACCTGCTCGAACACGCACCGGTCGACGTCGCGGTGGTGACTGACGCCGACGGCACGCTGGCCGGAGTGCTGACCCGCACCGGGGCGGTCCGCACCGGGATCTACAGCCCGGCGGTCGATCACGCCGGCCGGTTGCGGGTAGGCGCGGCCATCGGTATCAACGGTGACGTCGGGGCCAAGGCGCGAGCACTGGCAGAGGCCGGCGTCGACGTGCTGGTCATCGATACCGCCCATGGTCACCAGGTCAAGACGCTGGAGGCGATAAAGACGGTCGCATCACTGGAGTTGGGGGTGCCGCTGGCCGCCGGAAATGTGGTGTCCGCGCAGGGAACTCGGGATCTGATCGAGGCCGGTGCCGGCATTGTCAAGGTCGGCGTGGGGCCCGGGGCGATGTGCACCACCCGGATGATGACCGGCGTGGGCCGCCCGCAGTTCTCCGCGGTCGTCGAGTGTGCCTCTGCGGCAAGGGAATTGGGAGGACACGTGTGGGCGGACGGCGGGATCCGGCACCCGCGGGACGTGGCCCTGGCGTTGGCCGCGGGCGCGTCGAACGTGATGATCGGGTCGTGGTTCGCCGGCACCTACGAATCCCCCGGCGACCTGATGCGCGACCGCGACGACCAGCCGTACAAGGAGAGCTACGGCATGGCGTCCAAGCGCGCGGTCGTCGCCCGCACCGGCGGCGACAGCTCGTTCGAACGGGCCCATAAGGCGTTGTTCGAGGAAGGCATCTCGACATCGCGGATGGGGTTGGACCCGGACCGCGGCGGCGTCGAGGACCTGATCGATCACATCACCTCCGGGGTGCGCAGCACCTGCACCTACGTGGGTGCCACTACCCTGGAAGAGTTGCACGAGCGGGCGGTGGTCGGTGTGCAATCGGCCGCGGGCTTCGCGGAAGGACACCCTTTGCCCACCGGCTGGTGAAAGGCCCATGAACCACTCCGCCACCGTGGTCAGCGTGTTGGCCATCCTGGCGCTGACGCTTGGCACTGCGGTGTTCGTTGCCGCGGAGTTCTCGCTGACGGCCCTGGACCGCAGCACCGTCGAAGCCAACGCTCGCGGCGGGGGTGCCCGGGACCGCTTCATCCGACGGGCTCAACACCGGTTGTCGTTCCAGTTGTCGGGTGCGCAGTTAGGAATCTCGATAACCACGCTGGGCACCGGTTATCTGACCGACCCGTTGATGGCGGCGTTGCCGCACCCGTGGCTGGACGCGCTAGGGGTCTCCGACCAGCTAGCCGACACCATCACCACCTTCCTGGCGTTGGCGGTGGTCACGTCGGTGTCGATGGTTTTCGGCGAACTGGTCCCCAAATACCTTGCCGTGGCGCGGCCGCTGCGCACCGCCCGCGCCGTCGTGCTCCCGCAATGGCTGTTCTCGCTGCTGTTCACACCAGCCATCCGGCTGACCAACGGGGCGGCGAACTGGATCGTCCGCCGGCTCGGAATCGAGCCCGCCGAAGAACTGCGGTCGGCCCGCACACCCCAGGAATTGGTGTCGCTGGTGCGGACCTCGGCGCGCCGCGGCGCCCTGGACGACGTCACCGCCTCACTGATGCACCGCTCCCTGCAGTTCGGGACGCTGACGGCCGAGGAACTGATGACGCCGCGATCAAAGATCGTCGCCCTGCAGACCGACGACACCGTCGCCGATCTGGTTGCCGCGGTCGCCGCGACCGGCTTCTCGCGTTTCCCGGTGGTCCGCGGTGATCTCGACGAGACCGTGGGCATCGTGCACGTCAAGCAGGTGTTCGAGGTGCCCCCGGCCGACCGGGCGACAACGCTGTTGACCAGGGTGGCCACGCCGATCGCGGTGGTGCCCTCCACGCTGGACGGGGATGCGGTGATGGCGCAGATCCGCGCCAACTCGCTGCAGACCGCGATGGTCGTCGACGAGTACGGCGGCACTGCCGGAATGGTCACCGTCGAGGACCTGATCGAAGAGATCGTTGGCGACGTGCGCGACGAACACGACGACGAAACGCCGGACGTCATCGCCGCCGGCAACGGCTGGCGGGTCTCGGGTCTGCTGCGCATCGACGAGGTCGAGACGGCCATCGGCTACCGGGCGCCGGAGGGGCCCTACGAGACGATCGGCGGTCTGGTGTTGCGCGAGCTCGGACACATGCCGGTGGTCGGCGAGACCGTCGAATTACCCGCGCTGGACCGTAATGGGCTGCCCGAGGAACAACGGCGCTGGCGGGCCACGGTGGTGCAGCTCGACGGCCGCCGCCTCGATCAGCTCGAACTGATCGAACTTCACGACTCGGACGGGGACGGGCAGTGAACTCGATCCTGGCGATAGGGCTGGCGATCCTGCTGATCGCGCTCAACGGCTTCTTCGTCGGTGCCGAATTCGCGATGATCTCCGCTCGCCGCGACCGCCTCGAAGCGCTGGCCGAGCAGGGCCGGACTCGCGCCGTGACGGTGATCCGGGCCGGCGAACAACTTCCGGCCATGCTGGCGGGCGCCCAACTGGGCGTCACCGTGGCCTCGATCCTGCTGGGCAGGATTGCCGAGCCTGCTGTTGCCTCGTTGCTGCGTTCGTCGTTTGCGTTGGCCGGTTTCCATCCCGCGCTGCTGCACACGCTGTCCTTCGTCATCGCGTTGGCTCTGGTGGTGACGCTGCACGTGCTGCTCGGTGAAATGGTGCCCAAGAACATCGCGCTGGCCGGCCCGGAACGGACCGCGATGTTGCTGGTTCCGGCGTACCTGCCGTACGTGCGTGCGGCACGTCCGATCATCGTGCTTTACAACAAATGCGCCAACGCGATATTGCGGCTGTTGGGCGTCCAGCCCAAGGACGAACTCGACATCACGGTATCCACGGTCGAGCTGTCGGACATGATCGCCGAGTCGCTCTCGGAGGGTTTGCTCGACCAGGAGGAGCACGTGCGACTGACCCGCGCGCTGCGGATCCGCACCCGGGTGGTCGGAGACGTCGCGGTGCCGCTGGCAAAGGTGCACGCCGTGTCGGTCGCGGGCGCGGGTTTCGGACCCACGATCGGTGCGGTGGAGCAGGCGTTGGCACTGACGGGCTACTCCCGCTTTCCCGTGGTGGATCGCGACGGCAACTACATCGGCTATCTGCACATCAAGGACGTGTTGGCGCTCGGTGACGATCCGCACACGGTGATCGATCTGGCACTTGTGCGCGCGCTGCCCCGAGTCCCGCAGTCGCTAGGGCTGCCAGATGCGCTGTCGCGCATGCGCCGCAGCAACAGTCACCTCGCCTTGGTTTTAGCCGATAGCCCTGCGGATAGTGCTGAGGCGGCAGCCACCATGAGCGAAGTCGTTGGGGTGGTGGCGCTGGAGGATCTAGTCGAAGACCTGCTCGGCAGTATGCGCGACGGGGCGCAACACAACTGAGCGACGGCCCGTATGATCTGAGCGGCCGCGGGTATCACCACAGGTGCGACTGGGAACGAAACGGGAACGAAAACCCACAGGTCCGCGTTGCCAGAAAGCAATTCCCAGCGTCCGTTGCGTAGCTGCGGGCGCCGTTGTCAGCGCGCCATGACCTGGCATTGCGGGTCGGCCGGGATAGGCTCGGCAGGCTACTGCTCGGTAGTCTGACGGTAGCTAGAGGGGCCGCGTAGTGGCCATTACGGAGGAGAACAATGTCTGATCGCGTGACCCAAGGCAACTTGCGCGTCGCCCGGGTGCTCTATGACTTCGTGAACAACGAGGCACTGCCTGGCACCGGTATCGACCCGGACAGCTTCTGGGCCGGCGTCGACAAGGTCGTCACCGATCTCACTCCACGCAACCAGGAACTGTTGAAGACCCGCGACGAGTTGCAGGCCCAGATCGACAAGTGGCACCGGCTGCGGGTGCTCGAGCCGCTGGACCCGGATGCCTACCGTGAGTTCCTCACCGAAATCGGCTACCTGCAACCAGAACCCGACGACTTCACCATCACCACCTCGGGCGTGGATGACGAGATCACCACCACCGCCGGGCCGCAGTTGGTGGTGCCGGTGCTCAACGCCCGGTTCGCACTGAACGCCGCGAACGCGCGGTGGGGGTCGCTGTATGACGCCCTTTACGGCACCGACGTCATCTCCGAAGCCGACGGCGCCGAGAAGGGCTCCAGCTACAACAAGGTGCGTGGCGACCGCGTCATCGAATACGCGCGCAAGTTCCTCGACGTCGCCGCGCCGTTGGCGTCCGGTTCCTGGACGGACGCGACCGGGCTGAGCATCGCCGACGGGCAGCTGCAGATCGCGCTCGGTTCAGAATCCACCGGGCTGGCCAGCCCAGAGAAATTCGTGGGCTACTCCGGTGAGCTCGGCTCCCCCAACTGGTCGGTGCTGCTGGTCAACAACGGGCTGCACGTCGAGATCCTGATCGACCCCGAGTCCCCGATCGGACAGACCGACGCCGCCGGCATCAAGGATGTGGTGCTGGAGTCGGCGATCACCACGATCATGGACTTCGAGGACTCGGTGACCGCCGTCGACGCCGACGACAAGGTGCTCGGCTACCGCAACTGGCTCGGCCTGAACAAGGGCGATCTGGCCGAAGAGGTCGCCAAGGACGGCAAGACCTTCACCCGCAAGCTCAACGCCGACCGCACCTACACCAGCCCGGACGGGAACGGAGAGTTGACGCTCCCCGGCCGCAGCCTGCTGTTTGTCCGCAACGTCGGGCACTTGATGACCAACGACGCCATCGTGTTCAGCGCCGACGGCGAGGACGGACCAGAGGTCCCCGAAGGGATCCAGGATGCGTTGTTCACCGGCCTGACAGCCATCCACGGCCTGCGCAGCGGCGACGAGAATGGCCCGCTGCAAAACAGCCGCACCGGTTCGGTGTACATCGTGAAGCCCAAGATGCACGGACCCGAAGAGGTCGCCTTCACCTGCGAGCTGTTCAGCCGCGTCGAGGACGTTCTCGGCCTGCCGCAGTCCACCCTCAAAGTCGGAATCATGGACGAAGAGCGGCGTACGACGGTCAACTTGAAGGCGTGCATCAAGGCCGCCGCCGATCGCGTGGTGTTCATCAACACCGGGTTCCTGGACCGCACCGGCGACGAGATTCACACCTCGATGGAGGCCGGACCGATGATCCGCAAGGGTGCGATGAAGAACAGCACCTGGATCAAGGCCTACGAGGACGCCAACGTCGATGTCGGCCTGGCGGCCGGTTTCACCGGCAAAGCCCAGATCGGTAAAGGCATGTGGGCGATGACCGAACTGATGGCAGACATGGTCGAACAGAAAATCGGGCAGCCTAAGGCCGGCGCCACCACGGCGTGGGTTCCGTCGCCGACGGCCGCCACGCTGCACGCGATGCACTACCACGCGGTGGACGTGTTCGCTGTGCAGAAGGAGCTGGAAGGCCAACACCGCACCACCATCGACGAGCTGCTGACCGTCCCGCTGGCCAAAGAGCTGGCCTGGGCACCCGAGGAAATTCGCGAGGAGGTCGACAACAACTGTCAGTCGATCCTCGGCTACGTGGTGCGCTGGGTCGAGCAGGGCGTCGGCTGCTCCAAGGTTCCCGACATTCACAACACGGCACTGATGGAAGACCGTGCCACGCTGCGTATTTCCAGCCAGCTGCTGGCTAACTGGCTGCGCCACGGCGTGATCACCAACGAGGATGTCCGGGCCAGCCTGGAGCGGATGGCCCCGCTGGTGGACAAGCAGAACGAGGGCGACCGGTCCTACCGCCCGATGGCGCCGAATTTCGACGACAGCATCGCCTTCCTGGCCGCGCAGGAACTGATCCTGTCCGGCGGCCAGCAGCCCAGCGGTTACACCGAGCCAATCCTGCACCGTCGTCGTCGGGAATTTAAGGCCCGCTCGGGTGGGTAGGCACAGCAAGCCCGACCCCGAGGATTCTGTCCCCGATTCCAACCCCGAACCGTTCGCTGATTTTCCTGCGGACCCGGAGCGCGACGATCAGTTCGAGGCGTCAGAGCCTGCTGTGGAGGACAGCCGGTATTCCGACCATCCGTACCAGGACGAGGAGTACCCGGACTTCGGAGCGCGCCCGTCCGATCCCGAGCCCGCTGCAGCGGAGCCGGCAGCGCCCGCACCGCCACCGCTGTTTCGGGCCGGTAGCCGCGGACTCGGCGACTGGCAGGGCGGGCACCGCAGCGACGGCGGCAGGCGGGGCGTCAGCATCGGCGTAATCGTTGCCCTGGTCACCGTCGTTGTCGTAGTAGCCGGGGTGATCCTGTGGCAATTCTTCGGTGATGCGTTGTCGAACCGCTCGCACACGGCGGCGGCGCATTGCGTGGGCGGCAAGGACTCAGTCGCCGTCCTGACCGACCCGTCGATCCTCGACCAGGTCAAAGAACTTGCCGACGGCTACAACAAGCAGGCGGGCCCCATCGGCGACCGGTGCGTCACGGTATCGGTGAAAGCGGCCGGTTCGGACGCCGTGATCAGTGGCTTCATCGGCAAGTGGCCCGCCGACCTCGGCAACCAGCCGGGTCTGTGGATTCCGGGCAGCTCGATCTCGGCGGCACGCCTCGCGGGCGCGGCCGGACAGAAGATCATCAGCGACAGTCGCTCGTTGGTGACCTCCCCGGTCTTGCTGGCTATCCGTCCGGAGTTCAGCCAGGTGCTTTCCAAGCAGAACTGGGCGGCGCTACCCGCTCTGCAAACGAATCCCAATTCGATGGCCGGACTGAACGCGCCCAACTGGGGCTCGTTGCGACTGGCGCTTCCGGTCAGCGGGAACGGCGACGCGTCCTTCCTGGCCGGCGAGGCGATCGCGGCCGCGTCCGCCCCCGCCGGTGCGCCGCCGACCAGCGGAGTCGCCGCGGTACGCACGTTGGTGGGCGCGCAACCCAAACTCGGGGACGACTCGCTCAACGAAGCGATGAACGCCTTGCTCAAACCCGGTGATGTCGCGGCCGCCCCCGTGCACGCCGTGGTTACCACCGAACAACAGCTCTTCGTGCGCGGGCAGTCGACTTCGGATGCCAAGACCAAACTGACTTCCTGGACACCACCGGGGCCCGTGGCGGTGGCCGATTATCCGACCGTGCTGCTCAGCGGTTCCTGGCTGAGCCAGGAGCAGACCACGGCGGCGAGCGCGTTTGCCCGCTACATGCACACATCCGAGCAGCTGGCCAAGTTGGCGAAAGCAGGCTTCCGGGTGAACGGCATCAAGCCGCCGAGCAGCCCCGTCACCAACTTCCCCGCCTTGCCGTCCACGTTGTCAGTCGGCGACGAGGCCATGCGTGCCACGCTGGCCGACACCATGGCCACGCCGTCAACCGGAGTGGCGGCGACCATCATGCTCGACCAGTCGATGCCGAACGACGACGGTGGCGGTAAGACGCGGCTGGCCAACGTGATTGCGGCGCTCAACAACCGGGTCAAGGCGCTGCCGCCGAGTGCGGTCATCGGGTTGTGGACGTTCGACGGGCACGAGGGGCGCGCCGAAGTGCCGGCCGGCCCGCTGGCCGACCAGGTCAACGGCCAGCCACGGTCGGCGGCGCTCTCGGCCGCGCTGGATAAGCAGTTTTCCTCGGGCGGCGGCGCGGTGTCGTTCACCACGCTGCGCATGATCTACCAGGAAATGCAGGCCAATTACCGTGCTGGCCAACAGAATTCAATCCTGGTGATCACCGCTGGGCCGCACACCGACCAGACCCTGGACGGTCAGGGCCTGCAGGACTTCATCAAGAACAGTGCCGACCCGGCCAGGCCAGTGGCAGTCAACATCATCGACTTCGGTGGTGACCCGGACCGCGCCACCTGGGAAGCCGTCGCCCGTCTCAGCGGCGGCAGCTACCAGAACCTGTCGACCTCGGCCACCCCGGAGCTGGCGACCGCGGTCAACACCTTCTTGAGCTGACCGGCCTTCAGGCAAACGCCTCGATCGGCGGGCACGAGCACACCAGGTTCCGGTCGCCGTATGCGCCGTCGATACGACGCACCGGCGGCCACACCTTGGGCCGGAACGTCTTGCCCAGCGGATAGGCGGCTTCCTCCCGGGTGTACGGGTGGTCCCAGTCAGCCGAAACCAGGCACTCGGCGGTGTGCGGTGCCCCGCGCAACGGGTTGTCGTCCACCGGCCACTCCCCTTTGCCGACCCGGTCGATCTCGCCGCGGATGCCGATCATGGCCTCGCAGAACGCGTCCACCTCGGCCAGGCTCTCACTTTCGGTCGGTTCGACCATCAGCGTGCCGGCTACCGGAAAGCTCATCGTTGGTGCATGAAAACCGTAGTCGGCCAACCGCTTTGCAACATCGTCGACGGTTACGCCGGTCGCTTTGGTGATGCCGCGCAGATCCAGGATGCACTCGTGGGCGACCATGCCGTTCTCGCCGGTGTAAAGCACCGGGAAATACTCGTCGAGGCGGCGGGCGATGTAGTTGGCCGACGCGATCGCGGTCAGCGACGCCGCCCGTAGGCCGTCACCGCCCATCATTCGGATGTAGGCCCAGCTGATCGGCAGGATCGAGGCCGACCCGTACGGCGCGGACGACACCGGGTGTCCCCCGGGCAGCTCGGCCGCGTGCGGGTGTCCGGGCAGGAACTGCGCCAGGTGCTCGCGGACCGCCACCGGTCCAACGCCCGGGCCGCCGCCGCCGTGCGGGATGCAGAACGTCTTGTGCAGGTTCAGGTGGCTGACGTCGCCGCCGAACTTGCCCGGCCGGGCCAGGCCGACGAGCGCGTTGAGGTTGGCGCCGTCGACGTAGACCTGACCCCCGGCGTCGTGCACGGCGGCGCAGATGTCGGCGATGTCGTGCTCGTAGACGCCGTGAGTGGACGGGTAGGTGATCATCAGCGCCGACAACCGCTCCGCGTGTTCGCTGACCTTGGCGCGCAGGTCGGTTAGGTCCACGTCGCCGTTGTCCAGACACCGCACCACCACCACCCGCATGCCGGCCAACGCCGCTGACGCGGCGTTGGTGCCGTGCGCGCTGGACGGGATCAGGCAGATGTCGCGGTGCGGTTCACCGCGACTGGCGTGGTAGTCGTGGATCGCGAGCAGACCCGCGTACTCGCCCTGAGAGCCCGCGTTGGGCTGCAGAGACACCGCGTCGTAACCGGTGATTGCCACCAGCCAGTTCTCCAGGTCGCTGATGAGCTGACGCAACCCCAGGGTGTCAGACGGCGGCGCAAACGGATGCTGGCGGCCGAACTCCGGCCAGGTGATGGATTCCATCTCGGCGGCGGCGTTGAGCTTCATGGTGCAGGAGCCGAGCGGAATCATGCTGCGGTCCAGAGCAATATCCTTGTCGGCCAGCGTCCGCAGGTAGCGCATCATCGACGTTTCGGTGCGGTACTGGTGAAACGCCGGATGGGTGAGGAAATCCGACGTGCGCGTGGCGATCTCGACCGGGGCCGGCTCGGCCGCCTCTAGGCCGAACGCCGCCAGCACACTCGCCACATGCGCGGCGGTGGTGGCTTCGTCGCAGGCCACCGAGACATGGTCGGCGTCAACCCGCCACAGGTTGACGCCGTTGGTCTTGGCCGCCGCAACCACCTCGTCGGCCCGGCCGGGGACGCGGGCCAGCACGGTGTCGAAGTACTTGTCGTGAACCAGCGCATCCCCCAGCGCACCGGCAATGGTCTCGGCGTGGGAGTGCACCCGTCGGGCAATTGCGGTCAGGCCGTCGGCCCCGTGGTAGCTGGCGTACATGGCGGCCATCACCGCCAGCAGCACCTGCGCGGTACAGATGTTGCTGGTCGCCTTGTCGCGCCGGATGTGCTGCTCGCGGGTCTGCAGCGCCAACCGGTAGGCCGGTGACCCGTCCGCATCGACGGAAACCCCGACCAGGCGCCCGGGCAATTGACGGGCGTGCCGGGTGTGCACCGCCAGATAACCTGCGTGGGGCCCACCGAATCCCATTGGCACACCGAAGCGTTGGGTGGTGCCGAACGCGACGTCGGCGCCGATCTCACCCGGCGGCGTTAGCAGCGTCAGCGCCAAGAGGTCCGCGCCTATGGCGACCAGTGCGCCGCGGTCGTGAGCTTCGTTCACCAGCGCGCTCCAGTCGGTGATCCGGCCGCTGGCTCCGGGTAGCTGGGCGATCACACCGAAGAACTCGCCGTCAGGCAGGCCATTGCGAAGGGCGGCGGTGACAATCTCGATGCCCAGCGGCTTGGCCCGGGTGGCCAGGATCGCGGCGGTCTGCGCGAACAGGTCGACGTCGACGGCCAACCGGTTGCTCGAACCCTTGTAGGCGCGATGCATCAGCGTCATCGCCTCGGCGGCCGCGGTCCCCTCGTCCAGCATGGACGCGTTGGCGATCTCCAGCCCGGTCAGGTCGGTGACCATCGTCTGGAAATTGAGCAGCGCTTCCAGCCGTCCCTGGCTGATCTCGGGCTGATAAGGCGTGTAGGCGGTGTACCAAGCAGGGTTTTCCATGATGTTGCGCAGCAACACCGGCGGGGTGAGCGTGTCGTAATAGCCCTGCCCGATCATCGATACGGCGACGGTGTTGTTGTCGGCCAGCGTGCGTAGCTCGGCGAGTGCTTCGGCCTCGGTGGCGGCCGGGGGCAACCGGTCCAGTCCGGGCGCGCCCGCCTCGGTCAGCTTGTCGAGAATGCCGGCCGGGACCGCCTTGACGGCCAGGGTGTCGAGCGAGTCGACGCCGATGACCGCGAGCATGGTGGCGACGGCGTCAGCGTCGAGCCCGATGTGCCGGTCGGCGAAAGTGGAATGGTCGGACACAAATCTCTCCTGACATAGGGCACCGCTAAAGGACGGGGGCCCTCTCCCTCTGTCTTTACCCGTGCACCGGGCGCCTGAGAGATTCAGCGCAGTTCGACTAGCGCCTTTCCCCATCGGCGGGCGTACGCCGTTAAAGACGATCGCCGCTTTCCAGAGGCATCGTTATCTCGGGCGGTCCGGGTGCCTGAGAGGTTGATGGAGAGGTATTGCTCCTTCGGCGTCTGTAGCTGGCGGCCACAGAGCTCTCCCGCGCGAGGGCGATGCGGGATCCAGTTTACGCTGCCGGGTCAGCCGATCTTGCGGTCGCGGTGCTTACGACGGGACGCCAGCTCGTCCTCGGGTGCGGCGATGGACTCGCCACCGTCGGCCCGCTCACCGGGAAAGTCGGCGATGACGCCGGTCAGCTCCCGCATGGCGCCGGACACGGCGATACCGAACACGCCCTGACCGCCCTGTAGCAGGTCGACGACTTCTTCGGCGGACGTGCACTCGTAGACGCTGGTGCCGTCGGAGAACAACGTGATGTTGGCCAGGTCCTGCACACCGCGCTGACGCAGGTGATCCACCGCGACCCGGATGTTGTGCAGGGAGATGCCGGTATCCAGCAACCGCTTGACGATCTTGAGGACCAGGATGTCCTTGAACGAGTACAGCCGTTGGCTGCCCGATCCGGCCGCGCTGCGGATCGAGGGCACCACCAGCGAAGTGCGAGCCCAGTAGTCCAGCTGACGGTAGGTGATTCCAGCGATCTGGCAGGCACTCGGCCCGCGGTAGCCCACCAATTCGTCCGGTACCGAGTCGTCCGGGAACAATCCGGGCTGCACCGGTTGGCTGGGCGCCGCATCGCTGCGGTTGTCACCGGTTGGTGCGCTATCAGCAAGGTCCAGCTGTTCTTGACGTGGCTGCTCGCTCACGGTGCGTCCTCTCGCCGATCGCGCTCTTGTCACTAGCTGCGGTAGTGGCTGCCCCAACAGCCACGTTATCTCAGTTGCGAGTGTTAGAGAGCATACGCTGTTCGGTGGCTGTCGTGCTCTGGGTCGATCCTCGATCCGTCACCAAAGTATGGCCGCCGACCGGATTCCGGAGCGTTATATCCCAGGCGTGTCGACAATCCGTTGTGTGATATGAGACGCATCCGTGACCCGGATTGGGTACCGGGTCGGCATGGTGCAGGTGTGCGGCGCGTGGGCTAAGTCGCCTTGAAGTCGTCGGGAGAGACGCTGTCGAGAAACTCCTTGAACTTCTCCACCTCGTCTTCGCGGACAGCGCTGCTGGCCTCTTCGTCTCCCTCGTCGGGAATCAGCAGGCCGGCCTGAGCCAGCACGGCTTCCTCGACGTAGATCGGCACACCCACCCGCAGTGCGATCGCCACCGAGTCTGACGGCCGGGCCGACACCTTGATGTCGCGGTCGAAGATGAGGTCCGCGTAGAACGTGCCCTCCTGCAGGTCGACGATGCGTACCTCCTTGAGCGAATGCCCAAGTGCGGCAATGAGATCCCTGATCAGGTCATGGGTAAGCGGCCGCGGCGGTTCGACGCCTTGCTGTTCCAGGGCGATGGCCGCGGCCTCCGACTGGCCGATCCAGATCGGCAGGTACCGGTCACCGTCCGCCTCGCGCAGCAACAGCACCGGCTGGTTCTGCGGCTGCTCGACGCGAATGCCGACAACACGAACTTCACCCATCTGTGTCCGCCCTCCGCACACGCGACCAAACACCAAGCTGTCGAACGGAAGTCTAGTCCTCAGCGGTGCAGTACGTCGCGAACGGCGGACTTGATCAACGAGGTGTGCAAAGTAATTGCGAGCGCGGCTACCTCGCGCGCCAGCTCATCGGCGCGGTCACGTGCGCCGGCCTTATCCGCCTTGACCAGCGGCCCGGCAATCTGGGCGATCAGATCAGACTGTCGATCGGCGGCGGAACGGAACGCGCGCAGATGTCTTGGCTCCACGCCGTAGTCGGCAAGTGCCCGCGCGCATTGCAGAATCACCACCGCGTGTTCGTCGAAGAAACCGCCCGGCCCCGTCGTGATCACCCCCGCCTTCAGCAGAGCGGTCAACAACTCGCCATCCACGCCGGAGCGTTCCAGCAGGTCCTCACGGCTGAGCCGGACGCGGGTGGGCGCCACGGCGCCCGGGTCGGCTTCG
The DNA here is from genome assembly GCF_001673365.1 of Mycobacterium asiaticum. GTDB lineage: Bacteria > Actinomycetota > Actinomycetes > Mycobacteriales > Mycobacteriaceae > Mycobacterium > Mycobacterium asiaticum_A. The sequence continues at coordinate 16,489 of NZ_LZLS01000045.1, forward strand.
GCTGCGGCACCGTCCACCGACACCAATCGCGGTACGCCGTAGGGAGATCCGATCGCCGGTAGTTCCCCGTCCGGCAGCGCGTCGAGTTGGGCCCTGATCACCTTCAGTGGCAGATAGTGATCCCGCTGAGCGGTCAGAATGAAACGCAGCCGCGCGCAGTCGTACGCGGTAAACCTTCGATAGCCCGACGCCGCCCGCTGCGGTGTCACCAAACCTTCTGCCTCCAGAAAACGAATCTTGGAGATGGTGACGTCCGGAAAGTCCGGTCGCAGCAGGTCCAAGACCGCCCCGATCGACATCCCGGCCGGCGCTGGGCTATCGGGCGCGCTCACTGGCCCCCGGATCCCCCGTCGTCGTCACCCTTGGGGCCGGTCAGAAAGACCAACCGGAACTTGCCGATCTGCACTTCGTCGCCGTTGGCCAGGACCGCCGAATCCACCGGCTCCCGGTTGACGTACGTGCCGTTGAGACTGCCGACGTCGACGACGTTGAACTCGGAACTTTCCAACCGGAATTCGGCATGGCGGCGGCTTACCGTCACGTCGTCGAGGAAGATGTCGCTGTCGGGGTGCCGGCCGGCCGAGGTGATGGCCTGGTCCAGCAGGAAGCGTGAACCGGCGTTGGGTCCGCGTTTGACGACCAGTAATGCGGAGCCCGCGGGGAGCCCCTCGACTCCGGATACCGAACTCTCGGTGCCCGCCTGCGCGGGTGCGTCCAGCTCGTTGAGGAAGTCGGCGCGGAAGACAGAGGTCGTCTCCACGGTGACTTCGTCCTGGTCGTTGTCCTTGTCCGTCACCCGCTGCTCCTCACTGGCCGCTGTGGCGTTGTATGACCCGACCGTTCGGCCGGCTTCCCACTCCCTGATGTCTTGACCGTACCGCGCGCGAGTTGGCTTCTCCTAGATCCTCGCAACGCTTTCGGGACCATAGCAATTGTCATTCGGTCAATGTGCCGCGGTAGGCCTCCGCGTCGAGCAGTTCCGCGATCGTCGAATCCAGCGCTGCGACATCGGCGCCGTCGACCTGGAGTTCCAGCAACCAACCCGCACCGTAGGGGTCGGAATTCAGCAACTGCGGATTGCCGTCCAGCTCGCCATTGACCGCAGATACTTTGCCCGCGACCGGGGCATACAGATCCGACACCGATTTCGTCGACTCCACCTCCCCGAACGGGTCGCCGGCGTTGAGTTCGGTACCCACCTCGGGCAACTGCACGAACACGACGTCACCGAGGGCCGACTGCGCGAAATCGGTGATCCCGACCCGCACGGTGTCTTCTGCGCTGCGGCGAACCCACTCGTGTTCGGCGGTGTAGTGCAGATCGGACGGGATATCGCTCACGGTGATCCTGTTCTGGTCGCATTTTTTGGGATGGTTCACTTGCCGGGCTGAGCGTATTGGTGTGGTTTTGGTTGCCGCAAGGTGGTCACCTCGACGCGGTCGGCCTGCTGCACCGACATGCGTCCGCCGACGCGCTTCACACTGTCCACCGCGCCGCCGGGAATGTTCATCGCGGCGGCCAGCGTCGGCGGATTACCAATGGCCAGAATCGAATACGGCGGTGCGAACGCCTTGGTGTCGATGGTCAGCGCGCCTGCTGACCCGATTACCCAGGTATCGACGCCGACCCGAACCGACTGGCGCGCGTCGTTGATTTGAATCGCTTCCGCGCCGGCCGCGCGCAACTCGTTGATCACGTCGAGCATCACCTCCGGTGACACCCCCGGGCCAGGGTCGTCGATCTTCACCGTCACACCCGGCCCGGTCGCACCCACCGCGCCGACCAGGATGGACAGCGCGGCCAACCGCGCCTGAGCGCTTTCGATGGCGGCCTGGTCGGTGTTTCCCGAGGCCTGCAACGCGTTGAGGCTGTTCTGCAAGTCGGCGACTTCGGTGCTCAGCGTGGCCTCGCGCTGCCGCAACGAGTCCAACAACACCAAAAGGTCTGCGGGACGGGCGGTTTCCAGGGAATCTCCGGACTCGTTCTGGCGGACCTGGGTGACGATGGCGACGCCCAGAACCAGACACAACAGGACCGCCAGCGCGCCGAACGCCAGCCGGGACCGGCCACCGCGGAACTTGCGTCGGGGGCGGTCCGGCGGCCGTTCGTGGCGTCCGCGTGGTGCGGCCGGCGCGGTCTCGTCGGGTTCGTCGCTCACCGGATCACGCTCCGAACAGGCGGCGCCGCAGCGCGGCGGCGTTGCCGAAGATCCGGATTCCCAGCACGACGACGATCGCGGTCGACAACTGGGTGCCGACGCCCAATTGGTCGCCGACGTAAACGATCAGCGCCGCCACCAACACGTTGAAGACGAACGAGACCACGAAGACTTTGGGATCGAAGATGCGTTCGAGGTAGGCGCGCAACCCGCCGAAAACCGCATCGAGCGCCGCTACCACCGCGATCGGCAGATACGGCTGGATGACCTCGGGGACGCTGGGATGAAAGACCAAACCCAACACGATGCCAACGGCTAGCGCGGCGATTCCGATCATGCTCGCGTAATTCCCCTCCGTCTTCTAGGGCTTTTCAGGGTCCGGTCGGTGCGGCGAACTTGACGTCCCGCACCGAGCCGGCGGGCAGCGACAGTTTGGCGGTGGTGTCGACGTTAACGCTCACACCGACGCCGTAGGAGGCCTCCAGCAGCCTAAGCCGACGCAATCCGGTGCTGTTCTCGAAGACGTCGTGCATCGAGTGCGGCGGCCCCACAGCCAGAATGTTGTACGGGCTGGTGGTCGGGTTGTTGTCGACCAGGATTGCTCCGCCGGCTTGGCGGATCGTGACGTTGGGCCCGATTCTCACCCCGCCGATCGAGATGGCCTCGGCGCCACTGGCCCACAGCGAGTTGACAACCAGTTGCAGGTCGCGGTCGAGGATGATTTGTCGGCTCCCGGCGACCCGCTGCTTGGACGCGTCGGAAAGATTGGGGCTCGCGCCGGGATCGGTCACGGTCACCGTCAGCCCTGGCCCGGTCACCGCCGTGCTGGCCGCCGGCAGGCTCAGGGCGTCGAGGCGGTTGAGCAGGCGTTGGCCCTCGGCATCGTCGGCAAGCGCCAGCCGCTGTACCTGGTCCACCTTGGCCGACAGTGCGCTGCGCTGCTGGGCCAACTTGGTGGCGCTGGCCTCGGTCAGGCGCACGTTGGTGGCCAGCAACTGTTGTGCGGAACGCACCCCGGGCGCCACCGTGCGGGCCTGGGCGACGGCGGCGGCGAACACGGCCGCCACCAGGGTCGCCGCCAATGCCTGCCACATCCAGCCGATCGCCCGGTGCTCGGGTTCTTTGCTGCTTTCCCGCTTCGCGGCCGCCGCGGCGTAGCCGGGGTCCAGATGTTCGGACAGTAGCGCCCGCAGCAGCGACGGCACCGGAATGTGTTGTGGGCGAGCCGTGGTGTGGGCGCTGTACCCGGCATTCGGGTCATAGCCGCCGAGCAGTCGATCGGGGTCAGCCATGTTTGACCTTCGGCATGCGCCGCAGCACCAGGACCATCTGGATCATGTACAGGACGAACGCCCACAGGTACATGTACATGCCCCAGATCAAAAACGCCCAGCCGCAGGCCAGCACGACGCGGCTCCATAACTGATCCCACTGTCCCAGCAGGACCAGCGGAAAGCCGGACATCAGCGCGAACGTCGCCGCCTTGCCCACATAGGAGACCGGAAGAGCGGACAGCCCGCGGCTCCACAGCAGCGGCAGGGTCCCGGCGAGTACCGCGTCGCGGGCCAACAGGGTCAGCACGAACCACCACGGCACGATTCCGCTGATCGCCAACACGATCGGCACGGTCACCATGTAGAGCCGGTCGACAGCCGGGTCAAGCAGCATGCCCAGCCGCGAGGACTGGTCCAGCAGCCGAGCGATCTTGCCGTCCGCCCAGTCGGAGACGCCGCTGAACATCAGAATCGCCACCGACCAGCTATGGGTATGCGTGACCAGCATCAGGTAGACGAACAGCGGGATCAGGGCCAGGCGGACGGCGCTCAGCACGTTGGGCACCGTCAGCACCCGATCGTGCGCGAGCACTGGCTCCATGAGCCGTGACACTATCGCCGTTGCGCCCCGGTCCGCACGGCGGACCGAACCCGTCAGCGGAAAACGCCGGGCAGGCTCAGCGTGGATAGCGTGTCGTCGGACAACGGGTTGTCGTTGACCATGTAGGTCCACGTCGATGTCGGTCGGGCCAGCTTGGAAAGATCCAGCCCGGGCTCGTCTTCGAGGACGTTCGCCGTCTCGAACGTCTGCTGGGCTGCCTCAATTGCATCGGCGGCCAGTGATGCGAACGCATCCACGGCCATCCGGTGGAACTCGTCCAGTGGGTTCTGCCGGCCCAGCGCGCGCAAGTGAATGCTCTCGCGGATGTCGGCCAGATACGCCAGGTGGTCGGCCCAGCCGCGATCCAAGTGGTAGAGCATGATCAGCCGGCAGATTTTCTCCAGCCGCTCCTCGCTGACGTCCTCAGCAAGTTCCTTGTACCGCTTCGGCGCCAGCTCCTCAAGCTCTTCGCGAGCGGTCGGGGTGCGCAGCAACGTGTCTCGCCGGTCGACGATGATGGCACGTTGCTGGGCGATCAGCTGGTTGTAGCGCCAGGTGTTTGCGTGCACGTCCAGCAGCCGGCCTTCGGCGACCCGCTGGGCGTGGTCGAGCAGCCCGTCGGTCTTGGGGCTGAGGATGCATCCGTCCTCGTCTGTTTCGGTAGGCAACTTGTTGCTATCCAGGTTGGCGGCCACCACGTCGTCTTCCCAGCTGGAGAAGAACACCGACGAGCCAGGGTCGCCCTGCCGTCCCGCCCGGCCGCGCAACTGGTTGTCGAGCCGCTCGGTGTGGTGGCGGCCGGTGCCGACCACGTGCAGGCCACCGAGTTCAGCGACCCGGTCGTGGTCGGACTCGTCGGACCCGCCGAGGCGGATGTCAGTGCCGCGGCCAGCCATCTGGGTGGACACCGTGACCGAGCCGTAGGTGCCCGCCTCGGCGATCACCTGTGCCTCCTCGGCGTCGTTCTTCGCGTTTAGCAACACGGCCGGCACCTTGCGCCGGGTCAGGCGCTCGTGCAGATCTTCGGATTCGGCGACGTCCCGGGTTCCGACGAGCACCGGCTGTCCGGTCTCGTGCACCTCGGCGATGTGCTCGACGATCGCGTCGTTCTTGGCGGCGGCGGTGATGTACACCCGGTCCGACTCGTCCTCGCGGATGTTCGGAGCGTTCGGCGGTATCGGCGAAACCCCCAGCTTGTAGAACTGGCGCAACTGCTCGCCCGCCGCCAACGCGGTGCCGGTCATGCCGCACACCGTGGTGTAGCGGTTGATCAGCGCCTGGACTGTGATGGTGTCGAGCACCTCGCCGGTCTCGGTGGTCTCGATGCCCTCCTTGGCCTCGACGGCGGCTTGCAGGCCATCCGGCCAGCGCTGCAGTTGCGCGATGCGGCCACGCGAGGCGTTGATCAGATGGACCGCGTCGTCGCGCACGATGTAGTGGACGTCGCGTTGCAGCAGTACGTGCGCATGCAATGCGACGTTGACCTCCGTAAGGGTGGTCACCACGTGCTCTTCGGAATAGAGGTCGATGCCGCCGAGCGCCTTTTCGACCTTTCGCGCGCCCGCCTCGGTGAGGTGGACGTTGCGGCTGTCGGCGTCGGTGTCGTAATCCTGTTCGGCGGTCAGGTTGCCGACCAGCTTGATGATTTCCAGCCGCGGCGTCTCGCGATGGGTGGTGCCGGCCAGCACCAACGGCACCAATGCCTCGTCGACCAGCACCGAGTCGGCTTCGTCGATCAGAGCGACGTCCGGGTTGGGTGAAACCAGGTCGTCGACGTCGGTGACCAACTGGTCGCGCAGCACGTCGAAGCCGATCTCGTTGACCGAGGCGTAGGTGACGTCGCAGTCGTAGGCCGCCCGGCGGTCCGCACTGCTCGACTCCGCGGTGATCCAGCCGACGGTCAGTCCCATCGCTTCGATGAGTGGGCCCATCCACTCGGCGTCGCGGCGGGCCAGATAGTCGTTGATCGTGACGACGTGCACGTGCCGGCCGGCCAACGCATAACCCGCCGCCGCGATCGCCCCCGCCAGCGTCTTGCCCTCACCGGTTGCCATCTCGATGACGTCGCCGGCCAACATGCGCAGCGCGCCGAGCAACTGCACATCGAAGGGCCGAAGCCCGGTTGCCCGCTCGGCGGCTTCTCGCGCTATCGCCAGGAACTGTGGAATGTCGGCCGAGTCCGCCAGGTCGTCGAGGTTCAGTAGCCCGGCGGCCTTGCGCAGCTTCTCGTCGCTGAGGTCAGCGGCTTCCTTGTCGTATTCCTCCGAGTCGGTCACCACAGCCATCGATCGGTTGCGGTTCTTCTCCGTGCTGGCGCCGAGCAGGCGCCAGAATCGGCTGCTCAGCCGGCCGGGTTGCGAGCGGGTGGTCTTTGGCACAGCCCCACGGTACGCGACTGGTCAGGCCAAATTGGACCGGCGCGGGTAAGCGATGCTGGGGTCTGTGAGCACGTTGACGACGGCGGGAAGCCCGCTGGCAAAGGCACGCTCAAGCGCCGGGCGTAACTCACCCGGAGCCGACACCAACTCGCCGTGGCCGCCGAGGGCGCGCACCACCTCGTCATAGCGGGTGCCCGGGCGCAGTTCAGCCACCACCGAGTAGCCGTACAGCGCCTCCATCGGGTGCTTTTCCAATCCCCAGATGCCGTTGTTGCCGATCACCGACACCACCGGCACGCTGTGGCGCACCAGGGTGTCCCACTCCATCCCGCTGAATCCGAACGCACCGTCGCCCTGCAGCAGCACGACCTGTCGTTGCGGCTGCGCCAGTTTGGCGGCCAGGGCGTAGCCGGGACCCGAACCCAGGCAGCCGAACGGACCACTGTCCAGCCAGCAACCCGGCTGGTAACTGTCGATCACCCGGCCGGCGTAGGACCCGAAGTCGCCGGCATCGATGACGACGATCGCGTCGCGGTCGAGCAGCGGAGCCAACTCGGCGTACACCCGCATCGGATGCAGCGGGATGCGCTCGTCGGCGAGTTCGGCGTTTTCCAGCTCACGGCTGGCCGTCTCCACCAGCCGCAACTCCTCGATCCAGTCCTGGTGGTCGGTCGGACTCGCGCCGGACAGGGCGGACAAAGTTGCGCTCAGGTCGCCGTACAGCTCGGAGGCGACCGGACGCGGATGAGCGCGCTCGGGTCGGGCGCGGTCGGCCACGACGAGTTGGGTCTCCGCGCCGAAGACCCCACCGAAGCCGAGGCGGAAGTCCATCGGCACGCCCACGATCAGGGCGACGTCGGCCGCGCCGAGCGCCTTGGAGCGGGCCCGCGAGTACGCCAAGGGGTGGTCCGCGGGCACCACGCCACGGGCCATCCCGTTCATCAGCACCGGGATCCGCAGCTCCTCGGCAAGGCGTAACAGCGCAGTCTCGCCGTGACCCCACCACACGTTGGTTCCGGCCATGATGACCGGGCGCGCCGCCTTGGATAGCAGGTCGATTGCCCGGTCGAGCGCGTCGGCATCGGCGGACGCGGCGACCGGCAGCTCGTGCAGCGCTCCCGGACGGGAGTCGTCGTCGGACAGGGAAAACACGTGATCCATCGGGAAGTCGACGAAGCCGACTCCCGACGGCGCGCCGACCGCCGCCTGCAGCGCCTGGTCGACGAGCTTGCCCGCCTCCTCGGCGGACTGCGCGGTGGCCGCGAAGCGCGTCAACGGTGCCACGAACGGCACGTGGTCGATCTCCTGAAGCGAGCCCATACCCCACCGTCCCGCCGGCGCGCGTCCGCCCAGCACCACCAGTGGCGATTGGTTCTGTTGAGCGGCGGCCATTGCGCTCATCCCGTTGGTGATGCCAGGTCCCGCCGTCAGCGCCGCTACGCCCGGCACCCGGGTCACCTTCGACCAGCCTTCTGCGGCGAACGCCGCGGTCTGCTCGTGGCGGGTGTCGATCAGTCGGACGCCCTCGTCGCGGCAGCCGTCATAGATAGAGAACAGGTGTCCGCCCGAGAGGGTGAACATGGTGTCGATGCCGCTGGCCTTGAGCCGACGGGCGATCAGGCGGCCGGCGTGAACCGTCTGGGCGGGGGCAGCTTCGGTGGTCATACCCGGAGACTAGCCACCCGCTTCCGGTACCTTCGCCGAAGGATTTCTGCGTGCAGCCCGCCGCGTGACTGTCAGGAGACGACAACCTTGGCACCGACGCCGTTCAAGCCGTCCACCAACTGGTCCCATGCGTTCGTGGATTCGCTGCAATGGCTCGCTACAGCGTGGCTCATCAGCGCATTCAGTTTGCTGTTGGTGCTGGTTCTGATCCGGTTCTTCACACCGTGGGGTCGTCAGTTCTGGCGGATATCCCGCGGCTACTTCGTCGGTCGCGACAGCGTCCGGGTGTGGCTGATGCTGGGCGTGCTGCTGCTGTCGGTACTGATGTCGGTGCGGCTGGACGTGCTGTTCAGCTATCAGGGCAACGACCTGTACACCGGCGTCCAGAAGGCGGTTCAAGGCATGGCCGCGGGCAACGCTTTCGTGAAACAGTCTGGCGTGCGCGGGTTTTGGACGTCGTTAGCCATATTTGCGTTGCTGGCGATGATCTGGATCATCCGATACCTGGTCGACATCTATCTGCTGCAACGATTCGTCATTTCCTGGCGGGTGTGGCTGACCGGCCACCTCACCGACGACTGGCTGGATGGCCGGGCCTACTACCGAGACCTGTTCATCGACAACACAATTGACAACCCGGACCAGCGTATTCAGCAGGACATCGACATCTTCACCGCCAACAACACCTCGGGTACTCCGAACAGTCCGGCCAACGGAACCAGACAAACGTTGCTGTTCGGTGCCGTGAATGCGGTCGCCTCGGTGGCCTCGTTTGCGGCGATCCTGTGGAACCTGTCCGGCGGGCTCAACGTCTTCGGGGCTGAAATACCGCGTGCGATGTTCTGGACCGTTCTGGTCTACGTGCTGCTCACCACGGTGGTCGCGGTCTGGCTCGGTCGTCCGCTGATCACGCTCAGCTTCAACAACGAAAAGCTCAACGCCGCCTTTCGGTATGCCCTGGTCCGGCTGCGAGACGCGGCGGAGGCGGTGGGTTTCTACCGTGGTGAGCGTGTCGAACGGGCGCAACTGTGGCGCCGCTTTACGCCGATCATCGACAACTACCGCAACTTTGTTCGCCGCTCGATCATCTTCAACGGATGGAATTGGTTGATGACCCAGGTGATCGTTCCGCTGCCGTGGTTGATCCAAGCACCGCGACTGTTCCAGGGGCAGATTGATTTCGGTGACGTCGGGCAGACGGCGACGGCGTTCGGCAATATCTCTGATTCACTGTCCTTCTTCCGCAATCAGTACGACGCGTTTGCGTCGTATCGGGCAGCCGTCATCCGATTGCACGGCTTGGTCGATGCCAACGATCGGGGTCGTGCGTTGCCGGCAGTGCTCACACTGCCGAGTGCGGACGGGGCGGTGGAGCTCTCGAACGTCGAGGTCCGAAAGCCGGACGGGGACAGCTTGATCGACCCGCTGGATATCCGGCTGGAACCCGGCTACTCCCTGGTGATCACCGGGCAGTCGGGCTCAGGCAAGACGACGTTGTTGCGTAGCTTGGCCGAATTGTGGCCGTACGCTTCGGGTTCCTGGCATTGCCCCGGCGGCAAGAACGAGACCATGTTCCTCTCGCAATTGCCGTATGTGCCATTGGGCAGTTTGCCCGCCGTAGTGTGCTATCCGAACGCGGCGGGCGATGTCGCGGACACCGAGCTGCACGAGGTGTTGCGCAAGGTCGCCCTCGCGCCGCTGATCCCCAGGCTGGACGAAGAGCAGGACTGGGCGAAGGTGCTTTCCCCGGGCGAGCAACAGCGCGTTGCGTTCGCGCGAATTCTGCTCACCAAGCCGAAGTCGGTCTTTTTGGACGAGGCCACCTCGGCGCTCGACCCGGGTCTGGAGTACGCGCTGTATCAATTGGTGCGCGACGAACTGCCGGACTGCATCGTGGTCAGCGTCAGCCACCACCCGGCGGTCGAGCAGCACCACGACCGACAACTCGAACTGCTCGGTGGCGGGGAATGGCGGCTCGGCCCGATTGACAAGGAATTTGTCGCGTCAGACAGCTAACGCACCTGCGCGCCCGCGGCACCCGCCGCGTGCGCTCCGGCGCTGTGCTCTAACGCACCTGCGCGCCCGCGGCACCCGCCGCGTGCGCTCCGGCGCGGCGCCCGAAGAATGACCCCTCCCCCAACTGCGTCCCGCTGGCATACCCTTTGCCGTCCTGCGCGAGGTTGGACGCACAAGCTCCCGCGGCGTAGAGGCCGGGTATCACCGAGCCGTCTTCACGCAGCACTTCGCCGTCCACCGACACGGCCAGACCGCCGATGGTGAAGCCCGAATACATCGCCCGCCCAAGAGACAGGTCGAATACCGCCCAGGGGCCTTTGGTCTGCGGCGCAACGTATTCCGGCTGCTTGTGAAAGTCCGGGTCCTCCCCCGTGGCGGCGAACTCGTTGTACCGCTGAAGTGTGGCCGCGACGTTCCCCGCCGGGATATCCAAGGCGCTCTCCAGTTCCTCGATCGTCTCGTAGCCATCGAGGAATTTGATCAGCGGCATCTCGGGCATCTGCATGTGTTCTTCGTCGACGATCAAGTAGGCCGTTTGCTCGGGTTGTTCGAGCACGAAAGCCGAAGTGCGCGAGTGATAGGAGTCCTCGGCGACAAACCGCTTGCCCTCGTTGTTGACGATCACACCGGTGAGCAGGATTTCCGGCGGGTATGCGGCCGCGGTGATGAACAACTCGTCCATGTTCTTGGTGGCCCCGCCGGCCGAAACACCCAGCCGGATACCCAGTCCGTCGTCGTTCGGATTGCCCAGGATGTAGGGCGCAACCAAGCCGTGGTGTTTGGTGCGCCGCGGTTGGCCCAGCGCGGGGGTGTGCTCGGCAACCATGTCCGGGTTCATCGCAAAGCCGCCGGCGGCGATGATCACCGTCTTCGCTTTGATCGCACCGACCTCGGTGAAGTGTTTCCAGGCGACACCGACCACCGCTCCGTCGTCCTCCACAATCAGGCTCGTCGCGCCCGTCTCATAGCGGATTTGCACTCCCAGCGCGTCGGCACGCTTGACCAACAGGTCGATAACCATTGCCGCGCCGCCCAATTCGCCGGGTACCGGCACCGAGTGACCGCGCGGCGAGGGCACCGCCTGCTCACAGAACGGCCACACCTTCTCGTTGCCGGTATAACTGAGCCCCTCGGTGCCCGGCGGTACCACCACTTTGCCGGGGTAGTAGCTGCGCTCGAATTCAAAGCCCAGTGCCTCAAGCCAATTGAAGTGTTCGACGCTGTCGTCGCAGTAGGCGCGGATCTTGTCCAGTTCCGGCTCGCGGGACACCGCGACCAGGTACTTATACATTTCCTCGGGTGAGTCGGGATGGCCCGTCGCCACCTGGACCGCGGTCCCGCCGCCGAGATAGAAGTGCCCACCGGCCATCGAGGTGGTGCCGCCCGCGGCGGCGGCCCGCTCGAGCACCAGCACTCGCGCGCCCGCGTCGGCGGCGGTGACGGCGGCGCATCCGCCGCCGATCCCGAATCCGATGACCAGGACGTCGACTTCATCCGACCAGGATTGGACCGTCGCCGCGTCGAGGGTGGCGGGAATATCGGTGCTCACCGTTGCTCCTGTTTGATGTAGTCGTAGAACGCTTTGATCTCGGGCGAGAGGTACGCAATTTCGATGTAAGGCACACCTGCTTGGGGTGCTGAGACGTAGGCGAAATGGATACCGCCGGGCATCACGCCCCGTTGCACCACTTCGGCGCCTTGGCTGGCGGCATCGGCGAGTGCGGCGTCGAATCGCTCTGGGCTTTCGGCGTCCATGCAGATGTGGTGCAAACCCGGGCCATGGTCGCGCAGAAATTCACTATAGATGTTCTCCCCGCGGACCGGTTCGATCAATTCCAGTTGCATATCGCCGAGATAGCTCAGCGAGATGTTGGCGACGAAATCGGCGGGCACGCCCCGGTATGTGCAGCTGTCTGGCGCGAAGTGCACTTCGGGTATCCGCACCCATTTCTTGGCACCTAACAGGCCGGTGAGGGCCGATTCGGTGGCCTCTAGGTCGGCGGTCACCCAGGCGATCTGAGTTGGTGATTGAACGAGCAGGTTCATTGTCTCGCAGAATAACCCCAACCTTTGCCGCGCTCGCGACCGGTTCATCCGGGACGACCGGGTGAACACGTTCTAATTCAGTGCAGGGCCAGTGTGGTGACCAGCATCCTGATTTGGGTGTCGAACACGCTGCGCGGGTCGGTCAGCGTGTCGGATCCGTACTGCCCGAAGACCTCGAGGCTGATCGCGCCCACTACGCCAGCCCAGAGCAAAAAGCACTTGGCCAGCACCCGGTCATCGCCGGGAAAGCCGTATTCGTGGCGCAGCCGGCCGAAGTCGGACGACGTCGGTTGCGTTGCGGAGTCATTCGTCAAAACGATGTCCCCAGTGGTGATCCCGACCGAGATGGCATCGAGGAATGCCGCGATCACGCGGGTTCCGGCGGCGACCGTGCGTTCCGCCGGAGCGTGGTAGCCGGGCACCGGACTGCCGTACAGCAGTGCCCAGCGGGCGGGATGTGCGACGGCCCAGTCGCGCATCGCGTGGGCCATCGCGATGACGTCGTCGCCCCACCAGTCAGCGATCCCGTCTTGACGAACGCGGTCCACCCGGTCCGCAACGTCGGAATAGGCGTCGACGAGCAACAATGTCAACAACTCGTCACGGCTGGCGACGTATCGATACACCGCCGACGACACCATGCCCAGTTCCCGCGCGATTGCGCGAAGCGACAAAGCCGCGGCGCCGTGGTCGGCCAGATGGCGGCGGCCGAGGTCGATGATTTTTGCTTCGATCTGCTCCCGGGACTCCCGACGTTTGCCCACGTCGGTAAGTGTGACACAAGCGAGATCAGTGCTCTTGCTTTTCGGATGGTGCTGTGTCACGCTAAACGCATCGGAGAGCACTGCTCTCGAAACGAAAGCCGCGGGAGTGCAGTCATGGCCACGCAATATCAGCAACCGAAGCGCGTCGAGCAGGCCGCCAACGCGCTTATCCGGTGGCTCGCCGAACTGGGGATCAGCATCGCCGGCACCCGGGCGATGCGGGTGCGGGGCCGTAAGACGGGAACGCCGCGCAGCGTGGTGATCAATCTGTTGACGCTGGACGGGGTCGACTACGTCGTTTCCCCGCGCGGCAATACGCAATGGGCACGCAACGTCAGAGCGGCGGGCGTGGTGGAAATCGGGTCACGGTGGCGGCGCGAACGCGCCACGGTCAGCGAGGTTGCCGACGACGCAAAGCCGGAAATACTTCGGCACTACCTGGGCAGATGGTACTGGCAGGTCAAGACCTATGTGGGCGGGCTGACGCCGACATCTGGCGACGAGGAACTGCTCGCGGCCGCGCCGACCATCCCCGTTTTCGCGTTAGCGACTTAGCGATCTATGGATTGAAGCCGGTGTCCTCGCGGACCTGCTGGGAAACGGCTTGCCAGGAGACCGCGGCCGGCAAGGTTCCCCACACGCTGTTGAAGATGCCGACAATCTGGCCCGGCCCGCCGCCAGCGAGGTAGATCGGTCCGCCCGAGTCGCCCTGGCCAGTCTGGACGCCGTTGGTCATGGTGAACCACCCGTTGTTCACGCTTTCCACATTGCCGCAGGTCTCACCGGTAACGATGCCGAAATGGCAGACCGCCTGGCCGGGAGACACCACGCCGGGACCGGATCGCAATTGCCGCCCACTGGGCAGGACGTTGCTCACGGTGATGTTGTCGGCCAGTGCGATCGCCTCGTAGTCGGCGATCATCTGGTCCGTGGCGACGGTCGACCCGGTCGGGGTGTTGTCACGGAAGGTCGTCATGTGGCCGATGACGTTGCCGGCTTGGTCGGTGACTGCACCCCCGCCGCGGCAGTGCCCTGCGGTGTAGGCCATGTGCAGATTGATGTCGACGAATCCGAGCGTGCAGACGCGGTTGTCCTGGTGGATTTCCATGCCCGGAAACACCACCGCCGGTTCCGCGCTGGCAGTTGCCGGGGCGAGACCCGACGCGAACCCCAAGATCATCGACGCGGCTACTGCACGCAACACCGTGCGACCCACCATCGCAAATCCCCTCCGTCTGGGTCGACACGGCGTCGGCCCTCATCTAGAGGTTACGGATTGATAACCCCTATGAGGTTTTCGCGGTTGGTGGTCGCTGCGTTACCGAGACGTGATCAGCGGGGCGGCGGTCGCCTTTTGCTCGACTTTGCGTGGTGTCCATCCCGGCGGACCGAAGACGTAGCCCAGCCGGTCACGGAACCGCGTCGCCGAACGCCAGTCGCGGGCGATCGCCGCGTACTCGTGGGTCTGCAGCTTCCAGATGTTGAACGTGTCCACCTGCTTAGTCAACCCATAGTGCGGCCGGAACAACTCTTTCTGGAAGCTGCCGAACATGCGGTCGAAGATGATGAAGATGCCACCGTAGTTCTTATCCAGATACTGCTGGTCCATGCCGTGGTGCACCCGGTGGTGCGAGGGTGTGTTGAAGATGAACTCGAACCATCGCGGCATCTTGTCGATGCGCTCGGTGTGCACCCAGAACTGGTAGATCAGGTTCAACGACCAGCTGAAGAAGATCAGCCATGGCGGCACCCCCAGAAACGGCAGCGGCAGCCACATCAGGATTTCGCCGCTGTTGTTCCACTTCTGGCGCAGCGCGGTGGCGAAGTTGAAGTATTGGCTTGAGTGATGTGCCTGGTGGGTAGCCCAGATGAGCCGCATGCGATGGGCAACGCGGTGATAGACGTAGTAGAGCAGGTCCACACCCACGATCGCGACGACCCACGTGTACCACTTGGTCGCAGGCAGGTGCCAGGGAGCGAGGTAGGCATAGATGGCGGCATATCCCAACAGGGCCAGAGTCTTCCAAAAGGCGGTGGTGGCTATCGAAATCAATCCCATCGAGATGCTCGCCATGGAATCGCGGGTGAGGTAGGCGCCGGATGACGGCCTATCCTTCGGCGAATTTTCTGCAGCAGCCGCAGCGTCGAACTTCTCCAGCTTGCGCGCTGCCGTCCACTCCAGAGTCAACAGCAGGAGGAAGAAGGGGATGGCAAAGAACACCGGATCCCGCAGCTCCGCCGGCAACCCCGTAAAGAAATTTGCAACACCACTCACAGTGCACAGACTACTGCCCAAGCCGCAAGTCACTCAGCGCCTACTGCGCGCATCCGGCGTCCGCAACCGGATGTTCCCGCCGGCCAAGTTGGCCAGCTGGGCGGCAAACCCGCGGCCGCCGTACTGCGGGTTGCCGTCGAAGTTGGTCCTCAAGAAGGTCGATGTCGTTCGCGACGATCTCAACGGTCGCCCCGTCTACCAGGTCAGCCCGCGACACGTCGATCCCCGCTCGCTGGACCGACACCTGATTTATCTACATGGCGGCGCCTACGTGCTGGATTTGCTGCCTCACTTTCATTGGCCGGCGATCGCGAAGCTGGCCACCATGCTCAACCGCACCATCACGGTGCCCATCTACCCGATCGCGCCCGAACACAACTACCGCCAGGTGTTCCCCTTCCTGTTGCAGCTATACCGCCGCACCCTGGCGACTCGGGACGCGAGTTCGGTTGCGTTCATGGGCGATTCGGCCGGGGGCGGGATGGCTTTCGCGCTGTGTCATGCGGTCCGTGACGCGGGTTTGCCGCAGCCGACCGATGCGCTGCTGCTGTCCCCGTGGATGCATCTCGGCCTGCCGGACCCAGACGTGCCGGCCGTGGCCAAGATCGACCCGTTCCTCAACCTCGACGACCTGCGTGCCGCGGGCATCCGCTATGCCGGTGGAGACCCGCTCGACACTCCCCTGCTCAGCCCGAGCGTAGGCCCGTTGACGGGACTGCCGAGGTTGACGATTTTCACCGGGACACATGATGTACTCAACCCCGATGCCCGCGCTTTCCGAAAGCGCGCCACGGCCGACGGGCTCGATATTGGCTGGTACGAACTCGACGGAGGGATGCATACGTGGATGCTCCTTCCCGGGCACAAAGCCAAAGTGGCGATGGGTCAGATCCGCGAGGTGCTGGCGCGCTGAGCCGCGTGCTGGTGATCGGTTCTGGGTTTGCCGGACTGTGGGCCGCGCTGGGTGCGGCCCGCCGGCTCGACGAGCTCGCCGTCCCGGCGGGAACGGTCGAGGTCACGATGCTCAGCGCCCAGCCGTTTCATGACATCCGGGTGCGCAACTACGAGGCCGACCTGAGCGCATGTCGTATCCCACTGGCTGACCTGCTCGACCCGGTGGGGGTCGGGCAGGTGACCGCCACGGTGACCGGCATCGACACCGCGGCCAGGACTGTCACCACCGCTGCGGGTGCGACCTACGCCTATGACCGGTTGGTGCTCGCATCGGGCAGCCGCGTGTGCAAGCCCGACCTGCCTGGGTTGCGCGAGTTCGGATTTGATGTCGACAGCTATGACGGCGCGATGCGGCTGGCCGACCATCTGAAGCGCTTGGCAGAGCGCTTGGCGGCAACCCGCGGCGCAGGCACCGTGGTGGTGGTCGGTGCGGGATTGACCGGGATCGAAACGGCCTGCGAGTTGCCCCACCGGTTGCGTGAGCTGGGCCTGGCCCCGCGGGTGGTGCTCGTCGACCACAATGCGCAGGTCGGTTCGGACATGGGCGACTCGGCGCGACCGGTGATCGAAAAGGCATTGTCGGACAACGGCGTTGAGGTACGGACCGGTGTCGGGGTCAACGCAATAACAGCGGCGAGTGTGTCGCTGTCGTCCGGTGAACAACTCGAGGCCGCCACCGTGGTGTGGTGCGCGGGGATGCGTGCCAGCGCGCTGACCGAGCAGCTACCGGCAACCCGCGACCGATTCGGGCGGCTCGCGGTCGACGATCACCTACGGGTGATGGGAGTGCCGTCGGTGTTCGCCGCCGGGGACGTGGCGGCGGCACGAATGGACGACGAGCACATGTCGGTCATGTCGTGCCAGCACGGCCGGCCGATGGGTCGTTACGCGGGCTACAACGTGATCAGCGATCTGTTCGGCGAGCCGCTACTGACACTTCGAATCCCTTGGTATGTAACGGTTTTGGATCTCGGCCCGGTCGGGGCGGTGTATACCGAAGGCTGGGACCGGATCGTGGTTGCACAGGGCGAACAGGCCAAGGCCACCAAGCAGACCATCAACACCCGACGGATCTACCCACCACTGACCGCCAACCGCACCGACCTGCTGGCCGCGGCCGCGCCTGAGTTGCAGGCTCGGCCCTAGTCGTTAGGAGCGGCGGGCAGTATCGGGCTGATCGGCTCGCCAGCGTACCAGTGCACCGCGTAGATGCCCGGCTGTAGCGACAACTCCGCCACCAGCCGTTCCAGCCGGGCCGGTGAATGCCCGTCAACGAGCACGTGCGCGGTCAGCGCGACCTTGTCTTCGGTCTGTCCGGTGTGGATACCGCGCAAGATGATGTCGTTGCTGCTGGTGTGCTGCACGATTTGGGCGCGGGCGTACTTCGCGGACTTGGGTCGACAGATCACCTGCACCTGGTAGGGCTCGAGGCCCTCGTCTTCTTCACCGGAGTTGTCGTGGTCGATGAACCGCCCCAGTGGACGCCCCAGCAGATGGATCGCGACGACGGCGCCGGTGGCGATCAGGGCGAACACCAAATGGCCGGACGCGGCCAGGACTCCGACAGCGGCAGAGCACCACAGCGTGGCGGCGGTGTTGAGGCCGCGCACATTGAACCCCTCGCGCAAGATCACCCCACCCCCGAGGAACCCGATTCCGGACACGACGTAGGAGGCGACCCTGGTTGGGCTGCTGTCTTCGGTGGCAACGGAATACAGCACGAACAAGGTGGCACCGGTTGCCACCAGAGCGTTGGTGCGCAGCCCCGCCATGCGGGCCCGCCACTGCCGCTCGAATCCGATCAGCGCGCCGCAGCCCACGCCAACGCCCAAGCGCAGCGCGAAATCGGCGACGGACAACGATTGCACCGCGCGCTCCCCTCTCCTCGAACCTCTCCTGCGCCTTTCCCGGGCCTTTTAGGGCGGAATCGCTACGGCAGCCAATCAAATCCTGATGAACATCAGGTGGAAACCAGGCGAACCGGAGATTCCCCTAGAAGTAGCCGCCCTCGGGTTGCCCCAGATGCTCGGGACAGTAGGTGTTCGACGCGATGGCGGTGAACAGCGCCGCGGCGTCCAACGTGAGTGCCGGATTCTGCTTCTTCACGTCGGTCAACACCTGCAGACCGGTTTCGCCGTTGCGCATCAACCCACACACCGCTTGGGCGGAAGCGATGGCCGCCGCGGGGTTGGGAACTGTGATGCCGGCTTTGGCGAGGGCGGCGAGGAACGCCGCATCGCTGCCCGCGGGGTCGTCGCCAGGGTCGCCTTGGGCTGGGGCCGCGAGACCTATGGCGGCGACGAGCCCGAGCAGGACGGCCGGCAGTCTCACGGACTACCCAACTGCGCGTCGGGCAGGGTCACCTTGGGCTTGTCCTTGTTCGATACGTGCACCGCGTGGATGCCGGGCTCTTTGGACAGTTTGTCCAATAGCGCGTCCAGGCCGGCCTTGTCGACGTTCCAGTGCTTGACCGAGTCGGGTTCTTTCTGCAGTTTTGCGATGACGGTGTCCAGCTTGACCGGCTCGACCGGACCTTTGCCGCCGTTGGCGCGCGCGCGGGCGCCGCTGCCGCTGAGGACTTGCGGGCCCACGGCGCCGAGCGCTCCGCCCGTCATGGCGCCCAGCGTCATCTCGTTGACCAGGCTGCCCGGAATGGCCGCAGAGGGCGCCGCTGCCAGGCTCGTGGCGGACAGCGCGGTCGAAGCCATTCTGATCGCTGGCGTCGCGGAGGCCCAACTCGGTGGCACGGACAACTTCCCCACCACGTTGGCCTCTCCCACGCTTGCCGACGCCGCGCTGCTCAGGCCGGCGCCCGTCGGTGCCATACCGAGCCCAGCGCCCAGCGCCGACTTCGGGATGTCCTCCAGCGGCGGTTTCCAGAACAGCTTGAACTCGGTCATGCCGAGGTTGGGGATGCTCATGATGTCGTTGGCCACGGTGCTGAACCGGCCGATGTCGGCGAAGGTCCCGAAGGTGTTTTCCCATGTCGGAGCGGCCAATGAAGTCCCGGTGAGGGCATTGAGGAGCTGACCCATGGCTTGCATGTATTGGGAGCCGCCGGTGCCGAGAGCCTCGAAGACCTGCAGGACGAGGTCGAATGGAAACACCGGTGCGGCCGTCGGTGCGGCGGTGGCAGCCGCCGTCGCGGCCGCGGTGCCGGCGGCCAGGGCGCTGGTCTGGCCGACCGCAGCCTGTTGGCTGGCAAGGCCGGCCGGGTTGACGACCTGCGGGGGTTCGGTATACGGCGTCAGTCTTGCGGCGGCCGCCGACGAAGCGGTGTAGGCAAACATCGCCGCGGTGTCCTGGGCCCACATCTCCCCGTATTGCGCCTCGAGGGCGGCAATGGCAGCGGTGTTTTGGCCGAAAATGTTCGTCGCCACCAGCAACGCCAGCTGGCTGCGGTTGAGCGCGATCTCCGCCGGCGGCACCACCGCGGCAAAGACGGCCTCGTAGGCACTCACGGCCGCCTTCGCCTGGTCGCCGGCCGTCTTGGCCTGGGCCGCGGTCGCTGACATCCACGTCACATACGGCGTCGCGGCTGCTGCCATCGCCGACGACGACGGGCCCGTCCACGTCTCGTTGGCCAGGCCGGTGACCACCGAGCCGTAGTTGGCCGCGGTCGACTGCAGTTCGGCCGCCAATGCATCCCAGGCCGTGGCTGCCGCGATCATCGGGCCGGCGCCCGGGCCGGTGTAAATCTGCCAGGAGATGATCTCCGGTGGTCGCACCGCGAAACTCATCAGTCTGGCCTTCCTTGTGTTGATGTCATTGTTCAGTCTGCCGGTATCACGATGATGGTCGCTGTGGCGGCTTCTTCGGCTGCGGCGACGCCGCCGCTGGCACCGGAAGCGCCACTGCTGGTGGTGCGGATGCTGGCGCCGGCCAGCGCGCGTCCGGCCAGGCTCGCCATGGCCATTTCGCCGAATAGCCCACCCTCGGCCGCCGCGGGGATCGCCGGGAGTGCACCCGCGCTCACGCCGGGCAGCATCGATGCCATCGTCCGCATTACCGGAGCGGCCGTCACCCAGCCTTGCGGCACCGAAAGCGACCCGACCAGCGTGGACTGTCCCATGGCGCCGGACACGCCGGGCGGGACCGCTGCGACGTAGCCGCCACGCAGCGGCGACAGGCCGGCGAGCGGTTTGCCGCCGCTGTTCAGCAGCTGAGCGACCCCAGGCGCATTCTGCGACAGGCCCAGGATCTGCCCCGCGAACAACCACCAACCGCCGAACAGGACGAACCCGATGATGGGACTGTAGGCACCGGTGATGGCAGCAAAGAAGGGCCGGATACCCACGATGTACGGATTGATGGCGTCGATTATCGAGCTGACAGGAGTGGCCGCCGCCGGGGCCGCGGCCGCGGGACCCACCGTCTGCAGCGCATTGGGAATCGCCGTCATCAGCTGGGACAGGCCCGACTGCATCTCGGAAGCGCCGACGGCCTCGCTGACCGCCGCGGACTGTCTGGCCACACCGGACGGGTCGACGGTCTCGGGGGGTTCGGTGAACGGCATCAACTCCGTCGCCGCAGCCGAAGACCCGGCATAGCCGTACATGGCCGCGGCGTCCTGCGCCCACATTTCGGCGTACTGCGCTTCGTTGACCGCGATCGCCGGGGTGTTCTGACCGAGGATGTTCGTCGCGATCAAGGTCATCAGCTGAACGCGGTTGGCTGCCACCACCGGTGGCGGCACCGTGGCCGCAAATGCGGTTTCGTACGCGCCAGCGGCCGCCTTAGCCTGCATCGAGGCCTGCTCGGCCTGGGTTGCGGTGTTGGTCAACCAGGCCACAAACGGTGTTGCCGCGCTCATCATCGCCATCGAGGCCGGGCCTTGCCATGACCCCACCGTCATACCCTGCACCGCAGACGCGTATGACGCCGCAGTGGAATGCAACTCCGCAGCCAGTCCATCCCAGGCCGCCGCGGCCGCCATCATTGGTCCGGAACCCGCCCCCGTGTACATTCGTCCAGAGTTGATCTCTGGCGGCAGCGCCGCGAAATCCATCAGTCCCCTCCGGTCCCCTTTGTGGCCGCCATGGTAATCACCGGGGGATGCTTAAAGCCGCAAAACCGGGCGACCTCATATCAAACTCAACAGCTACGCCAATGGCGCACCGCAAATGCGACCTGCTGATTTCGACGACGGTGCCAGGTGTGTCGTGCTGACCGGGTCAGCTCTTGGAAAGATGCTGGGGGCAGTAGTACTTCGCCGCGATCACGGCAAACTGCGCCGCCGCGTCCATATTGAACGCGGGGTTGTGTGTCTTGACGTCGTGGACGAGCTCGAGACCCGATTCGCCGTTGTTCAAGCAAGTGCACACCGCGCGGGCCGAGCCGATGGCCGCTGCCGGGTTGCTGTATCCGATGTCGACGCCGTGCAGGGCAGCCAGAAAGCCTGCGTCGTCAGTAATGGGGCCGTCAGTAATGGGGCCGTCGTCCGGATCGGCGTGCGACGGCGCGGCGAGACCGACTGTGGCGCACGTGGCTATTAGCGCTAGAAGCAGCTTCATAACAGACCTTTCGCTAGCCGAGCTGGGCATCTGGAGGGACGACCCTGGCCGCACTTTTGGCCACATGCACCGCGTGAATGCCAGGCTTTTTCGCCAACTGTTCGAGCAAGCTGTCCAGACCGTCCTGGTCGACGGTGTGGTGCTGGACGGTTTCCGGCCGCTCCGAGATCTGAGCGACCATCCGCTTGAGCTTTTCCGGTGATCGCAAGTCTTTGAGGTCTTTGACCGGTTTAAGCCCGCTGCGGACGGCGCTGCCAGCCAGCGGGCTCGGAGCACCAGCGCCGAAAGCGCTTCCTGCCATGCCGGCCAGCGACATCGAGCTCAAAAGGCTGCCCGCGCCCAGTTCGGCTGCGGATACCGCTTCTGGCCCGGCACCCGACAGTGCGGTGGCCACCGTCCGGATCGCCGGTGTGTTCGCGGTCCAACTGGGCGGAACTGTCAGGGAGCCCACCAACATTCCTCGCCCGAAGTTCGCCGACGGGTTCGCCGACACGGCGCCGGTCAACCAGCCCCTTCCCCAGTTCGGTGCCGAAAGTCCGCCCCCCAGTGCATCTTTGGGTAACTCCAGTGCCCCAGCGGCTTTGGATCCGAATTTGAGAACCTGCGAGATGGGGAGGTTGAGCAACAACCCGATGTCGTTGAACTGAAGCGTAAAGGCAAGTGGCACCTTGACCGCCGAGTAGAGGGACGTGAAGGTGGATGCCCCGGCCGGACCGAATAAGCCATTCAGCATTGCCGTCACGGTCGCGGTGTAGTCGGTGCCGAGGTTTGCCAGTACTTGAAGCAGATCCGAGACCGGGTCGCCGACGGATTGGCCCGCCGCCAACGCCTGACTTGCCGGCCCAGTGGGATTGACAATCTGGGGCGGATCGGTGAACGGCGTCACTTCGCTTGCGGCGGCCGATGATTCGGCGTAGTTGTCCATTGCCAGCGCGTCCTGCGCCCACATTTCGCCGTACTGCGCTTCGGTGGCCGCTATGGCCGCGGTGTTCTGGCCGAACAGGTTGGTAGCGGTCAGGAACGCCAGTTGGCTTCGGTTGGCGGCGATTTGGGTCGGCGGCACGTGGGCGGTGAACGCCGTCTCATACGCCGCGGCTGCGGCCGTGGCCTGCATCCCCGCTTGCGCTGCCTGCGCCGCGGTGGCGCTCATCCACGTCACGTACGGCGCCACCGCTGCCGCCATGCCTACCGCGGACGGCCCTATCCACGGTCCGCTGGTGAGGCTGGACACCAACGAGCCGTAGGACGCAGCGGTGGACTGTAATTCGGTAGCCAGCGCGTTCCAGGCCGTCGCAGCGCTCAGCAATGGACCCGCTCCTGGCCCGCTATACATGCGGCCCGAGTTGATCTCCGGAGGCAAAGCCGCGTAGAACATCCCCGCTACCCCCGTCCTACTATCGGAACACGCTGCGCGAGAGAGTGTTTGCTCATCAGTCGTCCTCTAAAGCCGGGAGCACGAAGATCATCGCCGCCGCAGGATCGGCCTCGGCGACGACGACACCGCCTCCTGATACCGCGACTGCGCTGCCGCCACCTGAGCCCCCCACCGCGGCGCCAAGAGTGCGTCCAGCCAGGCTGGACAGGGCCATCTGGCTGAATACACCAGATTCCCCCAGTTCTGCTGCCGGGGCGGCCGCGGCCAGGTTGGTTGACAGTGTCTGGGCGACCATTCGGATTTCGGGCGCGGCCGTTGTCCAGCCCTGCGGCACGGACAGTCCTCCGATCGCGGCTGCGCGGCCCATTGCCGCCGTCGCGGCGCTGACGGAGCCCGCCCCACCCAACTGAGGTGCGACGGATTGCGCTATCGGTGCGAGTGTCCCGGTGATCGGTTGTGCCGGAGCGAGAAAGGCTTGCATGCCTTGTCCGTTTTGTCCGAACGCATATAACTGGCCGAACGACAGGAAGGGCCCACCGGCTATCGATGTCCAACCCTGCAGGGAGAACGGCCCGGTGAGAACGCCGAAGATGGCATTGAAGTTAGCCAAGTCGGTAGCCAGCGCCGGTGCCAGCGATACCTGCGGTAGTGCGAGCCCCGGCAGCAATGAGGTGGCCCCCGCCGCCGAAGAGGCGTCCGCGACGGTTGTAGCCAAGTCCCCCAACGCATTCGGTGCCGTGGTCTGGGGCGGATCGGAAAATGGTGTCAGCTCGGTGGCCGAGGCCGATGCTCCCGCGTACGCGTACATCGCGGCGGCATCCTGCGCCCACATCTGCAGATAATCTGCCTCGGTCGCGGCTATCGCCGCAGTGTTCTGGCCGAAAATGTTCGTGGCAACCAACGTCATCAGCAGCGTGCGATTCGCCGCCACCGCCGGCGGCGGAACTGTTGCCGCAAAAGCGGTTTCGTATGCGCCGGCAGCCAGTTTCGCCTGTGCTGCCGTCTGGTCTGCGCGGGCGGCGGTGGCTGAAATCCAGGAGACGAACGGGGCGACGGCAGCAGACATCGCGATCGCGGCCGGACCGTGCCAGGTTCCAGCGGCCAGCTCCTCGATGGTGGATGCGTAAGCGACTGCGGTGGAATGCATTTCGTCCGCCAAGACAGCCCAGGCAAGCGCAGCGGTCAGCAGTGGTCCAGCGCCCGGACCGGCGTACATGCGGCCCGAGTTGATCTCCGGCGGTAGCGCTCCGTAATCCATGCGTACCACTCCTTTGATTTCCCCCCACGGAGATCCGATGATTTCCGGGTATTCGCCTACACTTTCGGTCGAACCCATTTTCAGAGCGTTGCTGTCATGTGATCGTGAAGTGAACAAGAACTCCCGCTTTCCAGCCAGAGTCCGTGATGTCGCGCATGCAGCTATCGACAGATATAGTTATCTAAGCAGCTCAGCACGCTAGCAATCGAATATCGGCAAATTACTGTTGAATGTCATTACGGGCTGTTTACCTGTTTATATGCGCCGTAATAAACGAGATGTGAGAATGGTGCGCGTTAATGCAGTCCGGGCCGGAAACGCTGCGTTGCGCAGGCGATCATCCCGCGGCCGGCGGCCGTGCGACGACGAGCGGACGGAAGCCGTACTGGGGCACCGCCCGCCCGAAAGGCTGGCCGCCGACGTTGCCCATCGGGACCCCCGGCATGCCTGCCGGACCCGCCGCGGCCGGCTCCGGGGCAACCATCGGGGTACCGCCCAGCGCGGAACGCAGCAGGCCGTCGGCTGGCGCCGCGGCGGTCCAGGCCGGCGGCACTGACAGCTTGCCCACTGTGCCCGCATTGCCCACCATGCCCGCGGCGATCCCGGCCGTCGCGCCGCGCAGCCCGCCCGAGGCTCCGAGCGGACCCGCCGCAGCAATTGCACCGGGCGCCACGTCTTGAGCGGCCCCCGCCACATCCGACATGGCCGACGCACCGAACAGGCTGGATAGCGTTCCGATCGTGGAACCCGGGGTGAACAGGCCGGTGGACGTGATGGTGTTCCACACGTTCGCGTTGGGTCCCCAGGTTTCGATGAAGCCCTGCCACCCGGTCCCGCCCGATCCCGAGAGCCCCTGCAGCGCGCCCGGCACAGCGGCCATCAGTTCTGACAGCGTGCCCTGCTGCGCGCTCAGGCCGCTCGCACTGGTGATTGCCCGAGGCCCCGCAAACGGGCTCAGTTCAGTCGCGACCGACGAGGATGCCGCGTAGCCGTACATGGCGACCGCGTCTTGCGCCCACATCTCGAGGTACTGCGCCTCGGTGGCGGCGATCGCGGGCGTGTTCTGCCCCAGGACGTTCGTGGCGATCAACGCCGCCAGCTGTGCTCGGTTGGCCGCGACCTGCGGCGGTGCAACCGTTGCGGCGAACGCCGCTTCGAAGGCGCCGGCAGCGGCTTCGGCCTGAGCGGAGGTCTGCTCAGCCTGCGCCGCGGTCACGTTCATCCACGCCACGTAGGGTGAGGCGGCGGCAGCCATCGACGCCGATGCCGGGCCGAACCACTCTTCGCCCGTCAGCGCCGAAAGCACGCCCTCATACGACAGCGCCGTGGCGCGCAGCTCGGCGGCCAAACCCTTCCAGGCCGACGCGGCAACCAGCATCGGACCGGCCCCACTTCCGGTGTACATGCGCGCGGAATTGATTTCCGGCGGCAAGGCGGCAAAATCCAGCACGGCGCTCATCGGTGGCCTCCCCACTGATGGAACAATCCGAATCCGGGCAGCCGCCATTGCAATTTGTGCGGCAATTTCGCGCACGGCAATTAGACGCGCCTGCAAAGAGCAGACGACGTTATCGGACGAGCCGATTCAGCTTGCGTAAACGCCCGGGTCGGATCGAAACGAAATGGTCTTCGATCTCGAATAGGGACTATCGCCGGGACTCACTCCGCTCTCACCTCCTCAGGGCCAGGGCACACGGGGATGCCGGGCGCACGCCACGCAGAGATGAGGCAACAGCGGTAAACCCGCTGGGCCAGCACCTCTCTCGACAGAGCTTTGGCACCACACGGCGTATCCGGAGATACCGGAAGCCACTTGGGCTCAACCCTTAAGCCGGGAAGAGCTGTCCTGACCCGGGGCGTCTTTCGACGTTCGAGGTCAGTGGCCTGTGTCCGTGCAGACGCCTCACCTAGCGAGGTGCATGCAGAGGCCATCGTGGCACTCAAAGCGATAAGAGTCAAATTTGTAGTAGGTAATTTGTGCAAAAAGCGAAGAAATGCCTGTTGCAATTATCCGGCCGCTACGGGGCGCGGCATGATCGTGAGCTTATTTCCGTACCGCGGTCCGTTGCCCCAACTGCGCGAGTACGCGTTGGCGGCCGGCATGCCGGGTACCCCTGGCGCTCCCGCCGCGGCCGGGACCGCGCCGGTCCCCGTGGAACCAGCGCCTGGAATGGCAACGCCACCGTGGCTCACCTCGACGGCCGTGGCCCAACTCGGCGGCACCGACAACCGGCCGACCAGCGTCGCCTGATTCGTGCCGCCACTGACGGCCCCGAGAGCGGATCGAGCCCCGGTGAGGCCGGCGCTGGCGGCGTCGGCGGCGGCCGGTGCGACCGCCTCGGGCGTCGCCCCTTCGACCACCGAACTCACGTCGGCAATCGCGTCCGTGACGCCGGGACTGACCAGCCAGGGAGAAACCAACTGGGCTGAGACGATCGCGTTGAACAGGTCGGAGTCCATAAAGATCCCGAAGGCGTTGCCGTCGTTGCCATCCAGGAAATTGAGTAGGTCGACGAGCAGACCCGTTTGAGGGAAGGAGTCGAACGGTGATGCCGCCGCCGGGGACGCGAGTTCTTGCAGGCCCGCCGCGGTTGCCTGGCTGACCGCCGCGGCTTGGGCAGCCGGCCCGGATGGGTTGGTGGTCTGTGCCGGTTCGGCGAATGGAGTCAATGTCGCGGCCTCGGCGGCGCTGGAGGCATAGACGTACATGGCGGTCGCGTCTTGAGCCCACATTTCGGCGTATTCCGCTTCGGTAGCGGCGATGGCTGGGGTGTTGATGCCGAAGAAGTTGGTGGCCACCAGTGCCAGCAGTCGCGCCCGATTCGCTGCGACCACCGCCGGTGGCACGGTCATCGCGTACGCGGCTTCGTAAGCCGCCGCGGCGGCAGCAGCTTGAGCGGCAGTCTGCTCGGCCTGCACACTTGTGCCGCTCAGCCAGGACAGGTACGGCGCAACGGCCGCCGCCATGGTCGCCGACGCTGGACCCAGCCAACCGTCACCGATCAGAGTCGATATGACCGACTCGTATGCCGTTGCAGCCGAACGCATTTCCGCGGCTGTCGCGTCCCATGCCGCCATGGCGGCCAACATCGGCGCCGAGCCCGGCCCGGTGTACATCCGCAGTGAGTTGACTTCAGGTGGGAGTGCTCCGTAATCCAATACCAGCACCTCCTCTGCCCAGCCGTAGTGGCCTCCCCCCTGTTATCCAGCAGCTGGAGGGCGCCCCATGATCGTCGGCCGGAACCCGTAACGCGGTGGGTTGGCGAAGCTGTGCCCGTACATTCCGGCACCGGGCATTCCGGGAAAGCCGGGTACACCTGCCGCGGCTTCCGGTGCAACTACATTGCTGGTCCAGCCACCGCCGGCGGTGGCCGCACCGGCGTGGTTAACCACCGAGGTCGCCGCTGTCCAGGTCTGCGGGACCGACAACCGGCCGACCAGAACCGACTGGTTGATCCCAGCTGTCACACCGCCCGTCGAATAGGACGCCTCGGCCACGTCCATCAGCGGCGGAATGTTGGTCGGGCTGAGCGGCGAGTCCGCGGGGATCCAGGACGGGTTACCCGAGCCAGATCCCATCGGCGGCACCGCGGACCCTTCTTCGGCTCCGAGGGCGACGGCGTTGATGTCTGCCAACCCTGCAAAGACCGCGGGAGCCACGATGGCGGGACTGATGTACCCGGCCGATACGAACCCGTTTACCAGGCTGGAATTCAGGAAGATCCCATAGGGATTTCCGTCGTTGCCGTCCAGGAAATTCAGGATGCCGGCGAGCAGGTCGGCACCTGGGAAAGCCTCGGCGGTCGCGGCCGGCGATGCAAGTCCCTGCAGAGTGGACGGCAGCGACGACATCAGCTGGGGTAGCTCTGACTGCGTCAGGGTCCCGACGGCGTTGCCGGCGGCCTGGGTGACGGCCGTCGCTTGAGTGGCCTGCCCGGCCGGGTCCGTGACTTGCGCCGGCTGGGTGAACGGAGTCAGCGTCGTCGCAGCCGCGGAACTGGTGGCATAGCCGTACATTGCCGCGGCATCCTGCGCCCACATCTCGCCGTACTCCGCCTCGGTTGACGCGATTGCCGCCGTGTTCTGCCCAATCAGATTGGTAGCGACCAATACCTGCAGTTGGGCACGGTTAGCCGCCACCACAGCGGGGGGCACGGTCATGGCGTATGCGGCGTCGTAGGCTCCCGCGGCCGCGGCCGCGGCCGAAGCAGCCTCCTCGGCTTTGACACCAGTGATGTTCATCCAGGTCAAATAGGGGGTGACCGCGGTCAGCATCGACTCTGAGGCGGGGCCCAGCCAGCCGTCACCGGTCAGCACCGATATCACCGTGTCGTAGGCGGCAGCTGTCGAATGTAGTTCCGCGGCGAGTTGATCCCAGGCAGCCACCGCGGCCAGCAGTGGCGCCGAGCCGGGCCCGGAGTACATGCGCAGGGAATTGACTTCAGGGGGTAATGCTCCGAAATCCATCGTCAACACCTCAACCGATGTTCGAGGTGAGAAGGATTGTGGCACAAGACATTATCGGACTCCTCCGTTGGAGATGGTCCGACCCGGCTACGTGCCTCGGCCGCTGATGGTGTCGGGGTGCTCAGTTGCGCCAGCCGATTCCGACGACGGGAAAGCGCCGTGACCGGATCGGGAAGAAATGGTCATCGAATTCGTACAGGCACGGTCGAATTGATCAGTGCGCCACCACCTCCCGTCGCCGTCGGGGCACACGGGAGCGCCACCGTGGTCACACAATCTGGGAGGAATTAGTCCAGCGAGATTCGCCGGACGCGCCCACCCGTCTCGAGTCCCACACAGCGTAGCCGCACGAAGCGCTAGCGGGAGGATGTTAGGCACAACCCTTATGTTGTGGTGCCGGGTCGGCTGTTGCGGCGTCGCGGGACCGGCGCTACTTGCTCTTTTTCTCCGCCACCGCGGCGCTGAGGCCTTCGGCGAGATCTTCGCGCGTCAACTCCCGGAACCGCCGCATCTGGTCTTCGCTGAATTCGGTGAAATCACTGTTGAGCACGGCATCCAGGTCTTCGTCGTCCAGCCGGAAACTGCGGTGATCGCGCGCCTTCTCCACCACGTTGCGGACAAAGCCGGCGTTGCCCAGCATGTCGA